>NZ_MSAJ01000028.1:0-879 GCF_044510355.1 Pseudomonas sp. DD1 | reverse complement strand
GGTCTCAAAGAAGTTCTTCTCTTTCTTCAAGTCCATGATCTCGCTCATCCACGGGAACGGGTTAGTGGTCCCTGGGTACTCTTCCTTCAAGCCGATCTGCGACAGGCGACGGTTGGCGATGAACTTGAGGTAGTCCTCCATCATCGCCGCGTTCATGCCCAACACGCCGCGCGGCATGGTGTCGCGTGCGTATTCGATCTCCAGCTGGGTCCCTTGCAGGATCATCTGGGTCGCTTCTTCCTTCATGTCGGCATCCCACAGGTGTGGGTTTTCGATTTTGATCTGGTTGATCACGTCGATGCCGAAGTTCAGGTGCATCGACTCATCGCGCAGGATGTACTGGAACTGCTCGGCCACGCCGGTCATTTTGTTGCGGCGGCCCATGGACAGGATCTGGGTGAAACCGCAGTAGAAGAAGATGCCTTCCAGCACGCAGTAGTAGGCGACCAGGTTGCGCAGCAGCTCTTTGTCGGTGTCGACGGTGCCGGTTTCGAACTTCGGATCGGAGATCGAACGGGTGTACTTCAGGCCCCAGGCTGCCTTTTTGGCGACCGATGGGATCTCGTGGTACATGTTGAAGATCTCGCCTTCATCCATGGCCAGCGATTCGATGCAGTACTGGTAGGCGTGGGTGTGGATCGCTTCTTCGAAGGCCTGGCGCAGGATGTACTGGCGGCACTCCGGGTTGGTGATCAGGCGGTACACGGCCAGCACCAGGTTGTTCGCGACCAGGGAGTCGGCGGTGGAGAAGAAGCCCAGGTTGCGCATGACGATGCGACGTTCGTCGTCGGTCAGGCCTTCGGGGTTTTTCCACAGGGCGATGTCGGCGGTCATGTTGACCTCTTGCGGCATCCAGTGGTTGGCGCAGCCGTCGAGGTA
>NZ_MSAJ01000027.1:0-1231 GCF_044510355.1 Pseudomonas sp. DD1 | reverse complement strand
TGAATCGCCCCGGATTCTCTAGACACCTTGCAAGCTCATTGCGTAACGCTTTTCAAACTCTACCGGTGACAGTTGATTGTTGAAACCATGGCGGCGTTTTGGGTTGTAGAACATCTCGATGTAATCGAACACATCACTACGAGCATCTTGCCGTGAGGTGTAGATTTTCCGCTTGATTCGTTCCCGTTTCAGAAGCTGGAAAAAGCTCTCAGCCACGGCGTTGTCATGACAATTGCCTCGGCGGCTCATGCTGGCAACCAAATTGTTTGCCTTCAAAAAACTGCGCCAATCGGAGCTACTGTACTGGCTGCCCTGGTCGGAGTGAACCATCACCTCTTGTTTCGGTTTTCGCCTCCAAACCGCCATCAATAACGCATCAATGGCCAAATCACTGGTCATCTGCGACTTCATTGACCAGCCAACGACCTGACGGGAAAACAGATCCAGCACCACCGCCAAATACAGCCAGCCTTCATACGTACGAATATAGGTGATGTCGGTGACCCAAACCTTGTTGGGTTCCACGACATCGAACTGGCGCTTCAGCAAATTGGGTGAGGCGACCGCTGGCTTACCGCCGTACTTTCCAGGGCGACGTCGATACCCTGTCTGAGAGCGCAGACCTTCAAGACGCATCAACCTCGCCACACGATGCCGACCACAATCTTCACCGACCTCGCGCAGGTCGTCATGGATTTTGCGATAGCCATAAACTCCGCCGCTCTCCAGCCACGAGTGCTTGATCAAACCCAGCAATCGCTGGTCGTCTTTAGCGCGTGCAGATTGCGGCTCAGACAACCAAGCGTAATAACCACTGGGATGGACTTTCAGCGTCAGGCAAAGCCGTCGAATGGAATAGTCGCCCGCTCGCTGCTTGATAAAGGCGTACTTCAACCGCACTCCTTGGCAAAGTACGCGGCGGCCTTTTTTAAGATGTCTCGCTCTTCGGTGACCCGCTTGAGTTCGGCTCGCAGACGACGCAGTTCAGCGTGCTGATCATCATCCTGCTGCCGTTCTTGTTGAGGTTTGCTGTAGCGCTTTATCCAGGCATAGAGGCTATGCGTCGACACGCCAAGACGCGCCGCCACATCAGCGACAGGCAGCCTCTTTTCGGTCACTTGATTGACTGCTTGGATTTTGAATTCTTCGGGGTAACGCGGGTTGCTCATGGCACCTCCTAATAGGCCTCAGTTTAAGGCAAAGAGGTGTCTACGAAACCCGGAGCGATTCA
>NZ_MSAJ01000026.1:0-1473 GCF_044510355.1 Pseudomonas sp. DD1 | reverse complement strand
GCGAGATCGTCTACACCGCTACCTTGGTGGATAAGAACGGCGCGCCGGTGACCAACATCACCAGCCCTGTGACAGTGACTCTGGATAACAACCAGGTCATCACCATCGGTGTGAACCAGTCGAGCGGTACTGTCTCGGTTGTGGCTCCAGACGACGTTTACAAAGGTGATCAAACCGTCACGACCGGTATTAAAGAAGTCACCGGCGGCGAGCACTTTGAGAACCTGGTTCCAGGTACTGACAAAGTCACCACGACTGTCACTGATACCCCAGGTACCGATAACACCACCACCGTCACCCTGACCGCGCCAAGCGCCGTCAACGAAGGCGGCACCATCACCTACACCGCCACCTTGAGCAACAAGGCTGACACTGACGTCACCTTGACCCTCGATAACAAGCAAACCATCACCATCAAGGCCGGCGAAACTGTTGGTACCGTCACCGTTGATGCTCCAGGCGACGACGTGTTCGTCGACAAGAGCACCCAGACCGTCCAGATCACCGGCACCGACGGCGGCAACTTCGAGAAGCTCGTGGTTGCAGGCAACGGCGCAACGACGCAGATCAACGACACCATCGACAAGGTCGATGTGGTCCTGACCGCCACTAAAACTGTGGGCGAAGGCGGCGAGATCGTTTACACCGCCACCCTTGTGGATAAAAACGGTGCGCCAGTAACTAACATCACCAGCCCTGTGACAGTGACTCTGGATAACAACCAGGTCATCACCATCGGTGTGAACCAGTCGAGCGGTACTGTCTCGGTTGTGGCTCCAGACGACGTTTACAAAGGAGATCAAACCGTCACGACCGGTATTAAAGAAGTCACCGGCGGCGAGCACTTTGAAAACCTGGTTCCTGGGACTGACAAGGTCACCACGACTGTTACTGATACCCCAGGTACCGATAACACCACGACAGTGACGCTGACGGCTCCGTCGGAAGTGAGTGAAGGTGGGAAAATCACCTACACCGCTACGCTTTCTAATAAAGCGGATACCGACGTCACCCTGACGCTGGACAACAAGCAAACCATCACCATCAAGGCCGGCGAAACCGTCGGTACCGTCACCGTTGATGCCCCTGGCGATGACGTGTTCGTTGATAAGAGCACCCAGACTGTCCAGATCACCGGGACTGACGGCGGCAACTTCGAGAAGCTAGTGGTTGCCGGCAACGGCGCGACAACGCAGATCAACGACACCATCGACAAGGTCGATGTAGTGCTGACCGCCACCAAAACCGCGGGTGAAGGCGGCGAGATCGTTTACACCGCCACCCTTGTGGATAAAAACGGTGCGCCAGTAACTAACATCACCAACCCTGTGACTGTGACTCTGGACAACAACCAGGTCATCACCATCGGTGTGAACCAGTCGAGCGGGACTGTCTCGGTTGTGGCTCCAGATGATGTGTACAAAGGTGATCAGACCGTTACTACCGGTATTAAAGAAGTCACCGGTGGCGAGC
>NZ_MSAJ01000025.1:0-1564 GCF_044510355.1 Pseudomonas sp. DD1 | reverse complement strand
ACAGTGGCGACTGCTTGAGGCGATCAATGCCGTCGGCGAAAGCGAGCGCTATCAGTACGACAGCCTTGCGGTAATTACTGAGCGGCAGTTGGCCGGTGGGGCGAGTTTCTTCTGGGAGTGGGAACGGTCTGGCAAGGCGGCACGCTGTGTGAGGCATTGGGCCAGTTTTGCGCAGATGGATACGCGCTATAGCTGGGACGACGGCCGCGTCACCCTGCTTAACGCCGATGGCAGTCAGGAAGTTTACGTGCATGACCCGCGGGCACGCCTGGTGCAGCGGGTTGATCCGGATGGCGGCGAGCATTTCAGGTCCTACGACGCACAGGGGCGGCTGACGGTTGAACAGGATCCCCTCGGCGCGATCACGGCCTATCAGTACGACGAGGCTGGGCGCTTGGTGGCGCTGTTTCCCGGGGATGACGAGCCCACGACCTACGAGTATGAGGATGGCTTCGTACGGGTCATGCGCCGGGGTGAGGCGGTCTGGAAGTACCAGCGTAATGATCAGGGCGCGATCACGCGCCAGACTGATCCAGCCGGCAATGTCACCGAGTACAGCTATGACAAGCGTGGGCAGCTTTTAGCGGTTTGGTACCCGGACCACAGCTGCCAGCGCCTGACGTGGAACGATCTTGGCCAGTTGATTGGGGAGCAATTGCCCAATGGCGGCGTACGGCGTTATCGCTATGACGACCTGGGCCGGCAGATTGCCCGCGAGGATGAACATGGCGCCCTGACCCAGTATCACTGGGACGCGGTGGGTCGGCTGATCAAGGTGGTAATGCCGGGCGGTGCCACCCGCGAATTGAGCTACAACCCCTACGGAAAAATCACCGCCGAGCGCGATGAACTGGGGCGTGTGACCCGGTATGAATATGCCGATGGCTTGCACCTGATCAGTCGCCGGATCAACCCCGATGGCACGGCCCTGCGCTATCGCTACGACAACACTCGCCTGCTGCTGACCGAGATCGAAAACGAGGCAGGTGAGCGCTATCAACTGGAGTACCACGCTAACGGCCTGATCCAGCAGGAAACCGGCTTCGACGGCCAACGCACCGCCTACGTCTACGACCTCAACGGCCACCTGCAGGAAAAAACCGAGTTTGGCGACGATGACCGTCAGTTGGTTACCACCTACCAGCACGATAACACCGGCCGCCTCGTCCGAAAAAACCTGCCCGATGGCAGCACGGTGGATTACACCTACGACCGCCTCGGCAATCTGCTTAGCGTCGACGACGGCCACTGGCCGCTGCAGTACGAATACGACGCGCAAAGCCGCCTGACCGCCGAGCACCAAGGCTGGGGCACCCTGCGTTATGGCTACGACCACTGCGGCCAACTCGAAACCCTGCGCCTGCCGGACAACAACCGCCTGACCTTCAACCACGACAAGGGCGGCCACCTTGCCACTATCGACCTGAATGGCCGGACACTCAGCTCGCACCTGTTCAAAGCAGGCCGCGAACACCAGCGCCAGCAGGGCCAACTGCTGAGCCACTACCACTACGACGACCAGGGCCGCCTGGCCCTACACGAACACCGCCACGGCCTTCGCCGC
>NZ_MSAJ01000023.1:0-1997 GCF_044510355.1 Pseudomonas sp. DD1 | reverse complement strand
AGCCCAGGTTGCGCATGACGATGCGACGTTCGTCGTCGGTCAGGCCTTCGGGGTTTTTCCACAGGGCGATGTCGGCGGTCATGTTGACCTCTTGCGGCATCCAGTGGTTGGCGCAGCCGTCGAGGTATTTTTGCCAGGCCCAGTCGTACTTGAAGGGTACGAGTTGGTTGAGGTCGGCGCGGCAGTTGATCATGCGCTTTTCGTCAACGGCGACACGGGCGGAAGCGCCTTCGAGTTCAGCGAGGCCTTCGGCGACGTCGAGTTTGTCCAGGGCAGCCTTGGCGCGCACGATGGCGGCGGAGTCGTTGGCGGTGACGGCGCGGGCTTCGATGGCAGCGGCAGCGCCGGCACCGTCGAGGCGGTCCATGTTGGCTTCGGTGGCGTGGCCGGCGTTGGTGCCACGGATGACCGCTGCACCGGTGTCTTCGTTGTCGACTTCGTCCCAACTCAGCATGAAATACTCCTTCCTGGTCTGTTCTGGCGGCGTATGAAACCGTCCAGAAAACTCGATAATTACCGGCTTCGCACACTATGTAGTGGTCGGCTGCCTGGGTGGGCACACTATATGGTGTGTCGGAAAGTTGGTCAACGCACAAGATGTGCGGTCTTCGGTCGCTGCCCGGCGCAAGATCGGCTATAACGCCTGGGTTTACTGGCCACACTCGGAATCTCAAGGGAATGAAAAATCTACTGATCCGCCCAGCGACCCCAGAAGACGCCGAGAGCATCTTCCTGGTGCATAAAAACTCCGTCGAAAACCTGTGCAATGCCGACTACGGTCCCGAGCAGATTGCCATGTGGCTCGACGGTCGCTCACCTGAGACCTACCGCTCGGCCATCGACGCGGGCAACCTGTGGTTGGCTTGCAACGACAGGCTCCAGGGCTTCGTGGAGATCGACGGCCATGAAGTCAGCAAGTTGTTTATTCGTGGAGAGGCAGCCGGGCAGGGGCTTGGTGCGCGTCTGCTGGCCGAGGCTTTGCAGCGCATCGCCGCAGCTGGGCATGACAGGGCCTATCTGGAGGCGACCCTGACCGCCGAAAAATTCTATGCCTCGCATGGCTTCCGCAAGATTGGCGAGGGAACATTCAGCCGGGGCAATAGCCCGGTGTCCATTGAGATCATCAAGATGGAGCGGGCTTTGTAGTTCGGTGCTCTACCAGTTGCTTCTTGCTGGTCCTGCAAGACTGCCTGCGTCTGCTCTGGAAGACGGGAGTTGTGATCCAGGCAAAGGCCGGTGTGTGCAAAACGCCGCCAGGATTATGATCAGTACTGTGGGGTTCTGCAGGGTGGGTACATATCCGTTGCTGCGGTCACGGCCACTTAGGGTTCCGCTCTTACAGCGGCTCACTTTGGAAGAGCCCCAAAGTAAGCAAAGGGCTTTTGCCCCACCACTCGGTGCCTCGCCCAGGCTCGGCATGCCCGCAGTCAGGCATTGCTCCGTGGGCCCGCCGCGATCGGCCATCCCTGGCCGTGTCGCGGCTACCCCGGCATCCATGCCGGGGTGCCCACTGCGCAATACCTGCCTGCGGCCATCGTGGTTTAACGGGGCGCCTAAGATCAAAAGCAGAGCAACAGCGCGAAGCTGCACTCCCCTGTGGGAGCGGGCTTGCCCGCGATGGCGCCCGAAAAAACACATCAGAGTGTCAGGTATTCATTTGTCATCGTTAACGACCATCGCAGGCAAGCCAGCTCCCACAGGGGTACGCGCACGCTTCGACGATCAGGTCGGCTCTAAGGCCGCCTCGCTTTGCTTTTGATCTGAGGCGCCCCGTTAAACCACGCTGGCCGTCATCCGATATTGATTTGGGGGGTAACCCGGCAGGACGCCGGGTTAGCCGCGCTGGGCCATGGATGGCCCATCGCGGCGGCCCCCCAAATCAATGTCGGATGACGGGCACACCGAGCCTGGGCGAGGTGCCGAGTGGTGGGGCAAGAGCCCTTTTGGTTACTTTTGGGGCTCTTTTCCAAAAGTGACCCGCTGTAAGAGCGGAACCA
>NZ_MSAJ01000022.1:0-665375 GCF_044510355.1 Pseudomonas sp. DD1 | reverse complement strand
TGTCAAGTGATTATTTTCAGAAGTTTTCGAGGATTTCCTCAACAACTTCAACCACTTGCGCTTCCGATCTCTCGTTAGCGGGAGGCGAATTCTACAGCGTTACACGCTGCTGTCAACACCTCTTTTTCTCCGCTTTCGACCGAGAGGATCGAAACGTTAATAGAGCCAAACAACACTGCTCTACCAACTCCTTCTGGGCTTCGATGAACTGAAGCAACTCGCCGTCGAATTCTGCGTAACTCTTTGTTTACCAAGGAGTTTTCCGTTTCGACTGCGCCGGAAGTGGGGCGAATTATAGACTTCCAGAATCTGCCGTCAACCCTTAATTTTGCTTTTCTATCAATTAGTTACGATCGTTTAAAAAACAACCAGCCTTTCTATATAGAAACCCCCTCTATATAGAAGAAACACCTCAAATGACCCCCGCTTCCTTTAAAGCCGCCACATGGGCTGCCCCCAATCCCAGCACCTGGCTTAGCACCTGAGCCGTATGTTCGCCCAGCAGAGGCGGCGCACTGCGATACTCCACCGGTGTCTTGGACAGCCGCATAGGGCTCCCCACCTGCGGCACCTTGCCTGCCAGCGGATGCGGCAACTCTATAGCCAACCCGCGCGCCCGCACTTGAGGATCGGCAAACACCTGCGCCAGATCATTGATCGGCCCACAGGGCACACCGACCTGCTCCAGTTGGCTCACCCACTCGGCGGTGGTCTTGAACACTGTGGCCTGGCGAATCAATGGAATGAGCACCGCCCGATTGGCCACCCGCAGCTTATTATTAGCAAACCGCGGATCATCAGCCCACTGTGGCTGCCCGGCAACCTGGGCAAACTTGCGAAACTGACTGTCGTTACCCACGGTCAGGATGAAATCGCCGTCAGCGGTGGGAAAGTCCTGATACGGCACGATATTCGGATGCGCATTGCCCAACCGCTTGGGCGATACACCCGTCGTCAGGTAATTCATCGCCTGATTAGCCAGGCAAGCCACCTGGACATCCAGCAACGCCATATCAATATGCTGGCCGCCACCATCATGGTCGCGGTGCGCCAAAGCCGCCAGAATCGCCACCGTAGAGTAGAGCCCGGTCAAAATGTCAGTCAGTGCCACACCCACCTTGACCGGACCTTCGCCCTCATCACCCTCGGGACGCCCCGTCAGACTCATCAGCCCGCCCAACCCCTGGATCATAAAGTCATAGCCCGCGCGCGCCGCATACGGCCCGGTCTGGCCAAACCCTGTGATAGAGCAGTAGATCAGCTCCGGGTTGAGCTCCTTGAGCGACTCATAGTCCAGGCCATACGCCGCCAAACCGCCAACCTTGAAATTCTCGATCAAGATATCCGACTTCGCCGCGAGGTCCCGGACCAGCTTCTGCCCCTCCGGCCGGGTGAAGTCGATAGTCACCGACTCCTTATTACGGTTGGCCGATAAGTAGTAGGACGCCTCAGTGGTGTTCTCACCATAAGCGTCCTTAAGGAACGGCGGCCCCCAGGCGCGCGTATCGTCGCCACTGCCAGGTCGCTCGACCTTGATCACCTCGGCCCCGAGATCCGCAAGAATCTGCCCGGCCCAGGGCCCTGCCAGCACCCGTGACAAATCCAGTACCCGCAGATGCGATAGCGCGCCCATGGTCACACTCCTATTAATAGAACGCCTGGATACCAGTCTGTGCACGTCCGAGGATCAGCGCATGGACGTCATGCGTGCCTTCGTAGGTATTCACCACTTCCAGGTTGACCAGGTGCCGGGCGATCCCGAACTCATCGGAGATACCGTTGCCACCCAGCATGTCACGAGCCATACGGGCGATATCCAGGGATTTGCCGCAGGAGTTACGCTTCATGATCGAAGTGATCTCCACCGCCGCCGTTCCTTCATCCTTCATCCGCCCCAGACGCAGGCAACCCTGCAGGGCGAGAGTGATCTCGGTCTGCATATCGGCGAGCTTTTTCTGGATCAATTGTGTGGCAGCCAATGGACGCCCGAACTGCTGGCGATCAAGGGTGTACTGACGCGCCGTGTGCCAGCAGAACTCCGCTGCCCCCAACGCGCCCCATGAGATGCCGTAGCGCGCCGAGTTCAAGCAGGTGAACGGCCCTTTCAAGCCGCGCACATCGGGGAAGATGTTTTCTTCGGGAACGAACACGTTATCCATGACGATTTCGCCGGTGATCGAAGCGCGCAGGCCGACCTTGCCGTGAATCGCCGGGGCACTCAGGCCTTTCCAGCCCTTCTCCAGGACAAAACCACGGATATCGCCGGCGTCGTCCTTGCCCCAGACCACAAACACATCGGCAATCGGGCTGTTGGTGATCCACATCTTGCTGCCGGTAAGGCTGTAGCCGCCATCCACCTTGCGCGCACGGGTAATCATCGCGCCCGGGTCCGAACCGTGGTTGGGCTCGGTCAGGCCGAAACAACCAATCCACTCACCCGAGGCCAGCTTGGGCAGATACTTCTGTTTTTGCGCCTCAGTACCGAACTCATTGATCGGCACCATGACGAGGGACGACTGCACGCTCATCATCGAGCGGTAGCCGGAGTCGACACGCTCCACTTCACGGGCAATCAAGCCGTAGCTGACGTAGTTCAAGCCACTGCCACCGTACTGCTCGGGGATCATCGCGCCGAGCAGGCCGGTCTCGCCCATTTCACGGAAAATTGCAGGATCGGTCTTTTCATGACGGAAGGCTTCCAGCACACGCGGTGCCAGCTTGTCCTGGGCAAATTGCTCAGCGCTGTCGCGCACCATGCGCTCTTCTTCTGTGAGCTGTTGATCCAGCAGCAGTGGATCGATCCAGTTGAAGCTTGCCTTACCGCCCATGAGTGAGTCCTCGCGAAGTAAATCAAAAGTCGTGCATGGAGCCTAGGCCGGACAGGCGAGGAGGGCAAACGAGGTTTTTGCATAGGCTTGTGCTAATTTCTCACTTCGTAATGATTAAAAAGGGCAAAACTGCTCTTTATTAGTGAGGCGACGGTACATGCGCAGGAAGATCCCCAGCACCACGGCCCTGGTCAGTTTTGAAGCGGCAGCCCGCCACGAGAGCTTTACCAAGGCCGCGCAGGAGCTATCCATTACCCAGGGCGCAATCTGCCGACAGATCGCCAGCCTCGAGGAGTTTTTGAGTGTCGAACTGTTTCGACGCTCGCGACGTGGTGTAAAGCTCACGGAAGCCGGGCTTTCCTATAGCCGACGGGTCGCGACGCAACTAGATGCCGTGGAGCGCGACACTCTCTCAGTGATGGGCCAGCAGGGCGCCAATGTCATCGAGCTGGCAGTAGTGCCCACGTTCGGCACGCAGTGGCTGATCCCGCGCCTCAAGGACTTCCAGCAACAACACCCCGAAGTCACGGTGAACCTGACCAACCGCACTCGCCCATTCCTGTTTGCCGATACGCAATTCGATGCCGCGGTCTATTTCGGCGATGCCGACTGGTCCGGGACCGAATCCCACCGACTGATGGGCGAAAACCCGGTTCCCGTTTGTAGCCCGCGATTGCTGGAGAACCGCTCGCACTTCAGCGCAGAGGAAATCGCCGAACTGCCGCTGCTACAGCAAACCACAAGGCCCTACGCCTGGCGCCAGTGGTTCAATGCCCAGCAACTGAATATCCCCCGGGACATGACAGGCCCGCGTTACGAACTATTCTCCATGCTGTCCCAGGCAGCCATGCATGACATGGGCATTGCGCTGATCCCACCGTTCCTTATTCAACGCGAACTGGGCGAGAAACAGTTGGTGATCGCCAACCCGCAGGCGCTGACCAGCAGCAAGGCTTATTACTTGATGATTCCCGAGAGAAAGGTCGAATCCGCGTCGCTGCGCGCCTTTCGAGACTGGCTGGTTGATCAGGCACAACGCTACAGCCACCAGTTCTAGGCGCCCGCGATATTTACTGACCCTGTAGTCAGATAATTTATAGCACTACAGATATAAATATATGTCGCCTTTAGACAGACTGTACCGATCAATGCAAAAATGACCTGAAAGCCAATAGCTATCAGCGCTACAGGGGTTATTCACCCCCCATGACCCGCTATTCATGACGACAATTGCAAAAATTGTCTTTTTCCGCCCGAAGCCTTTAAACACCTGTATTCAAAGAGGTTATTTCGGCACGTTGCGACAATCAGTCACAGGGTGACTTGTAGTTAATTTTTCGTCACCCGTCATAATCCCTTGAAGGCCGTAAAGTTCGCCTGCAAAATGCCGCGCCCTGCTGTCATTTCAGCAGGGTCGTGCTGATCGGCCGCCCCAGTTGCGCCACTCGCGGTGCACTGGCCTTTTTACAAAAATCAAAAGCAAAAAGATCATGCAGGAGATTTGACGTGCACATTGGTGTTCCTCTCGAAACCCAGACCGGTGAAACGCGGGTTGCTGCAACCCCGGAAACCATCAAGAAGCTGATCGGCCAGGGCCATAAGGTCACTGTACAAAGCGGCGCAGGCATCAATGCCAGCGTCGTCGACAGTGCCTATGAAGCGGCAGGCGCAACCATTGGCAGTGCCAGCGACGCGTTTGGCGCCGAGCTGATTCTCAAGGTGGTCGCCCCCAGCGACAGCGAACTGACGCTGATTAAAAGCGGCACCGTGTTGGTGGGCATGCTCAATCCGTTCAGCAACGAAACCATCACCCGCCTGGCCGAACATGGCATCACTGCCTTCGCCCTGGAGGCCGCCCCGCGCACCTCCCGTGCGCAGAGCCTGGATGTGCTGTCGTCCCAGGCCAACATTGCCGGCTACAAGGCGGTGTTGCTCGCGGCCCATCACTACCCGCGCTTCATGCCGATGCTGATGACTGCCGCCGGTACGGTGAAAGCCGCCCGTGTGCTGATCCTCGGTGCTGGTGTGGCCGGTCTGCAGGCCATCGCTACGGCGAAACGCCTGGGTGCCGTCATCGAAGCGTCCGACGTCCGTCCGGCCGTGAAGGAACAGATCGAATCCCTCGGCGCCAAGTTCGTCGACGTGCCCTACGAGACCGATGAAGAGCGCGAATGCGCCGTCGGTGTCGGCGGCTACGCACGCCCCATGCCCACCAGTTGGATGCAGCGTCAGGCCCTGGCCGTGCATGAGCGCGCCAAGCAAGCCGACATCGTCATCACCACCGCCCTGATCCCGGGTCGCAAGGCCCCGACGTTGCTGAGCGCCGAAACCGTCGCCCAGATGAAGCCAGGCTCCGTGGTGATCGACCTGGCCGCCGCCCAAGGTGGCAACTGCCCACTGACCGTCGCCGACCAGGTGGTGGTGGAGAACGGCGTGACCATTTGCGGCCCGACCAACCTTGCCGGTGCCGTCGCTGCCGACGCTTCAGCCCTTTATGCGCGCAACCTGCTGGACTTCCTGAAGCTGGTCTTCACCAAGGAAGGGCAGTTTGAAATCAACCTCGAAGACGACATCGTCGCCGCGTGCCTGATGTGCCGCGACGGCCAAGTCATCCGCAAAAACGCCTAAGCAGGGATTCAGACGATGGAAGAGCTTATCTCCCCCGGTATCTACAACCTGATCATCTTCGTGCTGGCGATTTATGTCGGTTACCACGTGGTCTGGAACGTCACCCCCGCGCTGCATACGCCGTTGATGGCCGTGACCAATGCGATCTCGGCGATTGTGATCGTCGGCGCGATGCTCGCCGCCGCACTCACCGTCACGCCACTGGGCAAGACCATGGGCACCCTGGCCGTGGCCCTGGCTGCCGTTAACGTGTTCGGCGGTTTCCTGGTTACCCGTAGGATGCTTGAGATGTTCAAGAAGAAAGCGCCCAAGGCTAAAGAAGAGGTGCAGAAGTAATGAGCATGAACCTCGTGACGACGCTCTACCTGATCGCGTCGATCTGCTTCATCCAGGCCCTCAAAGGCCTGTCGCACCCAACCACGTCCCGACGCGGCAACCTGTTCGGCATGCTGGGCATGGCGCTGGCGGTACTCACCACCGTTGGCCTCATCTATAAGCTCGGTGCAGAACTTGCCACTGCCGGCATCGGCTACGTGATTGTCGGCCTGCTGGTCGGCGGTACCGCCGGCTCGATCATGGCCAAGCGCGTAGAAATGACCAAGATGCCGGAGCTGGTCGCCTTCATGCACAGCATGATCGGCCTGGCAGCGGTGTTTATTGCGATCGCCGCAGTGGTCGAGCCGCAATCCCTGGGGATCGTCAAGCAACTGGGCGATGCGATTCCTGCGGGCAACCGCCTGGAGCTGTTCCTCGGTGCCGCTATCGGTGCCATTACCTTCTCCGGTTCGGTGATTGCCTTCGGCAAGCTGTCAGGCAAGTACAAGTTCCGTCTATTCCAGGGCGCACCGGTACAGTTTGGCGGCCAGCATAAATTGAACCTGGTGTTGGGCCTGACCACCCTGGGTCTGGGCCTGGTGTTTATGTTCACCGGCAACCTCAGCGCCTTTGCCCTGATGCTGGCCCTGGCCTTCGTGCTGGGCGTGCTGATCATCATCCCGATTGGCGGCGCGGATATGCCGGTAGTCGTGTCGATGCTCAACAGCTACTCCGGCTGGGCTGCGGCGGGTATCGGCTTCTCGCTGAACAACTCGATGCTGATCATTGCCGGCTCCCTGGTAGGTTCGAGCGGCGCGATCCTCTCGTACATCATGTGCAAGGCGATGAACCGCTCGTTCTTCAACGTGCTGCTCGGCGGTTTCGGCAATACGCCGGATGCGGCAGGGCCGGCCGGTTCGAAAGAGGCGCGCCCGGTGAAGTCCGGTTCGGCTGACGACGCCACCTTCCTGCTGACCAACGCCGACACCGTGATCATCGTCCCAGGCTATGGCCTGGCGGTAGCGCGGGCGCAGCATGCACTTAAAGAACTGACCGAGAAGCTGACCCATCGCGGCGTCACCGTGAAATACGCGATCCACCCGGTCGCCGGGCGCATGCCTGGTCACATGAACGTGCTGCTGGCCGAGGCCGAAGTGCCGTATGACCAGGTGTTCGAGATGGAAGACATCAACTCCGAGTTCGGCCAGGCCGACGTGGTGCTGGTGCTCGGCGCCAACGACGTGGTCAACCCGGCCGCCAAGAACGATCCGAAATCGCCGATCGCCGGCATGCCGATTCTCGAAGCCTTCAAGGCCAAGACGATCATCGTCAACAAGCGCTCGATGGCCAGTGGTTATGCCGGCCTGGATAACGAACTGTTCTACCTGGACAAGACCATGATGGTCTTCGGCGACGCGAAGAAGGTCATTGAAGACATGGTCAAGGCTGTCGAATAAACACTGCTCCAGCGCAATACCCAAAACCCCGGCCTCCCGTAGGCTGGGGTTTTTTATTAACGGGAAAAACCCGACCAAAGGCTCTAAATCGCCACCTGGCATTCGACCATGGTAGCGGGACGAACGCCTTTGAAATCACTAGACTGCCCACCTTGCCTCCGTTGCCCGAGATAACAATCCATGTACCGTGATCGTATTCGCTTGCCTTCGCTGTTGAACAAGGTCATGAGCGCCGCCGATGCTGCCGCCCTGATCGAGGACGGCATGACCGTCGGCATGAGCGGCTTTACCCGCGCCGGTGAAGCCAAGGCTGTGCCCCACGCCCTGGCCGAACGCGCCAAGACCTCGCCCCTGAAAATCACCCTGATGACCGGCGCCAGCCTGGGCAACGACCTGGACAAGCAACTTACCGAAGCCGGCGTGCTGTCGCGCCGCATGCCGTTCCAGGTCGATAGCACGCTGCGCAAGGCGATCAATGCCGGCGAAGTAATGTTTATCGACCAGCATCTGTCGGAAACCGTCGAGCAGTTGCGTAACAACCAGCTCAAGCTGCCGGACATCGCAGTGATTGAAGCCGTGGCCATCACCGAGCAAGGCCATATCGTGCCCACCACCTCCGTGGGCAACTCGGCCAGCTTCGCGATTTTTGCCAAGCAAGTGATCATCGAGATCAACCTGGCACACAATCCGAACCTCGAAGGCCTGCACGACATCTATATCCCGACCTACCGCCCGACCCGCACCCCGATCCCGCTGGTCAAGGTGGATGATCGCATCGGCAGCACCGCGATCCCGATCCCGCCAGAGAAGATCGTCGCCATCGTCATCACCAACCAGGCCGATTCCGCCTCCACGGTTACGCCGCCCGACAGCGACACCCAGTGGATCGCCAATCACCTGATCAACTTCCTCAAGCAGGAAGTGGACGCCGGGCGCATGACCAACAAGCTCGGCCCACTGCAGGCCGGTATCGGCAATATCGCCAACGCGGTGATGTGCGGCCTGATCGAATCGCCGTTCGAAGACCTGACCATGTACTCCGAAGTCCTCCAGGACTCGACCTTCGACCTGATTGACGCCGGCAAGCTGAGCTTTGCCTCCGGCAGTTCGATCACCTTGTCAGAGCGGCGCAATGCCGACGTGTTCGGCAACCTGGAGCGCTACAAGGACAAGCTGGTGCTGCGCCCGCAGGAAATCTCCAACCACCCGGAAGTGGTGCGGCGCCTGGGCATCATCGCCATCAACACCGCGCTGGAGTTCGACATCTACGGCAACGTCAACTCCACCCACATCTGCGGCACGCGG
Source organism: Pseudomonas sp. DD1 (assembly GCF_044510355.1). Classification (NCBI taxonomy): domain Bacteria; kingdom Pseudomonadati; phylum Pseudomonadota; class Gammaproteobacteria; order Pseudomonadales; family Pseudomonadaceae; genus Pseudomonas; species Pseudomonas sp. DD1. The sequence goes on along the minus strand of NZ_MSAJ01000022.1, from coordinate 656,842 downwards.
ATGATGAATGGCATTGGCGGCTCGGGGGATTTCGCCCGCAACGCGCACCTGGCGATCTTTGTTACCAAATCCATTGCCAAGGGCGGGGCGATTTCCAGCGTGGTGCCGATGGTCAGCCATGTCGACCATACCGAGCATGACGTCGATATCCTCGTGACCGAGATCGGCCTGGCTGACCTGCGCGGCCTGGCGCCACGGGAGCGGGCACGGGTGATCATCGATAACTGCGTGCACCCAGACTACCGTGACGCCCTCAATAACTACTTCAACGCCGCCTGCGCCATCGGCGGGCATACCCCGCACATCCTGCGCGAAGCCTTGAGCTGGCACATCAACCTGGAAGAAACCGGGCACATGCTCAAAGGTTGATCAATACAGATCCGGGCGGATGCAAACACAGTTGCATTCGCTCGGAACTGAGTGCCGCATCCTTTAAAAAAACTGTACTACTGTACCGGTCATTTCCTACCGAAAAACCCTACGCCCGCTCTCCAAAACGCCTAAAACGCACCAAATAAGTGCCGACAGGTACAGTTGCCCCATTTCCGTACAGTACAGCCGCTATAAACAGTTAACTGGCCCCTCACAATACAGGTGAACTGTATCTAGAGAGTCTTGCGCCGGAGGAGGATCATTGGCATCAGTTAAACCACTACCTAATCCCGCCACAAGCGGAAGGATGTCATCATGGAACGTACACTCAGTTCCGAACTGTTCTTCGAAGATAAAGCTGTAAACACCCAGGCTTCCCTGCCTCTGCGCGTTATCGCCAACCTGATGTTGTGGCAGCGCCGCATCTCCAGCCGCCATCAACTGGCTCGTCTGGACTCGCGTCTGCTGGCCGATGCCGGGATCAGCGAAGCTCAACGCTACGAAGAGCTGAGCAAGCCGTTCTGGCGCTGATTTAGCGCCCGCTGGCCCTGACCTAACAGGTCCACAGCCAGCAACCCGAATTGTTGTAGCAGAACCCGCCCCGGGTAACCGGAGGCGGGTTTTGTGGTTTCTGGGAGGCTGAAAAGTCAGTGCTCAGCCTCGCAACAAGTACAGTTTCATTGGTTTAAGAATCGACCAGTACAATTTTATAACGATCGTTTTGTACTACCCCAATAGCCTTTCCGGGCAACGACTTCTCACTGCGTACTACCCGAACAGATAGGCGCCCGCTACTATCGCGTCATTAGTTCGTCCCATACACAGGAGTCACCCCATGTCCCGTCTTCGTTTGCTGAGCGCTGCAGCCCTGCTTGCCGTCGCCGCCAATGCCAGCGCCACCAGCCTGATTGTGACCACCGACTCGATTGTGGGCGCGCTTAAAGCCACGTCCGATGCCAGCTCCGATGCCACATCGTCCCTGCGCGACAACAAGGTCGTACGTGCTGCCCGTGACGATGCCGCCAGCTTCGTCGCCAGTGAAGGCGCGATCCGTGGCGTGAAGCTGGAAAGCGCCCTGGCGCAGATCCGCCAACAGGCGCCACAACTCAATGCGGCCACGGATGTGCAACTGGCCCAGGCGATCCTGGCCATCTGAGCCGGAGCTGTTTTGTAGGAGCCGGCAAGCCAGCTCCTACATAGAGGTGCCCGCGCTGGCTCTCGCCCAGGCATTACGCTAGCCTTGGCGCTCGTTTTCAGTTGTCGAGTCCCATGGCTTTTTCATACCGTTTGTTGATTGTTCCCACAGTGCTTGCCGTGTGCGGGGCCGGGCCTGCCCAGGCCTTTGATGTGTCCACGCAAGGCCTCGTCGCCAGTGCCTATGCCACCAGCAAAGTGACCTCGGCGCCGTTCGACCGTAAATTGCTACTGGCCGCCCAGGATGACGCTGCCGCGTTTATTGCCACTGACGGCCAATGGCGAGGCGCCCGGCTGGAAAGTGCCCTGGATTATCTGCGTCGCACCCAACCAAAACTTAAGTCCAGTGACCTTGAACTGGCCCAGGCAATTCTCGTCCAATAATCATCCTTTCTCTTTGGAGTCATTCCATGCGTCGCCCGTTGATCGCTGCTGTTCTCGGCCTGTTCCTGCTGGCCGATATCGCCCAGGCTCAAACCCTCGTGGCTACTAGTAACATCATTGTTCGTGCCTTCGGCCGCACCATTGATTTCACCTCGGACACAACCACCTCCATCCGTGACTCCAAAGTCGTGCGCGAAGCCCACGACGATGCCGCCAGCTTTGTCGCCAGCAATGGCGATATCCGTGGCGCGCAACTGGAAGCCGCCTTCGACACCCTGCGCACCCGCGTGCCAGAAGCCCGCGACGCCAGCGACCAGGTCCTCGCCGAAGCCATCCTCGCATTGTGAGGCGCTTCACCGCCTGGCTATTGGCTGCGACGGTACTGCTGGCAGGCAGCGCCGCCCAGGCCAGCCTGCAACTACGGCTCAAGACCGACGGCTTGAGCCCAGCCCAACAGCAGGCCAGCCAGGCATTGCTTGATGAAGCCATGCAGGCGCTGCCGCCGCGCTTCATCGAGCAACTGGACCGGCGCATCGACGTCGGCTGGACCGACGAGATGCCCGCCAATGCCTATGGCCAGGCGTCACTGGTCTCGGAGCTGGACCTCAACCGCAAGCTACTGGCCAGCCTCACGGACGGCACCGCCGCCACCCAGCAGACTCAGCGCCCCCATGGCACCGTGCGCCGGGAACTGCTCGCCACTGTGCTACATGAGCTGACCCACATCTATGACCGTGCGCGCCTGTGGCCCAAGGACCAGCGCTCGCTGATCCAGCGCTGCAGCCGCCAGAACAACATCACCGGCCTGATTGGCCTGCCCGATCAATGCCGTGGCCAGAATGACCGCCGTTTCACCCTCAGCGACGACCCGCGCTTGCTCGACCTGGCCGGCTGGCCGCAATACGTCGGCCGCCGTGGCGAGCGCGAGCAACACAATCGGCAAGTGGCTCGTAGTCCGGACCTGTACGAAATCACCAACCCCAAGGAGTTCGTCGCGGTCAACATGGAGTACTTCCTCCTCGACCCGAGCTACGCCTGCCGCCGTCCTGCGCTGTATCGCTACTACCAGGCACACTTCGGCTGGGCCCCGCCGGCCAAGGACACCTGCGCCAACACTTTCGCCTTCCTCAATGCCGGTAACGATTTTGCCAAGACGCCTTTGGGCCAGGTCGATCCCGAGCGCGTGTACGCCATCGACTACCTGCTGGCCGAGGCCAACCAGAACCTGGTGAGCCGCTGGGGCCACAGCATGCTGCGCCTGGTGATCTGCGCCCCGGGCCGCCCTCGTGGCCCGGATTGCCGCCTGGACCTGGACCAGCACTTGGTGTTGTCCTACCGCGCATTCGTGGGCGACGTGCAGCTATCGAGTTGGGACGGACTGGTAGGCAAGTACCCCTCACGCCTGTTTGTACTGCCCCTGGCCCAGGTGATCGACGAATACACCAAGACCGAACTGCGTGGCCTGGCATCGGTGCCCTTGATCCTAACGCGCCAGGAGATCAACGACACCGTCGAACACGCCGCCGAAATGCACTGGAGCTACGACGGCAATTACTACTTCCTCTCCAACAACTGCGCGGTCGAAGGCCTGAAACTGCTGCGCAGCGGCAGCGCCAACCCGCAACTGACCACCCTGGACAACATCACCCCCAACGGTTTGCTCGAAGTACTCAAGGCCCGTGGGCTGGCCGACACCAGCGTGCTGGATGACCGCCGCGAAGCCTTGCGCCTGGGCTATCACTTCGACTCCTTCCGCGAGCGCTACCAGGCGATGTTCGAGGTGCTGAAGAAACACCTGCCGATCCCGCAGACCCAGGTCGAAGACTGGCTGGCCTTGAGCGCCGAGCAACGCAGGACCTGGTTCGACAAGGCTGACCTGCGCACCAGCGCCGCCTTGCTGCTGCTGGAACAGGCCAGCTTTCGCAAACAGCTGATGCTCGCCCAGGACGAGGTCAAGCAACGCTACCTCGGTGCCCGTGAGCTGAAGAACGGCGGCATGGCCAAGGCCGATGCCACCTTGCAGCAGATCCTCGCCAACAGCGGCTTCCTCAGCCGCCCGGCGGAGTTGCTCGGCAGCGGCGGCTATGGATTGCCCCAACCCAAGGAGTGGCAGCGCCTGGAGTCGGAAAGCGCATCGCGCCAGAAACAGCTGCAATCGTTGACCGGCGACCTGGACAAAGAGGTGAGGGCACTGCTGGAGCCTTCGCGGGCTGCAGAGATTGCCGCCTGCGAGGCCAATCTCAAGCAGGTGGGCGAACATCTGCGGGCCTTGCACAAGGCGGCCGGTGGCCTGCAACTGCCTTAAGGTCAACAGCATCGCGGGCAAGCCCGCGATAGCGCCCTTACAGACATCAAAACCAGACCAGTCCCACGAAGCATCTGTTCATCGCCTGTTTACCCAGCGAAAGCTGGCTGAAAGCTTTCGCGATTAGGATCGCCCTCACTATCGGCAATAGACCGGTTGGCCAACCTGAGCTTTTCTACGCCCAGGGGCCCAATTAACAACAACAATGGTGATTCTGATGTCCGCTCCTACCCGCCTGTTTTTCCCGACTCCCCCCGTACGCCTCGCGCTTTTCGTTCTGCGCTGACCCCAACCCGGTTCGCCATTCCCTAGCCGCGCTACGCCTGGAGTATTCCTATGCTGACTTTCCTTGGCTTTGCCATGGTCATCACGTTCATGTTCCTGATCATGACCAAGCGCCTGTCGGCGCTGATCGCCCTGATCATCGTGCCGATCCTGTTCGCGCTGTTCGGTGGCTTTGCGCCAAAGATCGGCCCGATGATGCTCGAAGGCATCACCAAGCTCGCGCCCACCGGCGTGATGCTGATGTTTGCCATCCTCTACTTTGCCTTGATGATCGACTCTGGCCTGTTTGACCCGGCCGTGCGCAAGATCCTCAAGCTGGTCAAGGGCGACCCGCTCAAAGTCGCCGTCGGTACTGCCGTACTGGCACTGGTGGTGTCCCTGGATGGCGACGGTGCCACCACTTACATGATCTGCGTGGCCGCCATGCTGCCGCTGTACAAGCGCATTGGCATGAGCCCGCGGATCATGGCCGGCCTGATCATCCTCGCCGGTGGCGTGATGAACATGACGCCCTGGGGCGGCCCGACCGCCCGCGCCGCCAGTGCGCTGCACGTGGACCCCTCGGATATTTTCGTACCGATGATCCCGGCCATGGCCGCCGGCGTGGTCGCCATTCTGGTGATCGCCTATATGTACGGCCTGCGCGAGCGCGCTCGTCTGGGTGTGCTGCACTTGCAAGGCGATGAAGTCGACCATAGCGAAATCAGCGTCTCGCAGTTCCCCGATGCCCGTCGCCCGAAACTGATCTGGTTCAACGGCGCCCTGACCCTGGCCCTGATGTGCACCCTGATCGCCGGCCTGTTGCCGCTGCCCGTGCTGTTCATGGTGGCCTTCAGTATCGCGATGATCGTCAACTACCCGTGCCTGCAGCAGCAGAAAGACCGCGTTGCCGCCCACTCGGGCAGCGTGCTGGCGGTGGTCGGCCTGATCTTCGCCGCGGGTATCTTCACCGGCATCCTGTCGGGCACTGGCATGGTCGACGCCATGTCCAAGAGCCTGCTGGCAGTCATCCCTGAGGCCCTGGGCCCGTACCTGGCGGTGATCACCGCGCTGGTGAGCATGCCGTTCACCTTCTTCATGTCCAACGATGCGTTCTACTACGGCGTACTGCCGGTATTGGCCGAAGCCGCCAGCCACTACGGCATCACCGCCGCAGAAATGGGCCGTGCCTCAATCGTTGGCCAGCCGGTACACTTGCTCAGCCCGCTGGTGCCCTCGACTTACCTGTTGGTCGCCCTGGCCGGTATCGAATTTGGCGATCACCAACGCTTCACCCTGAAGTGGGCAGTACTGGTATGCCTGTGCATAATGTTCGCTGCATTGTTGTTGGGCACATTCCCGCTGTTCAGCACTCTATAATCGTAACAACCCACTGCGCCGGTCCTACTGCCGGCGCGGTCTAACACTCGCGCAAAGGAACACATATGGAATGGCTGACCAATCCGGAGATCTGGATTGCCTTCTTCACCTTGACGGCTCTCGAGATCGTCCTGGGCATCGATAACATCATCATGATTTCGATCCTGGTCAGCCGTATGCCCAAGCATATGCAGGCGCGCACCCGGATCTTCGGCCTGGCCCTGGCCATGGTCACGCGGATCCTGTTGCTGCTGTCGATCACCTGGGTCATGCAATTGACCGCCGACTTGTTCACCATCGCAGGCCAGGGTATTTCCGGTCGCGACCTGATCCTGTTCTTCGGTGGCCTGTTCCTCCTGTGGAAAAGCTCCCAGGAGATGTACCACGCCCTGGAAGGTGAAGACGAAACCCACGAAGAGCCGAAAGGCAAGGGTGGCAAGTTCATCTACACCATCATCCAGATCGCGATCATCGACATCGTGTTCTCCCTGGATTCGGTGATTACCGCCGTGGGTATGGTTTCCCACGTTCCGGTCATGGTCGCGGCGATCATCGTAGCGGTACTGGTGATGATGCTGGCAGCTGGCACCATCAGTGAGTTCATCGACAAGCACCCGTCGCTGAAAATGCTCGCGCTGTCGTTCCTGTTGATCGTGGGTACCGTGCTGATCGCTGAATCCTTCGACGTCCACGTGCCAAAAGGCTACGTGTACTTCGCCATGGCGTTCTCCCTGGCGGTAGAAGCGGTCAACATCAAGATGCGTAGCGCCATCGCGAAGAAGAAAAAGCAGCAGGATCCAGTGAAACTGCGCAAGGACATTCCGGGCCAGTAAACCTGCGATGACCGAATGAGGGGCCCCATGCGGGCCCCTTTTTTTCGCCTGCAAAAAGCTGATTTCATGACAGTTTTGTTTCAAAGCCGACTTTAGCTATGCGATGCTGGCGCACAGGCCGTTCGCCAACTACAGCTTAAGTACATAACCCAAAACGGCACACGGCACTTTTTGCTCCACTTCGAGCACGACTCAATACAGGGGGCCGAGCATGCTGACCCTGCTCAATCTTCTTTCTGCGGTAACCCTGCTGATCTGGGGCACGCATATCGTCCGTACTGGCATCCTGCGGGTCTACGGTTCCAACCTGCGCCAAGTCATCGGGCAGAACATGGCCAGGCGCTGGCTGGCGTTCATTGCCGGGATCCTGGTGACCGCCATGGTGCAAAGCAGCAACGCCACGGCGATGCTGGTGACCTCGTTTGTCGGCCAGGGCCTGATGGGCCTGACCCCCGCCCTGGCGACCATGCTCGGTGCCGACGTCGGTACCGCATTGATGGCGCGGGTGCTGACCCTGGATCTGTCGTGGCTGTCGCCGCTGCTGATCTTTCTCGGGGTGATCTTCTTCCTGTCGCGCAAGCAGACACGCGCCGGGCAGATGGGGCGGGTGGGGATCGGCCTGGGCCTGATCATTCTCGCCCTGCAACTGATCGTTGAAGCCGCCGGGCCGATTACCCAGGCCCAGGGCGTCAAAGTGCTGTTCGCCTCGCTGACCGGCGACATTCTGCTCGATGCCCTGGTGGGCGCGCTGTTTGCGATGATTTCCTACTCCAGCCTGGCCGCCGTGCTGCTGACCGCGACCCTGGCCGGCGCCGGGGTGATTGGCCTGCATGTGGCCATCGGCCTGGTGATCGGCGCCAATATCGGCAGCGGCGTGCTGGCCTTCCTCAGCACCAGCATGCAAAACGCCGCCGGACGCCAAGTGGCCCTGGGCAGCCTGCTGTACAAGCTGATCGGCCTGTTGCTGATCATTCCCGTCCTTGACCCGCTGGTGCAGTGGATGGACACCCTGGACTACAGCGCCCAGGGCATGGTCATCACCTTTCACCTGCTCTACAACGTCACCCGCTGCCTGATTCTGCTGCCGACTATCGGCCCCATGGCACGCCTGTGTGCCTGGCTGCTGCCGGAGCGCCCAGAGGCCAATGGCCTGGCCAAACCCCGCCATCTCGACCCCACGGCGTTGACCACGCCGAGCCTGGCCCTGGCCAATGCCGCGCGGGAAACCCTGCGCCTAGGCGACCTGATCGACAACATGCTGACCGCCACGCTGGAAGTGCTGCGCGGCAAACAAACCGCGATCACCCAGGAAATGCGCAGCCTCAGCGATGATGTCGAGGCGCTCTACAGCGCGATCAAGCTGTACCTGGCGCAAATGCCCCGGGAGGACCTCAGCGAGCACGACAGCCGGCGCTGGGCCGAAATCATCGAGCTGTCGATCAACCTGAAGCTGGCCGGCGACTTGATCGAGCGCATGCTGCGCAAGGTCCAGCAGCAGAAAACCTCCCAGCGTCGCTCGTTTTCCGAAGTCGGGCTGGAGGAACTGGCCGACCTGCACAGCCAGTTGATCTCCAACCTGCGCCTGGGCCTGTCGGTATTCCTCAGCGCCGACCCGGAAAGCGCCCGCCAATTACTGCGCGAGAAGCGCCGCTTCCGCGCCCAGGAACGGCGCCTGGCCCACGCCCACGTCAGCCGCCTGCAACGCAAGATCGTGCAAAGTATCGAGACCAGCTCCCTGCACCTGGAGCTGATTGCCGACATGAAACGCCTGAACTCGTTGTTTTGCAGCAGTGCTTATGTAGTGTTGGAAACCTCCGAGACCGGCGCGCTGGCAGTGGACAATATTGCCGACATCACCCATTCGCCCTGAACGAACCGCACGCCCGGGGAGTCAGTTAAAAACACCGCCCAACCAATGTGGGAGCGGGCTTGCCTGCGATAGCGGTGTGTCAGCAGACAAATGCATGCCTGACACACTGGCTGCTCCCAAAGTCATCACCCGCCAGGAACCCCGTTATGCGTCGCCTGTTATTCGCCTGCCTGCTCATAGGCTCGGCCCACGCCTTTGCCTTTGACCGCTTGCAGGTCGAAGGCTATCTGTTGCCCAACGGCCTGCAGTTGCTGCTCAAGCCGGGCACCGAACGTGGGCACGTGGCGATCCGCCTGGTGGTCGGTGTAGGCCTGGACGACTTCAGTTGCGCGGACAAGGAACTGCCGCACCTGCTGGAGCACCTGCTATTCAGCGGCATCAATGGCGGCGGCGAGGGCGAGCTGGAAGAACAGATGCAGGCCCTGGGCGGGGAGTGGAACGCCTACACCAGCAATGCCGACACCACCTTCGTCATCGAAGCCCCGGCGCGCAACCAGCGCAAGGTGCTGGACCTGCTGATGGCAATCGTGACCCGTACCGAGCTGAGCGACGCCGCAATCAACGCGGCCAAACAGGTGGTGGAGCGCGAAGACGGCGGCCACTCTTCGCACCTGCAACGCCTGCTGGATCGCCAGGACCTGGGCCACAACGCCAGCAATCAACTGGCGGTGGAACTGGGCCTCAAATGCGCCGAGCGTGCCGAAGTCGAGCATCTGACCCGCGCCCAGTTGGAAAAGGTACGCCAGGACTGGTACGCCCCCAACAACATGACCCTGATCATCGTCGGAGACCTCGACAAACTGCTCCCGGCCTATCTGGAACGCACCTATGGCCAGCTCGAGCCGGTAGACCCCAGTGAACACCGGGCCTTACCGCAAACCCTTAACGCCGCAGCGACCCAGCGTGACCTGGTCCGTGGCTGGGTCGGCGATGGCGCCAAGCTGCACTGGCTGTTTCCCGAGCCGATACTGGACGACCAGCACGACGCGACCTACGACCTGCTCAAGAACTATCTGGATTGGACGTTGTATCGCCAGTTGCGCCTGCAGCATGGCCTGTCCTACGGCCCGCGGAGCGAGCGCGAAGTGCTGGGCGGCGTGGGGTTCATGAGCCTGAACGCCGACCTGGACCGCGACAACCTGCCTGAAGCCGAACACGTCCTCGAAAACCTCAAGGCCAAGCTGCTTGAGGATGGCCTCGACCGAGTCACCTTTAGCCGCCTGCAACAAGCCGCCATCGACCGCCAGGCCTGGGCCGTGCAGGGCAACAGTGGCCTGGCCGACTATTACTGGGGCGCCTTGGCCGACTACGCCGATGGCCGCTTCAGCGACCCGGCCAAGCGCATCAAGGCCGTAAGCCTGGCGCAAACCAACCAGGCCATGCGCCAGTTGCTCAACCAGCGCGGCTACTGGCGCATCGAAAAGCCGTTGCTCAGTTACGACGCCCTGGGCTGGATCGCCGCAGGCGTGCTGGGGCTGATTGCCATTGGGCTGATTGGCGTGCTCCGTTATCGCAAAGCAGTTGCGTAATCGCACGCCACTCAGAGGGCTAAGACGTTATTCTGTCTGGGATTTTTTCCTACAAAGACTGCGAACCGCCGAATGCCAAACCTGACCCATCTCATCCAGCGCATCCTCGAACTGATGAAGCGCTACCCAGGGGTGATCGCACTCGGCGGTTTTATCTCGGGGGTGGGCAGCTTTATCCTGGTGGACCGCCAGCAAGGCATGGCCAGCTGGATCGCGATCATCATGCTGGTGAGCTGGCTGTGGCTGATGCTGGAGAACAGCTTCACCCAGTTGTTCAGCAAGGTCTTCAAGCGGGAAATCCCCGAGCCGCTGCTGCGCTACGCCACGCAAATGATCCACCAGGAAAGCCTGTTTTTTGTCCTGCCGTTCTTTTTTGTCACCACCACCTGGAACAGCAGCCAGGCAATTTTCACCGGTTTGCTGGGCGCCGCCGCACTCGTCTCGATCACCGACCCGCTGTACTACAAATGGCTGGCACCCAAGCGCTCGCTGTTTCTGGCGCTGCACACCCTGACCCTGTTTGCCGCCTTGCTCACCGCGTTGCCGATCATCCTGCACCTGACCACCGCCGAAAGTTACAAACTGGCCCTGGGCGTGGCGATGGTCTTGTCGATCCCCAGCCTGGCAGTAAGCCTGCCACTGCGCAGCGTCAAGGGGTGGCTGATGCTGCTGGGCGTGACGGCGGCGATCGGTTGCGCGGGCTGGTTCCTGCGCAGTTGGGTGCCGCCGGCGACCCTGTGGATGACCGAAGTGGCAATCAGCACCCAATTGCAGGACCGTACCCCCGGCGATGACCTCAAGGAAGTCAGCGCCAGCCAACTGCGCAGCAGCGGCCTGTACGCCTACACCGCGATCAACGCACCGCGCGGGCTGGACGAGCGCATCTACCATGTGTGGAAGTTCAACGGCAAAGAGGTCGACCGCATTGCCCTGGACATCCATGGCGGGCGCAAGGAAGGCTATCGGGCCTGGACGCACAAGCAGAACTTCCCGGCGAATGCCGCGGGCCGCTGGCAAGTGCGGGTGCTGACCGAAGATGGCCAGGTGATCGGCGTGTTGCGCTTTAAAGTCACGGACACAGCACCAACGGACACGCCAAAGTAGGATGGATCGTGCTATTACATAGCAATTGTGGAATAGCCAAACAAGCTCGGAGCTTATGACCAGTAGCACAACGGCAGGCAATGCCCACCTGGACGCGTCCACCCAACCGCCCCAACTCAGGGTCACCGGGGACTGGACGCTGGCCCACTACAGCGCCCTCAAGCGGTTGTCGGCGAGCCTCGACGGCCAGTACGACGCCAGCACCCGCGTCGACCTCAACGGCCTGGGCGCGCTGGACACTGCCGGCGCCTCGCTGCTGGTGGAACTGTTGGGGCCCGAGCGCATCGAGCACTCCGCCGAACAATCCGACTGCAGTCTGCCCGCCGCCGACCGCGCGCTGCTCAAGACCGTCTACCGCTCCCTGAATGATTTCTGTGTGCCAGTCAAAGAGCCGCAGGAAAGCGCCGGCATCCAACTGCTGGCGCGCATCGGCGGCGCGGTGGATACCGTCTGGCAAGATGCCATGAAGCTGCTCGGCTTTATCGGCCTAATCCTCGAAACCCTCGCCCGTGGCGTGTTCCGGCCCAAGCGCTGGCGCCTGACGCCGATGGTGGCGCATATCGAACAGACCGGGCTCGACGCCGCGCCTATCGTCGCCTTGCTGACCTTTCTGGTGGGCGCCGTGGTTGCGTTTCTCGGCGCCACGGTGCTGGAAAGTTTCGGCGCAAGTATTTTCACCGTGGACCTGGTGGCGTTCTCCTTCCTGCGGGAGTTTGGCGTCCTTCTCACGGCAATCCTGATGGCCGGCCGTACCGCCAGTGCCTTCACCGCGCAGATCGGCTCGATGAAGGCCAACGAAGAAATCGACGCCATCCGCACACTGGGCCTGGACCCCATGGAATTGCTGGTGCTGCCCCGCGTTCTCGCGTTGCTGGTGGCGCTGCCGATGCTGACCTTCCTCGCCATGATCTCCGGAATTATCGGCGGCGGCGTGGTGTGCGCCGTGGCCCTGGATATTTCGCCGGCGATGTTCCTCTCGCTGCTGCAATCGGACATTGGCGTCCAGCATTTGCTGGTGGGCCTGGTCAAAGCGCCGTTCTTCGCCTTCCTGATCGCCGCCATTGGCTGCCTGGAAGGCTTCAAGGTCAGCGGCAGCGCCGAATCGGTCGGTGCCCACACCACCTCTGCGGTGGTGCAATCAATTTTTGTGGTGATCGTGCTCGACGCGGTGGCCGCATTGTTCTTTATGGAGATGGGCTGGTGAGCCGTTTACAGCGTGCGCCCAGCGAGGCGGTGATCGAAGTCCGTGGCCTGTGCAATCGCTTTGGCCCGCAGAGCGTGCATGAAAACCTCGACCTGGACCTGTACAAGGGCGAGATCCTCGCCGTGGTCGGCGGCTCGGGCAGCGGCAAGTCGGTGCTGTTGCGCAGCATCGTCGGCCTGCGCCAGCCCAGTGAAGGCCAGGTGCGGGTCTTCGGGCAGAACCTGCCGAGCCTGGCGGAGCACGAGCGCTCACTGGTGGAGCGGCGTTTCGGCGTGCTGTTCCAGAAGGGCGCGCTGTTTTCTTCGCTGACGGTCACGGAGAACGTCGCCCTGCCATTGATCGAACACGCTGGCCTCAGCCGTGCCGATGCCGAGCACCTGGCGGCGGTGAAGCTGGCCCTGGCCGGGCTGCCGTTGTCGGCGGCCGACAAATACCCGTCGTCACTCTCGGGCGGGATGATCAAGCGTGCGGCCCTGGCCCGCGCCCTGGCCCTGGACCCGGACATTCTGTTTCTCGATGAACCGACTGCCGGCCTCGACCCCATTGGCGCAGCAGCCTTCGACCAGTTGATCCTGACCCTGCGCGATGCCTTGGGCCTGAGTGTGCTGCTGATCACCCATGACCTGGACACGCTCTACACCATCACCGACCGCGTGGCGGTGCTGGCGCAGAAAAAGGTATTGGTGGCGGGAGCCATAGATGTTGTTTCGGAAACGGACGACGCCTGGATTCACGAATACTTTCATGGCCCACGGGGCCGTGCGGCACTGGATGCCGCTCAACAGCTTAACGAGGTATGACATGGAAACCCGAGCCCATCATGTGATGATCGGTCTGTTCAGCGTGATCGTTGTGGTCGGCGCCATGCTGTTCGGCTTGTGGCTGGCCAAGTCCAGCGTCGACAGCGCGTTCCAGGATTACGAAGTGATCTTCAACGAAGCGGTCAGCGGCCTGTCCCAGGGCAGCGCGGTGCAGTACAGCGGGATCAAGGTCGGTGATGTCACCAGCCTGCGCCTGGACCCGAAAGACCCACGTCGCGTCCTGGCACGCATCCGCCTGGCCGGGCAGACGCCGATCAAGGAAGACACCCAGGCCAAGCTGGCGCTGACTGGCATCACCGGCACCTCGATCATTCAACTGAGCGGCGGCACTCCGCAAAGCCCCGAACTCAAGGGCAAGAACGGCAACCTGCCGCAGATCACCGCCTCGCCATCGCCCATCGCCCGGCTGCTGAACAACAGCAATGACCTGATGACCAGCATCAACCTGCTGCTGCACAACGCCAACCGCATGTTCTCGCCCGCCAACGTCGATCGCCTGAGCGGCACCCTGGCACACCTGGAGCAGACCACCGGGGCCATCGCCGAGCAACGGGGCGATATCAAGGTGGTGATGCAGCAACTGGCCCAGGTCAGCAAACAGGCGGGCGCCACCCTGGAGCAGACCACCGCGCTGATGCGCAACGCCAACGGCCTGCTCAACGACCAGGGCAAACAGATGTTCGGCAGCGCCGAAGGGGCCATGCGCTCCCTGGAGCAAAGCACCGCGACCATCAACACCTTGTTGAGCGACAACAAAGAATCCCTGAACAGCGGCATGCAGGGCCTCAATGAACTGGCGCCGGCCGTGCGCGAACTCCGCGATACCCTCGGCTCCCTGCGGGCCATTTCCCGTCGCCTGGAAGCCAACCCCAGCGGGTACCTGCTGGGCAGTGACAAGAACAAGGAGTTCACGCCATGAAGCGTGCTTACCAAATGATCCTGCCAGTGGCCCTGGCCCTGGTCAGCGCCTGCTCGATCCTGCCCAAGGCCGATCCATCCAACGTCTATCGGCTACCGGCAGCCCAGGCCTCAGCCCATGGCAACCCGGGCACCTGGTCATTGCGCCTGGCCAAGCCGCAGGCCAGTGAATTCCTCGACAGCCCGCGCATTGCCGTGGTCCCCGAGGGCAACTTGATCAGCAGCTATGCCCAGTCGCGCTGGAGCGATCCGGCGCCGGTGTTGTTGCGCAACCGTCTGTTGGACGGTTTCCAGCGCGATGGCCGGGTGGCGTTCCTGAGCACCGATGACACCAACCTGCAGGCGGACTTCGAACTGGGCGGGCAGTTGCAGGCCTTCCAGAGCGAGTACCGGGGCGGGGCAGTGGAGGTGGTGATACGCCTGGACGCGCGACTGGTGCGCGGCAGTGACCAGCGGATCGTGGCGGCCAAGCGCTTTGAAGTGCGCCAGCCGGTGAGTGATACCCAGGTGCCAGCGGTGGTCGCCGGGTTTGGGTTGGCGGGGGATCAGTTGAACAAGCAGATGGTGGATTGGGTGGTGGCGCAGGGCAATGCAGCGCCGAAACGCTGAGGGCCTCATCGCAGGCAAGCCAGCGCCCACATTCTGATGTGTGGGCTTGCCTGCGATAGCGATCTAAGCCTTAGCCAAAGAACCAGTAGCAAACGGTAATCGCCGCCACCACACCGGCCAACTCCGCCAGCAACGCACACCCCACCGCATGCCGCGCCCGCTGGATACCCACCGAGCCAAAGTACACCGCCAGCACATAGAAGGTGGTCTCGGTACTGCCCTGGATCGTCGCCGCCACCAGCGCCGCGAAGCTGTCCACCCCTTGGGTCTGCATGGTCTCGATCAGCATCGCCCGCGCCGCGCTGCCGGAGAAGGGCTTGACCATCGCCGTAGGCAAGGCGTCGACAAAACGCGTGTCCAGGCCGGTCCAGGCCACCAGATGGCGAATGCCTTCCAGGCCAAACTCCAGCGCCCCGGAAGCGCGCAGCACGCCGACTGCACACAGCATCGCCACCAGGTACGGCAGCAGGTTCTTGGCAACGTCGAAGCCCTCTTTGGCACCTTCGACAAACGCTTCGTAGACCTTGACCTTGCGCAGCGCGCCGATCAGCAAGAACAGCATGATCAGGCCAAACAGCGTGAGGTTGCCGAGGATCGAGGACAAGCCTGCCAGGGCCGTCGCCGACATCGTGGCCAGCAAGGCCATAAAGCCACCCAGCACCAGCGCACCGGGGATCAGGTACGCCAGCACCACCGGGTCCCACAGGCGCAGGCGTTGCATCAGTGCTACCGACAGCAGGCCCACCAGGGTCGAGGCGCTGGTGGCCAACAGGATCGGCAGGAACACCAGGGTCGGATCGGGCGCGCCTTGCTGGGCGCGGTACATGAAGATCGTCACCGGCAGCAGGGTCAGGGAGGACGCGTTGAGCACCAGGAACAGGATCTGCGCGTTGGTCGCGGTGTTGGGGATCGGGTTGAGCTCTTGCAGCGCCTTCATGGCCTTGAGGCCGATCGGCGTCGCCGCGTTATCCAGGCCCAGGCCGTTGGCGGCAAAGTTGAGGGTGATCAGGCCGATGGCCGGGTGACCGGCCGGCACTTCCGGCATCAGCCGCAGGAACAGCGGGCCCAGAGCCTTGGCCAGCCACTCGACGATCCCGGCCTTCTCGGCGATGCGCAGAAAGCCCAGCCAGAGGGTGAGGGTACCGAACAGCAGCACCATCACTTCGACCGACAGCTTGGCCATGGCGAAGATACTCTCCACCATCGCCGCAAAGATCCCGGCATTGCCGCCCACCAGCCATTGCGCCAGCGCCGATACCATTGCCACGACAAAGAAGCCAAGCCACAGGCCATTAAGCATCAGTCACACCCCTTTAAATATGTGGCGAATGATAGCGGGGCTGGCAGAAACGACAAACCCCGGATTTACCGGGGTTTGTGCGAATCAAGCAGGGATCAGCCCTGGCTGGTCTCGCCAGCCGGCAGCGCGGTCTTGGTCCGCCAGTGTGGCAGGGAGTTCCAGTAGCGCTCGCCCTTGGCATCGTCGTACATGCCTTCCCAACGCGCGATGACCAACACGGCCAGGGCGTTGCCGATCACGTTCAGAGCGGTACGCGCCATGTCCATGATGCGGTCGACACCAGCGATGAACGCCAGGCCTTCCAATGGAATGCCCACACTGCCCAGGGTTGCCAGCAGTACCACGAAGGACACGCCCGGCACACCGGCGATGCCTTTGGAGGTGACCATCAGGGTCAGTACCAGCATCAGTTGCTGGCCAACCGACAGGTCGATGCCATACAGCTGGGCAATGAAGATTGCCGCGATGCTCTGGTACAGGGTCGAACCGTCGAGGTTAAACGAGTAACCGGTGGGTACCACAAAGCTGCAAATGGCTTTCGGCGCACCGTAGGCTTCCATCTTCTCGATCACGCGCGGCAGCACGGTCTCGGAGCTGGCGGTGGAGTAGGCCAGTACCAGCTCATCTTTGAAGATGCGCATCAGCTTGATCACCGAGAAGCCAAACAGGCGAGCGATCAGGCCAAGAATCACAAAGGCAAAGAACAGGATGGCGACGTAAACCAGGATCACCAGCTTGGCCAATGGCAGCAGCGAGGCGAAGCCGAAGTTGGCCACGGTCACCGCGATCAGGGCGAATACACCGATAGGGGCGTACTTCATGATCATGTGGGTGACTTTGAACATGCTCTCGGACACGCCCTGGAACATGGTCACCAGGGGTTCGCGCAGGTCTGGCTTGAGGCTCGACAAGCCCAGGCCGAACAGCACGGAGAAGAAGATGATCGGCAGCATCTCGCCACGGGCTACGGCGGCAAAGATGTTAGACGGAATCAGGTTGAGGATGGTCTCGATGAACGCATGTTCATGCTGCACCTCGGCGGCGGTCGCCTGGTACTTGGAGATATCCACGGTACCCAGGGTACTCATGTCGATCCCGGCACCGGGGTGGAACAGGTTGGCCAGCAGCAGACCGACCACAATCGCAATGGTAGTGACCACTTCGAAGTAAACGATGGTCTTCACACCGATCCGACCGAGCTTTTTCGCATCCCCTACACCGGCGATTCCGACAATCAGCGACGAAATCACGATCGGGATCACGATCATCTTGATCAGGCGGATAAAGATATCGCCCGCCGGCTGCAACACGTTGCTGATCCACCAGGCTTTTTCGGCACTGAAGTGGTTGAGTACAGCACCGATTGCAATCCCTAGCACCAGACCGATGAGGATCTGCCAGGCGAGGCTTAGTTTTGCCTTCTTCATGTCATTACCCTTGTTTCAAGTGGACTCAGGCAGATGCGCCAGCTGGAACGCCCGGGAGCGAAAAAGTGTGAGCATCAGCCTCCGTAGAAGGTCACCGCAGATGGCCGATATGGCTTACTGGCAAGCGAAAAAAGGCGCAACTATTCCGATGCGGGGGGGCATAGTCTAATGCCGTAAACGCCTACCCTATGCCGAATCGGCATGGGTTTTTGCAAATAAAACTGTCTGTTTGGTCAGTTCGAATGCGACATTCTGTCAGGCATACATGCCGTGAACCGGCCATTTCAGGCTCGCTCAGGGATTTTCAGTTTTTTTGCCGGGAGGGAAAAACTCTTGAAAATTCCTACGCATACCATCGAAAAACCAGTCTGGCCGAGACCAAACTTTCTCGATAGATGGTCGCGCAGTAACACCGTGAAATGGTTGTGATGTAGCAGAAGGGAATTTTACAGCTATGGGCGGCATAAGCGCCTAGCGATCACTCTCAAGCCCGCCGCAAGTCCATCAGGCCATAACGGCCTGCGGACCTGCGTCGCAGCTTTTCTCCTGACCCGGCCCTTGCGCAGGCACTCCCTGTACCCGTAGGTCACGCCGATCCACCTTGATCAGAGCAACCCGGCCCCCTGGTCATGCATCGCCGTCAGGTGGCGGTGCAAACGGAAACAGGCAGTTGGCCGGTTTCCATGTTGGTGAGGCCCGCAGACGGACCTAGTACCAATTCGGATCTTTCTTCAGTTGCTCCATCAGCAACTTCTGCATGCCTTCATCCGGCTTGCCAAGAAAACGGTAGTCCGCATGCCGTGTCGGTGACTTGTCTGCCGGAAGCCCCGCAGGCACTTCGACCAACATCGCGTAGGCATCGTCCTTATCCATGCTGAAAGCCACGATCAGACGTTTATTCAGGCAGGTATCGGCCGTTTCACACAGCGGCCCGACCAAATAACCATCACCGTCTTCCGTCACGGCATTCATTTGCTCAGCAGTGCCCGAAAGATTGATCACCCATTCAGGCAAACGCTCTTCCTGCTTGACCACGCCCTGCCAGGTTTCGCGATATTGCGGGTCGGTATTGAGCAGGTCATTGGCCCGCGCCTGGCCGTCATTGGCGGCCATGGCCAAGCCACTGCCGCCCAACAGCAGGGCGGCAGCAAGGGTTTTAAAAGACAAGTTGGCCATGTTCAGCCTCGACCGCGACGGCCAAAGAAGAAGGAAGCGATGAACATCACCAGGAAAACGACAAAGAGAATCTTGGCGATACCCGTGGCGGTGCCCGCGATACCACCGAAGCCCAGGACTGCAGCCACAATGGCAATGATCAGGAATGTGATTGCCCAACTCAACATGGTGATTCTCCTTTTGCGTCTATAGAAGTGACTGCTGTGTAGCCATCCTGTCGCGACCCAACGGGGCGGCAGGTTCGTGCCTAGAACACCCAGCGTTCCTGGACAGGTTCGTCGTACAGGGCGATGTCCTGTTCAACGGCCATCATGCGTGGGGTTGTCACGTCGGCGCTGTGGCTGCCAACGGAACGGAAATGGGTCTGCGTCATGGGTGCGCGTTCGAACTGCGGGGTGGACGCCTGGCTCTGCTGCCAATGCTGTAACTGCTGGCCACCGATCAAGGTCACCATCAACGCAAGGCTGGCGAACAGACCCTGTTGAAGGCGCAGTGGCGATACACGCAATGGCTTGAGGCTTTGGCGAGTCATCCTGAATCTCTCCCGCATTTGTTTTGTTCGTTAATCACGCTTGTAAGAGAGATATTGCAGAGTGCGTGCCAGTTTTTTCTCCGAATAAAAACCAATAAAACCAGTAGCTTATAAGATCATTGGTTTTCTTCTCAGCAGCATCCTGCACGATGCGCCTATCCTCACCGTGCGAAATGCACGATGGTCGTTGGTCGGATCAAGGGATCAGAACGGGCTGTGGGGCTGCCGAAGCATCAAGAAGGGTCAAAAACCCACTGCCCAGGCATATAAGTAGGAAGGGTCTTAGATAGCTGCGCGATAGGGCCTTGAATCAATCAGAATAAACCATGCAACTTGCCCGATTATTCCGGGACTAACCAAGATCAATCATTCTTAATTTAAGGAGCGCGGGACAGATGGAATCAGCCAAGGAACTTCAAGGCCGCATTCTTTTAGTGGACGACGAGTCCGCGATCCTCCGCACCTTCCGCTACTGCCTGGAAGATGAAGGCTATACCGTCGCCACCGCCAACAGCGCGGCCCAGGCCGATGCCCTGTTGCAGCGCCAGGTGTTCGACCTGTGCTTTCTGGACCTGCGCCTGGGCGAAGACAACGGCCTGGATGTGCTGGCGCAAATGCGGGTCCAGGCGCCCTGGATGCGCGTGGTGATCGTCACCGCCCACTCAGCCGTCGATACTGCCGTGGATGCGATCCAGGCGGGCGCGGCCGATTACCTGGTCAAGCCGTGCAGCCCGGACCAATTGCGCCTGGCCACCGCCAAGCAACTGGAAGTGCGCCAGCTGTCGGCACGCCTCGAAGCGCTGGAAGGCGAAGTACGCCAGCCCAAGGATGGCCTCGACTCCCATAGCCCGTCGATGATGGTGGTGCTCGAAACCGCCCGCCAAGTGGCCGGCACCGATGCCAATATCCTGATCCTCGGTGAATCCGGTACGGGTAAAGGTGAGCTGGCCAGGGCCATTCATGGCTGGAGTAAAAGGGCGAAAAAATCCTGCGTCACGATCAACTGCCCATCCCTGACCGCCGAACTGATGGAAAGCGAGCTGTTCGGCCACAGTCGCGGGGCCTTTACCGGCGCCAGCGAAAGCACCTTGGGGCGGGTCAACCAGGCGGACGGCGGTACGCTGTTTCTCGACGAGATCGGCGACTTTCCCCTTACGTTGCAACCAAAGTTGCTGCGTTTCATCCAGGACAAGGAATATGAACGGGTCGGCGACCCAGTCACTCGGCGCGCCGATGTGCGCATCCTGGCAGCGACCAACCTGAACCTGGAAGACATGGTGCGCGATGGGCGTTTTCGCGAAGACTTACTGTATCGGCTGAACGTCATCACCTTGCATCTGCCGCCCCTGCGCGAGCGCAGCGAAGATATCCTCGCCCTTGCCGACCGCTTCCTGGCGCGCTTCGTCAAAGAGTATGCGCGGCCGGCTCGCGGCTTCAGCGATGAGGCCCGTGAAGCCCTGCTCAACTACCGTTGGCCGGGCAATATCCGCGAACTGCGCAACGTCGTAGAACGCGCGAGCATCATCTGCGCCCAGGAGAAAGTCGAAATCAGCCATCTGGGGATGGCCGAGCAACCGACCAACAATTCCCCGCGTATTGGTGCGGCGTTGAGCCTGGATGAATTGGAAAAGGCCCATATCGGCGCCGTCCTGGCCACCAGCGATACCCTGGACCAGGCGGCCAAGACCCTGGGCATTGATGCATCGACGCTATATCGCAAACGCAAGCAATACAACCTGTGAGCTGCACCTTATGAAGTTGGCGATGAAACTGCGCACGCGGCTGTTCCTGAGTATCTCTGCGCTGATCACCGTGGCCCTGCTTGGGTTGCTGCTGGGGCTGGTGAGTGTCATGCAAATGGCCAAGACCCAGGAGTCCCTGATCCGCAGCAACTTCATTACCCTGGACCTGGGACTCAAGCTGCGCCAGACCCTGGGCGACCAGTTGATCCTGATGCTCAACGCCACCCCGGAACCGGTCGCGCTGAATACATCCAAGCAGGAGTATTTCAAGCTGCTGGACCAAGGCATCGCCCATGAGAAAAGTGTGGACAGGATCGGCGGTCTCACTCAGGCCAAGGCCGATTACCTGAGGTTTATCGAAGCCTTCGACGAAAATGAAAGTACGCCGCCATCCCTGCGCAATAACGCAAAACTTACCGCCAGCTTCAACGCCTTGCGCAATGGGCTGATCAGCGAACACAAAACCGCGCTGGAAAACATCAGCGACACCGTGCGGCAATCGCGTGAGCGAGCCTTGTGGATCGCCGGCCTGCTCGGGCTGGTGGGGCTGGCAGTGCTGATCATCGGGTTCATCACCGCCCATGGCATCGCCCGGCGCTTTGGCGGGCCGATCGAGGCGCTGGCCAAGGCTGCCGATAAAATCGGCCAAGGCAATTTCGATGTCACGCTGCCTATTTCTTCAGCTGCAGAAATGAACCTGTTGACCCGGCGCTTTGGCATCATGGCCGAAGCCCTGCGCCAGCATCAGGCCACGAACGTCGATGAATTGCTCGCCGGCCAGCAACGCTTGCAGGCCGTGCTCGACAGCATCGACGACGGTTTGCTGATGATCGACCGCCAAGGCCGTCTTGAACACCTCAACCCGGTCGCCCAGCGCCAGTTGGGTTGGGACGAGACCCGCCTGGGAGAGGGCCTGGGCGAAGCGTTACAGCGCCCGGAACTGGATGAGCAACTGCATCTGGTGCTGCGCGGCGGCAACCTGGAGCGCGCACCTGACGACCTGGAAGTGGAAGTCGAAGGCGAATCACGCCTGCTGACCTACAGCATGACGCCGGTCAGCCACCACCAGGGGCACATCCTCGGCGCGGTGATGGTATTGCATGACGTTACCGAGCAACGGGCCTTCGAGCGGGTGCGTAGCGAATTCGTGCTGCGGGCCTCCCATGAACTGCGCACGCCGGTCACCGGTATGCACATGGCGTTCGGGCTGTTCCAGGAACGGGCGAAGTTCCCCGCCGAGTCGCGCGAAGCCGACCTGCTGAATACGGTCAATGAAGAAATGCAGCGCTTGATGCAACTGATCAACGACTTGCTCAACTTTTCCCGCTATCAGAACGGCCTGCAAAAACTCACCCTGGCGCCCTGCGACACCAACGATCTGCTCGAACATGCCCGCGCGCGTTTTGCCGAACTGGCGAATGCGCAAAACATCGACCTGGTGATAGAGGCACAGGCGCAACTACCCAGGCTACACGCCGACCGGGCGCAATTGGAGCGAGTCCTCGACAATCTGCTGGGCAATGCCCTGCGCCATACCAGCGACGGCGGGCAGATTCGCCTGCAAGCGCGGCGCCATGGCGAACGGCTGATCATCAGCGTGGAGGACAACGGCGAAGGCATCGCCTATGGCCAGCAGGGCAGGATTTTCGAACCTTTTGTCCAGGTAGGCCGCAAGAAAGGCGGTGCCGGCCTGGGGCTGGCGCTGTGCAAGGAGATCGTGCAGCTGCACGGCGGCAGGATGGGGGTTTATTCCCGGCCGGGGCAGGGCACGCAGTTCTATATGGCGTTGCCGCTTTAACTATCAGTCAGCGCGCTACTCAAAGGCTGCAACGATCAAAGGTGGGAGCTCGACGGCTCCCACATCAATTGCGCGCAGCGCTTAAAGACCTTAGCGGTGGTTCAGTGCCCGCAGGATCGCTGCACTTTGCGCATCCGGCGTACCGTCGAACAACGCCGGCCGGAAGCGCATCTGGAAGGCGGCCAGTACACGCCGTGTCGCCACATCCAATTCACCGGTTTGCGGCGTGGCATACCCCAAGCGTGCCAACTCTTCCTGGAACCAGGTAATGCTCGGCAACTGCCCGGCGTACTCGGCCTGATACCGCGCAACCGCCTGGGCCTCGGGCCAGATCCCCAGACCTTCATCAGCCAGGCGCTTCCACGGGAACAATGGACCCGGATCGAGTTTGCGGCCAGGCGCGATATCGCTATGACCAATAATGAATCGCGGGTTGATCCGGTTGCGCTGGCTGATGTCCTTGAGCAAGGTCACCAGGGACTGGACCTGCGCCTCGGAGTACGGATACCAGACCCGACCTGTTGGCGTGTCGCGATAACCCGGATTGACGATCTCGATGCCAATGGAGCTGGAGTTGAGCCAGGTACGCCCCATCCACTCGCTCTCTCCGGCGTGCCAGGAGCGCTTGTCTTCATCCACCAGCTTATAGATGGTTGCGCGGGCATCATCGCCAATCAGGTAGTGGCTGCTGACCTGGCCTTTGGTCAACAGCGCCAGCGAGCTTTGAAGGTTGGTAGCGGTGTAGTGCAGGACGACGAACTGGATACGATGATCGAAGTTCACCGATGGGTGGCTGGTATCCAGCCGCGGGCCGCTCGCACAACCGGCGAGGGTGAGGAACAGTAGAGCAGTAACTAGAAATTTCATGGCAACAGACAGTACGCTAAAGACGATAATGCAACAGTGTAACGTACGGTTTGCCGGCCAGCGGCCGGCAATACAAAATCGAACAAATTTTCAGGCCGCCTGCACCTGGTTACGTCCGGCCGCCTTGGCTCTATACAACGCCTCGTCCGCGCGCTTGAGTGCCAGGTCGCTGCGCTCGCCGGGCTGGAACTGCGCCATGCCGATGGACATCGTAATGGTCACCCGCTCGCCCTTGAAGTGAAACGGGCACGCCTCGATGGCCGCCCGCAGGCGTTCGCCGAGTTCCAGCGCACCGCCCAACGCCGAATCAGGCATCAGCAGCACAAACTCCTCACCGCCAAACCGTGCGATAAAGTCCGTCGGGCGCAGGTGCTTGCTCAATACAGTGGCGATGATTTTCAGCACCTTGTCGCCCGCCAGATGGCCGTAGCTGTCATTGATGCGCTTGAAGTGGTCGAGGTCGAGCATCGCCAACGACAGGCTGTTGCCCTGTTGATGCCAGGTATTGACCTCGTACTCCAGGCGCTCGCTCCAGGCCGCACGATTGGGCAATCCAGTGAGCGGGTCGATCAAGGCTTTCTGGCGCTGCACCTCAAGGTGGTCCCGATAGCCCTGGGCCTCCTGCTCCATACTCGCCACCCGCTCGGCCAAACCCTGCAACCGCGCGGCGACTTCATGTTCACGCTGGTCACGCTGCTTTTGATGCTCGTCCATGGCGCCCAACAGCCCCTCAAGATGACTTTCCAGCACTTGCTTGAGGTCATCGAGGTCGGCCGCTTCCTGGACACTGCTTTGCAAGCCATCCATCTGTTCACGGATTTGCGTATCCATCTCGCGCGCGGCGCTGCGGCTGTCGGCGTGCCCGTCGCTGGCCGCCTGCAGGTTGCTCTGGAAGGCTTCCAGCCGCTCGTTGAGATGCTTGAGGTAGGCCTCGAACTCATGCTGGCCGCTATCGGTGATGGCCAGCATCAATACCGCCAGGTCATCGAGGATCGGTAGCAGTTCGTACCAATTCAGCCCTTGGGCCAGGCGTTCGCGCATGGCTTGCGCCTGGGGCCGGTGCCGCTCGGGCAGAGCGAGGTCGCCCAGCAGGCCGAGCAGGGTGTCTTCGATATGTTTGGCGACAGAGCTGTAGGACGGCTCGGGGGAATCGGGCAGGGCGTACAGCGCCTCAGGATCAACTTCAGCCGATTCGTCGTCCAGCACAGGCGGCAATGACAGACTACCGATCTCGGTCGGTTGCGGCACCAGGGGCAGGACCTCGGGCGCAACTACCGCCGCAGCGACAGCCCGTTCAGGCAGCGGGGCAAGGCTCACTTCGACAGGTCGGGGCGGTTCCGGGGTTTCGATGGCGACCGCGAGCGTCTCGACGGGTGATAAGCGAGGAGCGCCAACCTCGGGCACTGATGCCACACGCTCATCCACATCAACCCGAGGCGCCACAGGCTGAGGTGCAGGTGCAGGTGCAACTTCAAGTACCGGCTGCTGCGGGGCCTGGGCTTGTGGCGCGAAGGCACGCAGGGCCTGGGCCAGCTCGGGCGCATCCTCAACCACCGGGGTGGCCGGGCTTGCTGCTACCGCAGGGGGTTGCCGGGAAGGCGGAGAAACAGCGGGCTCAACCGGCGCAACCTCTGTACCCGCCTCCTTGCCACCAAACAGCCGCTGCAACAAACCTGGACGAGCAGGTTCGTCATCCGACTCAAGATTACTCAGGGCCTGCCCTTGCAGACCGCTCAACTCACTGAGCAGCAGGGGAATTTCTCGCGCCTGGCCGACTCGGCTATCCAACTGCTTGGCAAAGCTCTTCAGCGGGCGACTGACTTCCCGGGGCAAGGGCAGGGCCTGTAATTGCGAGACCAAGGCGGTCAGCGCCGTACTGATCTGATCCACCCGCGTTTCACGGCGTTGCTCGGAGTCCAGCACGGCCTTTTCCAGGCGTGGCAACAAGGCGGCCAGCGCGGCGTCCATGTCATCGGTGCGCACCACATCGCGCATCTCTTTCATACACTGGTCCACGGCCCGATCCGTGCCTTCGGCCGCCAGCGTGCTGCGCACCAGCCCACGACGCAGCAAGTCGAGGCGCGCAGCCCAACGACGTTCGAGCTTTTCTTGTTGCTCGATGCTTAACAGGTATTTTTCTTTCCAGCGCTGGGCGTCGTCGCTCATGCAAGGGGTCCGCGAGGGCCGGGGCTCAACGCGGGTAATGCATCAGCCGTGAGCGAACCCGGCAGACGAATCTCTACCGCGACCGGCAGGTGATCGGAAATGGGCTGCGCCAGCACCTGCACGCGTTCCAGCGTCAGGGTCGGGCTTAACAGAATGTGATCTAGACAGCGTTGCGGACGCCAACTGGGGAACGTGGCTTCGACCTGCGGCGCCAGCAGCCCGAGGTCGCGCAGCGGAGAATTCTGCAACAGGTCGCTGGCGTGGGTGTTCATGTCCCCCATCAGCACCTGGTGTTTGTAATCGCCAATCAGCTCACGGATGTAGGCCAACTGCAGGGTCCGGGTACGTGCCCCCAGCGCCAGGTGCATCATGACCACCACCAGCGCCTCGGGCCCTTCGCCGAAGCGCACCAGAATCGCCCCGCGCCCTTTCGGGCCCGGCAGTGGATGGTCTTCGATCACCGAGGGCTTCAACCGGCTGAGCACGCCATTGCTGTGCTGGCCCAGTCGGCCGAGGTTGCGATTGAGTTGTTGGTACCAGTAGGGGAAAGCACCGAGCTGGGCCAGGTGTTCGACCTGATTGACGTAGCCTGAACGCAGGCTGCCACCGTCGGCCTCCTGCAGGGCCACCAGGTCGAAATCGCCCAGCAGGTCGCCAATCTTCTGCAGATTGCCGGCCCGACCGTTGTGGGGCAGCAGATGCTGCCAGCCCCGGGTCAGGTAGTGGCGGTACTTTTCGGTACTGATGCCTACCTGGATATTGAAGCTCAGTAAGCGCAGCCGGCTATCCGCCGGCAGGCCGGTGGACGTCAGGTGGTGTTCGTTGACCTGCGGATCATGCAGGCCAACCACTCGTTCAGTACCCCAGCGACGCATGGCGAGCCCCTTACTTGGCTGCGCGCTCTTTGGCGATCAACTGGTCGGCAACGTTGAGGGTCGCTTCAGGACCACCTGTGGAGCCCAGGTCAAAGCGGTACTTGCCGTTGACGATCAGGGTTGGAACGCCTTGCACGCCGTACTTCTGCGCAAGATCCTTGGCCTGTTTGATCTGGCCCTTGATGGCAAAGGAATTAAAGGTGGTCAGGAACTTGTCCTTGTCCACGCCCTGGGTGGCGAGGAAGTCAGCCATTTCCTCAGGCTTGGTCAGGCGCTTGCCTTGTTTCTGGATTGCCTCGAACACCGCGTTGTGGACCTTATGCTCCACACCCATGGCTTCCAGGGTCAGGAACATCTGGCCGTGGGCATCCCAAGGGCCGCCGAACATGGCCGGGAGGCGCTTGAAGTTCACGTCCGAAGGCAGCTTCTCGGCCCAAGGGTTGATGGTCGGCTCAAAAGAGTAGCAATGCGGGCAGCCATACCAGAACAGCTCTACGACTTCGATCTTGCCCGGCACGGAAACCGGCACCGGATTGGCCAATTCAACATAAGTCTTGCCCGCTTCAAGCGGCACATCGGCGGCTTGGGCGGTCATGCCGAACAGGCTGGCAGTGACGAGAGCGGCGCTGAGGATCAATTTACGCATGCTTTACTCCTGGACAAATAAAGTCGCCTCGCGCGACCTTTTTTATGACAGGTCTACACGGGCATGAGTTCGTTAGTGTAACGGTAGCGGCCACAAAAAAGGGCGGCCTCAGCCACCCTTTTTATGCTTGCATCGACGGATTAATCGAGCGTTAACGTTACCGCTGATGTACCCCCGGTCTTGCGCACCTTACTTGTGCAGGCCCTGGATGTAGCTGGCTACCGCTGCAATGTCTTCGTCACTCAGTTTGCGCGCAATCGTACGCATGGTCATTGCATCGCCATCGTTGGCACGGCCGGCTTCTTCCTTGCGGAAATCAGTCAGTTGCTTGGCAATGTACTGGGCGTGCTGGCCACCCAGGTGCGGGAAGCCTGCTGCGGCGTTACCCGAGCCATCCGGAGAGTGGCAGCCGGTACAGGCCGGCAGGCCTTTGTCGAGGTCGCCGCCACGGAACAGCTTTTCACCACGTTCGACCAGTTTTGGATCCGCCGCCCCCACGCTGCCTGCCTGGCTGGCGAAATACGCCGCGATATCCGACAGGTCCTGATCGTTGAGATTGGTCAGCATGCCGGTCATTTCCAATACCGTTCGCTTGCCGTCCTTGATGTCGTGCATCTGCTTGGTCAGGTATTTCTCACCCTGGCCCGCCAGTTTTGGAAAGTTGGGTAACGGACTGTTGCCATCCGCTCCATGGCAGGCACCACATACAGCGGCCTTTGTCTGGCCAGCAGTAGCGTCACCTGCAGCATGGGCAACACCAGTGATGCCCAAGGTCAACAGCAGACTCACGATCAATTTGTTCATCAGCTAATCCAATTACGGCTAAAGGTTATAGAGTTATGGACCGGGTCTACTCGCTCATCAAAACAATGATGGCCTGGTAATCCTCGGCACGGCATTCCATGCACAAACCACGCGGCGGCATCGCCTTGAAACCCTGGGTCACATGCTGCACCAGCGTATCCATGCCTTGCGCCAGCCTCGGCGCCCAGGCTGCCTGGTCACCCCGCTTGGGGGCCATTGGCAACTGCCCGGCATGACAAGCCGCACAAACGCGGTTGTACACAGCTTCCGGATCCTGTGTAGCCTGCGCACTGTAAAGTGGTATCAGGACACCGACAGCTAGCAGCCACTGGGTCATACGTCGACCTTTTCAGGGTTTGGAAGCGTTTTGCGTTCTAATGCGCAATAAAGGTCTATCGCTCCCGTGAACTTCATCCTTCGCTGGGACAAAGCACACACAAAATCTGCGGCATTATATACTGGCGCCACTGAAACGGGAACGACACTACTTGCCGCACCCATTCCCGGCACCGCCCACATCGGAAATCCCATGCAACTCAAGAACCCCATCCTCGGTCTGTGCCAACAGTCCACGTTCATGCTCAGCGCCGCCAAAGTCGACCAATGCCCCGACGACGAAGGCTTTGAAGTGGCCTTCGCCGGGCGCTCCAACGCCGGTAAGTCCAGCGCGCTCAACACCCTGACCCATGCCAGCCTGGCTCGCACCTCGAAAACCCCGGGCCGCACACAGCTGCTCAACTTCTTCAAGCTAGACGATGATCGGCGTCTGGTCGACCTGCCGGGCTACGGTTACGCAAAAGTACCTATCCCATTGAAGCTGCACTGGCAGCGTCACCTGGAAGCCTATCTGGGTGGCCGCGAAAGTCTGAAAGGGCTGATCCTGATGATGGATATCCGTCATCCAATGACCGATTTCGACCTGTTGATGCTCGATTGGGCGGTCGCCAGTGGCATGCCAATGCATATTTTGCTGACCAAGGCCGACAAATTGACCTACGGCGCAGCCAAGAACACCTTGCTCAAAGTGCAGGCCGAAATCCGTAAGGGTTGGGGTGATGCGATCACTATCCAGCTGTTCTCGGCGCCCAAGCGCATGGGCCTGGAAGACGCCTATACCGTGCTGGCAGGCTGGATGGAGCTGGCGGACAAGGGCGCGGAAATCGCCGAGTAACTTTTCTGCAGGCAAAAAAAACCCCGGACTTCGTATGGGGAGGGGAAGTTCGGGGTCCAAGTTCCGGACCGCTAGGGCGGGGTCCAGATATCTGCCAACACTTAACACAACATAGGAGCATTGAAGGGCTTCACCACCCATTCAGTAACTCTGAGTGACTTTTCATGGGTTAAGTTCCGGCGCCCGGAAAAACTATTGGAAATAACTCTCGGAGCTTTCCGATCTATAGGCAGTGCTGCGACGTCATGCCGCAGCACTGCCAGATGATCAGTGCGCCTGGTCCCAGTTATCGCCCACCCCGACTTCCACCAGCAGTGGCACATCCAGGCTCGCCGCACCGCTCATGTGCTCGCGAATCTTCTCGCTGACCTCAGCCACCAGGTCTTCGCGGACCTCCAGTACCAATTCATCGTGTACCTGCAGGATGACCTTGGCGTCCAACCCCGACTCCGTCAGCCAGTTGTCGACCTTGACCATGGCTTTCTTGATGATATCGGCGGCAGTGCCCTGCATCGGCGCGTTGATCGCGGTACGCTCTGCGCCCGCGCGCTCCTGGGGCTTGTTGGAGTGGATATCCGGCAGATACAGGCGGCGCCCGAACAGGGTTTCCACATAGCCCTGGTCGGATGCCTGGGCACGGGTGCGCTCCATGTACTCGCGCACCCCTGGGTAGCGGGCAAAGTACACATCGATGTAGGCCTTGGCCGTCTTGGTATCGACGCCAATATCCTTGCCCAGCTTCTGCGCGCCCATGCCGTAGATCAGGCCGAAGTTGATCGCCTTGGCGCTACGGCGCTGGTCGGACGTGACCTCACCCAGCTCGACCTTGAACACCTCGGCCGCCGTGGCCGTGTGTACATCCAGGTTGTCGCGGAAGGCGTTGAGCAAGCCCTCGTCCTTGGACAGGTGCGCCATGATCCGCAGCTCGATCTGCGAGTAGTCCGCCGCCAGCAGCTTGTAGCCCTTGGGCGCAACGAACGCCTGGCGGATCCGCCGGCCTTCGGCAGTGCGCACCGGGATGTTCTGCAGGTTCGGATCACTGGACGACAAACGCCCGGTAGCGGCCACGGCCTGATGATAAGAGGTGTGGATCCGCCCCGTACGCGGGTTGATCTGCTCGGGCAAACGGTCGGTGTAGGTGCTTTTGAGTTTGCTCATGCTGCGGTACTGCATCAGCACCTTAGGCAATGGATAGTCATCTTCGGCCAGCTTGGCCAGCACTTCCTCGGCGGTAGAGGCCTGGCCCTTGCCAGTCTTCTTCAACACCGGCAGCCCGAGTTTTTCGTAGAGGATTGCCCCCAATTGCTTGGGCGAACCCAGGTTGAACTCCTCGCCGGCGATCTCATACGCCTGACGCTCCAGTTCCACCATCTTGTTGCCCAGCTCGATGCTCTGCACGCCGAGCAGCGCGGCATCTACCAGGGCACCCTGGCGCTCGATCCGCGCCAGTACCGGCACCAATGGCATCTCGATATCCGTCAGCACACTGGCCAGGCTCGGCAGGGCGCAGAGTTGTTCGTACAGGGCCAGGTGCAGGCGCAGGGTCACATCGGCATCTTCAGCAGCGTAGGGACCGGCCTGCTCCAGGGCAATCTGGTCGAAGGTCAGCTGTTTGGCGCCTTTGCCGGCGATGTCCTGAAAGCTGACGGTGTCATGCTCCAAGTACTTCTTCGCCAGGCTGTCCATGTCGTGCCGGGTCGCGGTGGAGTTCAGCACGTAGGATTCGAGCATGGTGTCGAAGGCGATGCCGCGCACGGTGATGCCGTGCGCCGGGTCGCCGCCAATGGCGCAATTGGCCAGGATATTCATGTCGAACTTGGCGTGCTGACCGACCTTGAGCTTGTTCGGGTCTTCCAGCAGCGGCTTGAGAGCCAACAACACCGTATCGCGGTCCAGTTGCTCGGGCACGCCGATGTAGGAATGGGTGAGCGGGATGTAGGCCGCTTCATTGGCCTGCACCGCAAATGAAACCCCCACCAGTTGCGCCTGCTGGGCGTCGACACCGGTGGTTTCGGTATCAAAGGCAAACAACTTCGCGTCATTGAGTTTTTTCAGCCAGACGTCAAAGCGAGCCTGGTCGAGGATGGTCTCGTACTGCGCTTCGACCGGGGCCACAGGCGCTTGGGCCGCAACTGCAACCTGAGCCGGTGCAACGTCAGCGGCAGCCTTGAGCTCGACCCGCTTGGCATCACGCTGAACCTCATCGATCCAGCTCTTGAACTCCAGCAGGGTGTACAGCTCAAGCAGCTTCTCGCGATCCGGCTCGATCAGGTGCAAGTCTTCCAGGCCAACATCCAGGGGCACATCGACCTTGATGGTCGCCAACTGGTAGGACAGGAACGCCATCTCTTTGTGCTCTTCCAGCTTGGCCGGCAGGGTCTTGGCCCCACGGATCGGCAAGCTCGGGACAATATCGAGCTGCTCGTAAAGCTCTTTCAAACCGCCGTTCACACCGACCAGCAGTCCCGAAGCGGTCTTAGGACCGATACCGGGAACACCCGGGATGTTGTCGGAGGAATCGCCCATCAGCGCCAGATAGTCGATGATCTGCTCGGGAGCGACACCAAATTTCTCCTTTACGCCGTCCACATCCATGGCACTACCGGTCATGGTGTTGACCAAGGTAATGTGCCCATCGACCAACTGCGCCATGTCCTTGTCACCCGTGGAGATCACCACCGGGCGGTCGGCAGCCGCACTGCTGCGGGCCAGGGTGCCGATCACGTCGTCGGCCTCGACACCTTCGACACACAGCAGCGGGAAGCCCAGGGCGATCACGCTCTGGTGCAGCGGCTCGATCTGCACGCGCATGTCATCGGGCATGCTCGGGCGGTTGGCCTTGTATTCGGCGTACATGTCATCGCGAAATGTCCCGCCCTTGGCGTCGAACACTACCGCGAACGGACTGTCCGGGTACTGCTTGCGCAGGCTTTTGAGCATGTTCAACACGCCCTTGACCGCACCGGTCGGCAGGCCTTTGGACGTAGTCAGCGGCGGCAGCGCGTGGAAGGCGCGGTACAGATATGAAGAACCGTCCACCAGGACGAGGGGGGCTTGGCTCATGAGCAGGATCAACCTTTTCGGCGGGTCTGGCGCTAGAATAGCCGGACCATTGACAACAAAGGGACAAGGTTATCATGCGCACATTCAATCGCCTGCTGTTGACCGGCCTGATTGCACTCGCTCCGATGGCTGCCATAGCGGCAGACGATGCTCCTTCGGGCGATCCGGAAGTCACCATTCGCACGGAAGGCGACAAGACCATCCAGGAATACCGCCAAAACGGCTTCCTGTACGCAATCAAGGTAACGCCCAAGGGCGGCAAACCGTATTTTCTGGTGCGCGCGGACGGAACCGATGCGAACTTCATCCGCTCAGACCAGCCGGATATGCTGATCCCGTCATGGAAGATCTTCGAATGGAAATGATTTCTTAATTTTAATCGGCGCTGCGGCCCGCGGCGCCCGTACTGGCAGTTTTAACCATGTCTGTGTTCACCCCCCTGGCTCGGCCCGAGCTGGAAACCTTTCTCGCCCCTTACGGGCTCGGCCGCCTGCTCGATTTCCAGGGGATTGCCGCTGGTAGCGAAAACACCAACTTCTTTATCAGCCTGGAACAGGGCGAATTTGTCCTGACACTGGTTGAACGCGGCCCCGTGGACGAAATGCCGTTCTTCATCGAACTGCTCGACGTACTCCACGACGCCGACCTGCCCGTGCCTTACGCCCTGCGCACCACCGACGGCGTGGCCCTGCGCGAATTGGCAGGCAAGCCGGCGCTGCTGCAACCGCGCCTGGCGGGCAAGCACATCCAGGACGCCAACGCCCAGCATTGCGTGCAAGTAGGCGAGTTGCTCGGCCACTTGCACCTGGCCACCCAGGGCGACAAGGTGCTGGAGCGCAAGACCGATCGTGGGTTGGATTGGATGCTCGAGGAGGGCGCGCAGCTGATTTCGCACCTCGACGCCCACCAGCAGCAGCTGTTGCAAACGGCACTGGATGAAATCCAGCAACACAAGGAACAGATCCTCACGCTGCCCCGCGCCAACCTCCACGCCGACCTGTTTCGCGACAACGCGATGTTCGAAGGCACCCACCTGACTGGGTTGATCGACTTCTACAACGCGTGCTCCGGGCCGATGCTGTACGACGTGGCGATTGCCCTGAATGACTGGTGCTCGGACGCCGCCGGGGTGATCGACGGCCATCGCGCCCGCGCACTGCTGGGCGCCTACGCGGCACTGCGGCCGTTCAGCGCCAAGGAAGCCGAGCTGTGGCCGACCATGTTGCGCGTGGCGTGTGTGCGGTTTTGGCTGTCACGGCTGATTGCTG
Source organism: Pseudomonas sp. DD1 (assembly GCF_044510355.1). Lineage (NCBI taxonomy): Bacteria > Pseudomonadati > Pseudomonadota > Gammaproteobacteria > Pseudomonadales > Pseudomonadaceae > Pseudomonas > Pseudomonas sp. DD1. The sequence continues at coordinate 623,220 of NZ_MSAJ01000022.1, read as the reverse complement.
CCGAGTCATTTGCCGGGCAGGACGTGCTGATTCACGATCCAGTGGAGTTCCAGCAACGACTGGAGCAGCGCCAGCAGGCCACTCTCCAACTGCCGTTCGCCCTCTGACGCTGTGGGAGCGGGCTTGCCCGCGATGAGGGCGTGTCAGTCGCCTATCAGCGCCTGATACACCGCTATCGCGGGCAAGCCCGCTCCCACACAAGCCTGCTCCCACAGGGGTTCTATGTCGTCGGTTACAACGACTCCAGGCACCCTGCCAAATCGTTACCCAGTTTCTCCAGCAACTGCTCATACCCCTGGCCCGTGGCCGGGGTGTAGCCGCCCAGGGCATCCAACTCCGCCAGTTTCACCGGCAGGCCAGCCACCAGGGTCTCGGCCAGGCGCGGGCGCAAGGGTGGCTCGCTGAACACGCAGGTCTTGCCCACTTCCTGCAAGCGGGTGCGCATCGCCGCCACATGCTGGGCGCCGGGTTGTACCTCGGCGGCCACGCTGAACACGCCGGTGTGCTTGAGGCCGTAGGCATCTTCAAAGTAGTCGAAGGCTTCGTGGAACACGAAGTAAGGCTTGCCGGCGATCCCCGTCAGGCGCGCTTTCAAACGCAGGTCCAAGGCATCCAGGCGTCCGTTGAAGGCTTGCAGGTTGCTCTGGTAGCGCTCTGCGTTGGCGGGGTCAGCCGCACTCAAGTCCGCCGCCATCCTGGCCGCAATCACCCGCGCATTCACCGGCGACAACCACAAGTGGGCATCCAGGCTGCCGGGGCGATGATCGTGATCATGATCGTCGGCTTCTTCGCCATGGGAGTGATGATCTTCGGCGAAATGCCGCAGCTTCAGACCCGGCAGTTCCTGCACGGCCACTGTGGGCAAGTTGCGACCCTTGAGGACCCGTGGCAGGAAGCCTTCCATGTCCGGACCGATCCAATACAGCAGATCCACCGATTGCACACGCCGTACGTCGGATGGGCGCAATGCGTAGTTATGCGGCGAGGCTCCCGGAGGCAGCAACACCTCTGGAACCGCCACGCCGTCCTGCACAGCGGCGGCAATCAGCTGTAAGGGTTTGATGCTGGTGAGCACCCGAACCTCGGCCTGGGCAGCCCCGGCAATCAATAAACTGGTGACAAATACGACAAAAACGGCAAAAAGTCGGGACACGATAAGCACTCAAGTCAGCAGGAACGGGTAACATAATAACGTCTCTCACAAATATCTGTCGCCGCTCATGCCTAAAACACCGCTTGCCAGCCGTCCCCACGACCACTCTCACTGCGTGCACAACGCACTGTCGGAGGCCGATGCCCTGTGCGCACGCCAAGGCCTGCGCCTGACCGCCCTGCGTCGGCGGGTGCTGGAACTGGTGTGGCAGAGCCACAAGCCACTGGGTGCCTACGACATTCTCGGCGTGCTCAGCGAGCAGGACGGTCGCCGCGCCGCGCCGCCCACGGTGTACCGTGCGCTGGACTTCCTGCTGGAAAATGGCCTGGTGCACCGCATCGCCTCGTTGAACGCGTTTGTCGGCTGCAACCACCCGGAACACGCGCATCAGGGCCAGTTCCTGATCTGCCGCGAATGCCACGCCGCCATCGAGCTTGAACAAAAAAGCATCAGCGACGCGATTATCAAGAGTGCCGGCGATGTCGGCTTCCGAGTCGAAGGGCAGACCGTCGAAGTGGTTGGCATCTGCTCGGGCTGCCAGGGGGCTTGATGAGCACTGCGCTGATCCGCCTGGAACAGGTCGGCGTCACGTTCGCCGACCAGAACGTGCTGGACAACATTGACCTGAGCGTCGAGCCGGGGCAGATCGTCACCCTGATCGGCCCCAACGGCGCCGGCAAGACCACCCTCGTACGCGCGGTACTGGGGCTGCTCAAGCCCGATAGCGGCAGTGTCTGGCGCAAGCCCAAGCTGCGCATCGGCTACATGCCGCAAAAACTGCACGTCGATCCGACCTTGCCGCTCTCGGTGCTGCGTTTCCTGCGCCTGGTACCGGGCGTGGACCGCACTCGCGCCCAGGCTGCGCTCAAGGAAGTGGGTGCCGAGCAGGTCATCGACAGCCCGGTCCAAAGCATCTCCGGCGGCGAAATGCAGCGCGTGCTGCTGGCCCGCGCCCTGCTGCGCGAACCCGAATTGCTGGTGCTCGATGAACCGGTGCAAGGCGTCGACGTCGCCGGCCAGGCCGAGCTCTACAGCCTGATCACCCGCCTGCGCGACCGGCATGGCTGCGGCGTGCTGATGGTGTCCCATGACCTGCACCTGGTGATGAGCACCACCGACCAAGTGGTCTGCCTCAATCGCCACGTCTGCTGCTCCGGCCACCCGGAGCAGGTCAGCGGCGACCCGGCCTTCGTCGAGCTGTTCGGCAAGAACGCCCAGAGCCTGGCGATCTACCACCACCGTCACGACCATGCCCACGACCTGCATGGCGCCGTGGTCGCCGATCCGACTGCCCCTCATACCCACGTCCACGGAGATGGCTGCAAGCATGGCTGATTTTCTGCTCTACGCCCTGCTTGCAGGCTTGGCTCTGGCGCTGGTGGCGGGCCCGTTGGGTTCGTTCGTGGTCTGGCGACGCATGGCCTACTTTGGCGACACCTTGTCCCACGCTGCCTTGCTCGGCGTGGCCCTGGGCTTTTTGCTGGACGTCAGCCCGACCATTGCCGTGACCGTCGGCTGCCTGCTGCTGGCGGTGCTGCTGGTGACCCTGCAACAGCGCCAGCCACTGGCCTCGGACACGCTGCTGGGGATCCTCGCGCCGAGCACCTTGTCCCTGGGCCTGGTGGTGCTGAGCTTTATGCATGAAGTGCGGATCGACCTGATGGCCTATCTGTTCGGCGACCTGCTGGCCATCAGCCCCACGGACCTCGCCTGGATTCTCGGCGGCAGCGCTGCGGTACTGATTTTGCTGGTAGCCCTGTGGCGGCCGCTGCTGGCAATTACCGTCCACGAACAACTGGCCACTGTCGAAGGCCTACCCGTACCAGCGCTGCGCATGACCCTGATGTTGCTGATCGCGGTGGTGATTGCTGTCGCAATGAAGATAGTCGGCGTATTGTTGATCACGTCGCTATTGATCATCCCCGCCGCCGCCGCCCAGCGTCATGCACGCTCGCCGGAACAGATGGCGGTTGGCGCCAGTTTGCTGGGGATGCTTGCCGTGTGTGGTGGCCTGGCACTGTCCTGGTTCAAGGACACCCCGGCCGGGCCGTCGATTGTGGTCACGGCCGCCGCACTGTTTCTGCTGAGTTTTGTCCTGCCCCGTCGAGGGGTGTAGACTTGCTCGCTTTTTGCGCAATTAGAGAGTCGCAGGAATGAAGCCGTTCACCTCCCGTTATCTGCTCCTTGCCGCATTTTCCCTGCTGCTGGGCGCCTGCCAAAGCACCCCGCCCGTCGCCCCCGAGGTGCCGGATGCGCGCGCTGTGGCCATTGCACAGCTGGAACAAAACCTGGCCAGCAGTGAGCTGGCCACCGCCGAGGACCAACTCGCCGCGTTGCAGGCCCAATCGCCCGACGACCCGGCACTCGAGCCGTATCAGCGCCAACTGGCCGAGGCCTATTTGCAGCGCAGCCAGATCGTCCTGCAAAAAGGCGATGTCAACGCCGCCGCTACGGCCTTGAGCCGCGCCCGGGCGTTGATGCCCAAGGCTCCCGCGCTGACCGGTGGGGTCAACAACGCCATCGCCCACGCGCGCAAAGCCGAGCTGGATAAAGCCGAAGCCGCCCTGAAAGCTGCCGAAGCCAAGCCGCCAGCCAAGGTCATCGACCCCACCGCCGAAAGCACCACGGTGGCGCTGAACCTCACGGATATCCAGGAATTGCGCCATCAACTGGATGCCATCGCCACCGATGTGGTGAATTACCAGTGTGACGTGAGCATCCAGGTGCCGCGCACCGAGGATTACCCGTGGCTGAACACGCTGCTGACTAAACGGGTGAAGCGGATTGATTCAGGGTACGACCTGAAGATTCATCGGCAGATCCTCAGGCATATTCCGGCGCAGGTTGTGTTGATTCCGCGTAAAGCCGACTGAAGCCAATCGCGGGCAGTGCGACGATTCGACTTGCCCGCGATGGCGCCCTATCAAACTACCAATGACTTAAGCCGGAACCGCCTTGGCCCTAGGCTCGCGTTCCCAGACCCGATGCTGGGCAATCGCCGCAATAAACGCCTTCAACGCCTTGGCATCCCCGCCGACAATCAACCCCGCATCCGCCTCCAGCTTGAGCACCTGCAGCAACTGCTTCGCCTCACCCGCCAAGGCAATCGCCTTCAAATGCTTGTACGCCTCCAGCAGGTAATGCAACGCCACGCCGTCGCCGCTCAACGCCTGGATCGACTTCGCCCCACCCGGCACAAACACCGCATCAAACGCGACTGACGGCAGGCCTTCCATCGAGGCATCCACCGCCAGGCTCTTGCCATCGGCGGTGGTCACCGGCGCCGAGGTCGGCCCAAGCAACTTGGCATGGGCGCCTTCTGCGGCCAGCGCCTTTTTCAGCGCGGCAATCGCGGCACCATCCACACCATTGGCCGCCAGGATCGCCACCTTGCGCGTCTTGATATCCCCCGACAGCAGGTTGGCCTGGCTCAAGGCCGGCGAACGCTCCGGCGCAGTCTTGCGCACCGGCACGGTGCCTTTTTTCGGCGCCGGCAGGCCCAGGTTCTCGGCCACGCGCTTGGCCAGGCCCAGGTCGATATTGGCCAGGATCTCATTGACCTGACGCGCGCGGATAAACTCACGCTCGACCTTGCCCAGCTCAAAGCTGTAGGCCGCGATGATGTGCTCCTGCTCGTGCTTGCTCATGCTGTTGAAGAACAGGCGTGCCTGGGAAAAATGGTCGCTGAACGATTCACTGCGCTCACGGATCTTGTGCGCGTCGATGCGCTCCGGGTACGACTCGAAACCGCCGTCCTGTGCTGCCGGCGGGGTTTCTTTCGGCCAGCCGCCATCAATAGAGTTCGGCTCATAGGACGCGCGGCCTTTATCGACGGTGCTGCGGTGCATGGCATCGCGCTGGTTGTTATGCAGGGGCGTCAGCGGCTGGTTGATCGGCAACTGGTGAAAGTTCGGGCCACCTAGACGGCTGATCTGTGTGTCGGTGTAGGAAAACAACCGACCTTGCAGCAGCGGATCATTGGAGAAGTCGATACCCGGCACGATGTGGCCTGGGCAGAACGCGACCTGTTCAACTTCAGCGAAGAAGTTGTCCGGGTTGCGATTGAGCACCATCTTGCCCAGCGGGGTGATGGGCACCAACTCTTCCGGAATCAACTTGGTCGGGTCGAGGATATCGAAATCGAACGCGTGCTCCTTATCTTCCGGAATCACCTGTACGCCCAGTTCCCACTCCGGGTAATCGCCCATCTCGATCGCATCCCACAGATCGCGACGGTGGTAGTCGGTATCTTTACCGGCCAATTTTTGCGCTTCGTCCCACACCAGGGAGCAGGTACCCGCTGTCGGGCGCCAGTGGAATTTGACGAAGTTGGATTGACCCTCGGCATTCACCAGACGGAACGTGTGCACCCCAAAACCCTGCATGCTGCGCAGGCTTTTTGGAATGGCGCGGTCGGACATCGCCCAGATCACCATGTGCGCCGATTCCGGCTGCAGCGAGACAAAATCCCAGAACGTATCGTGAGCCGAGCCGCCGGTAGGAATTTCGTTGTGCGGCTCAGGCTTTACCGCATGCACGAAGTCAGGAAACTTGATCGCGTCCTGAATGAAAAATACCGGCATGTTGTTGCCCACCAGGTCGAAGTTGCCTTCGTCGGTGAAGAACTTCACGGCAAAGCCGCGCACGTCACGCACCGTATCGCCTGAACCACGCGGGCCCTGCACTGTGGAAAAACGCGTGAACACCGGGGTTTTACGGCCTGGGTCACGCAGGAAACCCGCCTTGGTCAGCGCCGAATGGTTTTCATAGGTCTGGAAGTAGCCATGGGCGCCAGTGCCGCGGGCGTGCACGATGCGCTCCGGGATACGTTCATGGTCAAAGTGCGTGATTTTTTCACGCATGATGAAATCTTCCAGCAGCGAAGGCCCCCGGGCGCCAGCTTTCAGGGTGTTCTGGTTATCGGAGATTTTCACCCCCTGATTGGTGCGCAGCGCCTGGCCTGTGGCGTCGGAACGGAATTTTTCCAGGCTTTGCAGCTTGGCATTGGTGTTGCCACGGTCCAGGGTATCGGTGCCTGCAAGCTCGCTCTTGGGCGGCGTAGCGGGTTTTTTGGTACTCATCAGACAAAACTCCTCGTTTGCGTAGGCCAGAGCGGTCCCTGGCTCGTGTGAGCAAAACCCCGGGCACGGCACCCGGGAAATCGAGTTGCTTAAGTAGTGACTGACGGGATTTTTTACCGTTCCTTTTTTATGACCTTTGATCGCGTTATTGCCAAATCGCTGGTTGAATACGAAATAAATGCTAAGAAACGCTATACGGACAGGCTAAAATGCGCGCCCGGCTAACCGCTGATCCCTTTTCAATGCGCCCCACAAGGTTCGCTACGTGATCGAGTTTCATAACGTCCATAAAACCTACCGGGTCGCCGGCAAGGATATTCCCGCACTGCACCCCACCAGCCTGCGCGTCGAGAACGGCCAGGTGTTTGGCCTCATCGGCCATTCCGGCGCGGGAAAAAGTACCCTGCTGCGCCTGATCAATCGTCTGGAAGAGCCTTCGGGCGGCCAGATCAAGGTCGATGACGAAGAAGTCACCGCCCTGGATGCCAACGGCCTGCGCCGTTTCCGGCAGCAGGTCGGGATGATCTTCCAGCACTTCAACCTGCTGGCCTCCAAGACCGTCGCCGACAACGTCGCGCTGCCACTGACCCTGGCGGGCGAACTGTCGCGCCGCGAGATTGATGCGCGCGTGGCCGAGCTGCTGGACCGGGTCGGTCTCGCAGACCATGCCAAGAAGTACCCGGCGCAGTTGTCCGGCGGCCAGAAGCAGCGCGTCGGCATCGCCCGCGCCCTGGCCACCAAACCGAAAATCCTGCTGTGCGACGAAGCCACCAGTGCCCTCGACCCGCAGACCACCGCCTCGGTCCTGCAACTGCTGGCCGAGATCAACCGCGAGTTGAAGCTGACCATCGTGTTGATCACCCATGAAATGGACGTGATCCGCCGTGTCTGCGACCAGGTCGCCGTGATGGACGCCGGGGTGATTGTCGAGCAAGGCCCGGTGGCCGACGTGTTCCTGCACCCCAAGCACCCGACCACCAAGCGTTTTGTGCAGGAAGCCGAGCAGGTCGATGAAGGCGAGCAGCGTGATGTGTTCGCCCATGTGCCAGGCCGCATCGTGCGCCTGACGTTCCAGGGCGAAGCGACCTACGCGCCACTGCTGGGTACCGTCGCCCGCGAAACGGGTGTGGACTACAGCATCCTCGCCGGTCGTATCGACCACATCAAAGATACCCCTTACGGGCAACTGACCCTGGCCATCACCGGCGGTGACATGGAAGCGGCGTTCGCGCGCTTTACCGCAGCCGATGTGCATATGGAGGTCCTGCGTTAATGGACGTGCTACTGCATTACTTCGACAACGTCGACTGGGCTGATATCTGGGTTGCCACCAGCGACACCATGCTGATGCTCAGCACCTCGCTGTTTTTCACCGTCCTGGTCGGCCTGCCACTGGGCATCCTGCTGTTTCTTTTCAGCCCACGGCAGTTGCTGGAGCAGAAAACCACTTATGCCGCCCTGGCATTCGTGGTCAACGCCATCCGCTCTCTGCCGTTTATCATTCTGCTGATCGTGATGATCCCCACCACGGTGTTCCTCACCGGCACTTCGCTGGGCGTGGCCGGTGCGATTCCACCGCTGGTGGTAGGCGCTTCGACGTTCTTCGCACGGCTGGTGGAAACCGCCCTGCGCGAGGTCGATCGCGGCATCATCGAGGCGACCCAGGCCATGGGCGCCACCACACGGCAGATCATCACCAAGGCGCTGCTGCCCGAGGCAAAGCCGGGCATCATTGCTGCAATCACCGTGACCGCCATTGCCCTGGTGGGCTACACCGCCATGGCGGGTGTGGTGGGGGCCGGCGGCCTGGGCGACCTGGCGATCCGTTATGGCTACCAGCGCTTCCAGGATGACGTCATGGTCGTGACCGTGGTGATGTTGATTGTGCTGGTGCAGATTCTGCAAACCATCGGCGATAAGCTGGTGACACACTACTCTCGAAAATAAAGGCGATTGCCGGCCCCCGCCGGCAGATGCCCGAACAAGGAGCTTGTTGGATGAAAAAACTACTGGTTGCTTTCGCCGCGGTTGCCGCGTTTTCCGCCCACGCCGCCGAAACCCTGACGGTCGCCGCCACACCGGTGCCGCACGCGGAAATCCTTGAATTCGTGAAGCCGGCCCTGGCCGCGCAAGGCGTGGACCTGAAGGTCAAGGTGTTCACCGACTACGTGCAGCCGAATGTACAAGTGGCCGAGAAGCGCCTGGACGCCAACTTCTTCCAGCACCAGCCGTACCTGGATGAGTTCAACAAGGCCAAGGGCACCCACTTGGTCAGCGTCGCCGGCGTGCACCTGGAGCCACTGGGCGCGTACTCCAGCAAGTACAAGACCCTGGCCGAGCTGCCGAACGGTGCCAATGTAGTGATCCCTAACGACGCCACCAACGGCGGCCGCGCGCTGTTGCTGCTGGCCAACCAGGGCCTGATCACCTTGAAGAACCCGACCGATATCCTGTCGACCATCAAGGACATCACCGGCAACGAAAAAGGCCTGAAATTCCGCGAACTGGAAGCCGCCACCCTGCCGCGCGTGCTGACCCAGGTCGACCTGGCGCTGATCAACACCAACTACGCCCTGGAAGCCAAGCTGGACCCTTCCAAGGATGCCCTGGCGATCGAAGGCAACGACTCGCCTTACGTCAACATCCTGGTGACCCGCGAGGACAACAAGGATTCGGACGCGGTGCAGAAGCTGGTCAAAGCCCTGAAGACCCCGGAAGTGAAGAAATTCATCAACGAGAAGTACAAAGGCGCGATCCTGCCGGCGTTCTGATCGGTCTCCAACACACCGCAGTTCAGAATGTGGGAGCAGCTTTATGTGGGAGCGGGCTTGCTCGCGATGCAGGCGCCGCGGTGTATCAGTTACACCGCGGTGATGCTATCGCGAGCAAGCCCGCTCCCACATTTGTTTTGTATGGTCAGCAAAATATCCGTTCGGCTCAGTTGCGCTGCAACAACCCCGGCAACTGCGCCACCAGCTTCTGGTTGTTCAACGGCGCACGAATAAACCCGCGCTGGGTGCCGTCCGGGCCGATCAACGCCAAGTTACCGCTATGGTCGACGGTGTAGTTCGGCTTGCTGGTATCCGCCGGAATAAACGGAATGCTCACGGCATTCGAGACCTTCTGCACCTCTTCCACATTCGCCCCGGTCAGGCCTGCAAATTGCGGATCGAAGTAGCTCAGGTATTGCTTGAGCTGCGTCGGGGTATCGCGATGCGGGTCAACGCTGACCAGAATCACCTGCAGCTTATCCACCACGTCCTTGGGCAGCTCGCTCTTGATTTGCCGCAGCTGGGCGAGGGTGGTCGGGCAGATGTCCGGGCAGAAGGTGTAGCCAAAGAACAGCACGCTCCACTTGCCCTTCAACTCATTGACCAGTACCGGCTGGCCGTCCTGGTTGGTCATGGTCACAGGCGGCAGCTGGCGGCTTTGCGGCAGCAGGATAATGCCCGCGTCGATCAATGCCGTGGGGTCGCCCTGGCCCTTGCCAGACAGCACTTTGTTGACGGTCAGGCCCATGATCAACGCCACCAGGGCCACCAGGATAAAGACAGTTTTTTGAGTTCGAGTCATAGGTTCAACAATAAGTAGTGGTCTACGAGCAGGGCGATAAATAGCAAAAACAGGTACCAGATAGAGTACTTGAAGGTATTGATCGCCGCGTGCGGCCGACTGCCACGGTACAGCACCCAGGCCCATTGCAGAAAGCGCGCGCCCAGAACCAGCGCACACCCCAGGTACAACAGCCCGCTCATATGGATCACATAAGGCATCAGGCTCACCGCCAGTAGCGCGAAGGTGTAGAGCAGGATATGCACCTTGGTGTAGTGCTCGCCGTGGGTCACCGGCAGCATCGGGATATCGGCCTTGGCGTATTCCTCCTTGCGATGGATAGCCAGGGCCCAGAAGTGCGGCGGGGTCCAGGCGAAGATAATCAGCACCAGCAACAACGGCTCGGCACTCACATGCCCGGTGACCGCCACCCAACCGAGCAACGGCGGCGCCGCGCCGGCCAGGCCGCCGATCACGATGTTCTGCGGCGTCGCCCGCTTGAGAAAACCGGTGTAGATCACCGCATAGCCCAGCAGCGAGGCCAAGGTCAGCCAGGCCGCCAGTGGGTTGGTAAACGCCAGCAACAAGCCCAGCCCGGCCACCGCCAGCGCCAGGGCAAATGTCAGCGCGGCGGCCGGCGACACCCGGCCTTCCGCCAGCGGCCGCTTATGGGTGCGCGCCATCAGCGCGTCGATGCGCCGGTCCACCACATGATTGACCGCCGCCGCGCCACCGGCACACAGGGCAATCCCCAGGTTGCCGAAGATCAGCACCGTCCACGGCACCCCGGCGCGGGTGGCGAGAAACATACCCACCAGCGAGGTGATCAACATCAGCACCACCACCTTGGGCTTGGTCAGCTCCAGGTAGTCGCGCCAGATCGCCTGGCTGTGACGCTCGCCAATCAAGGTCGCCATGGCATCTCTCCTTTAAGGGTAATCAGACCCGACACGTGCTTGCGCGGGCTGAAGCGCCAACCGAACGGCACTTGATGACGGACCCGCACCAGGCTGGTACGGGCGTGGTAATTGACCAGCACCAGGGTCAGCAGCAACGCTGCACCGCCGGCGTTATGGGCGACCGCCACCGGCAGCGGCAAATGAAAGTACACATTGCTCAGGCCCAGGCCGATCTGCACGGCCAGGGCGACCAGCAGCAGGCCCGCCAGGCGGGTCATGCCCACCGCCTTGAGCTGCCAGGCCAGGCCCAGCAGCGCCACAGTCACCACCAGCGCGCCCAGGCGATGGGTCAGGTGAATCGCCGTACGCGCATCACTGTCCAGTTGCCCGCCCAGGTAGTTGGGGCCGATATGCTGGGTCAGGTGAAAGCCATTGGCAAAATCCGCCGCCGGCCACCACTCGCCATGGCAGGTCGGCAAGTCGATACAGGCCACCGCCGCATAGTTGGAACTGACCCAGCCACCGAGGGCGATCTGCCCGATCACCAGCACCAGGCCGGCGGTGGCCCAATACTGCAAACGCCGGGGCACGATCAGCGCCGGCAACACCCCGGACAGACGCAGGGTCAACAGAAACAACAGGCTTAACGTCGCGAAGCCTCCCAGCAAATGCCCAGTGACCACCTGCGGCCAGAGCTTGAGCGTCACCGTCCACATGCCAAAGGCTGCCTGGGCAAACACCACAACCAGCAGGAACAGCGGCAGCTTCAACGGCTGCCCCGTATGCCGGCGATGGGTCCAGGCGCGGGTGGCCAACAGCGCGATCAACAACCCCAGGGTGCCCGCCGCATAGCGATGGACCATCTCGTTCCAGCCTTTGTCGGCCTCCACCGGCGTGTCCGGGAAGTGCAACTCGGCATGGGCCAACTGGGCCTCGCTTTTCGGCACGCTGATAAAGCCATAGCAACCCGGCCAGTCCGGGCAACCGAGGCCGGCATGGGTCAGGCGCGTGTAGGCGCCCAGCAGCACCACAATCAGCGCCAGCAGGGTGGCAAACAGCGCGAGGCGAAATCCAGGTTTGGCCATGACGATGCCCTTATCCGATATTCGACAGTTTCAGCAGATGGCGCAGGTCGTTGAGCAGATCCTTGCCCTTGACCCGCGCGTCATAGCGCAGCACCAGGTTGCCGTGGGGGTCAACGATCCACAGTTGCGCATCGCCCGGCGCGGCGGCGTTTTGCTTGAAGGTCGGCAGGTCCAGGGGCAAGCGCCGCAATTGCGGGTATTCGGCTTTGAGCTTGGCCTCGTACGCGGCGCTGACCGGCTGCGCACTGGCCAGGGCATGGCTGGCACGGGACGCATCACGCCCCAGGCCGATCTGCAGTTGGCGCGCGAGGTAGACCAACTGCTGGCATTCGGCGGCGCAGGCCGCGGGTGCGGTCACCAGCAATTGCCAGCGCTCCTCGTCAGCCTGTACGCCGATATCGGCGCGGGTCTGGCCGTTGCCGATCATCTCGCCATGATCACTGCGGTTATCCGGCACCCAGAACTGCCACTTGTACATCAGGGTCGCCAGCACCATCGGGCCGATCACCATCAGCAGGATCAGGATCAGTTGCCAGCGCCCCTTGCTGCGATTGGGCGCCGCTGGCGTGTCAGACATGTTGAGTGGATTCATGGCCGCTCCCATGGTGCTTCTCCCTTGCGTTGTGCCAGCCGAGGTAGAGGTAAAGGCCCAGCAGCGCCAGCGCCATGGCGAACCACTGCACGGCATACCCCACGTGTTTTTCCGGCCCCGTGGCCACCACCGGCCATTGGGTTTCATAGGTCGCCGGGCCCGCTTCGGCCCGTAGTTCAAAGGCAAACCCGCTGCGCTCCAACTCGGCCCACAGCGCCTGCGGGTGCAGCGCCGTCAGCAGGCGCGGCCATTGCGCGGCTGCCGGGTCGGCGTGTAGCTGGAACGTCTCGCCGGGGGCGACATACACCCAGGCGTTGATATTCAAAGGCTGGTCGGGGGTGGTGAAAGCTGGCGGCGTGCGCCGATCCGGCCACGGCAGCCAGCCGCGATTGAGCAACAGCCACTGGCCGCTGGCCTGGTCATGAAAGGGTTGCAGCAACTCGACGCCGGCCTTGCCGTCGCGCATGCGGTTATCCAGCAGCACGCTGTGCCCGGCATCGAACTCCCCGCGCAACTGCACCCGGCGAAAGGCCGGATCAGCCACCGCCGCCAGTTGCGCAACGCTGAGAGGCTGCGCCGCCCGGCGCTCGGCGTAACTCTGGAGCAGCGCCTGTTTTTCCTGGCCACGGGACAACTGCCAAAAGCCCAGGAACACCATCAACGGCAGCAACACCAGCACCACCAGGGTCGGTGCAATCCCGGGGCGAAAGCGTTTCATGGCGTTACCGCGAAGGTCGATGCTGCGCTGGCTATACTGAATCTCATTGCCCGCCCCTCAAAATAAAGAGCCCTGGAGCCTGACCATGCTCAAAGCCGCTATTGCCCTGATGCTGATCGCTACCGTTGTGAGCCTGTTCAGTGGCTTGTTCTTTCTGGTCAAGGACGAAGGCCACTCCAATCGCCTCGTCACCGCCTTGACCGTGCGTGTGGTGCTGGCCGTGATCACCCTGGCACTGATCACCTGGGGGTTCTTCAGCGGCCAGCTGGTTTCCCACGCCCCCTGGTAAGTCGCTACAGCACGTAGACGAAGAAAAACAACCCGATCCACACCACGTCGACAAAGTGCCAATACCAACTGGCCGCTTCGAAACCGAACTGGTGCTCGGCATTGAAATGCCCCTTGAGGATGCGCATCAGCATCACGAACAAAATGATCGTGCCGATGGTCACGTGGGCGCCGTGAAAGCCCGTGAGCATGAAGAACGTCGCGCCATACACCCCGGAACCCAGCGTCAGGCCCAGCTCTTTATAGGCGTGGATATATTCCTCGGCCTGGAAGCCGAGGAACGCCACCCCCAACAACACGGTAATCGCCAGCCAGATCTTCAGCGCGCCGCGATGGCCCTTGCGCAGGGCGTGGTGGGCGATGGTGATGGTCACGCTGGAGCTCACCAGCAAGATGGTGTTGAGCAACGGCAAGCCCCACGGGCTGATGGTGCCTTCCGGCGCCGGGAACAGCTTGGGATCCGGGTTGTTGAGCAGCGGCCAGGCGAACTCGAAGTTTGGCCACAGCATATGGGCAATGCCTTTGGAGCCCTCACCGGCGAGCCACGGCGCCGACATATGCCGCACATAGAACAGCGCGCCAAAGAACGCGATGAAAAACATCACCTCGGAGAAGATGAACCAGGTCATGCCCCAGCGGAACGAGCGGTCCATCTGCGCGCTGTACAAGCCGGCGCGGCTTTCTTTGATCACCGCGCCAAACCAGCCAAACATCATGTAGGCCAGCAGCAGGCTGCCAACGAAAAAGATCAGCGGACCGTGGGATTCCGGGCGGGCCGCCTTAAGGTCGTTGAACCACACACCCAGGCCATACACGGTGATCAACAGCCCAAACGTGGCAATTATTGGCCATTTGCTTTGCGCTGGTACGTAGTACGTATCATGAGTCGACATGTATCCGTTCTCCTAATCGAGCCCGCAGGCACGCCTAGCCGCCGGTATGGACAGCCACGGGCGGTTGGCGCGCAGTGATATCGAACAGCGTGTACGCCAGGGTCAAATGCTTCACATCCTTGGGCATGTCGCGATCGACAATGAAGCGCACCGGCATCTCGATGCGCTCTCCCGGCTGCAGCACTTGCTGGGTGAAGCAAAAACACTCGGTCTTGTGGAAGTACATCGCCGCTTCGGCCGGGGAAATACTCGGGATCGCCTGGGCTGTCATCGGCTTGTCGGTGGGGTTGAAGGCCACGAACACCATCTCGTTGACCGCACCAGGATGGACCACGATTTCGTCGGCCCTGGAGTGGAATTCCCAGACCATATCGATGGCATTGGTCGACAGGAACTGCACCCGTATCTGGCGCGAGGGGTCGACCACCTGCGAGCCCTCGTACTGCCCGGCGGTCTTGCCGTTGATGCCAAACGCTTTGCACATCACGTCGTAGATCGGCACCAGAGCAAAGCCGAAGGCGAACATCGCCAGCACCAGGATGAGCAGGCGCGTGACCAGGCGGTTGAGAGGTACGGAGTCAGCCATGACGCCCACCTGGGCGAGCTGGCTTCGCGATGAGGCCCTCAAGCTCTGCAGGGGTCTTGAGGCCGCCATCGCGCGCAAGCCCGCTCCCACAGGGGATCGGGAGTGTTTTCATGACCGGGTTCATTTGACCTCCGGCGGCGTGGTGAAGGTGTGGTAGGGCGCCGGTGAAGGAATGCTCCACTCCAGCCCTTCGGCGCCATCCCACGGCTTGGCCGGTGCCGGCTGGCCGCCACGGATGCACTTGATCACGATAAACAGGAAGAAGATCTGCGTGGCACCGAACATAAAAGCGCCAATCGACGACACCATGTTGAAGTCGGCGAACTGCAGGTTGTAGTCCGGCACCCGCCGCGGCATCCCGGCCAGCCCCACGAAGTGCATGGGGAAGAACGCCATGTTCATCCCCACGAACGACAGCCAGAAGTGCAGCTTGCCCAGGGTTTCGTCGTACATGTGGCCGGTCCATTTCGGCAGCCAGTAGTAGGCCGAGGCGAAGATCCCGAAGATTGCGCCGGGCACCAGTACGTAATGGAAATGCGCCACCACAAAGTAGGTGTCGTGGTACTGGAAGTCCGCCGGGGCGATGGCCAGCATCAGCCCGGAAAAGCCACCGATGGTGAACAGGATCACAAAGGCCACGGCAAACAGCATCGGTGTCTCAAAGGTCAGCGAGCCTTGCCACATGGTGCTGACCCAGTTGAATACCTTGACCCCGGTGGGCACCGCGATCAGCAGGGTGGCGTACATGAAGAACAACTCGCCCACCAACGGAATGCCCACCACGAACATATGGTGCGCCCACACGATAAACGACAGGAACGCGATACTCGCCGTGGCGTAGACCATCGAGGTGTAGCCAAACAGCGGCTTGCGCGAGAAGGTCGGGATGATCGAGCTGACGGCACCGAAGGCCGGCAGGATCATGATGTACACCTCGGGATGGCCGAAGAACCAGAACACATGCTGGAACAGCACCGGGTCACCGCCGCCAGCGGCGCTGAAGAAGCTGGTGCCGAAGTGGATATCCATCAGCATCATGGTCACGCAACCGGCCAGTACCGGCATCACTGCAATCAGCAAGAAGGCGGTGATCAGCCAGGTCCAGACAAACAGCGGCATCTTCATCAGCGTCATGCCGGGTGCGCGCAGGTTGAGGATGGTCGCGACCACGTTGATCGCGCCCATGATCGAGCTGATGCCCATCAGGTGGATGGCAAAGATAAAGAACGTCACGCTTTCCGGGGCGTAAGTGGTAGAGAGCGGGGCGTAGAAGGTCCAGCCAAAGTTCGGCCCACCGCCCGGGCTGAACAACGTCGAGACCAGCAGCAGGAACGCCGCCGGCAGCAGCCAGAAGCTGAAGTTGTTCATGCGCGGCAGGGCCATGTCCGGTGCGCCGATCATCAGCGGGATCATCCAGTTGGCCAGGCCGACAAACGCCGGCATCACCGCGCCAAACACCATGATCAGGCCATGCATGGTGGTCATCTGGTTGAAGAACGCCGGCTCGACGATCTGCAGGCCCGGCTGGAACAGCTCGGCGCGGATCACCATGGCGAACGAACCACCCAGCAGGAACATGGCGAAGCTGAACCACAGGTACATGGTCCCGATATCTTTGTGGTTGGTAGTCAGCACCCAGCGCATCAAGCCCTTGGCGGGACCGTGGGCGTGGTCAGCGGCATGACCGTGGTCATCAATCACAGTGCTCATGACCGTTCTCCTGCAAGCGGATGGGCGGGGCGGTTCAGGGCATACGCAATGAAGAGGTTCATTTGCTTTCCGCCTGTTTGATGGCCAGCACGTCTTTAGGCGTGACCATGTCGCCTTTGTTGTTACCCCAGGCGTTACGCTCGTAAGTCACGACCGCTGCAATATCGACTTCCGACAGTTGCTTGCCGAAGGCCGCCATCGCTGTACCGGGCTTGCCGTGGTAGACGATGCTCAGGTGGTCTGCCGCCGGTCCAGTGGCGATCTTCGAGCCTTTGAGCGCCGGGAACATCGGCGGCAGGCCCTGGCCTTCGGCCTGGTGACAGGCCACGCAGGCGGTGTGGTAGACCTTGTCGCCACGGGCCACCAGCTCTTCGAGCGTCCACTCTTTAGAGGTCAGCTCCTTGAGCTTGGCAGCTTCCTCCTTGCGCTCGCCGAGCCAGGTGGCGTAGTCGGCCTTGGACTTGACCTCGACCACGATGGGCATGAAGCCGTGGTCTTTGCCGCACAGCTCCGCGCACTGGCCACGGTAGATGCCGGGCTTCTCGACCCGGGTCCAGGCCTCGTTGACGAAGCCGGGGATGGCATCGCGCTTGACCGCAAACGCCGGCACCCACCAGGAGTGGATCACGTCGGCGGCAGTCACCAAGAAGCGCACCTTGGCGCCCACCGGCAGCACCAGCGGCTGGTCGACTTCCAGCAGGTAGTGTTCGCCCTTGGTGGCCTGGTTATGGATCTGCTCGGCGGGGGTGGCCAGGTTGCTGAAGAACTCGACGTCCTGGCCCAGGTATTTGTAGTGCCACTTCCACTGATAGCCGGTGACCTGGATATCGATATCCGACTCACTGCTGTCGTAGATGTTGATCAGGGTCTTGGTCGCCGGAATGGCCATGGCGACGAGGATCAGCAAGGGCACCACGGTCCAGAGAATTTCCACCGTCGTACTTTCGTGGAACTTGGCCGCCACCTGGCCCGTGGAACGTCGATGCATAATCATCGACCAGAACATGGCGCCAAACACGATGATGCCGATCACCACACAGATCCAGAAAATGGTCATGTGCAGGTCGAATACGGCGTGACTGACTTCCGTGGCCCCTGGTGCCATATTCACCGTCCAGGCGGCCTGCGCCTGGCTGAATACTGACCACAAGAGTAAGCCCATCCAAACATGTGGATGTCGCGTCATTGCGGGTTCCCCTTATCGTTCTTGTTATCCCGCCGGTTTGCACCTGCGGCCAAGGGGGCGGCTTCCAAACTGCTTACATCCGCCAAGCCTTGCCTGCCTAATGCAGTCGGGCGTCATCAGCTAATTGCGTACATCCCCGAGTATAGACAGCGACTGCGACCCCGCAATGTGAGGGGGCAAATCAGTGAAAAGAGACGAACGGCGCTGGCCAGCCCGCAGATTGAAGGCCTATCCGACGAACGATGGCGATTCGATATAACAGCGATGCATAACCATGAAATAATTATGACAAATGCATCTTAGGGGCTCGTATAAACGAGCTACCTTATGCAATCCCCTTTCCTACGCCCGTATTACTGGAGCTTTCATGAACACCGCCGCATTGCGCGAGCAGATTTCCCGTGCCCATCAACACGAAGCATCCACCGGCCTGTTGGCTAAACAACTGGACGCACAGTTACCGCACCTGCACTCGGCCATTTCCCTGGCCGAGGGTGATCGTAACGCGGTGATGACACGTTTCGTCAGCGCCTACATCGCCCAGGTCCCGGACCTGCTGGATGCCGCCAACGACGTGGCCCGGGAAGCCGGAATTGAAAGCCAGATCAAGCCGGTGCTGAAAATTGCCGAGCACTTCTTTCTGCAGCCACCCGCGATCCTGGCCGCCCATGAAGGCCTGAACGGCCTGCTGGACGAGGCCTACCTGGCCCATCGGCTGGTGGAAGAAGTCAACGATCTGTATATCAAGCATTTCGGCCAGCCCTTGATTCCGGCGGACACCACCGTTGCCAACGTGATTGCCCACCAGTTGATCGGCGAAGATTTCGCCAATCAACTGGACGAAGCCGTGCACCTGGCGGTGGATGAAATGCTCAATGAAGAGAGCTTCGCCCTGGAGTCCGTCGAGGCCTATCGCGAGCAGCTCAAGAGCCCGGCAACGGAAGCCGCTTGGAAACGCTGGCCGTGCCTGTCGCGCCAGTTGGGTGTGGAGTTGGAGCTGGATCAGCCGGCCTGAGTTTTCCTGCCAGGCGTAGAACAAATGTGGGAGCGGGCAAGTCGAATCGTCGCACCGCCGCGCCCACATTTTTTATCCGGTTTCGTCAGCCCACTGACGGGGCCGAACCAATCCGCGTCGTGGTACGTATCCGCCCTTCCAATCGACGCTTCAACCCCCGCGCCTCGATCACCAACTTCGAACCCTTCGCCGCATTGGCCCGCCCCCATTCCTCCAGCAACTCCAGACACGAATGGTCCACGTAGCTCAGGTTATTGAGCGGCACATGCACGGTGGTCCCCGCCGGCACGGTCGCCAGCACCTGGGTCAATGCAGGCACCTTGAGAAAGGTCGCCGCCCCCACCAGTCGCAACTCCATTTCACCGTCCTCGGGCAGGTCGACCAGGCTGAGTTTCAAGCGTGATGCCTTCCACGCCAGTTTCACCAGGGTCAGGCCGAAGCCCACCAGCACGCCCGTCAGCAAGTCGGTAAAGATGATCGCCAGGGCCGTGGCCGCGTAGGTGAACATCGGCATCCGGCCATAGCGCCCCAGGCCACGGAACGCCTTGAGGTCCACCAGCTTGATCCCGGTGTACACCAGCACACCCGCCAGGCTCGCCACCGGAATGCTCTGCAGCACGCTCGACAGCAGCAACACAAAGGCCAGCAGCCAGAGACCGTGGAACATCGCCGACAAACGCGTGGTCGCTCCCGCCTGGACGTTGGCCGAGCTGCGCACAATCACACCGGTCATGGGCAATGCGCCCACCAGGCCGCACAGCATGTTGCCTACACCCTGGGCGGATAATTCCTTGTCGAAGTCCGAGCGTTGGCCGTTATGCATGCGGTCCACTGCTGCCGCCGAGAGCAGAGTTTCGGCACTGGCAATAAAGGCCACCGCGAAGGCCGCGATCAACAGGTTGGGGTCGGCCAGGTTCAACAGGTCGCTGGGGCGCAGCCAATCAATTGCGTCGGCAAGGTTTTCTGGCACCTCAACGCGCTTGACCTGCAAGGCCAGCGCCAGGCTGGTCGCGGTCGCCAGGCCCACGCCGAGCAATGCCCCCGGCACAAAACGCAGTTTTTGCGGGCGAAACCGGTCCCACAACCACATCACCAGCATGGTCGCCAGGCCCAGCAGACCGGCTTGCCAACCGAGCCCGCCACCCAGGCTGGGAATGGCCTGGGCCACTGCGGCGGGAAAGCCGGCGAGGTTATCCAGCCCGGAGGGTTTGGGCGCCCCATCGAGCATCACGTGGACCTGCGACAGGACAATCAACACTCCGATCCCCGCCAGCATGCCGTAGACCACCGCCGGCGCCGTCACCCGGAACCAGCAGCCCAGGCGCAGGCGCCCGGCCACCAGTTGTAGGAAGCCGGCCAACAACAGGATCGGCCCGAGCATCAGCATGCCGTGCTGGCGCACCAGTTCGAACACCAACACCGCCAAGCCGGCCGCCGGCCCGCTGACTTGCAGGGGCGAGCCGGCCAGCCAGCCCACCACCAGGCCACCAATGATCCCGGTAAGCAGGCCCTTGGCCGGGGGCATGCCCGAGGCAATGGCGATCCCCATGCACAAGGGCAAGGCCACCAGAAACACCACCACCGAAGCCAACAGCTCCCGTGGCAGCACTGTTTTTAATTGAGCTGCACGCATGATGACTCTCCCGAGGCATTCGCCGGGCGAGGCAAGGCCTGGCTGCATCCATGGCAGCCATCGCATTACCCGGCAGGGGATTGTTTTAGAAGCGCGCTTTGGGCGTCGCCGAAGGGATCGGTCCGGAACCGCTCAACGGCCGGAATGTGGCCTGATCCGCGTCGTAGGCTTTGATTTCACTGGTCTCGATGTTGTAGATCCAGCCATGGATAAACAAATGACCATTGGCCATGCGCGATGCCACGGAGGGGTGGGTGCGCAAGTGTTGCAACTGGGCGATGACGTTTTCTTCGGTCAGCACCTGCATGCTTTCGCCTTCGTTGGCGCAATCACAGTTGTCCTGGACCATGGTCTTGGCGACCTCGGCGTGGCGCAGCCAGGCTTTGACCGTGGGCATTTTTTCCAGGCTCTGGGGGTTGAGCACTGCCCGCATGGCGCCACAATCGGAGTGGCCGCAGACAATAATGTGCTGCACGCCAAGCGCCAGCACCGCGTACTCGATGGCCGTGGACACACCGCCGTTCATCTGCCCATAAGGCGGCACGACGTTACCTACGTTACGGGTCACGAACAGATCGCCCGGGGAGCTCTGGGTGATCAGTTCCGGAACAATGCGCGAGTCGGCACAGGTGATAAACATCGCCCGTGGGCTCTGGGCCGTGGCGAGCTTCTTGAAGAGCGCTTCCTGCTGGGGGAAGACCTCATTATGGAAATGCAAAAAACCATCAACAATGTGCTGCAGCGCTGCATCGGCGGACTCCGCCTCGTGAGGGGCTGAAGCCGACGCAGCCAACGGCTGTTTATCCTTGTCACTCATGATTCATCCTCGTGGTTGGGGCAGGAGAGTCTTGTAGTTGAGGTCGACGCGCGATCACCGGGAAACAACACATGGAAACCACCCAGCCAGTGCCGCCGACCCACCAGTCACTTGATGAACAAGGTACCTGCCGAAACTTAACTCAAACTGAATCAACCGCTCTATCTCGCGGGTTTCAGTGATGTCAAAACGCGACCACCCTGGCCGGGCAACACGCGCTTTTGTATCAGTCTACAACAAAGCCAGCTGCCTGCCGGGCGGACAGAATGCACTGCAATCAAGATTAAACCCTTCCCGACGATTGAGCCCCAAGCGCTTGATCGCCTTGGCAAATCGTTGCGCCAGCAAATCGGCAAACGGCCCCTCACCGCGCATGCGCATACCGAAGCGGCTGTCATAGACTTCCCCGCCACGTACCTGGCGGACCAGGCTCATCACATGGGCCGCTCGCTGCGGATAATGGGCCGCCAGCCATTCCTCGAACAGCGGCGCTACTTCAAGGGGCAGGCGCAGCATCATATAGGCCGCACTCTGCGCCCCGGCGGCATGGGCTTCGGCCAGCAGGCTTTCCAGTTCACTGTCGTTGATCATCGGAATCATTGGCGAACACAGCACACCCACCGAGATGCCCGCCTCGCGCATTACCCGGATCGCCCGCAGCCGCGCCTTGGGCGCCGCCGCACGGGGCTCGAGGATGCGCTTGAGTTCATCGTCCAGGCTGGTGAGGCTGATCATCACCGCCACCAGCCGCTGGCGGGCCAGCTCCGTGAGCAGGTCAAGGTCACGCAGGATCAACGACCCCTTGGTCACGATAGTCACCGGGTGGCGATAGCGCAGCAGCACTTCCAGGGTTTGCCGGGTGATCTGGTATTCACGTTCGATGGGTTGATACGGGTCCGTATTGGAGCCCAAATTGATCGGCGCGCACACATAGCCGGGCTTGGACAATTGTTGCTCCAGCACCTGGGCGGCGTTGCTCTTGGCGATCAGCTTGGTTTCAAAGTCCAGGCCCGGGGACATGTCCCAATAGGCATGGCTGGGCCGCGCATAACAATAGATACAACCGTGCTCACACCCCCTGTAAGGGTTGATGGAGCGGTCAAACGGCAGGTCCGGCGAGGTGTTGCGGGTGATGATGGTCGTCGCCGTCTCGATGCGCACTTCGGTGCCCTGGGTCGGCGGTACTTCCTGATACCAACCGTCGTCCTCGGCCACACTGACCGTGGGCGCAAAGCGATTGTGCAGGTTGGTGGCGGTGCCTCGCCCGCGCGGCGGCAGAGGAGTGGACATACAAGCGCCTCGATACTGTTTTTATATACAGTATCGAGGCGCAGCGTCTCTGACCAGTGCCGTTGGGCGGCAAAGGCTGAATCAGTGACTCGTCACTTGCCCCAGATCGTCGCCCGAGGTGGTGTGTTTATCGCTTTTGCGCAGGTCGGCCACGTCGCCAGCCTTCACCGGCGCGCCCTGGTTACCCCAGCTGCCACGGATAAAACTCACCACATCCGCTACTTCCTGATCCGACAGGCGCCAGGCAAAGGCCGGCATGGTGAAGGTGGAAGGCGCGGCGTGAGTGGCCGGCAGGGTTCCGCCATTCAAAACAATGTTGATCAACGATGTGGCATCCGCCGTCTGCAACACCGGATTACCCGCCAGCGCCGGGAACACCCGGGTATAGCCATGACCATCGGTACGATGGCAGGCCGCGCAGTTGTCGATGTACACCGCCGCGCCCGGCCGGCTGTCATCGCCCTTCCACAGCGCCTCGGCCACCTGCTTGTCGTATTGGTGCGGCTGATCCTTGGGGTCGACTGCCGGCAGGCTCTTGAGGTAACGGGCGATAGCGGTCAGGTCGTCTTCAGACATGTACTGCATGCTGTGGACTACAACGTCGCTCATGCCCCCAAACACCGCGCTGCGATCACTGCGGCCGGTCTTGAGAAACTGCACCAGCTGCTCTTCGCTCCAACTGCCCAGGCCATCCTTGTGGTCACCGCGCAGGCTTTTGGCGATCCAGCCTTCCAGCGGCGCACTGCCCGACAGGAACGCAGAACCTTCAGACGCGCTCAGGGCCTTTTCCTGCATGGTCAGAGCGCGCGGGGTGTGGCAGGCGCCACAGTGGCCGAGACCTTCCACCAGGTAGGCGCCACGGCTGATTATCGGGTCGGCATCGGCCGGGGCCTGGTAGTCGGCCACCTCGGGTGCGAACATCCAGCGCCATGCGGCCAGGGGCCAGCGCATGCTCAAGGGCCAGGGAATGTCGCTGTCCTGGTTCGGCTGGGCGACCGGCTCCACCCCTTTCATGAAGTACGCATACAGCGCCTGCATATCGGTTTCGCTGACGCGAGCGTAAGACGGGTAGGGCATCGCCGGGTAAAGGGTACTACCGCTTTTGGCGACGCCATGGCGCACGGCCTTGTCGAAGTCTTCAAAGCTGTAGTCCCCCAGGCCGGTTTTGTCCGGGGTGATGTTGGTGGAGTAGATCACGCCGATCGGGGTTTCCATCGGCAGGCCACCGGCAAACGGCTTGCCGCCCTTGGCGGTGTGGCAGGCCACGCAGTCACCGGCGCGGGCCAGGTATTCGCCTTGTTTGATCAGATCAGTTTCAGCCGCGCTCACCGAGCAACTGCTGAACAGGGCCAGGGTCGCGATAACAAATGCTTTCATGGTCGTCGCTCCTTATGCCTGAACCAGCGGGCCGGGGTTTTTCAGGTACTGCTCGCGAATCGCCCGGGCCGACCAATAGGTCAGCGCCGCCACCAGGCCCGTAGGGTTGTAGCCCAGGCCTTGTGGGAAAGCAGATGCACCTGGGACAAACACGTTGTGCACATCCCAGCACTGCAGGTAGCGGTTCAACGCACTGGTCTTCGGGTCGGTCCCCATGATCGCGCCACCGTTGAGGTGGGTGGTCTGGTAGGACGCGGTGTTGAAGTGATCGCCGACCTTCTTGCCGAGCACGGCAATCGCCTTGGGGTTCATCGCTTCGGCGATCTTGCCCATTTTTTCGACCATGAAGCGGTTCATCTTGATGTCGTTTTCCTGCCAGTCGAAGGTCATGCGCAGCAGCGGCAGGCCGTAGGCATCACGGTAAACCGGGTCCAGATCGAGGTAGTTGCCCCGGTAGGATTGATGGGCGCCGTGGGCGTCCATCGACACCTGGTGGGTGTAGTAATCGGCGGTGGCGCGCTTCCACGCACTGCCCCAGGCCGGCGTGCCCGGCGGGTTGGAGGTGCCGGCAATCGGCCGGCTGCCCGCCTGGTTGACCCACATCGGCGAGCCGCCGACGAAGCCATGGGGACCATGGTCGAAGTTATCGGCGTTGAAATCGTCCACCGCCACGCCATTGCCGCCAGCGCCGATGAAGTTGTTGGTATGCACGTCTTTGTCGAAGTAGGCCTTGATGGTGGCCATGTTCTGGTAGGCGAAGTTCTTGCCCACCACCCCTTCGCCCGTGATCGGGTCGTAGGGCTTGCCGATGCCCGAGAGCAGCATCAGGCGCACGTTGTGGAACTGGAAGGCGCCAAGAATCACCAGGTCCGCCGGTTGCTCGATCTCCCGGCCCTGGGCGTCGATATAGGTCACGCCAGTGGCTTTACGCTTGGTGCTGTCGAGATTGACCTTGAGCACGTGGGAATTTGGCCGCAGCTCAAAGTTCGGCACCTGGCGCAGAGCCGGCAGGATGTTCACGTTGGGCGATGCCTTGGAGTACATGTAGCAGACATACCCGCTGCAAAAACCACAGAAGTTGCACGGCCCCATCTGCGCACCATAGGGGTTGGTGTAGGGCCCCGAGGTATTGGCCGAAGGCAGGTTGTAGGGCTTATAGCCCACGGCGTTGGCCGCGTGCTGGAACAACTGCGCCGAGTAGGTGTTTTTCTGCGACTCCAGTGGGAAATGGCTGGAGCGATCCGGCGCATAAGGGTTGCCGCCCTTGCCTTCACCCACCAGTTGGCCTTTGACGGTCCAGGCCTGGCCGGAGGTGCCGAAGACTTTTTCGGCGTAGTCAAAGAACGGCTCCAGCTCTTCGTAGCTGACGCCGAAGTCCTGGATGGTCATGTCCTTGGGAATGAAATTTTTGCCGTAGCGCTCTTCGTAGTGGCTGCGCATGCGCAATTCGATGGGGTCCACCCGGAAATGCACACCCGACCAGTGCAGGCCCGCGCCGCCTACGCCGTTACCCGGCAGGAAGGCGCCCAACTGACGGTTGGGCAGGGCAATGTCATTCACGCTATGGCGAATGGTCACGGTTTCCTTGGAGATGTCCTGGAACAGCTTTTTGCGCACGCTGTAGGTCAGTTCGTCGATCACCTGTGGGTAATTACCGTCCGGGTAGGTGTCCTGCATCGGGCCGCGCTCCAGCGCTACCACGTGCAAGCCGGCTTCGGTCAGTTCCTTGGCCATGATCGCGCCTGTCCAGCCGAAGCCGACGATAACCGCATCCACTTTCTTCATGATGGTCGCCACGTTTATGCCCTCTCGCCGCGGATGGAAACAGCCGGGAAGGGGTATTGCTCGTTGCGTTCAACCCAATCCATGAAATCGGCGCGGGCGCCGGGGAAGCCGATCATGGTCCAGCCGACCATGCCTTTGTTGCCGCCGTGGATCGGGTCGCAGAAGAACCCTTCCTTGGTGTTTTGCAGCAACAAATTGAAGAAAATCTTCGGCGGGACCGCCGCGAAATGCTCGCCGGTTTCGGCACCGCCCGCCTCCAGGCGACGCAGCAAATCATCCTGGGTAGCGCTGTCTTGCCCAGCAAATGTTTTACCGTTGAACGCTTTCGACCAGGAATCCGTGGCGGCAATACCCAGGCGATAGATCTCCTTGGGCACCAGTTTGCTCTGCCAGCCCATCTCGGGCGGGGCGTCGGCATTGAACGGGCCTTGCATAAACCACAGGGCGCCACTGGCGTAGGGGGTGTTCATCTGCCGGTCGATATATTCCGGCGCGCCGGCTTCCAAAGCGCCTGGGCCTTGGGCATCAGCAGGGATCAAACGCGCGACGGCGGCGTTGATAAAGGCCCACTCCTCAGCGGTGAAGTAGCTCGGCTCGTAGGCCTTTTCGCTCGCGGGCGCGCTGGCCGGGCTGGCCTGGGCAGGTTCGGGCGTGGCCATCAGCATCGAGCCGCCAAGGCCAGTGCTGGCAACCGTGACCACCGGGATCAAGGTCAAGGATTTGCGCAAAAAGTCACGCCGGGGGTTGTCTCGATCTTGATCAGACATGGTGGCACCTCATCATGTGGTCACGGGTTTGAGCAGTCGCTTCATGGAGCGGCTTGTCGTTTTGGATGTAATCAATGGTTACAAATGATAGCAGGCTAAGGAATGAGAGAACCGTTTCAGCCAGGAAAATCGAGAAATGCGCGCAAAAAAATGTGGGAGCAGGCTCATGTAGGAGCTGGCTTGCCTGCGATGCAGACGCCTCGGTGTATCAGTGACACCGAGGTGATGCTATCGCAGGCAAGCCTGCTCCTACACAAGCCTGTTCCCACAGGTTGGACGGAGTAAGGCCCGTCAGTCTTTTTTCAGCTTCGGATTAGGGAAGAACTGCACCGCCTGCACCTTGGGGTCCGCCGGCGCTTTCAACGCCGAGGTATTGACCCGCGTGCCCAATTCCTTGGGCACCGACAAACCCTGGTCGTTGAGCGTGTCGGTATAGCCGCAGGCCACGCATTCGCGATGGGGCACATTGTCTTCGGTCCACATCTTCAACTTGTCCGGCTCGCTGCACGCCGGGCACACGGCCCCGGCGATAAATTGCTTTTTGGTGATCACAGGCCCGTCACTCATGCTGCTGCGTCCTCACTCAGGCCGCTGTGGCGCAAGAGTGCGTCAATCGACGGTGCGCGTCCGCGGAAGTCGACGAACAGCACCATCGGCGCCTGGGAACCGCCACGGGCCAGGATCGCCTCGCGGAACGCCCGGCCAGTCTCGGCATTGAGCACGCCGTCTTCTTCGAACTTGGAGAAGGCATCCGCCGACAACACTTCGGCCCACTTGTAGCTGTAGTACCCCGCCGCGTAACCGCCGGCGAAGATATGCGCGAAGCTGTTGGGGAAGCGGTTGTAGGCCGGAGGACGCATCACCGACACTTCGTCGCGCACGCCTTCGAGCACCTGCGCCACGCTGCGGCCATCGCCGTGGGTAGCGTGCAGCTCAAAGTCGAACAGCGAGAATTCCAGTTGGCGCACCATCATCAGGCCGGACTGGAAGTTCTTCGCCGCGAGCATTTTTTGCAGCAGGTCCTGGGGCAATGCTTCGCCACTT
This sequence comes from Pseudomonas sp. DD1, assembly GCF_044510355.1. Classification (NCBI taxonomy): domain Bacteria; kingdom Pseudomonadati; phylum Pseudomonadota; class Gammaproteobacteria; order Pseudomonadales; family Pseudomonadaceae; genus Pseudomonas; species Pseudomonas sp. DD1. The sequence continues at coordinate 595,749 of NZ_MSAJ01000022.1, read as the reverse complement.
TCATAGTGACCGGAAATCAGCGCCAGGCCTTCCGGCTCCCAGCACCAGTTCTCCATAAACTGGCTCGGCAACTCCACCGCATCCCAGGCCACACCGTTGATACCGGACACGCCCGCGTGTTCGACGCGGGTCAGCAGGTGGTGCAGGCCGTGACCGAATTCGTGGAACAGGGTGGTGACTTCATCGTGGGTCAGCAGGGCAGGCTTGCCGCTGTCGGCCGGGGTGAAGTTGCACACCAGGTTGGCCACCGGGCTTTGCAGCACACCCTCGGCGGTACGCCGACGATCACGGGCGCCGTCCATCCAGGCACCGCCACGCTTGTTGGCGCGGGCATACAGGTCGAAGAAGAAGCGGCCGACGTGCTGGCCGTTTTCCTTGATTTCGAACAGGCGGACATCCGGGTGCCAGGTATCGAAGCCTTTCTGCTCGGCGATCTCGATGCCATACAGGCGCTGGACGATGGCAAACAGCCCGCCCAGCACTTTGTCGATCGGGAAGTAGGCGCGCAGGGCTTCCTGGGACACGCTGTAGCGCTGTTCACGCAGTTTTTCACCGTAGAAACCGCTGTCCCAGCTTTGCAGGTCGGCGCAGCCTTGTTCGGCAGCGTAGGCCTTGAGCTGCTGCAGGTCCTGGGTGGCAAATGGCTTGCTGCGCTTGGCCAGGTCACGTAGGAAACTCAGTACCTGGTCGCTGGATTCGGCCATTTTGGTGGCCAGGCTCAGTTCGGAGAAAGAGGCGAAGCCAAGCAGTTGGGCCAATTCCTGACGCAGGTCGAGGATCTGTTCCATCACCGGGCCGTTGTCGTTCTGACCGGCATTCGGGCCCTGGTCCGACGCGCGGGTGCAGTAGGCCGCGTAGATTTCTTCACGCAGGGCGCGGTCGTGGGCGTAGGTCATCACCGCGTAGTAGCTGGGGAATTCCAGGCTGATCAGCCAGCCGTCGAGGCCTTTAGCCTGGGCCGCAGCAGCCATTTGCGCTTTGGCTGAGTCGGTCAGGCCGGCCAGGGTGGCTTCGTCGGTGACGTGCTTGGTCCAGGCCTGGGTGGCGTCGAGCAATTGATTGGAGAACTTGCTGCCCAGTTCGGAGAGTTTGCTCTGCACCTCGGCATAGCGCTTCTGCTGCTCAGGCGGCAGGTCGATACCCGACAGGCGGAAGTCGCGCAGCGCGTGCTCCAGAATGGTTTTTTGCGCCACGTCGAAACCGGCCGCTTCCGGGCTGTTGGCCAGGGCTTCGAAGGCCTGGAACAGCTCGCGGTTCTGGCCCATCTCGGTGGAATAGGCGCTCAATGCCGGCAGGCAGGCCTCATAGGCTTCGCGCAGTTCGGCGCTGTTGCACACGGCATTGAGGTGGCTGACCGGGCTCCAGGCCGCGCCCAGGCGGTCGTTGAGTTCATCCATGGCCAGGACCAGGCCGGCCCAGGTCGGATTTTTTCCCTGGCTTTGCAGGATGCCTTCGATGGCGACGCGGTTGTCGGCCAGGATCTGTTCGATGGCCGGTTGGACGTGCTCGGCACGGATCGCCGAGAACGGCGGCAGGTCGTAGGACTGCAAAAGAGGGTTGTTCGCGCTCACGGTTGGCACCTTGGCTGAAGAAACAGGTAAGACAAAGATGGGGCCATCTTAATTACAATCAACGTCCACCGCAGCTATCAACCAAACAGAGAGAGGCTATCGTGACCCTTCGCACCTATCAGAATCACACGCCAACCCTCGGCGCCGGGGCTTTCGTCGATGCTTCGGCGGTGGTGATCGGCGATGTCGAAATCGGCGCCGACAGCTCGGTCTGGCCGCTGACGGTGATTCGCGGCGACATGCACCGTATCCGCATCGGCGCGCGCACCAGCGTGCAGGATGGCTGCGTGCTGCACATTACCCACGCCGGCCCGTTCAATCCTGACGGTTTCCCGTTGCTGATCGGTGACGACGTGACCATCGCCCACAAGGTCATGCTGCATGGCTGTACCGTCGGCAGTCGCATCCTGATCGGCATGGGCAGCATTGTGATGGACGGCGCGGTGGTTGAAGACGATGTGATCATCGGTGCCGGCAGCCTGGTGCCGCCGGGCAAGAAACTTGAAAGCGGTTTTTTGTATGTGGGCAGCCCGGTTAAACAAGTTCGTGCGCTTTCTGACAAGGAACGCGCCTTTTTCACCTATAGCGCCGCGAACTACGTGAAGCTCAAGGACCTGCACCTGGCAGAGGGATTCGACCAATGACCCTGGATTACCAGACGGTTTTATTTGACCTGGACGGCACCCTGACCGACCCACGGGAAGGCATCACCCGCTCGATCCAATACGCCTTGGCCAAGCTGGGCATTGATGAGCCGGACCTGACCAAGCTCGAACACTTTATCGGCCCGCCGTTGCTGCAGGCCTTTATGCAGTTCTACGATTTCGACGAGACCCGGGCGTGGCAGGCGGTGAATTTCTATCGCGAACGCTTCAAGGTCACCGGGCTCTATGAAAACCGGGTATTCGACGGGGTCATGCCATTGCTGGAAGCGTTGAATGGCCAGGGTCGCCAGCTGTATGTGGCCACCTCCAAACCGTGGGAATTTGCCCGGGAGATCGCCCGGCATTTCGATTTCGCCAAGCACTTCAAGGTGATCTACGGCAGTGAGCTGGACGGCACGCGCACCAACAAGGTCGAACTGATCGCCCACTTGATGCACGAGGAAGGGCTGGACCCGGCCAGTACCTTGATGATCGGCGACCGTAAGCACGACCTGATCGGCGCACGTAGCAATGGCCTGGATGCAGCGGCGGTAGGGTATGGGTTTGGCAGTTTTGCAGAGTTGAGTGCCGAAGCGCCGCGCTGGCATTTTGAGACGCTGGACGAGATGCATCAGGCGTTTTTGCGGCGGGCTTGAGACCGCTATCGCGGGCAAGCCCGCTCCCACATTGGCGGTGTTCACACATCAACATGTGGCAGCTGGCTTGCCTGCGATGGGGCCCTAAAGGTCACGCCCCTCCAACTGCCGCAACGCCAATTTGCGCTGCTCCACCGGCAAGCGCCCCAACTGCTCAACGGCACCGTAGAACCTCAGCCAATCCCCACCCTCGCGGCGGAACAACGCCGCAAACGCCGGCACCCACTGGTCATACAGCCCAAACGGCAACAACCGCGCATTGTTCATCGGCTGATTGATCCAGGCGTCATAACGCTTGTCGCCGCCCCACTGGCTATCGCGCATCTGCCGATAATCACTGCGCAAGCGCTCGAACTCGGCGGCCTTGGCCTGGCGCATGGCATCGGCGGCCAACGGCTGCGCATACAGGCGCTCCAGGCGGCTGCGGGTGTCGAGGATCAACTGGATAAACTGGTCGCGCTGCTTCAAGGTCGATTCGCTCGCAGGCGCCAGGCCACGGGCCGCGCGCCATTGCCGGGTGCCTTCCTGCTCGACGAAGGTGGCAAACGACTCATTGAACTCGGTGTCGTCCTTCACATAAAAGCGCTGGTGCGCCAGCTCGTGAAAAATCACCGTGGCCAGGCGCTCTTCACCCCAGCGCATCATCGAACTCATGATCGGGTCATCGAACCAGCCGAGGGTGGAATAGGCCTCGACCCCGCCAATCGACACATCCATGCCACGCAGTTGCAACAACGCCGCCTCGCCCCGCGCCGTACCCTGAGTGTAATAACCACGGTAGGCCACACATCCGGCAATCGGGAAGCAATGGTTCTGGGGTAACAAAGAAAATTCTGATGTAGCGAAGACATTCCAGACGACATACGGCCGGCCGATATCGGCATACAGGCGATAGCTCTGATTGTCAGGCAGGTGCAACTGTTGGCTGGCGAAGGTGCGCGCCTTCTGGGAGTGCGCCAAATGCTCACGCAACACTTGCGGGCGCGTCGGATCGGCAATCACTTCGGCCACCGGCTGCCGCGCCTGCAGTAACTGCCATTGGCCGCTGGCCAGCTGGCTGTAGTAGCTGACACTGGAGCAACCGCCGAGCCACAGGCACGTCAGCCCCGCCAAGAAACGCCACACCATGTCAAACCGCTCCAGAGTCATTGGCCCGCCAGACTAACTGGCCGGCAGGGGTTATGCTCATACCATTCCTACGGTTGAGTGCCCACTATGCGTCAGCTCCTGCTTCCCTTGGCGGCGATTTTTCTCAGCGCCTGTGCCTCCGCGCCAATCCCTCCCGCCGACCCGCAACAGGCCTGGGTCGATTTCGCCACGCCGACGCCGGGCGCCAAGCTGGTCATGGCGCAACGCCTGGACGGCAAGGCCCTGGACGATGGGCGCTACTTCCAGGTGCCAGCGGGCAGCCATGAGTTGATGGTGCGTTTTGATTTTGAAGTGTATGCCGGGGCGGGCCTGGGTGGCGGGCTGAACGAGCCCCAGGAGCGCACCTGTTTTATCACCCTGCAATACGACCAGTTCCAGGCCGGCCAACGCTACCGCCTGGAAGGGCGTTCGCTGGGCTTTACCCCGAACATCCGGCTGTATGACGCCCAGCGTCAGTTGCTGGCCGAGGAACGCAGCATCAACTGCATTCCCTGATCAGTCATCGTTGCGCTGGTAGATGATGCGCTTGGTGCCGTTTTCGCAGGAGCCGACGATCATGGCTTCGTCATGATTCTTGGCTTCTTCGGCGGTGATGATTTCCAGGGTGTAGGACGGGATTGCCTTGGCCTGTAGGCCGACTTCAATCTCTTTCCTGAGCTCTTCACAGTCTTTCGGCGCGGCCATTGCCGATGTGGCCAAAACACCGCAGATAATCGCCAAGGCAAAACGTTTCATGTGTGAAGCTCCCTAAATGCGCTGCGCACGGGTGTGCGCCAAAGGCTGCATGGGTATGAGACCACATTTGCGAAACGCGAGTTCTGATTTAACGCAGAACAAAATGTGGGGGGCGAGCAAGCCCGCTCCCACATTGGACCTGCGCAGGGTCAGCTGACGAGGGTGCCATCCAGGGTGATGGTGGCATTCAGCACCTTGGACACTGGGCATCCTTCCTTGGCCTTCTTGCTCAGTTCATCGAACTGCGCCTGGCTCGCGCCGGGAATCTTGGCCTTGAGGATCAGGTGAACCGCCGTGATCGCAAAACCACCGTCCACCTGGTCCAGGGTCACTTCGGCCTGGGTGTCGATACTGTCGGCCTTGAGCCCGGCATCACCGAGAATCATGGAAAAGGCCATGGAGAAACAACCGGCATGGGCCGCGCCGATCAGTTCTTCAGGGTTAGTGCCCTTGCCGCCTTCGAAACGTGCCTTGAAGCCGTAGGGGGCTTCGCGCAGTACGCCGGTTTCGGTCGAGATAGAACCCAGACCGGTTTTCAGGTCGCCTTCCCAGTGTGCGGAGGCTTTTTTCACGATACTCATAGCGATCTCCCAAGCAGTGGTTGTGCATCAGTAAGGTTCTGAGGATAGAACCTCTGGCAAAGTTCACCCCGTCGGAAAAACCAAGTGGATTAGTAGGAAATTTCATGCCCACTATTGAATCTCGGGTATATGCCCACATTGCATAGAACATGCACATGAAGCGGCAGGTTTTGGTTCGTCACAAGCCTGCGCCCCTATGGAGAAGCAGGCTTATGAAACCACTGTCCGATGTAAAGTTCTCGACCCTCGACCTGGTACCGGTGCGCGCCAATGGCAGCCCGGCGCAGTCGCTGCGCAATTCCCTGGACCTGGCCCAGCACGTGGAAAAGCTCGGCTACACCCGTTTCTGGGTAGCCGAGCACCACAATATGGATGGCATCGCCAGCTCCGCGACCTCGGTACTGCTGGGCTACCTGGCCGGCGGCACCTCGACCATCCGGGTCGGCGCAGGCGGCGTGATGCTGCCCAACCATGCGCCACTGGTGATCGCTGAACAGTTCGGCACCCTGGAGAGCCTCTACCCCGGCCGGATCGACCTGGGCCTGGGCCGCGCACCCGGCTCCGACCAGATGACCGCCCGCGCCTTGCGCCGCGAGCGCTCCGGCAGCGCCGATGACTTCCCGGAAGATGTGGCCGAGTTGATGGCCTACCTGGGCCCGCGTACCCCCGACCAACGGGTGATCGCCATGCCGGGCACCGGCACCAACGTCCCGATCTGGCTGCTCGGCTCCAGCCTGTTCAGCGCCCAACTGGCCGGCGAGCGCGGTTTGCCCTACGCCTTCGCCTCCCATTTCGCACCGCGCATGATGCATGAGGCGATTCGCGTCTATCGCAATCACTTCAAGCCTTCGGCGGTGCTCGACAAGCCTTATGTAATGCTCGGGGTGCCGCTGGTGGCCGCCGATACCGATGAACAGGCCGATTACCTGGCCACGTCGGTCTACCAACGGATCCTCGCGCTGATGCGTGGGCAAAGCCTGGTCCAGCGCCCGCCAGTCGACAGCATGGACGGCCTGTGGCTGCCCCATGAGAAAGACGCGGTAGGTAGTTTTCTAGGCCTGGCAATGGTGGGGAGCCCGGCGAAGATTCGCGCCAAGCTGGAGGTGTTGATCGAGCAGACCGGTGCCGATGAGCTGATCTTTACCTGCGACCTGTACGAGCATGCTGATCGGATTCATTCCTACGAGCTGCTGTCACAAGTGATGAAGGGCTAAACCCCTGTGGGCGTTGTCGAGCCTTGGCGAGGCTCGACAACGCCCACAGTTGGTTGCTACCACGGGATCACCCGCGGTTGTAGACGATTTCCTTGGTACCACCTTCGCAACTGCCGACCACTTCGCCGTTGGTTGCGCTGCCTTTATCGACAATTTCCAGGGTGTACCCGGAAGCGCCATTGGCCTGGATCTTGGCGTCGATTTCGCTTTTCAGCTCGCCACAAGGTTTGCCAGCCGCCAAGGCTGTACCTGCCAGGCTCAACAAACCTACCGCTAACAGAAACTTTTTCATCCGTTACTTTCCTTGCGCTGATCAAAAAATGTACGCCGACACGCAGGGTATCGGCGCCCAAAGGGTGTAGCGCAGGTTATGGCAATCGGCCAGCGTGCAAGTTCAACCGTGCCGATCAACTATTGGCAATACGGAAGCCCACCTTGAGGGTCACCTGGAAGTGCGCGGCCTTGCCGTCCTTGATGTGGCCACGGGTTTCGGTGACCTCAAACCACTCCAAGTGCTTGATGCTCTTGTTGGCCTCGGCCAGGGCATTGTTGATGGCGTCCTCGATGCTGGTTGGGGACGAGCCCACCAGTTCGACTTTTTTGTAGGTGTGATGATCAGTCATGAGTGCTCTCCTGGGTCGATGAATACAGCCTAGCAGTGATTCTTCGTACTGCTTCTGGCGACTCTTCTCACCTGAAAGTTCAGATTTACTGCACTTTCTGAAACCCCCGCAGTCGGAATCAACACACGTCACTCATTCACTCCAGGAGAGCCCACATGGCCAACACCTCTTTACGCAAAGCGTCATTGGAAAGCATGGAAGCCGAGATTTCGAGCCTGCTCAAATCCCTTGAGAGCCTCAAGGACGATGCATCCGACGAGTCGCGCAAAACCCTCAAGGCCCTGAAAAGCAATGCCGAGAATGCCCTCAAGCACTCCCGCCATCTGATCAGCGATGCCTACGAAGAAAGCAAAGTGAAAATCCGCGAAACCGGGGTTGCCACCCGTGACTATGCCCAGGAGCACCCTTGGACCACCGCCGGCGTTGCCGTTGGCGCACTGGGCCTGCTGGCGGCCTACCTGCTGTGCAAACGCGGTGACTAAACTGGTTGGCGCGCAAGCTCAGCCTTGAGCCATTGCGCCAACTGCCGGGCGCGCCCATCCGCGGCGCGCTTGGGTAGCCACAACGCCAGTTGCGCCGGGGTTTGACTAAAACCCCACGGCGCAACCAGGCGACCGGCACGCACGTCCTCCGCCACCAGCGGTTGCGGTGCGATCGCCACCCCCAGGCCCGCTACGGCCGCCTCCAGCAAATAATACAAATGTTCAAAACCCTGGCCGTACTTAAGCGCGCTGGCGTCGATGCCATGGTGCTGCGCCCAATTGGGCCAGGCTTGTGGACGCGAGGTGGTGTGCAACAGGGCTTCGCCCAGCAAGGCCTGGGCGGGCACCTGGCGCAGGGCCTGGTAATGGGCAAAGTGCGGGCTCATCACCGGGCCGATCCGCTCGCTGGCCAGCTCATACACCTGCATATCGGCCGGCCACGGCGGCTCGGCAAACACCAGCAAGGCATCCAAGCCCGGCCGCCTGGGGTCAAGATCGCCTTCGCCCGCTGATAGATGCAGGCGCAAATCCGGCAAATCCGCATTCAAGCGCCCCAGCCGTGGAATAAACCAGCGCGCCAGCAAACTGCCGGAACAGCCGAGGACAAACGGCGCATCAGCGCTGCTCTGGGTCAGTTCCCCGCACACATCCCGCAGGCGCTCGAACGCCTCGAAGCTGGCATCGCGCAGCCGCACCCCGGCATCTGTGAGTTTAATGCCACGCCCATCCTTGACGAAAAGACTCACCCCAAGGTGTTCTTCCAACACTTTCAGTTGTCGGCTGACGGCACCGTGGGTCACATGCAATTGCTCGGCAGCCTGACTGACGCTGTTGAGGCGGGCAGTGGCTTCGAACGCACGCAGGGCGTTAAGGGGTGGAAGGTCTCGGCTCATCTGTGAGTTTTCCTGACAGGTTGCGGCGATCTTATCGGTTTTCACGGTACAGCGTCAGGGGTAGAGTGGCCGTCATTGCCTCTCCCACCTCTTCACCCTGGAGCGCACCATGACTCAGTCCCAGACCGATTTACGCAACGGCCCTGATGCCAACGGCCTGTTTGGCGCGTTCGGCGGCCGCTACGTGGCAGAAACCCTGATGCCGTTGATCCTCGACCTGGCCCGCGAATACGAAGCGGCCAAAGTCGATCCGTCCTTCAACGAAGAACTGGCCTACTTCCAGCGCGACTACGTCGGACGCCCAAGCCCGCTGTATTTCGCCGAGCGCCTGACCGAGTTCTGCGGCGGCGCCAAGATCTACCTCAAGCGTGAAGAGCTGAACCACACCGGCGCGCACAAGATCAATAACTGCATCGGCCAGATCCTGCTGGCGCGGCGCATGGGCAAAAAACGCATCATCGCCGAGACCGGCGCCGGCATGCACGGCGTGGCCACCGCCACCGTCGCCGCGCGGTTTGGCCTGCAATGCGTGATCTACATGGGCACCACCGATATCGAGCGCCAGCAGGCCAACGTGTTCCGCATGAAGCTGCTGGGTGCCGAAGTGATCCCAGTGGTCGCCGGCACCGGTACCCTCAAGGACGCGATGAACGAAGCCCTGCGCGACTGGGTAACCAACGTCGACAGCACCTTCTACCTGATCGGCACCGTGGCCGGCCCGCACCCATACCCTGCGATGGTGCGCGACTTCCAGGCGGTGATCGGCAAGGAAACCCGCACCCAGTTGCAAGCCCAGGAAGGCCGCCTGCCGGACAGCTTGGTGGCGTGCATCGGCGGTGGCTCGAATGCCATGGGCCTGTTCCACCCGTTCCTCGATGACACCAGCGTGGAGATCATTGGTGTTGAAGCCGCCGGCTACGGCATCGAAACCGGCAAGCACGCGGCCAGCCTCAATGGCGGCGTACCGGGCGTGCTGCACGGCAACCGAACCTTCCTGTTGCAGGACGACGACGGCCAGATCATCGACGCCCACTCGATCTCTGCGGGCCTCGATTACCCCGGCATCGGCCCTGAGCATGCATGGTTGCACGACATTGGCCGCGTCCAGTACACCTCGGTAACCGACGACGAAGCCCTCGACGCCTTCCACAAATGCTGCCGCCTGGAAGGGATTATTCCGGCACTGGAAAGCGCCCACGCCCTGGCCGAAGTGTTCAAGCGCGCCCCGACCCTGCCCAAGGATCACCTGATGGTGGTCAACCTGTCAGGCCGTGGCGACAAGGACATGCAGACCGTTATGCACCATATGGAAACCGCCAAGCAGGAGAAACACTGATGAGCCGCCTGCAAACCCGCTTTGCGCAACTCAAGGAACAAAACCGCGCCGCCCTGGTGACCTTCGTTACCGCTGGCGACCCGGGGTATGACACCTCCCTGGCGATCCTCAAGGGCTTGCCGGCAGCCGGCGCCGATGTGATCGAACTGGGCATGCCTTTCACCGACCCCATGGCCGATGGCCCGGCGATCCAGCTGGCCAATATCCGTGCGTTGGGCGCCAAGCAGAACCTGGCGAAAACCCTGCAGATGGTGCGCGAGTTCCGCAAGGGCAACACTGATACACCGCTGGTGCTGATGGGCTACTTCAACCCGATCCACATGTACGGCGTGCCACGGTTTATCAGTGACGCAAAAGAGGCCGGCGTCGATGGCCTGATCGTGGTCGATATGCCACCGGAACATAACAGCGAACTGTGCGACCCGGCCCAGGCCGCGGGCATCGACTTTATCCGCCTGACCACGCCAACCACTGACGATGTGCGCCTGCCCACCGTGCTCAACGGCAGCTCCGGGTTTGTGTACTACGTGTCGGTGGCCGGTGTGACCGGTGCCGGTGCCGCCACCCTGGAGCACGTGGAAGAAGCCGTCGGCCGCCTGCGCCGGCATACCGACCTGCCGATCAGCATCGGCTTCGGCATCCGCACCCCGGAACAAGCCGCCGCCATCGCCCGCCTGGCGGACGGTGTGGTGGTGGGGTCGGCGCTGATCGACCACATCGCCAACGCCAGCAACGACCAGCAAGCGATTGACGGGGTGTTGAGCCTGTGTGCAGCGCTATCGGAAGGTGTGCGTAACGCTCGCAAGTAAGATTCTTGCGGTGGGCAATCGGGCAGTTGTGGCGAGGGAGCTTGCTCCCGTTGGACTGCGTAGCAGTCCCATTTTAGGGCCGCTTCGCGCCCCAACGGGAGCAAGCTCCCTCGCCACAGGCCCCTAGCGGATAGGTATCTATTCCTTGAGCTCGATGCGCTCGACCTTGCCCACCAGCAATATGTAGGACAGCGCCCCCAGCAGCGCCAGCACCGCAATGTAGGTAATCGCCGGCGCAAACGAATCGCCCGTGGCCAGAAAGCCAATGACGATCGGCGTGGTAATCGCCGCCAGGTTGCCGATGAAATTGAACACCCCCCCAGTCAGCCCCAACAGCCGCGCCGGCGCCAGGGTCGAGACCAGCGACCAGGTGATCGACGCCAGGCCATTGCCGAAAAACGCCACCGCCAGGAACGCAATCACCAGTGGCGTCGAATCGACGAAGTTGGCGCCAATGATTGCTGTGGAAATCAGCAGGCCGCTGATGATCGGCAACTTGCGCGCAAACCCCACCGAGGTGCCACGGCGGATCAGCCAGTCGGAAAACAGCCCGGAACACAACACCCCGACAAACGCCGCGAGGAAGGGTAGCGAGGCGAGCAGGCCGGACTTGATGAAGTCCATGCCGCGATATTTCACCAGGTAGGTCGGGAACCATGTCAGGAAAAACCACAGGGTCGAGTTCAGGCAGAACTGGCCCAGGTAGATGCCCCACAGCTTGCGCTTGCTCAGCACGATCCCCAGGTCGACCCAACTGAAGGGCGCCTTGCGCTTGGCAGTTTGTGCGTCCAGGTCCACCAGGCCGCCGCCTGCGCGGATCAGCTCGATTTCTGCGCTATTGACCCCTTTGAAGTCCCGCGGCTCGCGGTACACCGCGTACCACACCAGCGCCCAGAGAATGCCCACCGCGCCGGTGCTGATAAACACCATGTGCCAGCCATAGTGGTGCTGCAACCAGGCCAGCACCGGGGTGAGGAACGCCAGCCCGACGAACTGCCCGGACGTGTAGAAACCAATGGCCGTGGCACGCTCGCGCTCGGGAAACCAACTGGTGACGACCCGGCTGTTGATCGGATAAGCCGGCGCTTCCAGGGCACCCACCGCCATGCGCAACACGAACAACGCGATAAAGCTCGCAGCAAAGCCCAGCATCACCGTGGCAATCGACCATAACAGCAGGGCGGCGGTATACAGAATGCGCGGCGGCACCCGGTCCACCAGCCAGCCGCCGGGGATTTGCATGGCGGCATAGGTCCAGCCGAACGCCGAAAAAATCAGCCCGACATGCACCGGGTCGATGCCCAGCTCACTGGTCAGGGCTGGCGCGGCAATCGACAGGTTGCTGCGGTCCAGGTAGTTGATCACCACCGTGATAAACAGCAGGACCATGATGAAGTAACGCTTGCGGCTGGGCGTGACTAAAGACGCCTGCCCGGTGAGGGTTTCAGGGTGCATGGGGGAGCCTCTTATTATGTTTATTGAGGTCGGTTAACGGCTACCGGGTTGAAAGTGGGAGCTGGCTTGCCTGCGATGGCGGCGGAACATTCAAGATTGCTATCGCAGGCAAGCCAGCTCCCACACTGACCACGTGCCATCAGGTGAAAATCACCACTCGGCAAAGCTGCCATCGGCATGCCGCCAGATGGGGTTGCGCCAGCGGTGACCAATGGCCGCGCGCTCGATCACGTACTCCTCGTTGATCTCAATCCCCAGGCCCGGCCCGTTGGGGATCTTCACGAAGCCTTGGTCGTAATCGAAAACTCCCGGATCGCGCACGTAGTCGAGCAGGTCATTGCTCTCGTTGTAGTGAATGCCCAGGCTTTGCTCCTGGATAAACGCGTTGTAACAAACCGCGTCCAGTTGCAGGCACGCCGCCAGGGCAATCGGCCCCAGCGGGCAGTGCAGGGCCAGGGCCACGTCGTAGGCTTCGGCCATGTTGGCGATCTTGCGGGTTTCGGTGATGCCGCCGGCATGGGACGCATCCGGCTGGATGATGTCGACGTAGCCTTCGCTGAGCACGCGCTTGAAATCCCACCGTGAGAACAGCCGCTCACCCAAGGCAATCGGAGTGCTGGTCAGGGGCGCCAGCTCCTTGAGCGCTTCGTAGTTTTCGCTGAGCACCGGTTCTTCGATAAACATCAACTTGTACGGGTCCAGCTCTTTCATCAGCACCTTGGCCATGGGCTTGTGCACGCGGCCATGGAAGTCCACGCCGATGCCGACATTCGGGCCGACCGCATCGCGCACGGCGGCGACGTTGGCCAGGGCCTGGTCGACCTTGTCGAAGGTGTCGAGAAATTGCAGCTCCTCGGTGCCATTCATCTTCACCGCCGTAAACCCACGGGCCACGGCGTCCTTGGCCGCACGGGCGGTGTCAGCCGGGCGGTCGCCGCCGATCCACGAATAGACACGGATCTTGTCCCGCACCTGGCCGCCCAGCAGGTCGCTGACCGACACCCCGAGGGCCTTGCCCTTAATGTCCCACAAGGCCTGGTCGATGCCGGCCAGGGCGCTCATATGAATCGCACCGCCCCGGTAGAAGCCGCCGCGATACAGCACGGTCCAGATATCTTCGATATTGCGTGGGTCTTTGCCGATCAAATAGTCGGACAGCTCCTCGACCGCGGCCGCCACGGTGTGGGCGCGGCCTTCAACCACGGGCTCGCCCCAACCGGTCACACCCTGGTCGGTTTCCACTTTGAGGAAGCACCAGCGCGGCGGCACGATAAAGGTGGTCAGTTTGGTGATTTTCATCTGCTTATCTCTCTTGTCGGATGCAGCGCCTGGGCGCCAGGCACACTCAGTTCAAGGCGTTCCAGGCAGCGACATACGCCTGGGCACGGCTCGCCACCTGCTCGACACTCATGCCGGGCTTGAACAGCCCGGAGCCCAGGCCAAAGCCCTTGACCCCGGCGTCGACGAACACTTGCATGTTGTCCGGGGTAATCCCGCCCACCGGCAGCAGGACCGTGCCGGCCGGCAGCACCGCCAGCCAGGCCTTGACCACCGCCGGGCCCATTTGCTCGGCCGGGAACAGCTTCAGCACATCGGCACCTTCGGCCAGGGCGGCGAAAGCTTCAGTGGGCGTCGCGACCCCGGGCGACAGGTACAGGCCCGCGGCTTTTGCGGCGCGCAGCACCTTGGCATCACTGTGGGGCATAACGATCACCTGGCCACCCGCCGCCTTCACCCGCTCCACCTGCTCGGGCGTCAGCACGGTGCCGGCACCGATCAGGCAATCGGCGGGCAACGTCTCACGCAGGGTGCGGATGCTGGTGTAGGGATCGGGCGAGTTGAGCGGCACTTCGATCACCCGGAACCCGGCCTGGTACAGCACCTGGCCGACAGCTGCGGCCTCATCCGGGCGCAGGCCCCGCAGGATCGCGATCAAACCGTTTTGAGTGAGTGCTTGCTTGAGCATGTCAGGCCTCGATTGCAGGTTGAATGAGCCCGGCGGCCAGTGCCAATTGCCACAGGCCGCGCTGAGTTGCTTCTTGCGCGAGGCTGACGTGGCTGAAACCACACAGGGCGAGGGCGCGCTGGTAACGGGCGCAGAGGGCGTTGGCGCCGACCAGGATGATCGGCGGGGTGCGTGCACGGTCGGGCAAGCCGGCCAGTTCATGGCCGATCAGCAGGCCGGACAGGTAGTCGGGTTGCTGCTCAGGGGTCAGTTCAGCGGTCAACCCGAGGGTGCGCGCGCTGAACAGGGTCGACAGCACCCCACGCTGGCCATCCTCTGAAAGCGCCACGTGCACGCCTCGGTCAAACGCTTGGGCCTGGAACTGCCCGGCGCTCTTTTGCGTACGCCCCAGAATGCTGTGCGTGCTCAGCACCGCGAACAGTTCACCGGTCATGAAGGTGTCAAAGTGGGTGATGCGGCCTTCGACCACCTCGACCCATTTGGAATGGCTGCCGGGCAGGCCGATCAATAACTCAGCGCAGGCTGGCAGGCTTTGCAGCACGCCGAGCACCTGGGTTTCTTCGCCGCGCATCACGTTGGGCAAGCCGACCTGCTCGATCACGCCGGGCACGATATGCACATCGACACCGCGCAGGCTGCGTACCTTGTGCAGGGCCTGGCCGAGGCTGGCGACGTCGACCGGCGTCTTGCGATAGGCCGCTTCGCCCCACCCCTGGGCGCTGCCGACCATGCCGCAGGCAATCACCGGCAGATCGGGCTGCGCAGCCAGCCAGTCGCCACAGGCGTCATCAAACGCCAGTTCAAACCCATCGCTGCAGTGAATGCCGGCAATCACCCGTGGTTCGCTGGGCAAATGCATGATCCCCGACGCCAGCGAGCGCTGTTCGAGGACCTGGCCACCGGGGCCGAGCTTATAAGCACGAAGGGAACTGGTACCCCAATCGAGCGCGATCAATTGCGCCGGCATCGCTTCACCTGGAATGTGACAGATGGCCGACTATAAACCTAAGGCTTGAAATATCTCAATATATAAATATCAATCCCATATAGTGGAACAAGATAAAGAAAATCCCCACGCCCCCGTACTTTTCATCGCACAGGAACGTGAGGATTCAGCTGACAGCAACTGGTTAAAAAATCGACAGATCCAACGGGCGCATGGCCCCCATCCAGATCGCGTAGTCGGTGTGGTCCTTCAGGTCATCGCCGGTATCCGGGTGCAGAAACACCACCAACCCATTGCGATTGAGCGCCAGCCACGGCAGCGCCACGCCGATGTACTGCGGGTCGAACGCCAGCTGGCAGCTCCAATCCGGGTGCGGGCCCACCGGGCGCTCATGCATGCGCCCCATGCGCAGCGGGAAGATGGCCGCCGCGTCTTCACACAGCGTGCGCGCCTGGTCGATCGTACTGGCGTCGAAGTAGATATGGGCGTGGTAGCCCTTGATACGTTGCATGACAGGCTCCGGACTCGTTGATCGGCCGATCCTAGACCGCAATCGACGGCAGGGCCAGCCCGGCCAGGGGCTGCGCGCTGCTGGCCTGCTCCGCCGCCAGCCACTCGACAAACCGTTCGATCAGCTGCCCGCGGCGTTTGCGCTGGGGCAACACCACGTAATATCCAAAGCGCGAGATCACCGTGTCGCCTATCGGCCGGCACAACCACTTCTGCTCCAGCAGGTTATCCACCAGATGGCGCCAGCCGATGGCCACGCCCTGGCCGGCAATCGCCGCCTGGATCAGCAGGGTGTAATTGTCGAAACGCAGCGGCCCCGGGGTTGGTGCGGCGGTGATCCCCAGTTCGCGAAACACCCCGTTCCAGTCGAACCACTGGCTGTTGTTTTCCTGGCGCAGGTGCAACAGCGGCAGTTCCTGCAGGCTTTGTAGCGACAGTGGTGCAGTGCGGCCCTTGAGCAGTTGCGGGCTGCACACCGGGAACACTTCCTCGTTGAACAACCACTGGCTGTGGCCCTGGCGAAAACGTCCATCGCCAAACAATACCGCCACATCAATATCACTGCGCAAGGTCGCGTGGTTGCGCTCGCTGGTGACCAGGCTCACATCCACCTGTGGGTTGGCTTCGTGAAAGCGATGCAGACGTGGCATCAGCCAGTAGGCAGCAAAGGCGAAGTCTGTCGCCACTTGCAACACTTCATGCTGGTCCTGCTCTGTGATCGCGCCCAGGCCCGTATCAATGCTCTGCAACCCGGCCTGAACATGTTCGAACAGCAACATGCCCGCGTCCGTCAGTTCGATGCCACGGTAGATGCGATCAAACAGGCGCACCGCCAGTTGTTCTTCCAGGCGCTTGATCTGCTGACTGACAGCCGGCTGGGTGGTGCCCAGCTCCATGGCCGCTGCGGTGAAGCTGCGATGACGGGCGGCCGCTTCAAAGGCCCGCAATAGACCCAGCGACAGGTTACCCAGGGCTTTATACATAAGCGGTGCTTATCCTAGACATTGCTTTTCATGGGCTTTACCACGGTTTCCATGGCCTGCATGCTCAATCGCATAAACACTGACTATGGAATGCCGAGAGACCATGAAGCGCAAGAACATTCTTTTCATCATGGCCGATCAAATGGCCGCGCCGTTGCTTCCGTTCTACGGGCCTTCGCCGATCAAACTGCCCAACCTGAGCCGCCTCGCCGCCCAGGGCGTGGTGTTCGACGCTGCATACTGCAACAGCCCGCTGTGCGCGCCGTCGCGCTTTACCCTGGTCAGCGGCCAGTTGCCGAGCAAGATCGGCGCCTACGACAACGCAGCAGATTTCCCCGCCGACGTCCCGACTTACGCCCACTACCTGCGCCGCCTCGGCTATCGCACGGCGCTGTCGGGCAAGATGCATTTCTGCGGGCCCGACCAGTTGCACGGCTATGAAGAGCGCCTCACCAGCGATATCTACCCCGCCGACTACGGCTGGGCGGTGAACTGGGATGAGCCCGACGTGCGCCCCACCTGGTATCACAATATGTCGTCGGTGCTGCAAGCCGGCCCGTGTGTGCGTACCAACCAGCTGGATTTCGACGAAGAGGTGGTGTTCAAGGCCCAGCAGTACCTGTTCGACCATATTCGCGAGGACGGCGACCAGCCGTTCTGCCTCACGGTGTCCATGACCCACCCCCACGACCCGTACACCATTCCCAAGCCGTTCTGGGATCTGTACGACGACAGTGACATCCCAATGCCTACAACCCCGGCCCAGACCGAGCTGGACCCCCATTCCCAGCGCCTGCTCAAGGTCTACGACCTGTGGGACAAGCCGCTGCCTGTGGATAAGATCCGCCATGCGCGGCGCGCCTACTTCGGTGCCTGCAGCTACATCGACAGCAATGTCGGCAAACTCCTGCAAACCCTGCAGGACACTGGCCTGGCCGAGGACACCATCATTGTGTTCTCCGGCGACCACGGCGACATGCTCGGCGAGCGTGGGCTCTGGTACAAAATGCACTGGTTTGAAATGGCCGCGCGGGTGCCGCTACTGGTCTGTGCGCCGGGGCAATTCCAGGCCGGGCGGGTGAGTGCGGCGGTGTCCACTGCCGACCTGTTGCCGACCCTGGTGGAGCTGGCCGGCGG
The DNA here is from genome assembly GCF_044510355.1 of Pseudomonas sp. DD1. NCBI lineage: Bacteria > Pseudomonadati > Pseudomonadota > Gammaproteobacteria > Pseudomonadales > Pseudomonadaceae > Pseudomonas > Pseudomonas sp. DD1. The sequence continues at coordinate 578,059 of NZ_MSAJ01000022.1, read as the reverse complement.
TGAACTCGACGCCAACCTGCCCCTGGATGGCCGCTCGCTGGTCCCGCACTTGCAAGGGCAGGGCGGGCATGACGAGGTGTTCGGCGAATACATGGCCGAAGGCACCATCGGCCCACTGATGATGATTCGCCGGGGCGCCTACAAATTCATCTACAGCGAGGACGATCCTTGCCTGCTGTTCGATGTACACAACGACCCCCGTGAGCAGGAAGAACTCAGCCAGTCGCCGGCCCACCGTGCGCTGTTCGACGCCTTCCTGGTCGAGGCGCGAGCCAAATGGGACATGCCCGCGATCCACCAGCAAGTGCTCGCCAGCCAGCGCCGCCGGCGCCTGGTATACGAGGCGCTGACGCTGGGCAAACTCAAGAGCTGGGATCACCAGCCGCTGGTAGACGCCAGCCAGCAGTACATGCGCAACCATATCGACCTCGACGATCTGGAGCGCAAGGCACGTTATCCACAACCCTGCCAAAACCAATAAATCCAGTGAGGGGAAGGCCATGCAAAAGTTATCCACAGCCGTGAGTGCCGTACTGTTATTGAGTGCTAGCCAGGTGTACGCCGACGCCCGTTGCGAGACGGTAAAAATGGCCGACCCCGGCTGGAGCGACATTGCCGCCACCAACGCCATCACTGGTTTTTTACTGAGCGGCATGGGTTACAAGGCCAAGGTCGATACCCTGGCGGTGCCGATCACCTTTGGCGGGCTCAAGGACGGCCAGGTGGATGTGTTTATGGGGAACTGGATGCCGGCGCAGCAGGGCTTCTACGACAAGTTCGTGGCCAATGGCGACGTGGTGCAACTGGCGAAAAACCTCGAGGGCACCGAGTTCACCCTCGCGGTGCCGGACTATGTGTGGGAGGCCGGCGTGCGTGACTTTGCCGACCTGAATAAATTCGCCGACAAGTTCGACAAGAAGATCTACGGCATCGGCTCCGGCGCGCCGGCCAACCTGTCGCTGCAAGAGATCATCAAGAAAAACGACTTCGACCTCGGCCAGTGGAAGCTGATCGAATCCAGTGAGCAGGCGATGCTCGCCGAGGTGTCCAGGGCGGTGAAGCGCGAGCGTTTCGTCACCTTCCTCGGCTGGACGCCCCACCCGATGAACGTGCAGTTGAAGATGCGCTACCTCAAGGGCGGCGAAAAATACTTCGGCGACACCGGCAGCGTGTACACCCTGACTCGCAAGGGTTATGCACAAGCCTGCCCGAATGTGGCGAAACTGCTGACCAACCTGACGTTTACCCAGGACATGGAGAACAGCATCATGGCCGAGGTAGCGAACAACAAGGTCAGCAATGCCGACGCGGCGAAGGCATGGATCAAGGCCAATCCGGCGGCGCTGGAGCAGTGGCTGGAGGGAGTCAAAACACTGGATGGCCAGGAGGCATTGGCGGCGGTCAAGGCCAGGCTTTAGCAGCGCCCACACAAGCCAGCGCCCACAGGGCAGTGTTTGTGCTGATACCCTGACTCAAACTTTTTTGACCTGAGCTGCCCAATGCCCCGGCCCCATACACTCTTCCCCTTCCTGCGCTGGCTGCCGCGCCAGACCCGCGCCAGCGTCGGCCGGGATGCGTTGGTCGGCCTCAGCGGCGCGGTGCTGGCCTTGCCGCAATCCATCGCCTACGCCCTGATCGCCGGCCTGCCCCCCGAATACGGCTTGTATGCGGCAATCATCCCGGTGCTGATTGCCTGCCTGTGGGGTTCGTCCTGGCATTTGATCTGCGGTCCGACGGCGGCGATTTCCATCGTGCTCTACGCCAGCATCAGTCCGCTGGCGGTGCCGGGCTCGCAGGACTACATCACCCTGATTCTGTTACTGACCTTGCTTGCCGGCGTATTTCAATGGCTATTGGGCATACTGCGCTTTGGTGCGCTGGTCAATTTCGTCTCCCATTCCGTCGTCCTCGGTTTCACCCTCGGCGCGGCAGTGGTCATCGCCCTGGGCCAGTTGCCGAACCTGCTGGGGCTCGACCTGCCCAGCCAGGCCACGGCCATCAACAGCCTGCTGGCGCTGATCGACCACGGCGGCGAGTGGGATCGCCCGTCACTGGCCCTTGGCCTGGGCACCTTGCTGGTGGGAGCGCTGCTTAAATACTGCGTACCGCGCTGGCCGAACTTGTTGATTGCCCTGGCCCTGGGCAGCCTGGCGACGTGGGCGTGGCCGGCGATGTTCGGGCATGTGGCGCGGGTCAGCTCATTTGTTGGCCAACTGCCGCCGTTCAGCCCGTTGCCGCTGGACCTGGACATGATCCTGCGCCTGCTACCCAGTGCCGTGGCGGTGGGCATGCTGGGGTTGGTGACCAGCCTGTCGATTGCCCGCTCGCTGTCGGCGCGCTCGCAACAACTGCTCGATGCCAATCAGGAAGTACGCGCCCAGGGGTTATCCAATATCGTCGGCGGATTTTTCTCCGGCTACCTGTCGGCTGGTTCCTTCACCCGCTCGGGCCTGAGTTACGAGGCGGGCGCCTGTTCGCCGCTGGCGGGGGTGTTTTCGGCGTTATGGGTGGCACTGTTTGCGCTGTTTGGCGCGGCGTTGATTGCGCATATCCCTATCCCGAGTATGGCCGCCAGCATTCTGCTGATCTGCTGGGGCCTGGTGGACCATCGTGGCATCCGCGCACTGTGGCGGGTCAGCCGTGCCGAGTGTGTGGTGATGGGCCTGACCTGCCTGGCTACCTTGCTGCTGGAGCTGCAAACGGCAATCTATGCCGGCGTGCTGGCATCGTTGTTCTTCTACCTCAAGCGCACCTCACAGCCACGGGTCCAGCAATGGCGCGATGGGGAAGACGATGTGCTGCGGGTCGGTGGCTCGATCTTCTTTGGCGCCAGCCATTACCTGCAAGTGCGCTTGCAGCGCCTGCAAGGCCTGCGGGTGGTGATCGAGGCGCAGCAGATCAACTTTATCGACTATTCCGGGGTGGAGATGCTGCACCAGGAGGCGCGGCGATTGCGGGGCCTGGGGCGCAGCCTGACGTTGCGCCGGGCCCGGCCGCAAGTGGTGGAGGAGTTGAGGAAGCTGGAGGGGGCCGACAAGTGCCCGATCCTTTTCGAAGACTGACACGGTCAAAAACTGTAGGAGCTGGCTGGCCAGCTCCTACATTAGAATCAGTTAGCCGCCAGTTGTTTGCGCAGTTCAGCCAGCACCGGCGCCGAATCCGGCCGCACCCCGCGCCACAGGTAGAAGGCTTCCGCCGCCTGCTCCACCAGCATGCCCAAGCCATCCATTGCCACCGCCGCACCGTGTTCAGTGGCCCATTGGCAGAATGCGGTCGGCTCCTTGGCGTACATCATGTCGTAGCAAAAGGTCTTGCCCGGTTCGACCAGGCTGCCGGCAATCGGCGGTACATCGCCTGACAGGCTGGCCGAAGTGGCGTTGATGATGAGGTCCACCGGTTCACTCAGCCAATCGAAACCGCTGGCAGACACCGGCCCCAGGTCATCGAACAGTTCGGCCAGCCGCTCGGCTTTTTCCACAGTGCGGTTGGCGATAACCAGCGAGGCCGGCTGTTGCGCCAGCAGTGGTTCCAGGGCGCCGCGTACCGCGCCGCCGGCACCGAGCAGCAGGATGCGCTTGCCCGCCAGGCTCAGGCCGGCGTTGACGGTCAAGTCGCGCACCAGGCCGGCGCCATCGGTGTTGTCGCCCAACAGACTGCCATCGGCCAGCTTGCTCAGGGTGTTCACCGCGCCTGCGCGCTGCGCACGCTCGGTCAGGGCGTTGGCCAGGCGGTAGGCCTCTTCCTTGAATGGCACGGTGACGTTGGCACCGCGCCCTTGCAGGAAAAATTCACGGGCACAGCCGGTGAAATCCTCGAGCGGCGCCAGCAGCGTGTTGTAGTCCAGCGCCTCGCCGGTCTGCTCGGCAAACAGGCGATGAATCAGCGGCGACTTGCTGTGGCCGATGGGGTTGCCGAACACCACATAACGATCCATCAGCTGGCCGCCTTGGGCGCAGCAAGGCCGAGCCAGTCACGGTCTTGCAGGAAGTAGTCGGTCAGGCGCGCTTCTTCGCTGCCGGCAATGGCCTTCCAGTCATAGCTCCAGCGCACTTGCGGTGGCAGCGACATCAGGATCGACTCGGTACGCCCGCCCGATTGCAGGCCGAACAGCGTGCCACGGTCGTAGACCAGGTTGAATTCCACGTAGCGCCCACGGCGGAATTCCTGGAACTGGCGCTGCTGCTCGGTGTAGGCCATCGCCTGGCGACGCTGGACGATCGGCAGGTAAGCGTCGATGTAGGCGTCGCCAATGGCGCGGATAAAGGCGAAGCAGGTGTCGAAGTCCCACTCGTTCAAGTCATCGAAGAACAGGCCGCCAATGCCCCGGGGCTCGTTGCGGTGCTTGATGTGGAAGTAGCTGTCGCACCAGGCCTTGTAGCGCGGGTAAACGTCCGCGCCAAATGGCGCACAGGCCTGCTCGGCCACGCGGTGCCAGTGGATGCAGTCTTCTTCGTTAGCGTAGTAGGGCGTCAGGTCGAAGCCGCCACCGAACCACCACACCGGCTCTTCGCCTTCTTTCTCGGCGATGAAAAATCGCACGTTGGCGTGGGACGTCGGCACATGGGGGTTATGCGGGTGGATCACCAGGGACACGCCGAGGGCCTCAAAACCACGACCGGCGAGCTCCGGGCGGTGGGCACTGGCGGACGGTGGCAGGCCGCTGCCGAACACGTGGGAAAAGTTGACGCCGCCTTTTTCGATCACGCTCCCGTTCTCGATTACCCGCGTGCGGCCACCGCCGCCGGCTGGGCGCGTCCAGGCGTCTTCGATAAAGCGCGTATCGGCCTCGAAGGTTTCCAGGGCGCTGCAAATGCGGTCTTGCAGGTCGAGCAGGTAGGCTTTTACAGCCTCGGTGCGGGTAGTCATGGCATCACCTTGAATCGGGCAAAGCTACGCGAGGCCATTGGGCGTCGGCGGCAAAGGGCGCACAGGATACCACCGCGCCGGGCGCTGCCACAGTTGACGAAGATCAAGCATAAGAGTCCGATAGGAGCCTTTGGCGAAACAGACTTGAGGAGAGAGCAGATGGCCAAACGTATCCAGTTCAGCGCCCATGGCGGCCCCGAAGTACTTGAGTATGTGGACTACACGCCAGCGGAACCAGGCCCACAGCAGGTCCGGGTGCGGAACAAGGCCATTGGCCTGAACTTCATCGACACCTATTACCGCAGCGGCTTGTACGCACCGCCGGCCCTGCCCTCGGGCCTGGGCGCAGAAGGCGCGGGCGTGGTGGATGCGGTGGGCAGCGAAGTCAGCCAGTTCAAGGTCGGCGACCGCGTGGCCTACGGCAGCGGCCCGCTGGGTGCGTACAGCGAGCTGCATGTGTTGCCGGCGGCCAACCTGGTGCACCTGCCGGACGCCATCAGCTTCGAGCAAGCCGCCGGCGCCATGCTCAAGGGCCTGACCGTGCAGTACCTGCTGCGCCAGACCTATGAGTTGAAAGGCGGCGAAACTATCCTGTTCCACGCCGCTGCCGGTGGCGTCGGCTCCCTGGCTTGCCAATGGGCCAAGGCCCTGGGCGTGAAGCTGATCGGGACGGTCAGTTCGCCGGAAAAAGCCGCCCTGGCCAAATCCCTCGGCGCCTGGGAAACCATCGACTACAGCCAGGAAAATGTCCCACAGCGGGTGCTGGAACTGACCGACGGCAAGAAGTGCCCGGTGGTGTACGACGGCGTCGGCAAGGACACCTGGCTCGCCTCGCTGGACAGCGTCGCGCCCCGTGGCCTGCTGGTGAGTTTCGGCAATGCGTCGGGCGCGGTGGAGGGGGTGAACCTGGGGATTCTGGCCGCCAAAGGCTCACTGTATGTCACCCGGCCAACACTCGCGACCTACGCCAATACGCCACAGAACCTGCAGGCCATGGCTGACGATCTATTTGGCATGATCGAAAGCGGCAAGGTGCGCATTGATATCAACCAGCGGTATTCCCTGGCGGACGCGGCGAAGGCGCAGGTGGAGTTGTCGGGGCGGCGGACGACGGGGTCGACCATTTTGTTGCCATAGGATCTCGATGGTTTGGCAGACCGCTATCGCGGGCAAGTCCGCTCCCACATTCGAGCGCATTCCCATGCTGGAAATCGGTCGAATGTGGGAGCGAGCTTGCTCGCGATAGCCACGCCTGGGTCTCAGGACGGGCGCCGAACCTCGCCCGTCGCCAGATCCCGAATCAAACTAGGGTTCTTGCGCCCACCCAGGCGCCCACCCAGCACCAGGTCTACCTGCCCCCGGAAATACTGCTCTACCCGGATCCGCGTGCGCGCCGCCGGCCGGCCCTGGGGGTTGGCCGAGGTGGAGATCAGTGGCCCCACCAGCGAACACAAATCCCGCACCAGCGGGTGATCAGTGACCCGCAACGCTACCGTGTCGTGCTTACCGGTAATCCATTCCGGCAGCAGATCCTGGTGGGGGACCAACCAGGTGTTGGGCCCCGGCCAGGTACTGGCCATGCGGTCGATCCAGGTGTCCGGGAAGTCTTCGAATAGAAAATCGAATTGCCGGATATTGTCGGCGACCAGGATCAAGCCCTTATCCACCGAGCGGCCCTTGATCGCCAGCAGGCGATCTACCGCTTCTTCGTTCCACGGGTCGCAGCCCAGGCCCCACACGGCCTCGGTCGGATAGGCAATCACCGCGCCAGCGCGAACTTCTCGTGCGGCTTGTTGCACACGCCACCTGTTGACCATTACTCACTCTCCGGACTAAAGCTCTGCGCAGTTTACCGATCTTCGTAACAAAACCTAACTGCGCGCGAGCCAGCGGCCGCTTTCACAGATCACCCGGCCCTCCAGCTCCAGTTCGGTAAGGCTCACCAACACCTGGGACAGGCTTTGCCCGCTGGCAATGGCCAAACTTTCACTGGTCTGGGGCGCCGCGTGCAGCAGCGCCACCAGCGGGTGGGTCACCGCCACCGGCGCGGGCCGCGACAACGCCTGCCAGCCGCGCAACCCTTCAAGAATGTGTTCGATGGTTTCCACCAACACCGCACCGTCACGGATCAACTGATGGCAGCCCCGGGCCCCCGGATGATGAATCGAACCCGGTATCGCATACACCTCGCGCCCCTGCTCGGCGGCCAGCCTCGCAGTAATCAGCGAGCCACTGGCAACGCTGGCTTCCACCACCAGCACGCCCAGGGACAGACCACTGATAATGCGGTTGCGTCGTGGGAAGTTTCCAGCCTGAGGCCCGGCGTCCAGCGGAAACTCGGAAACCACCGCGCTGCCCTGGGCAATCATTGCCTCGGCGAGCCGGCGGTGGCGCTGTGGATAAAAATTTTCCAGGCCGGTGCCCAGCACCCCGATAGTCTGCCCCCCGACATCTAATGCCGCCTGGTGGGCCGCCCCATCAATTCCCAGGGCCAACCCACTGGTGATGACAAAACCGGCGCTCGCCAGGCTGCGGGAAAAGGCTGCCGCCGTGTCCATTCCGGGGCGCGAAGCGCGTCGGCTGCCGACCATGGCCAACTGCGGTTTTTCCAGGATCGTGGGCGTGCCGGCCACGAATAATAACGGCGGCGCATCGTCCAGTTCGGCCAGCAAGGCTGGGTAGTCGGGCTGGTCCCACATCAACAAATGCTGGGCCGGGCGCTCTAGCCAGGCCAATGCGGCGCTGGCGCCATCGCGCACTTGCGCACTGCGCCGGGCTTCGGCGCAGGCCGCCGGCAACCCCAGGGAGCGCCAGGCACTGGCTGGCGCGCCGATGGCTTTTGAGGCGCAGCCAAAGGCCTCGATCAATGTTTTAAAACGCCTTGGCCCCAGCTCCGGCATACGGTGCAAACGCAGGCGGGCTTCGAGCTCGGCAGGGGAAATATTCGGAGTATGAATGACTGACATATGATCATCCTTGATCAGGAACAAGCTGTGGATAACTCTGTTGGTAACTTCTTTAGCAGGCTAATTATTGCAACTGGTTATTGCCGCCCAACCGGGCCGCCTGTTTTGAAGACGAGTAGCGATTTCCTCATGGGGGCAATCTCCTTTATTATGTGGGTTCGCGTGAAATGCCTGGCCTTCGCGGCCTGCGAGCGTTTCACACCGGCCGTGCGGGTGTCCCGACGCCGATTTGCCTTTACCTCACATGTGCAGCAATTACGCTTATGGCTATTTTGAACATCCTCGAATTCCCGGACTCGCGCCTGCGCACTATCGCCAAACCGGTGGCCGTAGTGGACGACAAGGTTCGTCAGTTGGTCGATGACATGTTTGAAACAATGTATGAAGCACCGGGCATCGGCCTCGCCGCCACCCAGGTCAACGTGCACTTGCGCGTGGTGGTCATGGACCTGTCCGAAGACCGCAGCGAACCGAGGGTGTACATCAACCCGGAGTTCGAGCCGTTGACCGACGAGATGGGCGAATACCAGGAAGGCTGCCTGTCGGTGCCGGAGTTCTACGAGAACGTCGAGCGCCCGCTGCGCGTCAAGATCAAGGCCCTGGACCGCGATGGCAAACCCTTCGAGCTGATTGCCGAAGGCCTGTTGGCGGTGTGCATCCAGCATGAGTGCGACCACCTCAACGGCAAGCTGTTTGTCGATTACCTGTCCACGCTCAAACGCGACCGGATCAAGAAGAAACTGGAAAAGAAGCATCGCCAGCAAGCTTGATTCCCTTCTTTCAAAGGCTTGCTCCGGCAAGCCTTTTTCTTTTGTGAGACGTTTCCCATGACCGAGCCACTGCGCATCGTTTTTGCCGGCACCCCTGAATTTGCCGCCGAACACCTCAAGGCCCTGCTTGCCAGCCCTTATGAAATCGTCGCGGTGTACACCCAGCCGGATCGCCCGGCCGGCCGTGGGCAAAAACTGATGCCCAGCCCGGTCAAGCAGCTTGCCCTGGAACACGGCATTGTCGTGCTGCAACCGCCAACCCTGCGCAATGCCGAGGCCCAGGCTGAACTGGCCGCGCTGCAGCCGGACCTGCTGGTGGTGGTGGCCTACGGCCTGATCCTCCCCCAGGCGGTGCTGGATATCCCGCGCCTGGGCTGCATCAACAGCCATGCCTCGCTGCTGCCGCGCTGGCGCGGTGCGGCGCCGATCCAGCGCGCGGTGCAAGCCGGTGACGCCGAAAGCGGCGTGACCGTGATGCGCATGGAAGCCGGCCTGGACACCGGGCCGATGCTGCTCAAGGTCACCACGCCCATCACCGCACAAGACACCGGCGGCAGCCTGCACGACCGCCTGGCCGAGATGGGCCCGCCTGCGGTGGTAGAGGCGATTGCCGGCCTCGCTGCTGGCACCTTGCAGGGTGAAGTGCAGGACGACAGCCTCGCCACCTACGCCCACAAGCTGAACAAGGACGAAGCACGCATCGACTGGAGCCGCCCGGCCGTGGAGCTGGAGCGCCTGGTACGCGCCTTCAACCCGTGGCCGATCTGCCACAGCACCCTCAATGGCGAAGCCTTGAAAGTCCTCGCCGCCACCCTGGCCGAAGGCAGCGGCGCCCCCGGTGAAATCATCGGCGCCAGCAAGGAAGGCCTGCTGGTGGCCTGCGGCGAACAGGCACTGTGTCTGACCCGTCTGCAATTGCCCGGTGGCAAGGCGCTGAACTTCAGTGATTTGTTCAACAGCCGTCGTGAGAAATTTGCCCCCGGCATCATCCTCGGAGTGGACGCTTGATGAACCCGCGTTTGGCCGCCGCCAAGGCCCTGGCCGCCGTGCTCAACGGCAAGGCTTCCCTGAACAGCTCGTTGCCGGTGCAACTGGATAAAGTCGAAGACCGTGATCGCGGCTTCACCCAGGACCTGGCCTTTGGCACCGCCCGCTGGCAGCCGCGTCTGTCGGCGCTGGCGGCCAAGCTGCTGCAAAAGCCGTTCAAGGCCGCCGATGCCGACGTCGAGGCGTTGCTGCTGGTGGGGCTGTACCAATTGCTCTATAGCCGGGTGCCGGCCCACGCCGCCATCGGCGAAACCGTAGGCTGCGCCGACAAACTGAAAAAGCCATGGGCCAAGGCCTTGCTCAATGCCGTGCTGCGCCGCGCCCAGCGCGAAAGCGAGGGGTTGCTGGCCGAGCTCGAACACGACCCGGTAGTGCGCACTGCGCACCCGCGCTGGCTGCAAAAATCCCTCAAGGCGTTCTGGCCAGAGCAGTGGGAAGCCATCTGCGCTGCCAACAATGCCCACCCGCCAATGATTCTGCGGGTCAATCGTCGCCATCACAGCCGCGATGCCTATCTCCAATTACTGGCAGAGGCCGGCATCAATGCCAGCGCCTGTGTGTACAGCCAGGACGGCATCGTGCTGGAGACCGCAGGCGATGTGCGCAGCCTGCCAGGCTTTGCCGAAGGCTGGATCAGCGTGCAGGACGAAGCCGCGCAACTGGCCGCCGACCTGCTTGACCTGGCGCCGGGCCAACGGGTGCTGGACGCCTGCTGCGCGCCGGGCGGCAAGACCTGTCACATCATGGAAGTCGAGCCCGGCCTGGCCGGCGTCGTCGCCGTCGACTTGGAAGCCAAGCGCCTGGTACGCGTGCGCGAAAACCTTGCTCGCCTGGGCCTGGACGCCGAGCTGATTGCCGCCGATGGGCGCGACACCGCCACCTGGTGGGATGGCAAGCCGTTCCAGCGCATCCTGCTGGATGCGCCATGTTCCGCCACCGGTGTTATCCGCCGCCATCCGGATATCAAGCTGACCCGCCAACCCGACGACATCGCCGCCCTGGCTGTGCTGCAAGGCGAGTTGCTGGACGCGTTGTGGCCGACGCTGGAGGTCGGTGGCATCCTGCTCTACGCCACCTGCTCGACGTTGCCGACCGAAAACACCGAAGTGATCGAAGCCTTCCTCGCCCGCACCAGCGGCGCGCGGGAGTTGGACATTGCCACCACCGCCGGCATCAAGCAGCCCCACGGTCGCCAGTTGCTCGCGCAGGAAGGCGGGCACGATGGCTTCTATTACGCCAAGCTGATCAAGATTGCCGCTGCACGCGGTTGAATGATTTTTAAGGGAGTGACCGGATGAAGATCATCATCCTCGGCGCAGGGCAGGTCGGCGGTACGCTGGCCGAGCATCTGGCCAGTGAAGCCAACGACATTACTGTGGTCGACACCGACGCCGAACGCCTGCGTGGCCTGGGTGACCGCCTGGATATCCGCACGGTCCAGGGCCGCGCCTCGTTCCCCACCGTGTTGCGTCAGGCCGGTGCCGACGATGCCGACATGCTGGTGGCGGTGACCAACAGTGACGAGACCAACATGGTCGCCTGCCAGGTCGCTCACACCCTGTTCCACACCCCGACCAAGATCGCCCGGGTGCGTGAAGCGGCCTACCTGACCCGCGCCGGGCTGTTCGACAACGACGCGATTCCGGTGGACGTGCTGATCAGCCCGGAGCAGGTGGTCACCCACTACATCAAGCGCCTGATCGAAATCCCCGGTGCGCTGCAGGTGATCGACTTTGCCGAAGGCAAGGCGCAACTGGTGGCGGTCAAGGCCTACTACGGCGGGCCGCTGGTGGGCCAGCAACTGCGCCAGCTGCGCGAACATATGCCGAATGTGGAAACCCGCGTAGCCGCGATTTTCCGCCGCGACCGGCCGATCCTGCCCCAGGGCGACACGGTGATCGAAGCCGACGACGAAGTCTTCTTCATCGCCGCCAAGGCCAATATCCGTGCCGTGATGAGCGAAATGCGCCGGCTCGACGAGAGCTACAAGCGCATTGTCATCGCCGGCGGCGGGCAGATTGGCGAACGCCTGGCCGAGGCCATCGAAAGCCGCTACCAGGTGAAGATCATCGAGATGAACGCGGCGCGCTGCCGCTACTTGTCCGATACCCTCGACAGCACCGTGGTGCTGCAAGGCAGTGCGTCGGATCGTGACCTGCTGATGGAAGAAAATATCGCCGACGCGGATATCTTCCTGGCCCTGACCAACGATGACGAGGCCAACATCATGTCATCGCTACTGGCCAAGCGGCTGGGGGCGAAGAAGGTGATGACCATCATCAACAACCCGGCCTATGTGGACCTGATCCAGGGCGGCGACATCGACATTGCCATCAGCCCGCAACTGGCCACCATCGGCACCTTGCTGGCCCACGTGCGGCGCGGCGATATCGTCAGCGTGCACTCATTGCGCCGCGGCGCGGCGGAAGCCATCGAGGCAATTGCCCATGGTGACTCCAAGTCGAGCAAGGTGATCGGCCGGGCGATTCGCGATATCGGCTTGCCACCGGGCACCACCATTGGCGCGATCATCCGCGATGAAGAAGTGATCATCGCCCATGACGACACGGTGATCGCCACGGGTGACCATGTGATTCTGTTCCTGGTGGATAAAAAACATATCCGCGATGTGGAGAAGCTGTTCCACGTGGGGTTGAGCTTTTTCTGATCTGACGGAGAGACCGACATGCTCGAATCCCTGGAAAAAATGCTCGCCAAGGGTGTGGATAACTCGCTGCTGCGCTTTGGCTTGGGCAAGGGTTACCTGGACCTGAAAGACAACGCCAAGGCGGCCGAGCATTTGCAGAGGTGCGTCGGGTTTGACCCGAAGTATTCGGCGGCGTGGAAGCTGCTGGGCAAGGCACACGCTGCGCTGGGCGATAAAAGCGCAGCACGCCAGGCATGGGAGCAGGGGATTGCAGCGGCCCAGGCCCACGGCGACAAGCAGGCCGAGAAAGAGATGACGGTGTTCCTGAAGAAACTCGACCGCCAAGCTTGAATGGAGATCACAAATGTGGGAGCGGGCTTGCTCGCGAATGCGGTGTATCAGCTACACATTCAGTGACTGAGACTCTGCATTCGCGAGCAAGCCCGCTCCCACATTGGTTTTGCATCGACCTTGAGTCAGTCGCGAATCAGTACCAACGTGCCTCGCCTGGCGGGCGTTTCTTGAAGCGCTTCATGCTCCACATGTACTGGCTCGGGTAGGCGCCGACATAACGCTCCACCACCTTGCTCATCGCCGCGCAAGAGGTGGCCGTGTCGGTGCTGTACATGTCTTCCGGCGCCGCTTCCAGGATCACTTTGTAGCCCGAGCCGTCCGGCAGCCGCAGGGCATGCAGGAACACACCCACTGCCTTATGGCCGGCGAGCATGTTCGGCACGAACTTGCTGGTCAGCGCCTGGGTGGCGAAGAACGGTACGAAAATCCCGGCCGATTCCGCCGGCTCCGGATCTGCAGGAATCCCCACCTGGCCGCCCTTGCGCACTTCCTTGATCACGCTGAGGATGCCTTCCTTGGTCGACGCCGCCACCCGGTTGCCCAGTTGCACGCGTTGCTTGCGCAGCAGGTCATCCACTGCCTTGAGCTTGGGCGGGCGGTAGAAAATGATCGGTTTGCACTGGCTGCAATAGAAGTGGTTCAACACTTCCCAGTTGCCCAGGTGGCTGGTGATGCCGACCACGCCTTTGCCCGAGGCCAAGGCTTGCTGCAGCACTTCCAGGCCTTCGACTTCGCGCACCAGGTCGATGGAGCGCTGGGCCGGCCAGATCCAGGCGCAGGCGCTTTCGGTCAGGGACTTGCCGATATCCATCAGGCTCTGGCCCACCAGGCGCTCACGCTCGGCCGGGTCCATGTCCGGGAAACACTTGGAGAGGTTGATCCGCACCGTGTCGCGGGAGCGGTTGGGGGTTTTCCACATGATCCAGCCAATCGCCGAGCCCACGGCTTGCACAGCGCGCCAGGGCAGCAGGGCAAACAATCGCAGAGCGCCTACCAGCAAGGCGCCTTTTAACTTTTCCACAGGTCACTCCTGATCGTGTGTGGTGCGCAAAGCGGCCATTCTAACCGGCGTTGACCAAGTCCGCGTAACGGTCGCAGTCCTGGGTGTGGTCCATGACCATGCCTGAGGCCTGCATGAAGGCGTAGCAGATGGTCGGCCCGACGAACGTAAAACCGGCTTTCTTGAGGGCTTTGCTCATGGCTTCGGCCTCTGGCGTAATCGCCGGGACCTGGCTGCGATCCTTGAAATGATTGACCTTGGGCACGCCGCCGACAAACGACCAGAGCAACCCCACCGGATCCTCCAGCGCCAGCCAGGCCGCGGCATTGCGCCGGGTGGCATTGAGTTTCAAGCGGTTGCGCACAATGCCTGGGTCGAGCATCAACTGCTCGATCTCGGCATCGCTCAACTGCGCCAGGCGCTTTGGATCAAAACCGAACAAGACCTTTCGATAATGCTCGCGTTTGCGTAAAACGGTGATCCAGGACAGGCCCGCCTGGAACCCTTCGAGCAAAAGCAACTCGAACAAACCCTGCGCATCGCGCAGCGGCGTTCCCCACTCTTGATCGTGATAAGCCATGTACAGCGGATCTTCAGAACACCAAAAGCAGCGTGGCATAAGGCTCCAGGGAGTGGTGGCGGGGCCGAATCGGGTATACTCCCGCCCTTTAAATCGCAGCCCAAGTAACAGGTGAATTTTGTGAGCCAGCCTACGCCAGCCGTGCGTACCTTCCAAGACTTGATCCTCGCCCTCCAGCAATACTGGGCCGAGCAAGGTTGTGTGGTACTTCAGCCCTACGATATGGAAGTAGGCGCCGGCACTTTCCACACCGCAACATTCCTGCGGGCCATCGGCCCGGAAACCTGGAACGCCGCTTATGTGCAGCCCAGTCGTCGCCCGACTGACGGCCGCTACGGCGAAAACCCCAACCGCCTGCAGCACTACTATCAGTTCCAGGTCGTCCTCAAGCCAAACCCGGACAACTTCCAGGAGCTGTACCTGGGCTCGCTGAAACATGTCGGCCTGGACCCGCTGGTCCACGACATTCGTTTCGTCGAAGACAACTGGGAGTCGCCAACGCTCGGCGCCTGGGGCCTGGGCTGGGAAGTCTGGCTCAACGGCATGGAAGTCACGCAGTTCACTTACTTCCAGCAAGCGGGCGGCATCGAGTGCTACCCGGTGACCGGCGAGATCACTTACGGTCTCGAGCGCCTGGCCATGTACCTGCAAGGCGTGGACTCGGTCTACGACCTGGTGTGGGCTGACGGCCCGTTCGGCAAAGTGACCTACGGCGATGTGTTCCACCAGAACGAAGTGGAGCAGTCGACCTACAACTTCGAACACGCCAACGTCGAGAAGCTGTTCGAACTGTTCGACTTCTACGAAAGCGAAGCCAAGCGCCTGATCGAACTGGATCAGCCGCTGCCGTTGCCGAGCTACGAAATGGTCCTGAAGGCATCCCACACCTTCAACCTGCTGGACGCCCGCCGTGCCATCTCGGTAACTGCGCGCCAGCAATACATCCTGCGTGTACGCACCCTGGCGCGTTCCGTCGCCCAAGCCTACCTGCTGGCTCGCGCCAAGCTGGGCTTCCCGATGGCAACCCCGGACCTGCGTGATGAAGTGTTGGCTAAGCTGGAGGCTGCACAATGAGTGCTCAAGATTTCCTGGTTGAACTGGGCACCGAAGAGCTGCCACCCAAGGCCCTGAACACCCTGGCCGATGCATTTTTGGCCGGTATCGAAAAAGGCCTGCAGACTGCCGGCCTGAAGTTTGAAGCCAAGAAGGTCTACGCCGCGCCACGTCGCCTGGCGGTATTGCTGACCGCGCTGGAAACCCAGCAGCCGGACCGCAACATCAACCTCGACGGCCCGCCACGCCAGGCCGCTTTCGATGCCGAAGGCAACCCGACCCAGGCAGCCCTTGGTTTTGCCAAGAAGTGTGGCGTCGAGCTGAGCGAGATCGACCAGAGCGGCCCGAAACTGCGTTTCAGCCAGGTCATCAAGGGCAAGCCAACCGCCAGCCTGTTGCCGACCATCGTTGAAGATTCCCTCAATGACCTGCCGATCCCCAAGCGCATGCGCTGGGGTGCACGCAAGGAAGAATTCGTACGTCCGACCCAATGGTTGGTGATGCTGCTCGGTGATCAAGTCATCGACTGCACTATCCTGGCCCAGAAGGCCGGCCGCGACTCCCGTGGCCACCGCTTCCACCACCCGGAAAACGTGCGCATCACTTCGCCGGCCAACTACCTCAACGACCTGCGTGCAGCCTATGTGCTGGCGGATGCCAACGAGCGTCGCGAGCTGATCAGCAAGCGCACCGAAGAGCTGGCCCGCCTGCAGGAAGGCACGGCCATCGTGCCGCCAAGCCTGCTCGACGAAGTGACCGCGCTGGTTGAATGGCCGGTACCGCTGGTGTGCTCGTTCGAAGAGCGCTTCCTCGATGTGCCGCAAGAAGCCCTGATCACCACCATGCAGGACAACCAGAAGTATTTCTGCCTGCTGGATGTGGACGGCAAGTTGCTGCCGCGCTTTATCACCGTGGCCAACATCGAGAGCAAGGACCCGCAGCAGATCATCGCCGGTAACGAGAAAGTCGTGCGCCCGCGCCTGACTGACGCCGAGTTCTTCTTCAAGCAAGACAAGAAGCAGAAGCTCGAAGACTTCAACCTGCGCCTGCAGAACGTGGTGTTCCAAGAGAAGCTGGGCAGCGTCTACGACAAGGCTGTGCGGGTTTCCAAGCTGGCGGCCTATATCGCGCCACGCATTGGCGGCGACGCTACCCTGGCGGCACGTGCGGGCCTGCTGTGCAAATGCGACCTGGCTACCGAGATGGTCGGCGAGTTCCCGGAAATGCAAGGCGTTGCCGGTTACTACTACGCGCTCAATGACGGCGAGCCTGAAGACGTCGCCCTGGCCCTGAACGAGCAGTACATGCCGCGCGGTGCTGGCGCCGAGCTGCCGACCACCCTGACCGGTGCCGCGGTGGCCATCGCTGACAAGCTGGACACCCTGGTCGGTATCTTCGGCATCGGCATGTTGCCGACCGGCAGCAAAGACCCGTATGCCCTGCGCCGTGCGGCCCTGGGCGTGCTGCGCATCCTGATCGACAAGCAGTTGGACCTCGACCTGACCCAGGCCGTGGTATTTGCCGTCGGCCAGTTTGGTAGCAAGGTCAAGCAAGCCGGCCTGGCCGAGCAAGTGCTGGAGTTCGTATTCGACCGCCTGCGTGCGCGCTATGAAGACGAAGGCGTGGACGTTTCCGTCTACCTGTCGGTACGTGCCCTGCAACCCGGCTCGGCACTGGACTTCGACCAGCGTGTGCAAGCCGTACAAGCGTTCCGCAAGCTGCCGGAAGCCGACGCCCTGGCTGCCGTGAACAAGCGCGTGTCGAACCTGCTGAGCAAGGCCGAAGGCCTGGGCAATGCGGATGTCGACCCTGGCCTGTTTGCCGATGCCAAGGAGTTCTCGCTGAACTCGGCTATCGCCAAGGCAGAAAACGCCGTGAAGCCGCTGATCGCCGAGCGCAACTACGCCGAAGCACTGGCGCGCCTGGCTACCTTGCGTGAGCCGGTGGATGCGTTCTTCGAAGCGGTGATGATCAATGCCGAAGATGCCAGCGTGCGGAAAAACCGCTACGCCATGCTGGCGCGCCTGCGCGGCTTGTTCGTCAATATCGCTGACATTTCGACGCTGAGCTGATCATGTTGAAACTGCTGATTCTCGATCGGGACGGGGTGATCAACTACGACTCCGACGCTTACATCAAGTCGGTGGAGGAGTGGATCCCACTGCCCGGCTCGATCGAGGCCATCGCGCAGTTGAGCAAGGCCGGCTGGACGGTAGCCATTGCTACCAACCAGTCCGGCATTGCCCGCGGCTACTACGACATCGCCACCCTGGACGCCATGCATGCGCGCCTGCGCGCGTTGGTGGCGGAGCAGGGCGGTGAGGTGGGGCTGGTGGTGTACTGCCCCCACGGGCCGGATGAGGGCTGCGATTGCCGCAAACCCAAGCCTGGCATGTTGAAAATCATTTCAGAACATTACAAGGTGCCCCTGGCTGGGATATGGTTCGTCGGGGACAGTCTCGGTGACCTGGAGGCGGCCAAAGCCGTCGACTCTCAGCCAGTTTTGGTAAAGACCGGGAAAGGCGACAAGACCCAGGCGAAAAACCTGCCGGTAGGCACCTTGATTTTTGACGATCTGGCGGCGGTTGCCGCAGAACTTATCAACAACTAGTCGCCCTCGACTTCCTGACCAAGGATTGTTCGGGAGTGCACTTTTAACAGGCGGGCGTTGTCCCGCAACGGTAAATGCTGCCATGTCGATTTTGCAGGCCATCAGAACCTTCTTCTTTTACCTGCTGCTGGGCACCAGTTCGTTTCTCTGGTGCACCCTGAGCTTTTTTATTGCGCCCTTTTTGCCGTTCAAGGCGCGCTATCGCTTTATCAACGTCTATTGGTGCCGCTGTGCGTTGTGGCTGAGCAAGGTGTTCCTGGGCATCCGTTTCGAGGTCAAGGGTGCCGAGAATGTCCCGGACCAGCCCTGCGTGATCCTGTCGAACCACCAGAGCACTTGGGAGACGTTCTTCCTTTCTGCGTATTTCTCGCCCCTGAGCCAGGTGCTCAAGCGTGAGTTGCTGTTCGTGCCGTTCTTTGGCTGGGCCATGGCCATGCTGCGACCGATTGCCATCGACCGCGACAACCCCAAGGCCGCGCTCAAGCATGTGGCGAAGAAGGGTGACGAGCTGCTCAAGGATGGGGTGTGGGTACTGATCTTCCCGGAAGGCACCCGCGTGCCCTTTGGCACTGTAGGCAAGTTCTCCCGGGGCGGTACGGCATTGGCGGTCAACGCCAACCTGCCAGTGCTGCCGATTGCTCACAATGCCGGCAAGTTCTGGCCCAAGGAAGGCTGGGCCAAGTGTAAAGGCACCATCACCGTGGTGATCGGCGAACCGATGTATGCCGAAGGGGAAGGACCGCGTGCAATCGCGGCACTCAATGACCGCGCGGCAGCCTGGAATGAAGCGCAGCAACGGGCCATGGGTTCGCTGCCGCCAGTGCCGGTTGCAGAAGACCAGCCGGTGACCTGACGTTCTGTGGATAACCTGTGTACGGTTTGTTGGCAAAGTGCGTTTTTTAGCTTATAGGCTTATGATTTTATTACATATTTCTTAAGCTAATAAAACACCGAAAAACGTGCATAAGTTTTTTCGACCGTTGAAGACCGGCCCTCGTGGCCGGTTTTTTATGCACAGCCGTTTGACTCTTCCCACAACGGCAGTCGCAGACTGAAAACCGTGCCTTGACCGACCACACTCTCACAGTCGATCCGGCCGCCATGGCGGTCCACTACCGCCTTGACCATGCTCAGTCCCAACCCCAACCCTTCGCTGCCCTGGGCCGAAACAAACCGCCGGTATTGGCTGAACAGTTCAGGAAGCTCCTCGGCCGCGATACCGGAGCCCTGATCCTGGATGTGACAGGTCAGCCATTGCTCGTTGCGTTCGAGGCGCACCGTCACCGTGGTGCCGGCTGGGCTGTACTTGATCGCATTCTCCATCAGGTTGAACAAGGCACGGGTGAGTAACGATTGATCCGCCAGGACCATTTCCTCAC
Organism: Pseudomonas sp. DD1; assembly: GCF_044510355.1. Taxonomy (NCBI): domain Bacteria; kingdom Pseudomonadati; phylum Pseudomonadota; class Gammaproteobacteria; order Pseudomonadales; family Pseudomonadaceae; genus Pseudomonas; species Pseudomonas sp. DD1. The sequence continues at coordinate 558,786 of NZ_MSAJ01000022.1, read as the reverse complement.
CGGCCGCGTCCAGGTCATGGACCAATTGGATATTTTTCAATTGGGCCAGCAGCACCACCTGGTCAAACGCGTCGAGCACCAGCATGGCAAACAGGCTGGGCTCCAACTGATAACCATCGGACTCGGCCTTGGCCAATTGAACGAACGATTCGGTCAAATTCAATGCCCGTCGCACTTGCTGTTCGATCTGGGTAAATACCAGCGAAACGTCTGAGGCTTCATGGCGCTGCACATCCAGCAACGCGAGGATTGCCGAATGGGGTGCACGCAAGTCGTGGGAGAGAAACCGCAGCAGGGTTTCGCGCTGCTGCTGGGCGTCGCGTTCGATACTCAGGTCGGTCAGGCTCAACAGCCAACCCAGCGCCACATCACCGTCAGCGGGTAACAGCGGAGCCAGTTCCAGGCGCAGGCTGCGTTGCTGAATATCGCGGAACTCGACAATTTCCAGGGCCGACAGCGGCGGGCGTACCTGCCCCTGCAGCGGTGGATAGCCCAATGCCGTCAATTGCTCCAGCAGGTTCTCGGCAATCAGCTCGTTGCCAAACACATCACGGGCGATCCGATTGGCCAGCAAGATCTCTCCCGCGGGATCGGTAATCAGCGTAGCCACGGGCAGGCATTCCAGGCCATCGGCCATAAAGCGCCGGGTATCGCGGGTACGGCTGACGGCTTGCTCCAGGGCCACGATACGACCCTGCAACACGTCCCCCTTGCTGACGGCGGCACGACGACGTTCCGGCAGCACCTTGGGCTCGCTGTCGAGGCGCGCCAGTTCCCAGCCGAAGTAGGCAAGGATTACGCTCAGGCGGCGCCAGTTCCAGACCAGATAGCCCAGCAGCATGCCGATCAGCGTGGCCGCTGGCGACCACCAGAGCCCCAGGCGCAACATGCCCCAGGAAGCGAGGAGGGCACCTCCCATGCAGCCCAGGGTCAGCCACAGGGCATAACGCGGGCGCAACAACAGCAGGCCCAACAGTAAGGCCACCCACGAGGTGGACAGCAGGGTGGCCAACCAGCCAGGCAAGACGGTAATGCTGCGATCCTGCAGCAGCCCGTTGAGGATATTGGCCTGGATCTCGACGCCCGGTGTGGTGCCGACACTGGCCGAAAGCGGCGTCACATAGCGATCGCCCATGCCCGGCGCGGTCGCTCCCACCAGGATGATCCGATCACGCAGCAATTGAGCCGGGACCTCGCCACGCAGAACGCTGACGTACGGCACGCTGGGAAAGCCGTGGTCGGCGGCGATAAACGGAATGCGGATGGCGTTGTCCCGCTGCCAATCGGTTGCATCAGAAGACACTGACAGCCCCGGCATATCCGCAGGCTGGCCAGTCAGCTCGAAGGCCAGCCACGCCAACTGCGGGACCAATTGCCCCGGCGGCCCCTCACGCAAGTAAAGGCTGCGCACAATGCCGTCGCTATCAGCTTCCACGTTGATATGACCGACCCCCCTGGCACAATCACGCAGGGGCTGCACGGGGAGGATTTGCGTGAGGGGTTGCCCCAGGCGCGGCGTGCCTTCGCGAATCAACGGCAGCAGGACATTGCCGGCATTGCAGATGGCCTGGGCCAGGCGTTGATCATTGGCAGGCTCGCGCGCAGGTTCGCTGAAGATCACATCGAGCAGGATCCCGGCGGGTTTGGCGGCACTCAGTCGGTCAATCAGGTCAGCATGCAGGTGGCGCGACCACGGCCATTGGCCAAGCGCCTTGAGACTCATGTCATCAATGGTCACCAGCAGAATGCGTGAGTCCACCGGCAACGGCGTCAGACGCCGCAGGCTGTCATACAGCGGGTTATTGAAGGAAAGCCCAGGGCTCAGGGACAGCAGGGCCGTCATTGGTAGCAGCAGCAGGCTGATCCACAGCCATTCCCGGACCAACCCATTGAACAGGCGTTGGGCCTGGGTCGGCTGACGTTGTTCAGCCCGGCGCCACCACTTCACCGCGTACTACTGCACACGGGTGGCAGGGGGGTAATAGAAGATGTCATAAACGCCTGCCTCTCCTTCCAGTCCTTGTTCATCAAAGGCCGACACGCGCACGTGATAAAACGAGGCCTTGAGTCCAGTGAAGCTCAAGCGCGGTTCACTGGAGAAGTTTTCCTGCTTGATATTCATGAACGTTTTATCGGTGGCCACTTGCGCACGGTAGCGCTGGGCACCCGGTTGCGGGTGCAGGAACAATGTCCAGACCGGCGCATCGCCTTTCTGGCCGTCCTGGCCCATCAGACGCGGGGCGGGCAATAGGTCGATGGTCTTCAACTCGCCCTGCTGCTTGAGCAAAACCCCTTGTCGGGCACCGACCTTCAGTTCACCTTCAATCGGGCCCGTCTGCGGTTTTTTCTTGGCCTGTCGGCCCACGGGCAGCGGCTCGGTGCGGCTGGCGGCCACTTGGCCGTTGAGCACCTCTACAACCGATTGCTGATCGTCGTTACGCACACGAAAATGCGTGCCGCGCACGCCGAGCACGCCGACGGGTGTCACGATCTGAAAACGGTCATAGTCGCTGGTACGCTTGAGCACGTAGGCCTCGACCTGGCCTTGTTGCAGGATCACCTGGGGAATCGCCTGTTCTTCCACCAGGTGCAAACGCACCTCCGAGCTGGAAGGCAGGACAATCCGCGAACCATCGCCCAGCAACAGGCTGACAAACGCCGACGGCGAGGTTTTTACGCTTTCCTGTTCATCAATCAGCATGCCTTCTTCCAGCACACTGGGGCGGCCCTTGGCATCCAGCTTCCAGGCTTCACCGTTGAGGTGCTGGACCACTGCCGGCAGCGGTTGTGCCCGGCACATCAGGTTGTCATCAATGTAGGGCGCACGCACAGGTGCAGGCTTGGCCAGAATTTGCGGGCTGTTGATAACCAGCGCCAGGGCCAGGCTTGAGCCCAGCAGGGAAGAAAGGGAATAGTGGCGAGGAAAGAGGGTCATGGCACTCATCAAGGTTCTAGTTCTAAAAGTCCGTCAGACTGTACGTTCAGAAAGCGTCTTGCAGCGGCAGGACCTTGAAGCTTGCCTACGATACCCGATGACGCATCGAACTCGAAAGCCGTAGTAGAAGGGATGAGGCAATAGGAAGGGTGACACATCCCTGTGTCTGCCGGATCGACGATGCCGAACCGGATGTACATCGAAGAAATACTGTCCCTCACATCCCTCCGACAGCAGCCCGTAGCGAACCACGGTCTACAGATAATACGTCCCTGTATCGAGCGCGCTTCCCGCGCACGCCCTCCCTGTGTGTCACTCAGCGAAAGAGAATTTACCTACAAGAGTGGTGCATAGGGCGGTAGCGCAATATTTGTTCAGATTCAGAAGATCCAACGTTGGTCCTGGTCGAGCACACTTCCGTGTTGAAAAGCCTGAGGGGCGTCCACCTCTCTGAGCCCAGCGTAACCAAGACCGTCTACGGGCTCGGCGTACACTGAAATTTCGTCAAGTGGCGCAGACTGTGCCGGACTGCACGCATCTACCATTTCCGTCCCAAAACCCGTTGCCGCAACCAGTATCAACATCTTTCCCCACACTCTGACCTTCTGCACGAGACTCACGTGTCCCGACAGTGCATAAAACCTGATTGCCATTGATCCTTTTCCTGAGGGGCTTGAGCCGGTATCTTTCCAGCTGGGTACACGATGTTTAACGGCCTTAGGGCTATCTGATATCAGCGTACCGAGAGATGCCAGGGGCATGAGAAACTGGCCATAATTGTTCAGATTCAATGGTGAACCAGTACGCTCTCCTCAACCGTTGCAATACTCTTCAAGAAGAAAGGACCCTGCCATGCGTGTCGCGATACTGGATGACGAACCTGCCGAATTGCGGCGGGTGGAACAGACACTGCGACAAATCCCAAGTGCCTCGGAGCAGCCATGGACGCTGCATTGCTTCGAGCGCGGCGAAGACCTGCTGCGCCAGTTGCGTCGGGAAACCTTCGACCTCTTGGTACTCGATTGGCAACTGCCGGACCTGAGTGGTATCGCCATCCTGCGCTGGACCCGTGAACACATGGAAGCGCCGCCTCCCGTGATCATGCTCACCAGCCGCGATGCCGAGAGCGATATCGTCCAGGCGTTGAACAGTGGCGCAGATGACTATGTCAGTAAGCCATTTCGGCCGAACGAACTGAAAGCACGGGTGAGTGCAGTGTTGCGTCGTCACGGCCTGCAGAAATCTGCGGCCACTGAAGTGTTGATCTTCAATGACCTGACCTTCGACGATGCCGAACTGACCGTCACCCGCGCCGGCAGTCCCATCAACCTGACCGAACGGGAGTACCGCCTGGCACGCTGTCTGTTTGCCAACCTGGCTCGCCCGCTGTCCCGGGAATACCTCTACGAACGCTTCTGGACCCATGAAGAGATGGTGTCTTCACGACCGTTGGATACCCATATCTATCGGCTGCGGAACAAGCTGGGGCTTACGCCAGAGCGGGGTTGGCAGTTGCTGACCATCTATGGATATGGCTACCGGTTGGAGAGCGTAACCGCAGCTACGGCATAGCCGATGTTCCACGTGGAGCATTTTGGAAGCGCCCGAAATCTGGGCAATAAAAAAGGCCAACGTTAAACGTTGGCCTTTTTTTGTTTCGCAATGGCGTTATCAGAAGTCCAGGTTGGACACTGCCAAGGCATTGCTCTCGATGAAGTCACGACGTGGCTCGACCGCATCACCCATCAGGGTGTTGAAGATCTGGTCCGCGCCAATGGCGTCTTCGATGGTCACACGCAGCATGCGACGCTGGGCTGGGTCCATGGTGGTTTCCCACAGCTGATCCGGGTTCATTTCGCCCAGACCTTTGTATCGCTGGATGGTGTGACGCTTAGTGCTTTCTGCCATCAACCAGTCCAGGGCTTCCTTGAACTCTTTGACCTGTTTCTTGCGTTCGCCACGCTGAATATAAGCGCCGTCGTCCAACAGCGTGCTCAACTGCGCGCCGAGGGTAACCACAGTCTTGTAGTCATTGCTGCCGAAGAAATCGCGGTTGAAGGTGACGTAGTTCGACAGGCCGTGGGAGATCAGTTCGACCTCTGGCAGCCAGACATTACGTTCACGGTCTTCACGCAGGCTGGCTTTGTACACCAGGCCCGACTTCTCGACGGTGCGCAGGCGCACTTCGTACTGGGCCAGCCAATCCTGCATGGCTGCGTGATCGCCCAGCTGTTCCAGGCTCACGGCCGGCAGGTAGATGAAGTGCTCGGTCAGCTCCTGAGGGTACAGGCGCGACAAACGCTTGAGGGTCTTCATCACCATGCGGAAGTCGTTTACCAGGCGCTCCAGCGCCCCGCCGGAGATGCCCGGGGCTTCGTCGTTCAAGTGCAGGCTGGCGTCTTCCAGGGCCGACTGCGTCATGTACTCTTCCATGGCGTCGTCGTCTTTGATGTATTGCTCTTGCTTGCCCTTTTTCACTTTGTACAACGGCGGCTGAGCGATGTAGATATAGCCACGCTCGATCAGCTCCGGCAACTGACGGAAGAAGAAGGTCAGCAGCAGGGTGCGGATGTGCGAGCCGTCGACGTCAGCATCGGTCATGATGATGATGTTGTGGTAGCGCAGCTTGTCGATGTTGTACTCGTCGCGACCAATGCCACAGCCCAGGGCAGTGATCAAGGTGCCGACTTCCTGAGAGGAAATCATCTTGTCGAAACGGGCTTTCTCAACGTTGAGGATCTTACCCTTCAACGGCAGGATGGCCTGGGTGCGACGGTTGCGACCCTGCTTGGCGGAACCGCCAGCAGAGTCACCTTCCACCAGGTACAGTTCGGAAAGGGCAGGGTCCTTCTCCTGGCAGTCCGCCAGTTTGCCCGGCAGGCCAGCGATATCCAGTGCACCTTTACGGCGGGTCATTTCACGGGCTTTACGCGCCGCTTCACGAGCCCGTGCCGCGTCGATCATCTTGCCGACGACCAGCTTGGCTTCGTTGGGGTTTTCCAGCAGGAAGTCGGAGAAGTATTTGCCCATTTCCTGTTCGACGGCGGTCTTCACTTCAGAAGAAACCAGCTTGTCTTTGGTCTGGGAGCTGAACTTCGGATCCGGAACCTTGACCGAAATAATCGCGGTCAGGCCTTCACGGGCATCGTCACCGGTGGTGGCGACTTTGTGCTTCTTCGCCAAGCCTTCAGCTTCGATGTAGGTGTTCAGGTTACGCGTCAGTGCGGAACGGAAACCCACCAGGTGAGTACCGCCATCGCGCTGAGGAATGTTGTTGGTGAAGCACAACAGGTTCTCGTTGAAGCTGTCGTTCCACTGCAGGGCGATTTCCACGCCGATGCCGTCTTCACGCTGGATGTTGAAGTGGAACACCTGGTTGACCGCAGTCTTGTTGGTGTTCAGGTATTCAACGAACGCACGCAGGCCACCTTCGTACTTGAACAGCTCTTCCTTGCCGCTGCGCTCATCCTTGAGGACGATACCCACACCGGAGTTGAGGAAGGACAGTTCACGAATCCGCTTGGCCAGGATGTCCCAGCTGAAGTGGATATTTTTGAACGTGTCAGCCGAGGGCTTGAAGTGAATCTGGGTACCGGTGGTTTCGCTATCACCGACGATTGCCATCGGTGCCTGAGGCACGCCATGCACGTAGGTCTGTTCCCAGATCTTGCCGCTGCGGCGAACGGTGAGGATCAGTTCTTCCGACAGGGCGTTTACCACCGACACACCTACACCGTGCAAACCGCCGGAGACTTTATAGGAGTTGTCGTCAAACTTACCGCCGGCGTGCAGCACGGTCATGATGACCTCTGCTGCCGATACGCCTTCTTCTTTATGCACATCTACCGGAATGCCGCGACCGTTGTCGCGTACGGTGATGGATTCATCCGGATGGATGATGATACTGATGTCGTCGCAATGACCGGCGAGCGCTTCGTCGATGGAGTTGTCGACCACTTCGAACACCATGTGGTGCAGACCGCTACCATCATCGGTGTCGCCAATGTACATACCGGGACGTTTGCGTACGGCATCCAAACCTTTCAGCACTTTAATGCTGGTCGAGTCGTACGTGTTTTCTTCGCTCATGCCTTCACTCCCGATGGTCGTGGGTCTGGGTGATACGGCCTTGTTCCACGTGGAACAAAGCGACTGGCGTTTCCGTCTGCCAGCCTTCCCTCAATAATTCGTGGTCTACACAGGTAATAAATACCTGGCAGCGTAAGTCTTCCAACAAGCGGCATAGCGCGCGGCGGTGTTGCTCATCCAATTCGGACGGCAAGTCATCCACCAGATAAATACACTGACCGCGCCGGGCCTGGCTAACCAAGTGCCCCTGAGCGATACGCAGCGCGCACACCACCAACTTCTGCTGGCCACGGGACAAGATATCCGCGGCATTATGTGCGCCTAACCTAAGGCGCAAATCAGCCCGTTGTGGTCCTGCCTGGGTGTGGCCAATTTGCTGATCCCGTTGCAAAGAGGTGGCGAGTACTGCACTCAAGTCACGCTCTTTGTCCCAACCACGGTAGTAACTCAGCGTCAGGCCCTCGAGTTCCAACAACTCACTCAAGGTCTGTTCAAAGACTGGTTTCAAGGCTTTGATATAAGTGCGGCGGTATTCATCTATTTCGTCGCTGGCCAGGCACAGTTCACGGTCCCAGGCCGCTTGCGAAGCGGCGTCAAGTGTACCATGCCGCAGCCATGAGTTCCGCTGCCGCAGGGCCTTCTGCAGGCGCTGCCACGTGGCCATGAACCGCGGTTCCACGTGGAACACTCCCCAATCGAGGAACTGCCGGCGGATTTTTGGTGCACCTTCCAACAAGCGGAAGCTGTCAGGGTTGATCAATTGCAGGGGCAAAATTTCCGCCAGTTGTGCGGCACTGCGCGCATTCTGCCCATCTATACGGATCTGGAACTCCCCTTGACGATCACGGGATATCCCCAGGCTACTATGCCCGCCTTGCGCCAGTTCAACCTGGCCAAACACGGTGCACGCCAATTGTTCGTACTGAATCACGGGTAACAGGCGGGCACTGCGAAAGGAACGAGCCAGACCCAGTAAGTGAATGGCTTCCAGCACGCTGGTTTTGCCACTGCCGTTGGCGCCATGGAGGATATTGATGCGGGGGGAGGGGGAGAAGGTCACCGGGTGCAGATTGCGCACCGCGGTGACCGAGACGCGACTGAGGGACATCTAGCTTCTGCTGAGCATGATTACAGGCGCATCGGCATAACAACGTAAGCCGAGTCGTCGTTATCGGATTCTTGCACCAGGGCGCTGCTGTTAGAGTCCGACAGGATCAGACGCACCTGCTCCGTGGTCATCACACCCAGCACGTCCAGCAGGTAGCTCACGTTGAAGCCGATTTCCAGGGAACCGCCGTTGTAGTCGACGCCCACTTCTTCTTCCGCTTCTTCCTGCTCCGGGTTGTTGGCCTGGATTTTCAGCTGGCCGTTGGCCAATTGCAGGCGAATACCCCGGTACTTCTCGTTGGAAAGAATCGCTGTACGGCTGAACGCTTCACGCAGCGCCTGGCGGTCACCGATCACCAGCTTGTCGCCACCCTTGGGCAACACGCGCTCGTAGTCCGGGAACTTGCCGTCTACCAGTTTGGAGGTGAAGGTGAACTCGCCCGTGGTGGCACGGATATGGTGCTGGCCCAGGACGATGCTGACGTTACCGTCCGGCTCGGTGAGCAGGCGCGCTAGTTCGAGGATACCTTTGCGCGGCACAATCACCTGGTGGCGGTCCGGCTGGCCGATATCGGCCTTCATCGAACACATTGCCAGGCGGTGACCGTCGGTGGCCACAGCACGGATGATGCCTTCGGAGACTTCCAGCAGCATGCCGTTGAGGTAGTAACGCACGTCCTGCTGGGCCATGGCGAAGCTGGTGCGCTCGATCAAACGGCGCAGGCGGCTTTGCTCCAGGCTGCAGGTCAGCGAACCTGGACCTTCTTCCACCGTCGGGAAGTCATTGGCCGGCAGGGTCGACAGGGTGAAACGACTGCGGCCGGCCTTGACCACCAACTTCTGCTCATCGACCTTGATGTCGATCAGCGCGTCGTTGGGCAAGCTTTTGCAGATATCCATTAGCTTGCGCGCAGGCACGGTGATCTCACCGGGCTCGGCGGGTTCTTCCAGCTGTACACGACCAACCAGTTCGACTTCCAGGTCGGTACCGGTCAACGACAGCTGCTGGCCTTCGACAACCAACAATACGTTGGAAAGTACCGGCAAGGTCTGTCGGCGCTCGACGACGCCTGCGACCAGTTGCAGGGGTTTCAACAGGGCTTCGCGTTGAATGGTGAAATGCATGGTCTAGTCCCTTGCCTTAATAAGCTGCGCTGGTGTTCATCACGTTGTCAGTGTACGCAGCAGGTTCTTGTAGTCCTCGCGAATATCCGCGTCGGATTCCTTAAGTTCGTTGATCTTGCGGCACGCGTGCAAGACCGTGGTGTGGTCGCGACCACCAAACACATCGCCAATTTCCGGCAGGCTGTGGTTGGTCAGCTCCTTGGAGAGCGCCATGGCCACCTGACGGGGACGCGCTACCGAGCGCGAGCGGCGCTTGGACAGCAGGTCGGAAATCTTGATCTTGTAGTACTCGGCCACCGTGCGTTGAATGTTATCCACACTGACCAGCTTGTCTTGTAGCGCCAACAAGTCTTTCAGGGATTCGCGAATCAACTCGATGGTGATGTCGCGGCCCATGAAGTGCGAGTGAGCGATGACCCGCTTGAGCGCGCCTTCGAGCTCACGCACGTTGGAGCGAATGCGCTGGGCAATGAAGAACGCCGCGTCGTGAGGCAGATCGACTTTCGCCTGATCGGCTTTCTTCATCAGGATCGCGACCCGGGTTTCCAGTTCCGGCGGCTCTACCGCAACGGTCAGGCCCCAGCCGAAGCGCGATTTGAGGCGCTCTTCCAGACCTTCGATTTCCTTCGGGTACCGGTCACTGGTGAGGATGACCTGCTGGCCACCTTCAAGCAGGGCGTTGAACGTGTGGAAAAACTCTTCCTGGGAACGTTCCTTGCGCGCGAAGAATTGAATGTCATCAATCAGCAGTGCATCGACGGAGCGGTAGAAGCGTTTGAATTCGTTGATTGCATTGAGTTGCAACGCCTTGACCATGTCGGCCACGAAGCGCTCCGAGTGCAGGTACACGACCTTGGCATTCGGGTTCTTCTTTAATAGGTGGTTACCCACAGCGTGCATCAAGTGCGTCTTACCCAAGCCAACGCCGCCATAAAGGAAGAGCGGGTTGTAACCATGCTTGGGATTGTCGGCCACCTGCCAGGCCGCAGCGCGGGCCAGCTGGTTGGATTTACCTTCGACGAAGTTTTCAAAGGTAAAGGTGCGGTTCAGGTAGCTGGTGTGCTTGAGCGCGCCTTCGACCTGGACCGTACGCTGTTCGGCGCGTACCGGCGCCTGCTGCGAGCTGGCTCCCGCCATCGGGTCAAAGCTGTCGCGGGACGGCTCTTCACTCACTGGCGCATTTTTTTGCGCCACCGATTTGCTCGGGGCGGGCGCAGCGGGGGCGGGTGCGTGGTTAACCGGCGCCGCAGCGGCCTGGGCGTGCGATGCAGCGGCGGCCAGCGGCGCATTAGGCGCGGCGCGAGGGGCGGAGCTGCGTTTGCTGCCTATTAATAAGGAGAGTGCTGGAGCCATCCCGTTGCCGTGTTCGTCGAACAACTCGAGAACGCGGCTCAGGTACTTCTCGTTGACCCAGTCGAGAACAAAACGATTGGGTGCGTAGACACGCAACTCGTCGCCTTCGGCTTCGACCTGTAGTGGACGGATCCAGGTGTTGAATTGCTGGGCAGGCAGCTCATCGCGCAAAAGCTCCACGCACTGCTGCCAAAGTTCCACTGACACGGATATCCCCTAAGTTGAAAGCCGGTGAGGCAAAAACAGCCGCCATTGTAGCGGCGAGCGGTCCACTTATCCACATGTAGCTTGCTCAGAGGCCGCCAAGAATCAATGCCTTAAGCGTAAAAAAGGCGACAAATGGTCTGTGCATAAGCTCTGTGGATAAGCGCCCCTAAGCTCGTTGTACAAGTGGGGGCGAAAGTCTGTGGGTAACTGGCCTGTGGATAACTACCCATTCCACGCACAGCTTATCCGACAGCGCAGCACAGGCAGAGCACCGTTTCTCCCCCGTGTTGTCATTCTCTGTACAGCACGTGGAATATGGCCTCAAGGCAGTTATCCACAGAAGATCGCGTCCCTAGCTTTTATAAGCTTTACAGAAAAGCTTTAAATAACTTCCTTCTTTATTTTTATATCTATGGCATTGCTCGTCAAAGTCGAACCGCCCGGAATCGGTCTCGATGCCCTCAGATATCTAATTGAAGGAATAGCTGGTTGGAAATTGACCTAGAGGCTTGCTTTCTCTAGAATCCCCGGTCTCTTAAAACGGGGGCCATTCCGGCCCGTTGTGGACGAACCAGGTAACACGCCATGAAACGTACTTTCCAACCAAGCACCATCAAACGCGCCCGTACCCACGGTTTCCGTGCTCGCATGGCTACCAAGAACGGCCGTGCTGTCCTGTCGCGTCGCCGCGCCAAAGGTCGTGCGCGTCTGGCAGTTTGATAATCCGGTACTGGTGGTGAGTCAGGACTTCAGTCGGGAAAAGCGTCTGCTAACCCCCCGGCACTTCAAGGCAGTCTTTGACTCCCCCACCGGCAAGGTTCCGGGGAAAAATCTCCTGCTCCTTGCGCGTAACAACGATCTGGATCACCCCCGTCTCGGGTTGGTGATCGGCAAGAAGAGCGTAAAGCTCTCCGTTGAGCGCAATCGCCTCAAGCGTCTGATGCGCGAATCGTTTCGCCTCCACCAGGACACTCTGGTTGGTTGGGATATTGTTATCGTCGCGCGCAAAGGCTTGGGGGACGTAGAAAACCCCGAATTGATTCAGCATTTCGGCAAGCTCTGGAAACGTTTGGCTCGCACCAGCAAGCCGACTCCAGCAGTCAGCCCCGAAACTGTAGGGGTAGACAGCACTGATGCGTAAACTGGCCCTCGTTCCGATCCAGTTTTACCGCTATGCCATTAGTCCGCTGATGGCCAGCCACTGTCGTTTCTACCCCAGTTGTTCCTGCTACGCGTATGAAGCCATAGAAAATCATGGCCTTCTGCGCGGTGGCTGGCTGACCTTTCGTCGTTTAGGTCGCTGTCATCCGTGGAATCCCGGTGGTTATGACCCGGTTCCGCCTATCCCTACCTCCCGTTCTTCTTCGATGGCCGAGTAATCATGGATATTAAACGCACGATCCTGATCGTCGCCCTGGCAATCGTGTCCTACGTTATGGTTCTGAAATGGAACCAGGACTATGGCCAGGCTGCCCTGCCGACTCAGAATGTTGCTACCAATCAGTCTGCTCCTGCTATTGCAGATGCACCGTTGGGTAACAATGCTTCCGCCAGTGCCGATGTACCCAGCGCGAATGCCGATACCAGCACCCCTGTAGATAACGCGGTCATCACCAATAAAGACCTCATCCACGTCAAAACGGATGTACTGGACCTGGCGATCGATCCACAGGGCGGCGATATCGCCCAGCTGAAATTGCCACTGTACCCACGTCGCCAAGACCATCCGGATGTTCCTTTCCAGTTGTTCGACAATGGTGGCGAGCGTGTTTATCTGGCACAAAGCGGCCTGACTGGCACTGATGGTCCTGATGCTCGTGCTACCGGTCGTCCGGTTTATTCGACCGAACAGAAGACTTATCAACTGGCTGATGGCCAAAACCAGTTGAACGTCGACCTGAAATTCAGTCACGACGGCGTCAATTACATCAAGCGCTTCAGCTTCACGCGCGGTTTGTACGATCTGAAAGTCACTTACCTGATCGACAACACCAGCGAAAAGGCCTGGACAGGCAACCTGTTTGCCCAGCTCAAGCGTGATGGCAGCTCCGATCCGTCTTCCAGCACTGCCACCGGCACCGCGACTTACCTGGGCGCCGCCCTGTGGACAAGTAACGAGCCGTACAAAAAAGTGTCGATGAAAGACATCGACAAGGGCGCGCTGAAAGAAACAGTACAAGGTGGTTGGGTAGCCTGGCTGCAACACTACTTTGTAACCGCGTGGATCCCGAACAGGGGCGAAGCCAACCTGGTCCAGACCCGCAAGGACAACCAGGGTAACTACATCATTGGTTTCACTGGCCCGGCGTTGACCGTTGCACCAGGTGCCAAGGCTGAAACCAGCGCCACCTTGTATGCCGGCCCGAAAAGCCAGGCCGTCCTCAAGGAGTTATCCCCAGGTCTGGAACTGACTGTGGATTACGGCATCCTGTGGTTCATTGCCCAGCCAATCTTCTGGTTGCTGCAACATATCCACAGCATCGTCGGTAACTGGGGCTGGTCGATCATCTTCCTGACCATGCTGATCAAGGGGATTTTCTTTCCGCTGTCGGCCGCCAGCTACAAATCGATGGCCCGTATGCGCGCCGTTGCACCGAAACTGGCAGCGTTGAAAGAGCAACATGGCGATGACCGGCAGAAAATGTCGCAAGCCATGATGGAGCTGTACAAGAAAGAGAAGATCAACCCGCTGGGTGGATGCTTGCCGATTCTGGTGCAGATGCCGGTGTTCCTGTCGCTGTACTGGGTACTCCTGGAAAGCGTGGAAATGCGCCAGGCGCCGTTCATGCTGTGGATAACTGACTTGTCGATCAAAGACCCGTTCTTTATCCTGCCGATCATCATGGGCGCCACCATGTTCATCCAGCAGCGTCTGAACCCAACACCTCCGGATCCGATGCAGGCCAAGGTGATGAAAATGATGCCAATCATCTTCACCTTCTTCTTCCTGTGGTTCCCGGCTGGTCTGGTTCTGTACTGGGTGGTCAACAACGTGTTGTCGATCTCTCAACAGTGGTACATCACACGTAAGATCGAAGCGGCTGCCAAAAAAGCCGAGGCGTAACTTACTCTGTGGATAACCACTCAAGACGCCCCCTCGTGGGGCGTTTTGCATTCTGTCACTTTTGTCTGGGAAACCGCTGATGAGCGCTCCTCGTGAAACCATCGCTGCCGTCGCCACCGCTCAGGGCCGGGGCGGTGTCGGTATCGTTCGAATTTCCGGGCCGCTTGCCGGCATTGCCGCTAAAGCGATCAGTGGCCGTGAGCTCAAACCCCGGTATGCGCATTACGGGCCTTTCTTCGGCGAGGATCTTGAGGTACTGGATGAGGGCCTGGCCCTGTATTTCCCGGGCCCAAACTCGTTCACCGGTGAAGATGTGCTGGAACTGCAGGGACATGGCGGGCCTATCGTCCTCGACATGCTGCTACAGCGTTGCCTGCAGTTGGGCTGCCGTCTTGCACGGCCTGGTGAATTCAGCGAGCGCGCGTTTCTCAATGACAAGCTCGACCTGGCCCAGGCTGAGGCGATTGCCGATTTGATCGAGGCCAGTTCTGCACAGGCTGCGCGCAATGCCCTGCGCTCATTGCAGGGGGCGTTTTCCCTGCGTGTGCATAACCTCACCGAGCAATTGATCAGTTTGCGCATCTATGTCGAGGCGGCGATTGATTTTCCGGAAGAAGAAATCGATTTTCTTGCCGATGGCCATGTCCTGGCCATGCTGGACAAAGTGCGGGACGAGTTATCCACAGTTTTGAAGGAGGCCGGGCAGGGCGCACTGCTGCGCGACGGCATGACCGTGGTGATTGCCGGCCGGCCCAACGCTGGCAAGTCCAGCCTGCTCAATGCCCTGGCAGGGCGTGAAGCGGCGATTGTTACCGAGATTGCAGGTACTACCCGGGATATCCTGCGGGAACATATCCACATTGATGGTATGCCACTGCACGTGGTCGATACCGCCGGTTTGCGTGATACCGATGACCAGGTGGAAAAAATCGGTGTGGAACGGGCGCTCAAGGCTATCGGTGAAGCGGATCGGGTGCTGCTGGTGGTGGATGCCACCGCGCCGGAGGCCGTCGATCCTTTTGCCCTGTGGCCAGAATTCCTTGAACAGCGGCCTGATCCGGCCAAAGTCACGCTGATTCGCAACAAGGCGGACCTCACGGGTGAGGCGATTGCCCTGGAGGTCAGCGAAGATGGCCATGTCACCATCAGCCTCAGCGCCAAGTCTGCCGGTGATGGCCTGGAGCTGCTGCGCGATCACCTCAAGGCCTGCATGGGCTACGAACAGACCTCAGAAAGCAGCTTCAGTGCTCGCCGCAGGCATCTGGAAGCCCTGCGCCATGCCAGTGCAGCCCTTGAGCACGGCCGTGCGCAGTTGACCCTGGCAGGGGCAGGAGAGCTTCTGGCCGAGGATTTGCGTCAGGCACAGCAGCTTCTGGGGGAGATTACCGGGGCATTCAGTTCCGATGACCTGCTCGGCAGGATCTTTTCCAGTTTCTGCATCGGTAAATAGCCCTTCGTTGTTCACAGACAGGCCATTCGTGCCTGTCCGTTTCAGGACACTCCCGCGTATTTTCTGACAATAACCTCGCCCCGAGGTGGCCTTGCCGTGGGCGAAATTTACCGCGGCTGAGTCTTTTCTGTGGATTAAGCCCTGTGAATAACCGCCCCTGTGCCCAGTTGATAACAGGGCTCGAAACCTGAGTAAAAACCCCTCTGTGGATAACCACCTGTTTAATCCACAGGCTTAAAGCACTTATCCAAGGGCCTCCTTGCCACCTAACCACAGACTTTTGAATCTCTGTACACATCGTAAATAAAGGGCTGTAGCAATCTATCCACAGAAAGTAGGCTCAGTAGAAATAAACATAAAAACAAAGATTTAATAAATTTCTCTCTTTTAATTTCTATTGTCTGTGATTCATCCACAGCTGGTTAAATTTTGTGCAAAGGGTTCTTTAGGAAGGGCTAAGTCCCTATACTTGCCGCCAAAGCTCTAAAACCAGCTCAACCAATCAATTCCTAATTACCTACATAAGCAGGCACGAGGTGCGTGGTGGATTTCCCTTCCCGTTTTGAAGTGATCGTCATCGGCGGCGGTCATGCCGGTACCGAGGCAGCACTGGCGTCAGCCCGCATGGGGGTCAAAACCCTATTGCTGACGCACAACGTGGAAACCCTCGGTGCCATGAGTTGCAACCCCGCCATTGGTGGGATCGGCAAGAGCCACCTGGTCAAGGAAATCGACGCCCTTGGCGGTGTGATGGCCATGGCTACCGACAAAGGTGGTATTCAATTTCGCGTGCTCAACAGCCGCAAAGGCCCGGCCGTGCGTGCTACTCGGGCACAAGCCGACCGCATTTTGTACAAGGCTGCGGTACGCGAAACCCTGGAAAACCAACCCAACCTGTGGATATTTCAACAGGCAGCGGATGACCTGATCGTCGAGCAGGACCAGGTGCGCGGTGTTGTCACCCAGATGGGTCTGCGTTTCTTCGCAGAATCCGTGGTGCTGACCACGGGGACCTTCCTCGGTGGACTTATCCACATCGGAATGCAGAACTATTCCGGTGGTCGCGCCGGTGATCCGCCGTCGATTGCCCTCGCTCATCGCCTTCGCGAACTGCCACTGCGTGTCGGTCGCCTGAAAACCGGGACCCCGCCGCGTATCGACGGGCGTTCTGTTGATTTCTCGGTGATGACCGAACAGGCCGGGGATACGCCTATCCCGGTAATGTCGTTCATGGGTTCCAAGGAGCAGCACCCCAAACAGGTGAGCTGCTGGATTACCCACACCAATGCGCGTACCCACGAAATCATCGCCGCCAACCTCGATCGTTCGCCGATGTATTCCGGGGTGATCGAAGGTATCGGCCCGCGTTACTGCCCGTCGATCGAAGACAAGATCCACCGCTTTGCCGACAAGGAAAGCCACCAGGTCTTCATCGAGCCGGAAGGTTTGACGACCCACGAGCTGTACCCGAACGGGATTTCCACTTCCCTGCCGTTCGACGTGCAAATTCAGATCGTGCAGTCGATTCGCGGCATGGAAAACGCTCATATCGTGCGTCCGGGCTACGCCATCGAGTACGACTACTTTGATCCACGGGACTTGAAATACAGCCTGGAAACCAAGGTGATCGGCGGCCTGTTCTTCGCCGGGCAAATCAACGGCACCACCGGTTACGAAGAAGCCGGCGCCCAGGGTTTGCTGGCCGGGACCAACGCCGCATTGCGCGCCCAGGGCAAAGACAGCTGGTGCCCGCGTCGCGATGAAGCGTACATCGGGGTGTTGGTCGACGACCTGATTACCCTGGGTACCCAGGAACCGTACCGGATGTTCACCTCCCGGGCCGAATATCGCCTGATCCTGCGCGAAGACAACGCCGACCTGCGCCTGACCGAAAAAGGTCGCGAGCTGGGCCTGGTCGATGACGCGCGCTGGGAAGCGTTCTGCAAAAAACGCGAAAGCATCGAACTGGAAGAGCAACGCCTGAAAAGTACCTGGGTCCGCCCGGGCACGGAGCAGGGCGATGCCATTGCCGAAAAATTCGGCACGCCACTGACCCACGAGTACAACCTGCTGAACCTGCTGTCCCGTCCGGAAATCGACTACGCTGGTCTGGTCGAAGTGACGGGCGGCGGGGCAGAAGATCCACAGGTGGCCGAGCAGGTCGAAATCAAGACCAAATATGCCGGTTACATTGACCGCCAGCAGGACGAGATCGCTCGGCTGCGCGCCAGTGAAGACACCAAGCTGCCTGTGGATATCGACTACACCGGTATTTCCGGGCTGTCGAAAGAGATTCAAAGCAAGCTGGGGATAACTCGCCCCGAGACCCTGGGCCAGGCCTCCCGTATCCCGGGAGTCACCCCGGCAGCCATTTCGCTGTTGATGATTCATTTGAAAAAACGCGGCGCGGGCCGTCAGTTGGAGCAAAGCGCTTGAGTTCGTTGGTCACCTCGCAACACGCCGAAGAGTTATCCACAGGTGCACGCCAGTTGGGTGTGCACTTGACCGAAACCCAGCACGAATTGCTGTTGGGCTACCTGGCCCTGTTGATCAAGTGGAACAAGGCCTACAACCTCACTGCGGTGCGCGATCCCGATGAAATGGTTTCGCGGCATCTGCTCGACAGCTTGAGCGTGATGCCATTTATCGAAAACGGCCGCTGGCTGGACGTCGGCAGTGGTGGTGGCATGCCAGGCATCCCGTTGGCGATCCTGTTTCCCGAGTCGCAAGTGACCTGCCTGGACAGCAACGGCAAGAAAACCCGTTTCCTGACCCAGGTCAAACTCGAACTCAAGCTGGACAACCTGCAAGTTATCCACAGCCGGGTCGAAGCCTTCACGCCTGAACTGCCCTTCAACGGAATTGTTTCCAGGGCCTTCAGCAGCATGGAGAACTTCAGCAACTGGACCCGCCACCTGGGCGACCTGAACACCCGTTGGCTGGCAATGAAGGGCGTTCATCCAAGCGACGAGCTGTTAGCATTGCCGGCAGACTTCCACCTCGATAGCGAACACGCCTTGGCCGTACCCGGTTGCCAAGGCCAACGCCATCTGCTGATACTGCGCCGCACGGCATGATTGGGAACACAAGCAAGAATGGCTAAGGTATTCGCGATAGCGAACCAGAAAGGTGGCGTGGGTAAAACCACCACCTGCATCAACCTCGCAGCATCCCTGGTCGCTACCAAGCGTCGGGTGCTGTTGATCGACCTCGATCCACAGGGCAACGCCACCATGGGTAGCGGTGTGGATAAACACGGCCTGGAAAACTCGGTCTACGACTTGCTGATAGGCGAGTGCGACCTGGCCCAGGCCATGCACTATTCCGAGCACGGCGGTTATCAACTGCTGCCAGCCAACCGCGATTTGACCGCGGCGGAAGTGGTGCTGCTGGAAATGCAGATGAAAGAAAGCCGTCTGCGCAGCGCCCTGGCGCCGATCCGCGAGAATTACGATTACATTTTGATCGACTGCCCGCCGTCGCTGTCGATGCTGACGCTCAACGCACTGGTTGCCGCCGATGGGGTGATCATCCCCATGCAGTGCGAGTACTTCGCCCTCGAAGGCTTGAGCGACCTTGTGGATAACATCAAGCGTATCGCTGAGTTGCTCAACCCGAACCTGAAGGTCGAAGGCCTGCTGCGGACCATGTATGACCCGCGCCTGAGCCTGATGAACGACGTGTCGGCGCAGCTCAAGGAACACTTTGGCGACCAGCTTTACGACACAGTGATCCCGCGTAACATCCGCCTGGCCGAAGCGCCAAGCTATGGCATGCCCGCGCTGGCGTACGACAAGTCATCGCGTGGTGCCATTGCCTACCTGGCGCTGGCCGGCGAGATGGTTCGTCGCCAACGTCGCAACTCACGCACCGCTGCAGCCCAGCCAACTTAAGGAATCCCCATGGCCGTCAAGAAACGAGGTCTCGGACGTGGACTGGATGCACTGCTGAGTGGTCCGACTGTCACTTCGCTGGAAGAGCAGGCGGTGCAGGCCGACTCCCGTGAGCTGCAGCACCTGCCCCTGGACTTGATCCAGCGTGGCAAGTACCAGCCGCGCCGAGACATGGACCCGCAGGCGCTGGAGGAGTTGGCGAACTCGATCAAGGCCCAGGGCGTGATGCAGCCGATTGTCGTACGCCCCATTGGCGGCGGTCGGTTTGAAATCATCGCCGGTGAACGCCGCTGGCGCGCCAGCCAGCAGGCCGGCCAGGAAACCATCCCGGCGATGGTGCGCGATGTGCCGGATGAAACGGCCATCGCCATGGCACTGATCGAGAATATCCAGCGTGAGGACCTCAATCCGATCGAGGAAGCCATTGCCCTGCAGCGTTTGCAGCAGGAATTCAAGCTGACCCAGCAGGAAGTGGCCGACGCGGTGGGTAAATCCCGTGTCACGGTTTCCAACCTGCTGCGCCTGATCGCGCTTCCGGAAGTGATCAAGACCATGCTGTCCCATGGCGACCTGGAAATGGGTCATGCCCGCGCTTTGCTCGGGTTGCCGGAAAATCAACAGGTTGAAGGGGCGCGACACGTTGTCGCACGAGGTCTCACCGTTCGTCAGACCGAGGCTCTGGTTCGGCAGTGGCTCAGTGGTAAACCTGCACCGGTCGAACCCACCAAAACTGATCCGGATATCGCGCGCCTGGAGCAGCGCCTGGCCGAGCGGCTGGGCTCTGCGGTACAAATTCGCCACGGCAAGAAGGGTAAAGGGCAATTGGTTATCGGATATAACTCCCTTGATGAGCTTCAGGGCGTTCTTTCCCACATCCGCTGAAACATTTGCTTATGTAGCGCGCAGTCGGAAATCACTACCTGGCAGTTGAATAGGGGCAGAACCGCCCCTATACTCTGCGCGCATTTTGTCGGCACAAATTATGCCAAGTTATTGATTTCCGGCAGCCGACCATTGAGGAGCAAGAGTGATGGAAACCCGCACGCCAAACACGTTGCCGTTCCATCGCTTGGCCGTTTTTCCGGTTTTATTGGCCCAATTTGTCATTTTGCTGATCGCCGCATTGGCGCTTTGGTACTGGCATGGGGTCGTAGCCGGATATTCAGGACTCTGCGGAGGCCTGATAGCCTTGCTGCCCAATATGTATTTTGCTCACAGGGCCTTTCGGTTTTCCGGCGCCCGGGCAGCCCAGGCTATCGTCCGGTCCTTTTATGCCGGCGAGGCAGGGAAACTGATTTTGACGGCAGTGCTGTTTGCACTGACCTTTGCAGGTGTGAAGCCATTGGCGCCGCTAGCTGTATTCGGCGTCTTCGTGTTGACCCAACTGGTCAGCTGGTTCGCTCCCCTGCTGATGAAAACAAGACTTTCGAAACCTTAGGGCGTTTGAGGCAACCATGGCAGAAACAACCGCTTCGGGCTATATCCAGCACCACTTGCAGAACCTGACCTTCGGTCAGCTTCCCAACGGCGGCTGGGGCTTTGCCCACTCCGCAGCAGAGGCCAAAGAAATGGGCTTCTGGGCTTTCCACCTGGATACTCTGGGCTGGTCGGTCGCATTGGGTCTGATCTTCGTCCTGATTTTCCGCATGGCGGCAAAGAAGGCGACTTCCGGTCAGCCAGGTGCTTTGCAGAACTTCGTTGAAGTATTGGTCGAATTCGTCGATGGCAGCGTGAAAGACAGCTTCCATGGCCGTAGCCCGGTGATTGCACCGCTGGCACTGACCATCTTCGTCTGGGTGTTCCTGATGAACGCCGTCGACCTGATCCCGGTTGACTGGATTCCTCAGTTGGCCATCCTGATCTCCGGCGACCCGCACATCCCATTCCGCGCGGTATCGACCACTGACCCTAACGCTACCCTGGGCATGGCCCTGTCGGTATTCGCGTTGATCATTTTCTACAGCATCAAGATCAAGGGCATCGGCGGCTTCATCGGCGAACTGACCCTGCACCCGTTCGGCAGCAAGAACATCTTCGTTCAAGCCCTGCTGATCCCGGTGAACTTCCTGCTGGAATTTGTCACCCTGATCGCCAAGCCGATTTCCCTGGCTCTGCGACTGTTCGGCAACATGTATGCCGGCGAGCTGGTGTTCATCCTGATCGCTGTGATGTTCGGCAGCGGCCTGCTCTGGCTTAGCGGCCTGGGCATTGTTCTGCAGTGGGCGTGGGCTGTGTTCCACATCCTGATCATCACCCTGCAGGCGTTTATCTTCATGATGCTGACCATCGTCTACCTGTCGATGGCGCACGAAGAGAACCATTAAGACCAGTCTCGACTAGTCTGATGTCCTTCCCGGTGAAACGGGAAGGTGGCCCACCAGGGCTATGAAACGATTTGTTTTACCGCTTTAAAATCTAAAAAACCTAAACCATACGACGTAAAAGTCGGGAGGAAAGATGGAAACTGTAGTTGGTCTAACCGCTATCGCTGTTGCACTGTTGATCGGCCTGGGCGCCCTGGGTACTGCCATTGGTTTCGGCCTGTTGGGCGGCAAGTTCCTGGAAGGCGCCGCGCGTCAGCCAGAAATGGTTCCAATGCTGCAGGTTAAAATGTTCATCGTTGCCGGCCTGCTCGACGCCGTGACCATGATCGGTGTTGGTATCGCTCTGTTCTTCACCTTCGCGAACCCCTTCGTTGGTCAACTCGCCGGTTAATCACTCGTTTTTTCGAGTGATTGGTGTGTTGTGCAACGAACGAGCGAGGTATTGGCGTGAACATTAATGCAACCATTATTGGTCAGTCCTTAGCGTTCTTGATTTTTGTTGTTTTCTGCATGAAGTTCGTATGGCCTCCGGTCATCGCGGCTTTGCACGAACGTCAGAAGAAGATCGCGGATGGACTGGACGCTGCCGCACGAGCAGCTCGCGACCTGGAGTTGGCCCAAGATAAAGCGGGTCAGCAACTGCGCGAAGCGAAGGCTCAGGCAGCTGAAATCATTGAGCAAGCCAAGAAACGCGGTAACCAGATTGTTGAAGAGGCTGTTGAAAAAGCCCGTATCGACGCTGACCGTGTGAAGGTTCAGGCTCAGGCCGAGATCGAACAGGAATTGAACGGTGTCAAAGATGCGCTGCGTGCCCAACTGGGTGCTCTGGCCGTCGGCGGTGCTGAGAAGATCCTGGGTGCCACAATCGATCAAAACGCGCACGCGGAGCTGGTAAACAAACTGGCTGCTGAAATTTAAGCGAGGGCGATCATGGCAGAATTGACCACGTTGGCCCGACCTTACGCTAAGGCAGCCTTCGAGCACGCCCAGGCCCACCAGCAGCTGGCCTCTTGGTCAGCCATGCTCGGCCTGGCTGCAGCAGTGTCGCAAGACGACACCATGCAGCGCGTGCTCAAGGCCCCGCGACTGACGAGCGCAGACAAGGCCGCCACGTTTATTGACGTGTGCGGCGACAAGTTTGATGTGAAAGTGCAGAACTTCATCCACGTCGTTGCCGAAAACGACCGTCTCCCGCTTTTGCCGGAGATTGCCGCTCTGTTCGACCTGTACAAGGCCGAGCAAGAGAAGTCGGTAGACGTTGAAGTGACCAGTGCTTTTGCATTGAACCAAGAACAGCAAGACAAACTCGCCAAGGTTCTCAGTGCACGACTCGACCGGGAAGTGCGCCTGCAAGTTGCGGAAGACCCATCCCTTATTGGGGGTGTTGTCATCCGCGCCGGCGACCTGGTTATCGATGGCTCGATTCGCGGCAAACTCGCGAATCTTGCCGAAGCATTGAAATCTTGAGTTTGAAGGGGCAGCAGAGCAATGCAGCAACTCAATCCTTCCGAAATAAGTGAAATTATCAAGGGCCGCATCGACAAGCTCGATGTGACCTCCCAAGCCCGTAACGAAGGCACTGTCGTCAGCGTATCTGACGGCATCGTGCGGATTCACGGTCTGGCCGACGTAATGTACGGCGAGATGATCGAGTTTCCGGGCGGCGTCTACGGTATGGCCCTCAACCTGGAGCAAGACTCCGTAGGTGCCGTTGTATTGGGCGCGTACACCAGTCTGGCCGAAGGCATGAGCGCCAAGTGCACAGGCCGCATCCTGGAAGTTCCGGTTGGTAAGGAACTGCTGGGTCGCGTTGTCGACGCACTGGGTAACCCTGTTGACGGTAAAGGTCCACTGGGCAACACCGAGACCGACGCGGTCGAGAAAGTTGCTCCAGGCGTGATCTGGCGTAAGTCGGTAGACCAGCCTGTACAGACTGGCTACAAGGCTGTCGATGCCATGATCCCAGTCGGCCGTGGCCAGCGTGAGCTGATCATCGGTGACCGTCAGATCGGTAAGACCGCTCTGGCGATCGACGCGATCATCAACCAGAAAGACAGCGGCATTTTCTGCGTCTACGTAGCGATCGGTCAGAAACAATCGACCATCGCCAACGTGGTTCGCAAGCTGGAAGAAAACGGCGCCCTGGCCAACACGATCATCGTGGCTGCCAGTGCTTCGGAATCTCCTGCGCTGCAATTCCTGGCACCGTACTCCGGTTGCACCATGGGTGAATTCTTCCGCGACCGCGGTGAAGACGCGCTGATCGTTTATGACGATCTGTCCAAGCAAGCAGTGGCTTACCGCCAGATTTCCCTGCTGCTGCGCCGTCCACCAGGCCGTGAAGCCTACCCAGGCGACGTGTTCTATCTCCACTCCCGTCTGCTGGAGCGCGCATCCCGCGTTTCCGAAGAGTACGTAGAGAAGTTCACCAACGGCGCAGTGACCGGCAAAACCGGTTCCCTGACCGCACTGCCGATCATCGAAACCCAGGCTGGCGACGTTTCCGCGTTCGTTCCGACCAACGTGATTTCCATCACCGACGGTCAGATCTTCCTGGAATCGGCCATGTTCAACTCCGGGATCCGTCCTGCTGTGAACGCCGGTGTTTCGGTATCCCGTGTGGGTGGTGCCGCTCAGACCAAGATCATCAAGAAGCTCTCCGGTGGTATCCGTACCGCTCTGGCTCAGTACCGTGAACTGGCGGCATTCGCCCAGTTCGCTTCTGACCTGGACGAAGCGACCCGTAAGCAACTTGAGCATGGTCAGCGCGTTACCGAGCTGATGAAGCAGAAGCAATACGCGCCAATGTCGATCGCTGACATGTCGCTGTCGCTGTATGCCGCTGAGCGTGGGTTCCTGACTGACGTCGAAATCGCCAAGGTCGGCAGCTTTGAACAAGCGCTGATTGCTTACTTCAACCGAGATCACGCCGATTTGATGGCCAAGATCAACGTGAAGGGTGACTTCAATGACGAAATCGACGCTGGCCTGAAAGCCGGTATCGAGAAGTTCAAGGCCACCCAAACCTGGTAAGCCGCAGCGGGAGCCGCAAGGCTCCCGCTTGCTAACCTGATAGGTGTTACATGGCAGGCGCAAAAGAGATTCGCAGTAAGATTGCGAGCATCAAAAGCACGCAAAAAATTACCAGCGCCATGGAGAAAGTGGCGGTCAGCAAAATGCGCAAGGCACAAATGCGCATGTCGGCTAGCCGTCCTTATGCGGAGCGTATCCGCCAGGTAATTGGGCATCTGGCCAACGCCAACCCGGAATACCGCCACCCGTTCATGATCGAGCGCGCCGTCAAGCGTGCAGGTTATGTGGTAGTGAGCAGTGACCGTGGTTTGTGCGGTGGTTTGAATACCAACCTGTTCAAGGCCCTGGTCAAGGACATGGCGGTAAACCGCGAAAACGGCGTCGAGATTGATCTGTGTGTTGTTGGTAGCAAGGGTGCGGCCTTTTTCCGCAACTTCGGCGGTAACGTCGTTGCAGCTATCAGCCACCTGGGTGAAGAGCCGTCGATCAATGACTTGATCGGCAGTGTGAAGGTGATGCTGGATGCGTACCTGGAAGGCCGGATCGACCGCCTGTCCGTGGTATCCAACAAGTTCATCAACACCATGACCCAGCAGCCAACCGTGGAGCAATTGATTCCACTGGTGGCGACCCCGGATCAGGAACTCAAGCACCACTGGGACTACCTCTACGAACCAGACGCCAAAGAGCTGCTTGACGGCTTGATGGTGCGCTACGTGGAGTCGCAGGTGTACCAGGCGGTGGTCGAGAACAACGCAGCTGAACAAGCGGCGCGGATGATCGCGATGAAAAACGCTACCGACAACGCCGGTGATCTGATCAGCGATTTGCAGCTGATCTACAACAAGGCGCGTCAGGCTGCGATCACCCAAGAGATCTCGGAAATCGTCGGCGGCGCTGCCGCGGTTTAACGGTTCAAATATTCAGAGGATCCAGCTATGAGTAGCGGACGTATCGTTCAAATCATCGGCGCCGTTATCGACGTGGAATTCCCACGCGACAGCGTACCGAGCATCTACAACGCGCTGAAAGTACAAGGCGCGGAAACTACTCTGGAAGTTCAGCAGCAGCTGGGCGACGGCGTAGTTCGTACCATTGCGATGGGTTCCACCGAAGGCTTGAAGCGCGGTCTGGACGTTGTCGACACTGGCGCTGCCATTTCCGTACCGGTCGGTAAAGCGACCCTGGGCCGGATCATGGACGTACTGGGCAACCCGATTGACGAAGCTGGCCCGATCGATACCGAAGAGCGTTGGGGCATTCACCGCCCAGCACCTTCGTTCGCCGAGCAAGCTGGCGGCAACGACCTGCTGGAAACCGGCATCAAGGTTATCGACCTGGTTTGCCCGTTCGCCAAAGGCGGTAAAGTCGGTCTGTTCGGTGGTGCCGGTGTAGGCAAGACCGTAAACATGATGGAACTGATCCGTAACATCGCCATCGAGCACAGCGGTTATTCCGTGTTCGCCGGTGTGGGTGAGCGTACTCGTGAGGGTAACGACTTCTACCACGAGATGAAGGACTCCAACGTTCTGGACAAAGTGGCACTGGTCTACGGTCAGATGAACGAGCCGCCGGGTAACCGTCTGCGCGTAGCACTGACTGGCCTGACCATGGCCGAGAAGTTCCGTGACGAAGGTAACGACGTTCTGCTGTTCGTCGACAACATCTACCGTTACACCCTGGCCGGTACTGAAGTATCCGCACTGCTGGGCCGTATGCCTTCGGCAGTAGGTTACCAGCCGACCCTGGCTGAAGAGATGGGCGTTCTGCAAGAACGTATCACTTCGACCAAGGAAGGTTCGATCACGTCGATCCAAGCGGTATACGTACCTGCGGATGACTTGACTGACCCGTCGCCAGCGACCACCTTCGCCCACTTGGACGCCACCGTCGTACTGTCCCGTGACATCGCTTCCCTGGGTATCTACCCAGCGGTCGATCCACTCGACTCGACTTCGCGCCAGCTGGACCCGAACGTGATCGGCCAGGAGCACTACGACACCGCTCGCGGCGTTCAGTACGTGCTGCAGCGTTACAAAGAGCTGAAGGACATCATTGCGATCCTGGGTATGGACGAGCTGTCGGAAACCGACAAGCAGTTGGTATCCCGTGCTCGTAAGATCCAGCGCTTCTTGTCGCAGCCGTTCTTCGTGGCTGAAGTCTTCACCGGTGCCTCGGGTAAATACGTTTCCCTGAAAGACACCATTGCTGGCTTCAAAGGCATCCTCAACGGTGACTACGACCACCTGCCAGAACAAGCGTTCTACATGGTCGGCGGCATCGAAGAAGCGATCGAGAAAGCCAAGAAACTGTAATCCAGGCGCCCGGAAACGGGCGCTCATCAGGTTGAGGCAATCAGATGGCTATGACAGTCCATTGCGATATCGTCAGCGCGGAAGGGGAAATCTTCTCCGGTCTGGTAGAGATGGTAATTGCACACGGCGAGTTGGGTGACCTGGGTATTGCCTTGGGCCACGCACCGCTGATCACCAGCTTGAAGCCCGGTCCGATTACTCTGACCAAGCAGGGCGGGGAAAAGGAGGTGTTCTACATCTCTGGTGGTTTCCTCGAAGTTCAGCCGAACATGGTCAAGGTTCTTGCCGACACCGTGCAACGTGCTGGCGACCTGGATGAAGCCTCCGCTCAGGAAGCCGTCAAGGCTGCCGAGAAGGCTCTGCACGAAAAAGGTGCGGACTTCGACTACAGCGCTGCTGCTGTACGTCTGGCCGAGGCTGCAGCCCAGCTGCGCACGCTCCAGCAGATCCGCAAGAAGTAAGCGGCCAAGCCGTCATGCTTCATGCGCGATTGATTAAAAAGGGTAGCCTCGGCTACCCTTTTTCTTTTTTTGCAAAACACTTCTTTGGTCTGAAGCCGGACCGCCCAGGATTGGTAGCCATTCATGTCTCTTGAAATCGTCATTCTCGCCGCAGGCCAGGGCACCCGCATGCGTTCTGCCCTGCCCAAAGTGCTGCACCCGGTTGCGGGTAACTCCATGCTTGGCCATGTTATCCACAGCGCCCGGCAACTGGAGCCACAGCGTATCCACGTCGTGATTGGCCACGGGGCCGATGCGGTGCGTGAGCGCCTGGCAGCTGACGACTTGAATTTCGTATTGCAGGACAAGCAACTGGGCACTGGTCATGCCACCGCGCAAGCCGTGCCGTTCATCAAGGCCGACACCGTGCTGATCCTCTACGGGGATGTGCCGCTGATCGAAGTGGAAACCCTGCAGCGCCTGCTCAAGCGCGTGGTACCGGGCCAGATGGGTCTGCTCACCGTCGAGCTGGACGACCCGACCGGCTATGGCCGTATCGTGCGCAATGCCGACGGCAAGGTCGCAGCCATCGTCGAACATAAAGATGCCAGCGAAGCACAACGGGCGATTACTGAAGGCAACACCGGCATCCTTGCGGTACCGGCCGATCGTCTGGCGGACTGGATGGGCCGCCTGTCGAACAACAATGTTCAGGGCGAGTACTACCTGACAGACGTGATTGAAATGGCCGTCAGCGATGGCTTGGTGGTTGCCACCGAGCAGCCCCACGACCCGATGGAAGTCCAGGGCGCCAACGACCGCAAGCAACTGGCAGAACTGGAGCGGCACTACCAACTGCGCGAAGGCCGCCGCCTGATGGCGCAGGGCGTGACGCTGCGTGACCCGGCGCGTTTCGACGTACGGGGCGAAGTCACCGTGGGCCGTGACGTGCTGATTGATATCAACGTGATCCTCGAGGGCCGCGTGATCATCGAAGACGACGTGGTGATTGGCCCGAACTGCGTGATCAAGGACAGCACCCTGCGCAAAGGCGTGGTGGTCAAGGCCAACAGCCATATCGACGGTGCGGTGATGGGTGAGGCCAGCGATGCGGGGCCATTTGCGCGGTTGCGCCCGGGCAGCGTGCTGGGCGCCAGGGCCCATGTGGGTAACTTTGTTGAGCTGAAAAACGCACGGATGGGCGACGATGCGAAGGCAGGGCACCTGGCCTACCTCGGCGATGCAGTGATTGGGGCCCGCAGCAACATTGGCGCCGGCGCCATTACCTGCAATTACGATGGTGCCAACAAGTATCAGACGACGATTGGTGAGGACGTCTTTATCGGCTCCAACAATTCACTGATTGCGCCCGTCACCATTGGCGATGGTTCAAACACCGCGGCAGGCTCAACCATCAACCAGGATGTGGATAAGTCGCAATTGGCAGTAGCCCGCGCCCGCCAACGCAACATCGACGGCTGGAAACGCCCGGTCAAAATCAAAAAGACCTGAGTTATCCACAACCTCATTAGCAACGCCATTCCATTGTGGGAGCGGGCTTGCTCGCGAAGACGGAGTGTCAGTCACTGAACGTGTATCTGATGCACCGCCTTCGCGAGCAAGCCCGCTCCCACATTGGATCTATGTTGTTTTCAAAAAAGTGCACCCGCCGCTTGACGATTTCCCGTCAATAGGTTTTGATTGCCTTCGTTATCTTTCGAAACGAAACTTATCATCACCATGTCGAAGCGAAATACACCACAACGACGCCACAACATCCTCACCTTGCTCAACGAGCAGGGCGAAGTGAGCGTGGATGAATTGGCCAAACGTTTCGAAACTTCCGAAGTGACCATCCGCAAGGACTTGGCCGCGCTGGAAAGCAACGGCTTGCTGCTGCGTCGCTACGGTGGCGCCATCACCATGCCCCAGGAACTGGTCGGCGATCCTGCCCAACCGATTTCTGTGCATAAGCGCGCCATCGCCCGTGCGGCGGTCAAGCGCTTGCGTGAACACGCACGGATCATTATCGACAGCGGCAGCACCACCGCCGCGATGATCCCGGAGCTGGGCCATCAGCCCGGCCTGGTGGTGATGACCAACTCCCTGCATGTTGCCAGTGCCCTGAGTGAGTTGGAGCATGAGCCGGTGCTGTTGATGACCGGCGGCACCTGGGACCCGCACTCGGACTCGTTCCAGGGGCAGGTCGCCGAACAAGTGCTGCGTTCCTATGACTTCGACCAACTGTTTATAGGCGCTGACGGCATCGACCTGCAGCGCGGTACCACCACCTTCAATGAATTGCTGGGCCTGAGCCGAGTGATGGCCGAAGTCGCCCGTGAAGTGGTGGTGATGGTCGAATCCGACAAGATCGGCCGCAAGATCCCCAACCTGGAACTGCCCTGGAGCAGCGTCCATACCCTTATTACCGATGATCGCCTG
Organism: Pseudomonas sp. DD1; assembly: GCF_044510355.1. NCBI lineage: Bacteria > Pseudomonadati > Pseudomonadota > Gammaproteobacteria > Pseudomonadales > Pseudomonadaceae > Pseudomonas > Pseudomonas sp. DD1. The sequence continues at coordinate 529,009 of NZ_MSAJ01000022.1, read as the reverse complement.
CCGCTTGAGGCCCGCGACCAGATTCAAGCCCGCGGCATTACGCTGATTTGCGCGGCAGTCATCTAGGAGAGAAACCATGTGTGGAATTGTAGGCGCAGTCGCTGAACGAAACGTTACCGCCATTTTGCTCGAAGGCCTCAAGCGCCTGGAATACCGTGGCTACGACAGTGCCGGCGTGGCGGTCTTCAGCAACGCGGGCAAGCTGGAGCGCATGCGTCGCCCGGGCAAAGTCAGCGAACTGGAACAGGCCCTGGCCGGTGAGCCCCTGGCGGGCCGTCTGGGCATCGCCCACACCCGCTGGGCGACCCACGGTGCACCGTGCGAGCGCAATGCACACCCACATTTCTCCGGTGATATTGCGGTGGTGCACAACGGCATCATCGAAAACCACGAAGTGCTGCGTGAACAACTCAAGGGCCAGGGCTACGTCTTTACCTCGGACACCGACACCGAAGTCATCGCCCACCTGCTCAACCACAAACTCAAGGACCACAGTGACCTGACCACCGCCCTCAAGGCCACGGTCAAGGAACTGCATGGCGCCTACGGCCTGGCTGTGATCAGCGCCAGCCAACCGGACCGTGTGGTTGCCGCTCGCAGTGGCAGCCCATTGGTGATTGGCCTGGGCCTGGGGGAGAACTTCCTCGCCTCCGATCAACTGGCCTTGCGTCAGGTCACCGACCGCTTCATGTACCTGGAAGAAGGTGATATCGCCGACATCCGCCGTGAAAGCGTGGCGATCTGGGACGTCGATGGCAACTCCGTCGAGCGCGAAGCCGTGCAGTACCGCGACGGCGCCGAAGCTGCCGACAAGGGCGAGTTCCGCCACTTCATGCTCAAGGAAATCCACGAGCAACCGGCCGTGGTGCAACGCACCCTGGAAGGCCGCCTTGGCGACAAGCAAGTCCTGGTTAACGCCTTCGGCCCGCAAGCCGCCGAGCTGTTCGCCAAAGTGCGCAATGTGCAGATCGTCGCCTGTGGCACCAGCTACCACGCCGGCATGGTCGCCCGTTACTGGCTGGAAGAACTGGCCGGCATCCCGTGCCAGGTCGAAGTAGCCAGTGAGTTCCGCTACCGCAAGGTGGTGGTGCAGCCCGACACCCTGTTCGTCACCATTTCCCAATCCGGCGAGACCGCCGACACCCTGGCAGCCCTGCGCAATGCCAAGGAGCTGGGATACCTGGCGAGCCTGGCGATCTGCAACGTCAGCATCAGCTCCCTGGTGCGCGAGTCCGACCTGACCCTGCTGACCCAGGCCGGCCGCGAAATCGGTGTAGCCTCCACCAAGGCCTTCACCACACAATTGGTGGGCCTGCTGCTGCTGACCCTGTCCCTTGGCCAGGTGCGCGGCACATTGGCCGCAGGTGTAGAAGCCACCCTGGTAGAAGAACTGCGCCGCCTGCCCACCCGCCTGGGCGAAGCACTGGCCATGGACAGCACCGTAGAGAAAGTCGCCGAACTGTTTGCCGACAAGAACCACACCCTGTTCCTCGGCCGTGGCGCGCAATACCCAGTGGCAATGGAAGGCTCCCTGAAACTCAAGGAAATCTCCTATATCCACGCCGAAGCCTACCCTGCCGGCGAGCTGAAGCACGGCCCATTGGCCCTGGTGGACGACGACATGCCTGTGGTCACCGTGGCGCCGAACAATGAACTGCTGGAAAAGCTCAAGTCCAACCTGCAGGAAGTACGCGCTCGTGGTGGTCAACTGATCGTGTTCGCCGACGAAAAGACCGGCATGACCAACGGCGAAGGCACCCACGTGATCAACATGCCGCACATCCACGACACCCTGTCGCCGATCCTCTACACCATCCCGCTGCAGTTGCTGTCGTACTATGTGGCGGTGCTCAAGGGCACGGACGTTGACCAGCCGCGTAACTTGGCCAAGTCGGTGACGGTTGAGTAATGTTTAGCGGTAACGAGAAAGGGTGGCTTCTAACAATAAAGATTGACACAAAACAATAAAGATTGACACGACGCAACATAGATTGACACAAGGCCGAAACCCCCGTACCTACGGGGGTTTCCATTTCTGGGCTGAGCCATCGGTCTAGATTTTCCGCTTCGTTTCGCTCCGGGAGTAGGCTGAAAAGCGCTATACCATCGGCAGATGGTGGACGATTTTTTCCTATAACTATTTTTCAGGGCGAGGAGAGGCGGTCCCGACGGACGAAGGAGGTAGCATTGCGCGGTCGTAGGTTTTCGTCTGAGACAGATATTCAGCGGCATATTTCGAATGGATTCGGTAGCGGAGCTGGTGCCAGTTATCTGCCGTGGCTGCGCGTCCAAGATGTGCCCTCCAGAGGACGCTCCCACAAGATCCAAGGTGTGAAGATCGATCGTCTCCACCACCTTTTTTCTGACCTAGAACGCGCCTATTTTTTGGTATGTGAATTTTCGGAAAATGTTGTGGATATACGCGAGCAGTATCCATTGCTACCGCGAGAAAGTGCTCAAGCAATCGCGAGCTCTATTGGAGTGCGATACCCCAAGTATCCGAAGACAATGCTTCCTTACGTTATGACCACGGATTTTTTATTAACAATAAAAAAGCCCGACGGCAGCTTTAAGTCTGTAGCCAGAACAATCAAATACCGCGGCGACCTCGAAGGCAAACAAGCCAGGAGGACGTTGGAAAAATTTGAGATCGAAAAGCGTTTCTGGGCTGGCCAACACGTTGACTGGGCTATTGTCACTGAAGAAATGTTCAGCCCCGATTTGATCAAGAATTTAGGCTTACTCAGGAAGTTCGCTCAGCTGCCGCGCGCCTTGGCAGAGCCATCGTTACACACAGATTTTCTGGGGCACTTAGCGAGCTGTCGTCCCTACCCGTGGAGTACTGCTGAAAGTCTGCGAAAGATTGCCGCACGTTTATTTATCTCCTATCAAGATTCTCGAGCTTTATATCATCACCTGATATGGGCCAAGTCGGTCAAGGTAGATTTGGTTGGTACTCCCATTCAAATGACCGCACCACTACCAACTTTTGAAATCATCGAAAACCCAATAAAAATTACACTGGCGGCGGAGGGCCTATCATGAAAGTCCAAGTCAATGATTGTTTCGAACCGCTTACTGAGTTTTCCGTCGTGCCGGGCGTTGTTAGGGTCTTGTACCTCAATGAGCGATACGATGCGGTCGTTTTGATCCAATTATCGGACCCGCCCCGCCAACCGATTGGTTTGGGCTTGGAGGAGCTTCGCGGATCCGTCATCGCAGGTGATACGAAGCTAGCCAAGGTCGTTACGCCTGAGTTTCTCTTAGTGTTAGAGGATGACTTGGATGAGAAAAAGAAGCGGGAAAGGGATGAAAAGTGGAACATCATCGCACCCCTGATCGACTCAGGTTATCCAGGTCAGATATTTGCTCCTGGTGAGATGGGTCAAATGGTCGGCGCTAGAGCTATTGAGCTCGGTATACAGCGCAAGAGCATCTATCGACTTCTGTACCGTTACTGGATCAATGGCCAAGTTCGAAATGCGTTCTTGAAAAACTATGTGGGCGTCGGAGTTCCTGAGCGCAAGTATGATCCCGCAAAGCCCCCGGGTAGGAAACCAAGGTATCAAGGTATTGCCGTTTCACCGACCAAGGTTATCGATGCCGTGGATAAGCGCTGTATCCGTATTGGTTACTCGTTATTTGTCGGGGATAAGACTTCAACGATAACCAACGCCTATGTTGAGATGCTCAGAAGGTTCTATACCGCGAAAGACCTGTCGAAAAATCCTGAATCAGGTGGTCGTCTGCTACCCGACTCGGAAATTCCTTCCTTTAGACAGTTCGATTATTGGGGAAAGCAGTATTTCGACGAGGTTGAAACTGAACGTGGCCGTAAGGGAATGCGTAAGTGGCTAAAAGATTGTCGCCCCCTTTCTGGAACCGTGCGTGACTGGCTTCGTGGCCCCTGCCATCAGTTTGAGATCGATGCCACCATTGCTGACATTTATCTCGTGAACGGCTACTCCAGGCGAATGCTCATTGGACGGCCGGTTGTATACGTCGTCATTGATAGCTTTTCCGGCATGATCGTCGGTCTTTACATCGGATTAGAGGGCCCGAGTTGGAACGGAGCAAGGCAAGCGCTGTTCAACGCTTTCACTTCGAAGGTTGAGTTTTGCGCTACCAATGGGGTCACAATCGATTCAGAGGAATGGGACTGTCATCACCTCCCACATCACATCTACGCTGATCGAGGCGAGATGTTGGGGAAAGCAGCTGAAGGTCTTGCCACTGGCCTGAATATCGAGCTGGGAATTGCTCCGCCCTACCGCCCTGACTGGAAGTCGATGGTTGAGAGCCGGTTCGGTATCCTGAACAACCTGACTGGCATCAGGTGGCTTCCTGGTGGCGTAGCGGCTAGGGAGAAGGAGCGTGGGGAGCGAGATTACCGACTTGACGCGACGCTGAGCATGAAAGAGTTCACTAAGATCATCATCCAGTGCGTCCTTCACTATAACCGCTTCAACCGGCAGCCCGACAGGCTCACTCAAGAGATGATGAACGACGGTGTCGATCCGACGCCGGTAGGTATTTGGACTTGGGCATTGGAAAATGGTCATGTCGAACCAAACAATCATCCCGATGAACTGGTCTATCTCCATTTGCTTCCGCGTGAGCAAGCAACGGTCCAAAAGGGTGGTGTGCTATTCCGAGGGATGCATTATGTCTGTGATGTGGCGATCGAGAACAACTGGTTTGCGAAAGCCCGTAGCCGCGGGGTTTGGTCGATAGAGTGTTGGTATGACCCAAATTCCTCAGCGCATATTTGGATTCGGGGAGACAACAAACAGTTCATCCGTTGCGATTTGCGTAAGTCTGATAGCAAGTATGCTGGTTATCGATCCGATGAGATTTTCGACCTGCTCGAAGCTTACCGCCAGACTCCACCGACTCATAAACGCGCTGAGTTGGAGAGTCGGATTTCGCTTCTAGAGGAAGTTAATCAAGTCGTCAGCGGTGCGATCGCTGAGCGAAATGATGAGCCAGCGCCTGCGACCAAAGCTGAGATGATTGGAAATATTCGTGAGAACCGCGCAGTTGAACGCTTCAAGGAGCGGGAGACCGCCCATGTGCCAGAGGGTGTGAGGATTGACCCACCTAGGCAGAAGGCAGAGACCGCGCCAGAGCGCTCGGAAAACTTTGCCGGCCCTCGGAGCGCTCAGGTCATCGATATGCTCAAACGCCTCCGCCCAGGACAAAACTCATGAAAGGCGCTCAAGTTTTCGCAAGCTACACCAAGCAGGCGATCTCGGATTACGCGGGTAATCCGCTCATCGAAGCACTGCCACCGATCCTCTCAGAAGAGGTGGCAGGCCAGCTGATCTCTAATTTTCCCCGTCGTGTTGATCCCGAGGAGCTCACCCTTGCCCCATCGACTCGGATCCACTGTATCGACCGGTTGAGGACGGTGGTTCAGCCTCTGTTAGTCCACATTGATCTGGAGTCTGTATTTTCATTGCTGGTCCGACGTGGGTACGTCGGACGTAACCCGACCTCTCCAGACACCGTCAGACATCTACACTCGCTTTCGGGCGCACAGCGCTACCACGATGGATTCAAGTCCACTGCCGAAACGTTCAGTCTGGTCGGCCTTAGTGGCATTGGAAAGTCCACCGCACTCGAAGCCATTTTGAGTCTCTACCCTCAAACGATTCGACACGCGCGTTATGAAGGAAAGCAGTTCGTTCATACCCAGATCACCTGGCTTAAGCTTGACTGCCCCCGAGATGGGTCGTTGGCAGGCTTCTGTCAGCAATTTTTCTATGCCGTCGGGCGAGCGTTAGGTGATGAGGATTACTACAAGCGGTATCGGGCTCGGAACATCAATGACTCGTTGCAACAAATGGAACAGGTTGCGAGTACATTTTTCATCGGAGCTCTGCTGATCGACGAACTTCAGAACCTGCACCTGGCAAAAACTGGGGGTAAGGACAACATGCTGAATTTCTTCCTCCATCTAGTGAATAACATCGGCATTCCCGTGGTGTTCATCGGTACAAATTCAATGATCAGCCTATTTTCGGACGTCATGCGCAACGCAAGGCGTTGCTGCGGCGTCGGGGTACTCGAATTTAAACGCTTTGAGAAGGACGATGACGAGTGGCGCATGCTCGTTGAAAACCTCTGGAGCTACCAGTGGTACCAGCAGCCGGCCGAACTGACCGAGGATGTGTTTGATGCGCTGTATGAGCATACACAAGGCGTCACCGACTTTTTGGTGAAGCTTTTGGTGCTCAGTCAGAGGTATGCGATCCAGAGTGGTTCGGAATGGGTTACCGCCGAGACAATCGCGTCGGTGAGCAACACCAAGATGCAGATATTGAAGCCAGCTTTGTCCGCCCTTCGAAGCCGGGATCCGAAACGGATGCGGCAGTTCGATGATTTGCTTCCGATTGAAGACCAACTAAGCGACATGATGGCGTTCGATGGTTTGGCTCGGCCGGAGCGACTGGCGTTGCTGCGCAGTGTCATCAGTCGCAGCGACAATAGTGCTACCAAACCTAATGTGGCGGCCGTTAACCAAGTCAAATCGCAGTCGCCTGTGGCGGTGGCAGTTGAGACATCAGAGGTACAGGCGCTCAGTGAAAGTGAAGACTCCATTGAGGCGCTGAAGAGCGCCGGTTGGATAAACAGTGATCTATTCGAGTTCTCTCCTTTGTATCGGAAGGGGTGAATAAAAGGTGACGAAATGGCGCTTAAATTCCATTTCATTCCGGCCGTTTTTCCCGATGAGACGCTTCACAGCGTCCTTTCAAGATACGCCCGGCTCTGTGGCGTACGTAGCTGTGGAGCCGTTTTCGATGGAGCGCAGTCCGCGAACTTCTTCTCGCAGAACGTGGCTTTTCCATGTCGACTAGCCGAGCTTGCCGAGGCGCTGCCGTATGACACAGGCTTATCGCTAGCCGCAGTTATAAAGCGTCATACGCAGCTGCCCTACTACGAACCTTTTTTGACCCAGCAACAGGTGGACGACGCTCATGTCTTGATGGCGGGAAACGGCAAGGGGTTGATGCTTAGGTTGGGGTTGATCGCGAGTCGACTCGAGTTCGCTTCGAGAGTGCGATTTTGCTTCGACTGTATCGAACAGGATAGAGCCCGTGTGGGAGCAGCGTACTGGCATCGTGTGCATCAGCTGCCAGGCGTTTGGATCTGTCCCCACCATGGAACCCCGTTGAAGTACCTTGATTACCGCTGGTTGAGTCGAAATTCTCGAAGAATGCACTTGCCGGACGATGAGGACGTTCAGTCTCACTCCATTCCGTTAGACATCCCTCAAAATCTACAAAGTGCTCTGCACGAAATAGCGCAGCGTTCGATGCAGGTGCTTGAGATCGATGTTCCTCCTTTATGTCCTGATGCGATTCGCTCGGTGTTTTTGGATGGTGCTACCGCCTTGGAAATGGCTTCCGACACAGGTCGGCTGCACTTAGGTAGATTGGCGCGGTACATGTCTGCGTTCTTTGAGGTTCTCCCCTCCTCAGGGGAGTACTCGATACTGAGCAAATCGTCTGCGGATATACCGGCGGCCTGGGTTATGAAGCTTTTGCGTAAGCCGAGGGGCACCCATCATCCGCTGAAGTTCATCCTGCTGGCCTGCGCGCTGAAGGTCGACATGGAAAGGATACTTCGGCAGAACGGGCCTATTACCGAGTCGTTGAATCGAACAGCCAATACCGAAACACCTGGTGAACAAGCTGCCAACGGATCTCCAACCAGTCGCTCAAGCACCAATGAGTATATGAGTGAGGCATCTGAAACGATCTGGAGGCTGGCGCTCTCGGGGGCTGACGCGAAGACCATGGCGTCAGTAACAAGGAACTCGGTTACATGCGTCTACCGAATGATACGCGGGATTTCGGATGGACCTGACCGATGGAAAGAGGCGAGGCTTTCGAAACAGCTGGGTGATAGGAGGAATCGATTTGAGGGGGATTACAGAGCTCACCTAGCTCATGAGTGTCGAGATTATGTGTGGCTTCATCGAAACGATCGGCAATGGCTGTCCGAGCGTACACAACAGCCAGGTAAAGCCCACAGACTGCGCGGACAGCAAGCAGAAAGATTCAAAGACCTCGACCTCAACCTTGCCAACGAAGTGGTTCAATGCGCTGAAATGTTACGAGCGCTTCCAGGTAAACCTGTCCGTATCTCACGGACAAAAATAGGCAGAGAGCTTCATGTGTTATCTAGGTTTGAAAAGCAGCTCAACAAGCTGCCGCACTGTGCGGTTGCACTGGCAGCCGAATGCGAAACCCTTGATGCATTCCATCGGCGGCGCCTGAGCTGGGCCGAGCGGAAGCTAAAACTTGATGGCAAACCAATCACTCAATCAGCGCTGTATCGAACAGCGTGTCTCAGAAAATTCCAAATATGAGTGAATGCACCCTGATCCGCGTATGAATATTGCTCTGTAACGCCGTCGACATAAGCCTCCATATATGAGCTGTACGTAGATTCGATGTTTGAATTTTGACGAGGCGTGCAGTTAACGTATTTATATGTGTGGTGTATCGCATTTTGACTATGGCGTAAAAACTGCCGCTTTCTAATAAAATAGTTGGTGGCTGTTCGCTACTGTATGGCGTTCATTTTAAAAAATCCTTACCCGGGTACACGGTGATATGTGATAAAAGAACACCATCCACAGGACTCGCGTCCTGCCAGAACCCACGCTAGAAGTCGGCTACTCATGTCCAGTATTCTGTTTTTCCCAATGTCTATGCCAGACGAGACACTATTATCTCGTATTACGAGATACCATTTTTTGTCCGGAAACAAAACCGAGGCAGAAACCTTTCGTGATCTTTTTGGCGTTGCGCCATTCCAACTATCTATCATACCAAAGCAATTAGAAAACCTTGCTTCTCGATTGCCGGGAGTTAAAGAAAGCAACTTGGCTGAGTTGCTTGAGATTAACACTACGTTCCCAGCCTACAAACCTTTTATAGGATTATCAAAAGAACCCTCTAAGGAATTTGACAAGGTTTTATCTGATGTCGCTCGAGTGCCTAGGAGAGAAGGTACGAGGAATAGCAGAGCTAAAATTTGCTTGGCCTGTGTTCAGGCCGACCTCATAGAGTGTGGCTACGCATATTGGCACCGAGCTCATCATGTACCGGGCGTTACAGCGTGCTGGCGACACGGTGAAGAACTTCTTCAATCTTGCCCTAATTGCTCTCACCCTTTCTATCGTAAAAACCGATTGTTACCGGGGTTGACCGATGATTGTGCTTGCGGGTGGAACGCTGTTAAACCTGCGAACCGCTTACTCGCCTCAAATGAAGAGCGCGAGTTTGCAGTTTTTGTAAATGATATTCTGCAACGCAATCTGCCATCGATAGATTATACGGTTTTGGCTGCCTGTTATCGGCGTCAAGCAAAGAAGCGAGGGTTTGTTCATGGGAACCTAATTGGCACAGCTAAATTATTTAGCAGTATTCGTGATAAGTTCAGCGATGAAATTATTTCGAAAGTTGATTTGGCATACGCAGCTGGAATTCGAAGTCAATGGATTAGGCTGTCGACAACAAGAGGTCAAATTGATATGCCGTTGGCAAGGCATCTTTTAATATCTCTTCATCTTTTTGGTAGTGCAGAAAAGTTTGAAAAATGCTTGGCAGAAGAGTCTCTACTTACTAGCTCGGCAAACCCGACGGTCCGTCTTAAAGAGAAAACTTTTCCAGAACATAAGAAAAAGGCTTATCGAGAAAAAATCTCAATGCTACTTGAAGTTAAACCAGGCATTGGTATGGACTATCTTTGGGTAAGTGCTTATCAAGTAACCCGTTGGCTCAACGAAAACGATAAGGACTGGTTGTTGAGTGAAATTACAGGGAACGTAAAGCAGAAGAGTAGTGTCGAGCCGGTGGTGAACGATGAGGACGAAAAATACGCAACCATTCTTATAGAGGGCGTTGAGAACTTGTACCGCATCACCCAAAAACAGGTTCGAGCAAATATCAGTAACATGCTTGCACTTTTGCCGCGAAAAGTAAGTAGGGAGCGTGCGACGCGTAAGTCTTTCCCGTTGTTGTCAGCTCAACTTGAACTTCATCTTGAGTCTCTTTGGCATTTTAGGTTACGGAGATTTATATGGACGATGTCGGAGATCGCGAGGCTTAAGTTACCTCCAAACAGCTCCAGTTTGAGATTGTTGACAACAGTGCCTCATGTGGCCTGCCAGGCTCTCATAAATCACTTCGAGTGGAATTTAGACGGCATGGTTAAGGACGGCATTAAGGTTGAGGTTATGCTTAGAAATACCGGCGTCTCGCGGCAATGGGAAGGGCCACCAGGTTATGATATTCCCATGGGTGGCAATGCATACATGGAGATGATTGCGTCCAATTCAAAGCTCTAGTAGATATTTTTATGGGAATCGCAAAGCTGCTCTGGATCCGATGATTTCTGAGTCATATTGCTGTGCAATGGATGTCACTATTTATTTCGACGCCAATTGCATATCGATGGGGCATTGGATATGTACCGATAACAGCGACTTCGGCAAATAAGGGATTTATGGCGCAGACGCCGATATCGCTCGCATACCGCGTGCACCGGCGTCTATTTTCACGTCGGACTCAAGCATGAGCAATGGCATAAATCAGACCATAGCGAAAACGCTAACCGTTAGCTTTTGAGCAGATGAGCCAGATTTTTGCGTACTGTTCATCGGGGTTTAGGCCCGGCGATTTACGGGCAGCTATGCTGACCAGTGTGATTAATCATTCGACTCGATTTCTGAAGTGGGTCGGAGGGACGAATGAACCTGGCGGGCCTAGCAGAACTGCTTTCTGGTGGTGAAAAAATACCTGGATGTGAGCTTCCTCACTCAGCCGCCGTGGCTCTGGTCGGATTTTATTTCCCTGGACGCCCCTATTGCCTAGTCGCTGACTGGATAGTGGTTGATTTAGCGGTCTCCCCCCGTCAGTTAAAGGTCGTTGTTAGAGGAGGAGTCACTCCTACACTGGTCAACGCTTTATTTGTTCTCCACGATAGCAACGGACGTTTCCGTCGCGGCCATTGGGTAAGAACCTCGTTGGGAGTTTCCTTCACCCAAGATTGCTTGTTCGAGACAAAAAATACCGTTTATGTGTTGATGGGACCCGGCCGAAGGGTACGAACGGACCTAGATGTCGCTTTGAGCCTGTACTGAGAGTCACGGATGCGTAATGTGGTATTCATCGACGTTCAATGTTTTGGGCGCCGTCCCACTCAACCATCGCGGTACTGTCTCGGTGCTGACTGAGACATGGCGTTCGCAACAATCGTCCCCAGAACCAGGCCTATAGCGGAGTGGCGACACATGACCATTACCCGGATTATTGTTCAGACAGTCGAGTTCTTGCGTGACCTGTCTCGAGATCAAACCCTCCAAAAATCTGTTCGTCAGTAGGTAAAAGGCCTCCTGCGCATTACCCAGAACCACGAGTAATCTTTGGGATAGGTTCCTTCGAAGAGTTGTTTCAAACGAAGGATCTGATCGATCCAGCGGGGGTGGTCCCGCTCTTCAGTTGTGAACTAGCACTGACGGATAAGGTTGGAAAAACTTTTTCAGACTGAGTCTATGTTAGAGACTATGGTCTGTGACAAGCCCAGATGATGCTGTCCGCGCTTCGACGCTCAGACCCTCGTGCTGATGAACGGCATAGATTATGATGCTGTATGTATATACAGTTATTGGGTTCGTGCGGCCTTACTGATCACTAGGTGTTGGAGCCCTTCGGTGATATCTGATATCGAGATAAGCCCTGAAGTTTGCTGGGTAAGGTGCTATTTTCAGTGATTCCATATTGATACTATCGGAACGGAATTCGACCTATGATTACGCTGAAAACCGCCATTATTCACAGCTTCAAGAAGCTGGCCAAGACCAGCTTTATCTCCGAGGTGGTCAAGAAGGATGTTGCGCTCGATACTGAAAATCCCGCGTTGCATTTTCTGGTCAATGGTATCCACGGCCTCATCGGCAAAGAAGGCAACAGCGTGGTCTACGGCCAGTTTGCCAATGATGACCGTCAGGGACCGTTTCCAGAGCGCTTCACCGCGTTCGTAGAAGTACAAGATGATGAAGCGCGATTTATCGACTTGACCCACTTGGCAATGGACCAGCTGGTGGAGCAAGCCGGTAATCAAGTCTTATCGACCGGTGGACACATCCTTTGCGCTCAGTACACCGCAGGTGCAACCGACTTTTTCTTGGTCGCCAGCATGAAGGAACGCGGCGGTATACAGCTGGACGAAAACTATGTGCCCAAGGAAATTCAAGAGGTCGATCTCAACAAGGTTCAGCAGGCCGCCAGGATCAATTTAGCGAGCTTCGTGGCCATAAAGGCTATGGCTGCTGCGGCCGCTGCTGCGCCTGAGCAGAATGAGGATGACGCGGAGGATGAAGTGGATTCAACTTACCTGTGCTTCATCAGCCGGGGCCGTGATAGTCAGGCATCCGATTATTTCATCACTGCACTGGGATGCGCGAAAGGAGTAGCTTCCGGACGCGCTACCAAAAATGCCATTGATAACGTTGCACGGTTTTTTCGCGACAACAAAACGTTAAAAGGCTTTGGTTACAAGGCCAAAGAGGCGGTGATCAAGTATCTGGAGGAGCAGTTGGCCGCAGGCAAGTCTGCGCGCTTGGACGCTATCTGCCACGTCGCTGTCGCACACGTACCCGCTGGCTTAGTGGATGAAATTGTTGGGCTGAAAGACTATTTGAATAGCGAGAAACATAAGGTGCCAGACGACTTTACGGTCAATGCGAAATCGCTGAAAGAGAAGACCCGTATCAAGGGGGACGCGGCTAACTGGTCGTTGCAATTCGAGCGTGGAGCGTTAGGTAAGGATCCGGCCGCAGACGTTTATTATGATGAGGGACGGAAAAAGTTGACCCTGTCCAATCTGACTGCCGAACTGGTTGGTGTGATCGAGAAAGAATTGCTGGCGAGGGTCGGTTAAAAAATGTTTTCCAATGTGGTAGCTCTCTACCGCGCCTTCGGAGCGCCCCTCATTGAGGACGGGGTCATCCGCTATGAGGGGAGGCCAACGCCCGACATTATCGGTGCGTTACGAAAGTGTGATGGCCTGCCCGCAGCCTATGGCAAGTTCGAGCATTGCTCTGAAGAAGCAGATTCTCTCGATATTGAGTTTCGCTTGCCATCGAACGAGTCGGGCCGGTTCTACACTAACTTAGACGAGTTTGTCGCTCGCAATGGCTCACTGGGTAAGGGCCAATTCCCGAGCAACGTATACATTGTTGAGCTCTGTTGGGCAGATAGTGATGACATCGAACCTCCGACGATTAAGGCGCTCAGGCGCGTCTGCCGGCTGATCGAGCTGCTTGCACTGCTAGCGATCGGTGTCGACAAAGACAGCAGCCAAGATGGTTTTAATCTGTTCTTTGCCTTGCCTCCTGATGGGGCTAAGCCGCCGAGAACTTTTTTGTTGCCTACTCAGGTTGACGTCAAGGTTCTTGACTATGAGCTCAACCACCTGAGCTTGTTGGAAGAGATACTCAATCGAAAAAACGAAAATAAGGCACACCTCTCCGAACGAAAGTTAATGATTCGGATGGCGGTGGCTAGCGTCATCGAGAAGTTTGAGAGCGAGCCGAATCTGTTCTTGGTGATCGTGCGGGAGTGGCGGGAGGTCCTCGCCACATACCGCGCGAATCTGCAAACCTACGTATATAGCTTCTCGTTTGAGCGCGCCCGGCGCGAGGTGGCCCAAGCTGAAATCGACTATGGCACCAAGCTTAGCGGGGTGCTGGGCGACATCGCTGGCAAGATGCTCGCCCTGCCGATATCGCTAGCGGGTTTGGTCGTGCTGGAGAAAACAACCTCACGATTCGAAGGTTTTATCCTTGTCCTTGGGCTGGCAGTGGTTTCTGTGGTTCTGCTTGCGATCCTTCACAATCAAATGCTGCAAACGGAGCGCCTGCTGCACAGCTTCAATGTCATCTTCGATGATTTTAAGGACAAGATAAAAACCTATCCTCCGAAACTTCAGGGTCTGCTCAGGATCACCATCGACCAAGTCGACAAGCAAGGCCGAACTCTCACCAGGACCTTTCGGTTGCTGAAGGGGTTGTCCCTGCTTCCAATCGTCGGGGCTTTGGTGCTAGCCGCGATAAAATACTGGGACGATTTCGTATGGCTGTTAAAGACCATCCTAGCGATGGTGTTTTCGGTGCTCAACGTAGCCCCTAATATTCTCAGCCCATGAGGCTTTTTTAACACGTTCTTCGTCTCATCTTACTGTGCTCAAACGACTCATCCATCTGGAGCAGTCCAAGCAGCTGTCCATGATATAGAGGAGATGTATTTTTAATAAAAAGCTTGGGTACTTCATGAGGAACTCGAGTTGGTCTCTAATGCTTATCTGACGTATTCAACCTACTCTGCCAATAAGTTAAATTTCTAATAGTCGAGCTCACGTGTGCTGTGGAACACCTTACGCATATGTAATATTCGCGGCAGCTTTCTGAAAGGCATCACTGGTTATCCTCTAGTCAGAAGTAAGTGAACACTAGGAGAAAATCATGAAATCACTAAAAGTTTTTTTTGCCGTTTCCATCTTGACCATGTCTTCTTTGGCCATGGCTGAAGGAGGTGGTGACCGCGTTTATGGTCGAATGATGCAAGAGAACCAGAAGGCGATGGAGCAGTACGCCTTAGAAAACGGAAAGACGACACCTGAAGTTGTTCATTATGAATATGGAATGAACCTCGATGTCCAAAAGGTAATCAGTACCACTCAAGCCAATAAAACCTGTGGCGTAGCCCCTTCGCGCATGACCTATGAAGATTCGGCGGGCAAGCTCAACACCCTGGAATACAAGGTTATGGGTACTAACTGCCCTCACGGAAGCTAGTTAGCGTTGGCCCTAACTGCGCCAGGTTGTTCGGTATGTTTTGAGGCTGCTTACTGTTCGCTGACATAGACGTAATTTTCAGGTCACGCTGGAGTTATCTATTGTATGGAATTATGTCTGCCGGCACGTAGGATAAATCCTTACGTGCTGGTGGCTTTTTATAATTATAAAAAATTTCATAAAGAAACTCTGCCAAGCTAAAGCCTGGAGTGTTAAATGAACAATAAAAACATTTATGGTCTTTCTCTCATTGCCCTTAGCATGAGCATGGGGCAAGTTGCAGTGGCTGTTGAGCAAAGACCTGAAGGATTCATTGAGGGGAGCACCTTTAGTATTCTCAATCGGAATTTCTATCTCAATCGTGATTATCGAAAGGGCCAGTCAAGCCCCACGGGCAATGGTTACTCAGCCGAATGGGCTCATGGCATCATTGGCCGATTCGAATCAGGCTTTACTCAAGGTACCGTAGGCTTCGGCATTGATGCGTTTGCAATGGAAGGCCTCAAGCTCGATTCAGGTGATGGTCGCTCGGGAGCTCGTAGCTCAGTCGATGTCTTGCCGCACAATAGCAAAGGCCAACCTGAAGACTCCTACTCAAAAGTAGGAGGGGCCGCAAAAGTGCGTTTCCTGGATACAGTCGTCAAGGTAGGGGACGTATTTCCATCGACGCCTGTCGTGGCCTTTGGGGATTCCCGACTCCTCCCTGAGAGTTTTCGTGGTGCAACGTTTACCAATACCAGCATCAAAGACCTGACCCTTCAGGGTGGTCGGCTGCATGCGATGAGCCAACCCAATTCCAGTGGCATGCGTGACGGCTTTTCGACTTTCTACGCCGGTGCGGTAGATGCTCCGTGGATCGCTTATCTAGGGGGCGATTACACAGTCAATGAGCACGTAGGTGTGAGTCTTTACACCAGCCAATTCAAGGATGTGTGGAACCAGTATTACGCAGGCACCACATTGAGCTATCCGCTCTCAGACAGCGTATCGCTAATCGGTGGCTTTAATTACTACCGAGCGGTTGATGAGGGTAAAAAACTTCTGGGAAGCTTCGATAACAACATCTGGAGCGGCAAGACCGGGGTCAAATTCGGAGCGCACGCCGTGACCGTTGGGTACCAGCGCAATAATGGTAACGACGACTTTGACTACCTTCGCCAATCCGACTCAATTTTCTTGGATAACTCTATTCAGTACAGCGATTTCAACTCACCGAAAGAGCAATCCTTGCAGCTGCGCTACGATCTAGATATGCAGGCCTTCGGCATCCCCGGTCTCAGCTTCATGACCCGCTACGCTAAGGGTTGGGATGCGGATTATTCCAACGCGAACAGCGTGTACATGCGTCGTGGAGCGGATGGCGCCCCATTGCAGAATCAAAAGCGTTGGGAGCGAGACATCGAGGCTAAGTACGTCATCCAGTCAGGTTCTCTGAAGGACATGTCTTTACGTGTTCGCCAGGCAACGACACGAGCCACGGATTTCGAATCTGATTTGGACGAGGTCCGACTGATTGTCGAGTATCCACTGCAAATGCTTTAACGGACGCTAGCCGTAGGCATCAAGCGTCCGATTGCCAGATACACCCCGTCTCTTTTTTCTCCTTTGGTTTTGGAGACGGCTTAGGCGCCCTAGTGGCGCCTTTTTTTATGGATATTGACATAACTATCGGTATATCCCGGCCGTCATTCCAGTGCTGATGCTGCCCCTCATGAGCTCCCGCACAATCGATTGCGTAGACAGGTTCTGCACGAGCAGGTGTATTTCCGCCCTGGGTTGTATGGCTAGGTGGAACGTGTGATTATACTTCAACTATAGGTAGGGGGGGTATGGTATGGGGCATATGAGATCGAGCAAAGACAATCTTCTTAAGCGCGTAAAGCGGATCGCTGGGCAAATCCAGGCGATTGAGCGAGCAGTCGACTCTGATGATGACTGCTCGAAAACCTTGCTTTTAGTCGCTTCGACTCGTGGCGCGATCAATGGGCTTATGGATGAAATCATCGAAGACCACGCTCGTGAACACGTCGCGAACCCGACACTCAGCAACGAAGAAAGAGCGAAAGGCGTCGATGAGCTTCTCGAAGCCATTCGCCGCTATTCCAAATAGGATTTGCCCAGATGAGTAATTCGTACACCGACTATTCCCACGACCATATGTTCCTGGGGAAATCACATGAAGAAAACGCCAAGCGAACCTTGTGGGTAGTGGCTCTGACCGTCGCAATGATGGTTGCTGAAATCACCGCTGGTTATCTCACTGGCTCAATGGCGTTGCTTGCCGATGGATTTCATATGGCAACACACGCTGGAGCACTTGGCATAGCCGCAGCTGCTTACGGTTACGCAAAAAGACATGCTTCAAGTGCTCGCTACAGTTTTGGAACAGGCAAGGTTGGAGACTTGGGCGGCTTCGCATCTGCTCTGATTTTGGGACTGGTCTCTTTGGGAATTGCCGGAGAGTCGCTATTTCGTCTTTTTCAACCGACTCAAGTGCAATTCGGGACAGCGACTCTCATCGCAATTGTCGGATTAGCAGTGAATGTGGTGAGCGCGCTTTTGCTGTCTGGCGGTCATAATCATCACCATGGGCATGACCACGGCCAAGATGAATCTCACCATGCGCATGGTCATGACAATAATCTGCGCTCTGCTTATATTCACGTCATTGCAGATGCACTGACTTCGGTTCTGGCCATCGCAGCACTGCTTGCTGGTCGATACCTTGGTTGGGTATGGCTCGACCCTGCAATGGGGATTGTGGGTGCAGTTGTCATCGCACGCTGGGCTTGGTCGTTGATGCGGGTGACTGCGGGTGTATTGCTAGACCAGACAGATGATCATGTCGCTGAAGAGATTCGTGAACTGGTTGAGCGACAGGGAGATGCTTCGATCATTGATCTTCATGTCTGGCAGGTGGGGCCGCAAGCCCGAGCCGCTATTGTGAGTGTTCTAGGCAGCCCAGCAGTGAATGCAGAAAACATACGAGAACGGCTTGCGACAGTTCATGAGATCACTCATCTGACAGTTGAGTACCGCACGAAGCCAGGCGCTGATTCACCCGATCAGGTCGCCGTTCAGGCTTAGCAATGAACCCGTAGTCCGCATAAGTTCGCCGAGGAATTGACCAATGGCCAAGGACATCGAGAATCCGTGTATTTCTGTTTGCCAGTTGAACAGCGAACTGTGCGTCAGCTGCGGTCGCACCAAGGAAGACATCAGAAAATGGAAACGAATGAAGCGTCCAGAAAAAATGGCCGCTGTACAACGCGCGACCCTGCGTCTGAAAAGCCTGCAAAAAAAGAACTCTCAAACCACTGTAATTTAACTTCTCTACTCTTTCAGCCGAGACAGATGTCCAGATTCGGGAAGGAAAGCTGAGTGGCAACGCCACCCGAACTTAGCACTATCGCGGTCAGATGCGCAGTGCTTGTCAGCATACGGATCATGGCCTCATCTCAAATTGTTATTGAGGACAGCGGTACGGGGTTATCCGATTCGGCGCAGGCGCGCCTCTACAGCTTGTTGCTGATCGTCCTTTGCGAATTGTTTGAGAATGAAATCGACATAGCATGTCCCGCTGCATGGCCATGAGCGGGGACCATGCTGTGGCGGAATGGATGAGGTGGGATTAGTTTGCGGGGTATTCAGCAATGACCTGATCTACGCCGGCTTTGGTCAGGCCGATTATCTGGTAGGTCTCATGTACTCCGTCGACTTCCATTCCTGGAGAACCTGCTGGCATTCCAGGAGCAGCGATCCCGAGAAGGTCGTCACGCTTACTCATCGCAATTATTTGCTCAGCTGGCACGTGGCCTTCAACAAACTTCCCGTTGATCATCGCAGTGTGACAAGACGAGAGTCGTGGAGCGACACCTAGATCTTGTTTGACAGCACTCATGTTGGTTTCTACATGATCAATGACGGTGAAGCCATTGGCCTCAAGATGCTGAATCCATTTTTTGCAGCATCCACAGTTTGCATCTCGATGCACATCGATGGTCAGGGCCTGCGCCGCTTGAGCCGTTGAGCCGATGAACAGCGCAGCGAATGTTGCAATACGCAGAAATCGACTTGAAAGTCGGAAGCTACCTGTCATGAATATTTCCTTTTCCCTTGGAGACGGCGAGATGTTCTACGAAGCAATAGAACCCCACTCAAGCGTTCATGCCGCTGCAAAGGTTACATTGAAGGATCTACTTTAGAGTCGGGGAGCCAACTCCCCGATCATTTGAATTCGTAGGGCTAGTGCTCAAATCGCTCAGAACCACATCCGAATACCAGCTACAAACCGGGCCTCGTTTGTCTTTTCCCCTTCATCGCTGGCCAGGTCAGCCGTCTTACCATATGAGCGATTCCAGCTAACACCAATGTAGGGTGCGAATTGACGAGTAATTTCGTAGCGCAACCGCAGGCCTAGTTCGGTGTTGGCCAATCCAGATCCTATGCCGCGCTGAGGATCATTTTTCCCGTACAAGTTTACTTCGGCGGTCGGCTGCAAGATCAGGCGATTGGTCAACAGGATGTCGTAATCGCCTTCAAACCGAGCTGCGGTTTGACCGTTCTCACCAATATAAGCAGTCGCTTCAGCTTCAAAGTTATAGAGGGCCATGCCCTGAATACCGAGCGCTCCCCATGTTTGAGGTGACCCAGGTTTGAAGTCTTGTCGAATGCCGGTGACGACATCCCACCAAGGACCGATGGCGTGTCCCCACAGAGCCTGAAGTTCAGCGTTCTCGGTTACGCCATTGGTACGTTCGCCTTCCGAACGCAACCATAGGCGATCGACGTCACCGCCGATCCACCCTTTTGCATCCCAAGCCAGCGCACTACCGTTGTCAGCGTCTTGGTACTCAAATTTATCCAGGAGGATGAACGAGTTAATTTTTTTATCGTGCACACCATGGCCTGGTAAGTCTGGAAAAGCGGCGGCCCGGTCAGCGTCGGTAAGTACGGGGATCGGGGTTCGGCTTGTGGTAGTCGCCCCTCCATCCATGCTTTCCATACCGTCCATTTGCCCGTTATCCATGCTCATCTTGCTGTGATCCATAGCCCCCATCTTGCTATGGTCCATGGCTCCCATTGAGCCGTGGTCCATCTTGGAGTGATCCATCGCGGCATCTTTCGCTTTGGCTGGTTTGGATTTTTGTGCAGTTGAAGACTTTGCGTCCGCACTTGATGGCATCGCCATCGACGGATCCATCTCTTCAGCGGCTTGAGCCATGAAAAAGAATGCTGGACCGGTAGAGACTGCAAGTGCCATCAGCGTTGGGCGTAAAAACTTACTGGTCATGATCTCAATCTGCCTTTTTGGTTTTTTGGTCATGATCCATCGACTCATGGCTCATCTGGCTATGGTCCATTGACCCGTGATCTAGCTTCGGATCGTTTGCCGTTGCTGGCTTGTCCGTTGCTGTAGCAGGAACAGTGGTTGAATGGTCGCTGCCATTTTCCTCTGCCAGCACCGTGGACGAGAGTCCACTCAGCAGGACAGCAGCAAAGAGGCAACCCACGAGGGAATTACGATTTAGGTATGTGCTCACAGATCGTCTCCTTTACTCATCTACCCGTACTTCACGGAACATGCCCATTTCCATATGGAAAAGCAGGTGACAGTGATATGCCCAACGGCCTAAGGCATCAGCGGTGACTCGATAGCTGCGTTTGGTACCTGGTGGCATATCGATCGTATGCTTGCGCACCATGAACTTGCCGTTCTCATCCTCGAGGTCACTCCACATGCCGTGAAGGTGGATGGGGTGGGTCATCATGGTGTCGTTCACCAAGGTGATGCGCAGACGCTCGCCATACTTCAGGCGCAGCGGTTCGGCGTCAGAGAATTTGATGCCGTTGAACGACCACGAGAACTTCTCCATGTGACCGGTCAAATGAAGCTCGATGGTACGATTTGGCTCGCGGCCGTCAGGGTCTTGGAAAGTGCTTTTCAAGTCGGAGTAAGTGAGCACTCGACGACCATTGTTCCGCAAGCCTATGCCCGGATCGTTCAGCTTTGGCGTTGGACTCATGGCTTGCATGTCAACCAAGGGATTGTTGGTTTCAGAGGCTGGGTGAGTCTGCATTTCTCCACCCATACCGCTCATGCCAGCCATCCCTGACATATCACCACTGCCCATTCCTGCCATCTTGCTGTGGTCCATGCCAGCCATGTTGGACATGTCGCCTTTGCCCATGCCAGCCATCTTGCTGTGATCCATACCAGCCATGTTAGTCATGTCACCGCTGTCCATGCCGGTCATCCCGGTCATCCCGGTCATGTCACCTTGGTTCATCCCTGCCATCTTGCTGTGATCCATGCCGGCCATGTCGCCACCGCCCATTCCAGCCGAGCTGCCATGGTCCATACCAGCCATACCGCCCATCCCCATGTCATCCATAGTTACTATAGGACGTGGGTCAATTGCAGGTATCGGTGCCTTTAGGCCTTCACGCACTGCAAGTGTTCCGCTAGCGTAACCTGTACGATCCATAGACTGGGCGAAGATGGTGTAAGCCTCTTCACTGGCAGGCTCTACGATCACGTCATACGTTTCAGCTACGGCGATGCGGAATTCGTCAACGCTCACTGGATTGACGTGTTGGCCGTCGGCGGCCACAACGGTCATTTTCAAACCAGGAATGCGGACGTCGAAATAGCTCATCGCCGAGCCGTTGATAAAGCGTAGTCGTAGCTTCTCACCCGGCTTGAAAATACCGGTCCAGTTACCGTTGGGCGCCTGGCCATTCATGAGATAGGTGTAAGTATCTGCGCTGACGTCTCCAAGGTCGGTTGGGCTCATGTTCATTTCAGCCCACATCTTCCTGTCAGCTACTGTTGCTGACCAACCTTGCTTACTGACATCGTCGATGAAATCACCAACGGTGCGTTTATGGTGGTTGTAGTAGCCCGACTGTTTCTTAAGCTTGGCCATGACGCGACTAGGATCTTCATCGGTCCAGTCAGTCAACATCACCACGTAGTCGCGGTTGTATTGAAAAGGTTCAGGCTCTTTCGAGTCGATAACGATTGGCCCGTAAACCCCTGCCTGCTCCTGTAAGCCCGAGTGGCTGTGGTACCAGTACGTACCATTCTGATGAACCTTGAACTTGTACTCGTACATGCCGTCGGGTGCGATGCCATGGAAACTCAAGCCAGGTACACCGTCCATATTGGCCGGCAGAATGATCCCGTGCCAATGGATTGAGGTGTCTTGGTCCAAGCGGTTTTTTACACGCAGGGTGACTGTCTCTCCTTCGCGCCAACGCAGCAAAGGCCCTGGCAATGATCCATTGATGGTCATGGCTGTTCGCGGCGAGCCGGTAATGTTTACAGGGGTTTCACCAATAAACAGATCAAATTCATTGCCAGTGAGTACGCTCGGCAGACCTGGACTTGTCACCGCCCATACAGGAGTGCGCCAAAGGCCAAAGCCGCCGAGAATGCCACCAGCGGCCAAGCCTTTTACGAATGTCCGTCTAGAGGTTTTGGAATGCATGCCGTTTATTTCCAATCAGTCAAAAGGGAAGCCGTGCGAAACAACCGATCATGAGTTGCCCGGATCAGCTTTGCCCACCGTCACAAAAGACAAACTCTTACGGCAAGCGAGCTCAGAAATTGCCACATTTAAACCACCGCAGTGATTACATTTCTGTCAGCTTGGAGGGCCCAGCTATTTAGCAATTTTTGTGATCCATCGCCTTGGCTTTGCTTTCAGCGACGGGAGGTTGGGCATTTTGCGTTTGAGCTACTCGGTACGATTCCATCGAATTATTCCTGGCCACTTCCATGCGTGCGAAAGTCCGGTCACCACCGCCTTCAGCCATAGCCAAAGAAGAGACGGTCAGAGCCGCGATGAAGAACAAGGTTTTGATAGGGTTCATTTGGGGGGCCTCGGATGATTATTGGTAACCCCTGAATCCACATCAATCGTTGACTCTTGGGGGGTGAGCTTGAGGCTCAATAGGACTATAAGACTCATCCCCTGTCAGGAAGCTTAGGCCAATATTACAGTTGTGTCAGGTTGCGATATTTCTCTTGAGATACAGGGTGATTAGTCCGTAAGGTCTAAGCTATCCAACGACACATAACCGCCATCCACCATCTAAAATTTACCTGTGCGGTGTTGTAAGTTTCCGGTCACTGCACGATGGCGTGGCGTTTTTGAGGTTTCGCTGAAATCATACATCGGCTCGGACGCACTACGTTAAGCACTTGAGTGTTCGATAGGTGGGAATTAAATGGCAGCGTAACTAAAGGTGGCCACCGGTGAGTATTAATTTTGAAAAAGCGCTTGGCTCCGCAGAAAGAGCATTACTTTTTCGCAGCCAACGAGCTGAGGTACTTAGCAATAATATCGCTAATGCCGACACTCCTAACTTTAAGGCCAGAGACTTGGACTTTTCTGCTGTACTGGCTAGCCAAACAGAGGGAGGTTTGGCTACTCCGTTCTCTTTAAAAACAACAAACCCGAAACATATTGCCGTAAACGAATTAGCAAGTGATATTCACAGCGGTGCTTTGCTTTACAGTACGCCGAACCAACCTTCCATTGATCAAAATACTGTGGATCAACAGGTCGAGGTCGCAAAGTATACGGAAAATGAAATTCATTTCGAAAACGCCTTTACTAGATTAAATGGAGCATTTAAGGGGCTACTTAAAGCTCTGCGAGGTGAATAATAAACTTTACCCAGCGAGGGAATCAGCGCCTCAGGCGCTGATTTGGGAAGGGAACCCGAGTGCTTCGACAGTTTTACGGACCTGCTCTGGGTTTTCGCTACTTTCGACGCTCACTTTACCGGCAGCGCGATCTACGGAAACCGTAGCCTCGCTGTCCAGTGACTGGATCGCTTTGGTGATTTTGCTGACGCAGCTACCGCAACCAATGCCTGATACGTTTAAGACGAACATGGTTATTCCTCTTGTGCTGGGCGGTCTCTTTTCACCGCAACAACAGCATCAACGTTGACACCACGGTAAGGTCAAGAGTTATATATTGCGGGCTGCGAGCATCGGTTACTCTCAATCTATTCGGGTATTCCTCAATCTCAAAGCATTGAAAACTACAGATGCAGAACTGACGCTCATGGCTAACGCAGCGATCATTGGCGACAGAAGGTGTCCCGTCAGTGGATAGAGCAGGCCTGCGGCGAGGGGAATACCCATTGAGTTGTAAAGGAAGGCGAAACCTAAGTTTTGCCGCATGTTTTTTACCGTTGCAACCGAAAGTGCCCGTGCCCGTAAAATCCCCATCAGGTCGCCTTTTACCAGCGTGAGCTGCGCGCTATTCATCGCGACGTCAGTCCCTGTCCCCATGGCAATGCCCACATCAGCTCGCGCCAAGGCCGGTGCGTCGTTGATACCGTCGCCGGCCATGGCAACCTTTCGACCGTATTGCTGGAGGTCGGCTACCAGACGCTCCTTGTCCTGAGGTTTCACTTCACCATGAACCTCTTCAATACCCATCTCCCTGGCGACAGCACGTGCGGTGGTGATCCCGTCTCCGGTGGCCATGATGATTTTTACGTTATCAGCCTTAAGCTTGGTGACTGCTTCTTTAGAGGTTGGTTTTATCGGGTCTGAGACCGCCAGTAACCCCGCCAAGACCCCGTCAACTGCTAGATAGATGATGCTGATGCCTTCAAGGCGCAACAACTCTGCACGGTCTTGTAAGACCTTAGTGCTCACGCCGGCAGCTTCCATAAGTGCAGTGTTGCCCAGCTGTACTTTCTTGCCACCAACGAGGCCACTGACTCCAATCCCTGATCCGGACTCAAACGATTCAGGCTTGGTGAGCGCAACATTTTCAGTTCGGGCGTGATCGACGATGGCATGAGCCAAAGGATGTTCGCTGCCTTGATCAAGGCTAGCGGCCAGTTGAAGCACATCGTGTGGGTTGAAATCTGGTGTGGCCTCCACACTGTGAAATACCGGCCGTCCCTCTGTCAGGGTCCCCGTTTTATCGACAATCAGTGTGTCGATCTTGCAGAGATTTTCGATGGCACTGGCATCCCTGAACAGCACACCCATACTGGCGGCTTTACCCGTCGAAACCATGATCGACATGGGCGTTGCCAGACCCAGTGCACAGGGGCAAGCGATGATAAGTACGGCGACAGCGTTGATCAGGCCGAAGACCCAGCTGGGTTCAGGGCCGAACAGTCCCCAGCCTAAGAGGGTCAGCAACGCAATCGCGATAACCGCTATCACAAAGTAGCCTGCGATTGAGTCGGCCATTCGTTGCATGGGCGCTTTGGAGCGTTGGGCTAGTGCGACCATTTGTACTATCTGCGACAGCATAGTGTCAGCGCCGACCTTTCGCGCCTCCATCACCAAGCTTCCATGAGTATTAAGCGTGGCACCGATCAGACTATCCCCTGCACTTTTCATGACCGGCACAGGTTCACCAGTGAGCATGGATTCATCCACCGCACTTTCTCCCTCGAGTACAGAGCCATCAACTGGCACTTTTTCACCAGGTCTGACCCGCAAATGGTCTCCCAAGTGAACATGGGTAAGAGGAATGTCTTCCTCCTGACCATCAGCGTTGATCTTGCGTGCAGTTTTGGGAGACAGGCCTAGAAGGGACTTAATGGCGGCGGAGGTTTGTGACCGTGCTTTGAGCTCAAGAATTTGCCCAAGCAAGGTGAGCGAGATGATGACCGCAGCGGCTTCGAAGTAGACGCCGATGCGTCCATCTTGCATGAAGGTGGTGGGAAAACTTTGGGGAAATAGGGTTGCCGCGACGCTGTAAAGATAGGCTGCGGCAGTACCTAAACCAATCAGAGTCCACATGTTTGGACTGCGATTTCTAACAGATGCTATGCCTCTTACAAAAAAGGGCCAACCTGCCCATAAGGTGACCGGAGTGGCAAGAGCGAACTCGATCCAGTTTTGAACCGAACCATGGAAGAGTTGTAATGAGTGACCCGCCATGGCTAGAAGGGCCACCATTACGGTTAAAGGCAGCGACCACCAAAAGCGGCGGGTGAAATCCAGGAGCTCGGTTTTGTCATCGTCATCAAGCGCGGGCATGACCGGCTCTAATGTCATGCCACATTTAGGGCAATTGCCGGGCCCTGGCTGTCTTATTTCCGGGTGCATAGGACAGGTAAACTCAGTGGCTACCTGTAGCGCGGGCTCTATAGCGGCGCTGCTGGGTTCAGCGCTGGGATGATTACCAATGTAGCGTTCTGGATCTGCCCGAAATTTCTCTTGGCATTTCTGGCTACAAAATTGATACGTCTGTCCTTGGTAAGACTCGCCAAATTTACTTGGAGGTGTAACCGCCATACCGCACACCGGGTCACGTAGATCACCGTCATGGGGCGAGGCAGCGGGGGCGGGACCGTGATCGTGGTGGCTCGGTGTAGTGGGCATAGCTATTTCTCTTCCTCGTTGGTTCCTGCCTGATCGCCATGGGCATGTCCGCCATGTCCATGCCCAAAAAAATGCATCAATGGACAGATCAACAGGATGAGATAGGGCAAATACGGATAAACGTGGGTGAAATGTTCCCGCACCCCGTAAAAGGCACCGATCGCAACGAGCATGATCAGTACAACGCCTGTTTTGCGCCTCCAAAATGGTGGGGAGGTGCTTCCAGCCGGATGCTGATGGTTATCCATGATCTAGACCCAGTGTGTGAGCGTGTTGCTCTGATCTCTGCCTCAGAGCATAGCGAACTCTTGCGTCGACGCGGTTTTTGCGGTCGGTTCAGGCTTACTTCAAGTCAAATTGACCGACCATCCCCGACTGGTAATGACCTGGCACGTTGCAGGCAAATTGGAGTCCAGTTGTGTTGTTGAAGGTCCAGATCAACTCCTTGGTTGCCCCTGGCTCGATCAGCACGCTATTCGGGTCGTTGTGTTCCATTCCAACCATCTTCATGCCTCCCATGCTATGGCCCATGTTGCCCGACATTTTTCCAGTTCCGGTGGGTGTAAGCGTTCCATTCTGGAACATGCTCGCCATTTCTTTTTGGTGCGCCGCGTGAGCAGCGGCTTGGCCGATATTGAATTCGTGCAGCAGTGCGCCCTTATTGCGAAGGACAAAACGAATAGTCTCACCAGGTTTCACGTCGATGTTTTTAGGCATGAAGAAAATATCACCCATCTCCACCTCTACCGTACGGGTAACCGCAGAGGCGACGCCAGGCTGACCGATATCCTCTTTCCCATGACCTACGCTGGCCATCGCCGTAGCGCCGAGGAGTAGGGTGATTGCCGCAATAACTGGGGTAATGAGCTTAGTTTTCATGGTGACCTCGAGAGCAAGTGGAAAACACTAGCTATGCTAAAGGGATAGAGCTGCCCGTTAACTGACTTGAATACTACATTTCTGTCAGTTTTCCTGAGAAAACACGGCGCCCAGATGACGCCGTGTCTAGCGGGGCGGTTCAAAGAGCCCCGTGGGAGTTATTCGGTTACTGATGGTTCTCAGAAAGCATCAGTTTGTGCTCGCGCTGCATTTGGTTCAAAACGTCATCAACCATGGCGTCGTGTTTTTCCATCCAGGCGAGATGTTCCTGAGGTGACATTGATGCTTTTGGATGATCTAGATGAAGCTGGTCCATGATCTCGCCCAGTATTTTCATATGCTCGGCCATGTGAACATGGCGTTGCCCTTCAGGAGCTTTTTCAGCTTGTACCAAGGTCGCTTCGGCTTTGTCGCGCAGACTTTCCATGCGCTCCAGAATCCGATCTGCACCACCTTCAGCCAACGCAGACGCAGAGATGAGCATCGAACTAACAAAGAATAGGACTTTTAAACGGTTCATGAAGCAGCTTCTTTTGATTTGTTTTCTGGCTCCTCTAGGTTTCATGCTGAAGAGTCGGTCGAGCACCAAGAAGTACTCATGCTCGAACCCTAGACAGCACTTGCTGATATCTACCTGAAGCCAATATTACTTTTCTGTCAGTTGCTGGTTGGCAGAGGTATTTCATTGCAGACTCAGCCTCACAATTATTCGAGAGCCATCCTCATGAGACTTCTGGTTGCGGAAGACGAACCCAAAATAGGTATTTATTTGCAGCAAGGACTCACTGAGGCGGGGTTCAATGTTGATCGCTTCACCAATGGCCAAGACGCGCTTCAGCACGCATTGAGCGAGGCGTATGACCTGCTGATTCTCGATGTGATGATGCCTGGGCTGGATGGCTGGGAAGTACTTCAGAAAGTGAGAGCATCCGGAAAAAATGTACCTGTGCTTTTCCTCACGGCGCGAGACCGCGTTGAGGATCGAGTAAAAGGACTTGAGCTGGGCGCAGACGATTACCTGATCAAACCCTTCGCATTTTCTGAACTGCTGGCTCGCGTCAGAACGCTGCTGCGTAGAGGCACCACTGCACCCTCCCAAACCCATATGAAATTGGCTGATCTGGAGGTGGACCTCCTCAAGCGCAGGGTTATCCGCGCAGGCAAACGTATAGATCTAACGGCCAAAGAGTTTGCGTTGCTCGAATTGCTGCTCCGTCGTCGAGGTGAGGTTCTGCCCAAGTCGCTTATTGCTTCCCAGGTCTGGGACATGAACTTTGACAGCGATACTAACGTCATCGAGGTTGCTGTCAGGAGGCTCAGAGCAAAGATTGATGATGATTTTGAGGTCAAGCTTATCCACACCTCTCGAGGCATGGGGTACATGCTGGATGCGCCGGATTCGGGGACGGGGTCGGAATGAAGCGAATGTCCCTGACTACGCGCATGAGCCTGATGTTCATGCTAGCTGTAACGGCTGTGCTCACCGTCGCTGGACTCAGTTTTAACAACCTCAGCCGGCATCATTTCAAGATGCTGGATCAGCAGGCGCTGAACGAAAAGCTTCACTCGACGCAAAGAATTTTGACTGGGTTGAACAGCATTGATCAGTTCAGTGATGTTAAGCCTGAGCTGGAGGCACTGCTTGGTGCTCATCGTGATTTGACAGCTCTTATCATCGATGGTGACGGTAAGCTCCTGTTTGCTGACCCAGGTCCGATCGTAGTTCCTGAAGACTACCGAACGGTCACAAACAGCAATGTCTGGGAGTGGCGAGACCAGGAGCAGATATTTCGAGGCGTGACGGCGCAAGCCATTGTGACGGGGCAGGACAAGCCATTGACAGTGATGTTGATCTTTGATGTTACTCAACATATGGCCTTCTTCGAGACGCTTGAACGATGGTTTTGGATAGGACTGGTGATAAGCGCGCTGGTCAGTGCTGCACTGGGCTGGATGGTAGCGCGTAGTGGACTACGACCTATTCGCCTAGTCACTCAGGTAGCAGCTTCAATGTCAGCTAAATCGCTCAAAGAGCGTATTCCATTAGGTCCCGTTCCCCAAGAGCTCCAGCAGATGGTGCTCTCGTTCAACGCAATGTTATCTAGACTGGACGATGCGTTTGTTCGTTTATCGAACTTCTCTGCGGACATTGCTCACGAATTACGGACACCCGTTAGCAATTTGATGACTCACACTGAAGTGGTTTTATCTAGAAAAAGAAATATTGAGGACTACGAGGACAATCTGTACTCAAATCTTGATGACTTGAAACGTATGGGACGTATGATTGATGACATGCTTTTTCTAGCGAAATCAGATAACGGTCTAATTACACATGAAAACAAACCGATAGACCTGGTAGCAGTAGTAGAGAAATTACTCGAGTACTACCGTTTGCTGGCTGATGAGCGAGGGATCGACCTCAAGGTCACAGGCAGGGGCAGCGTCCGAGGTGACGTACTCATGCTCGACAGGGCCATCTCTAATTTGCTCTCAAATGCGCTCCGGTACACCCCCGAAGGAAAGTGTATTACTGTCGATATCCGGCAGAAAGGAACTTCAATATCAGTCTCTGTGGAGAACCCGGGAGAGCCCATCGCGTCCGAGCATCTTGAAAAGCTGTTTGATCGATTTTATCGCGTGGACCCAGCTCGCAGAGAAGGAAGTCCAAGTAATGCAGGGCTAGGTTTATCGATTACTCGATCAATCATTGAAGCGCATGACGGAAAAATATGGTGTACGTCGTTAAACGGAAAAACAGCCTTTCATATTGAACTCCCATGTGCTGATGCAAGAAAGGTCTAAGACACCTTGTTCATATGTATGCAGGCAACATGTGGTTAGCTCAATAGGATCGTTTTTGGATGAAAGAAAACTCTTGGAGCGTTCCAAAGAGAGTCGCGTATTTGGCGCCGTATCCGGGCAGATCAGTGCCAAAAACCCGCCCAAAGCTGACTGAAATGTAATCGAACAGTTTGCGTTCATGTGGCATCGTGTACTCGCACTGTGACGTTGGAAATCTTGTGATTTCTCCCTGTCCAGCCGGCCTTAGAACACGGAATCTGCTAGGTATTCGCCAGTGGTTTTAACGAGCGTCAAAAAGTAAAAAACTAGATATTCCCTAAAAACCTAGAACCAACAGCTTTTGCTGTGAGGAGTCTTGCATGTCATTCCTTAAAACTACCACCGTAGCTGTTGCTCTGACTGCGGGTTTGCTTCTGAGTGCAGTTGCTCAGGCACATCCAAAGCTGCTTTCTTCTACTCCAGCAGAAGGGTCGGATGTTGCTGCTCCTGCGAAAATTGAACTGCAATTTTCTGAGAATCTAACGACTCAGTTTTCCGGTGCTAAGCTGATCATGACCGATATGCCTGGCATGCCTAACTCCCCAATGGGCGTTAAAGCAGCTGTTGCAGGCGGTGGAGATCCTAAGACGATGGTTATTACGCCTGCATCGCCATTGACCACAGGTACTTATAAAGTTGAGTGGCGTGCCGTCTCATCTGACACTCATCCCATCACCGGCAATTTTTCTTTCAAAGTGAAATGATTCATGAGCGACTCAATAAATATAGCTGTTCGCTTTGCTCTATATTTTGATCTGATGCTGTTATTTGGACTGGCAATATTTGGTCTTTATAGCCTGAGGGGAAAAGAGAGAGTATCGGGAGCGGTTTTAAATTTTGAGTCGCTTCTTTACAGTACATCTGTTTTAGGTGTAGCTCTGTCTCTAGCAGCCATGTTGTTGCTTGCGAAAGCTATGAGTGGTGTGTCGGGCTTCATGGAGCTACATCACCATATTTTTCAAATGGTTCTCATGGGAACTGACGTCGGTTTGACCTGGATGGTCCGGATAGTGGCGTTGCTGACGGCTGTTGTCGGCGTAGCTCTGAGTAAGCGCTTTCCGACACTCAGTCTTTGGATTGTCACTGCATGTGGCGCCATTGCGCTAGCGACGCTGGCATGGACAGGGCATGGTGCGATGGACGAAGGGAGCCGTCGTTACTGGCATTTTACTAGCGACATCTTCCATCTCTTGGCCGCAGGCGGTTGGTTGGGTGCGTTGGCAGCATTTGCACTGCTGCTGCGTTTAAAATCGCTGAAAGGTGATCAGGAAGTACGAGTTCTTGCTCGGGTACTGACAGGGTTTGAATCGGCCGGCGCGGTGATTGTAGTGATCATCAGTATAACGGGCGTGGTGAATTATCTATTTATCGTAGGACCGAGCCTCGATGAGGTGATGCTCAGCACTTATGGCCAGTTACTATTTTTGAAAATCCTGCTATTTGCAGGGATGATCGTATTAGCCACGCTTAACCGTTTTCATCTAAGCCCCTTATTGGAGCGATCAGTTCGCAATGGCGAATACGCTGTCGCGGTGAATGCCTTGCGCCGTAGCATGAAACTTGAGTTTTCAATGGCGGTCATCATTATCTGTCTTGTCGCATGGTTAGGTACTTTAAGCCCTGTCATGGAAATGAGCGCAGCATAGACGTTGGTAACAGCCAATACAGGAGTCTTAAGGGTGAATTGTAAGGGCCATTTGCACCGTCTACACTTTAGCCCATGAAACACTATGTGCGGTTTTGCCTGATTTTCCTAATTAGCTTGGCGCTTCCCCTTAGCGGGATGGCGGGTGTTCAGGCATCGACTGAACCATGCCCGATGAAAACCATGGGTATAGCGATGATGGATGGTATGGGTCAAGACTGCTGCCACGACATGAAAAGTACCACTGAGCATGGCAAACCTTGTAAGTCGGGCCAGGAATGCAAAACGGGCGGCATGCTGCAAGTCTCGATCATCAAGCCTCCTATTACCTTGTCCAGTCCAATCGTTCCGCCCTTCTCCAGCCATTTCCCACTCGTACAAACCCTTTCTGGGTTATGGCGACCGCCCCGTACTTGATTCCTGTACCACACTGAGCCTCATTCCGCGTTAGCGGGATGGCATATCTGCGCGCATGTCTTATGAAGCGCGCGGTGGATCATCACAGGAATCGTGAACATGAACTCCAACTGCTTTTGCACAGGTTGGTCCCTCGTGGCCGGCCTGGCGGCAAGCGTACTGGCATTGCCGAGCCTTGCTGGTGCATTGACACTCGATGAAGCGCTGCGGCTGGCCGAAAACAATGCACCGTCGTTGACCGCACAAGACGCCAAAATTCAAGCAGCCACCAGTGTGGCCATTCCCGCCGGCGAACTACCCGATCCCAAGCTACTGCTGGGCGTGCAGAACTACCCCATTGGTGGTGCCGACAGATGGAGCATCGACCAGGACTTCATGACCATGCAAGTGGTCGGGGTCAGACAGGAGATGCCCAACAGCGATAAGCGCAAAGCACGTATCGAGGTCGCGGATGCGGCTGTTGATCGAGCGTCCGCTGAGCGTCGAGTGGCGCGTCTGAACGTCCGACAGTCCACGGCATTGGCCTGGATCAGTAGCTACTCGGTTGAGCGTAAAGATGCGATGTTCCAGGACTTCTACAAAGAAAACCGTCTTCTGACCGATACCGTCAGATCTCAGATTGCGGGTGGCCGCGCCCAACCCGCCGATGCGGTGACACCTAAACAGGAAGCTGCCCAACTGGCGGAGCAGCAGGATGATTTAGTTCGCCAACGTGCACAGGCCCGGGCGGCCCTCAAACGCTGGATTGGCCCTGCTGCCAATGACAAACCGGCGGGCAGCTTGCCTGATTGGCCCATTGAGACCTCTGGATACTCCCATAAGCTGCAACATCACCCTGAATTGGCGGCGTATGTGCCGATGACCCGTGAAGCACAAGCCAAGATCCGTGAAGCGGAGGCGGAAAAGCAATCTGACTGGAGCTGGGAATTCGACTATCAGCATCGAGGCAAACAATTCGGTGACATGGTTAGCGTCCAGTTTTCATGGGATCTCCCGCTGTTTCCTGACTCTCGGCAAAACCCCAAAATTGCGGCAAAGCACGCCGAACTCAACCAACTTGAAGCTGAGCGGGAAGCTCTGTCGCGCGAGCATACCCAGCAACTGGAGGATGAGTTGGCCGACTACGAGCGACTCAATCGTGCAGTCACCCGTAATCAGGAAAGCTTGTTGCCGCTGGCTAAAGAAAAGGTTGAACTCACCATGGCTAGCTACCGTTCCGGCAAAGGTGATTTGAATTCGGTTGTGGCCGCCCGACGCGAACTCATCGAAGCCCGTCTCAAGCAGATTGACGTTGAAGAGCAACGTGCTCTCACCAGCGCTCGCCTGTATTTCTCTTACGGGGAGCCCGCTCAATGAATTTCAAAGTATGGAAAGGGACTTTAGTTGTCGGCATCTCGATTGCCTTGGGTGTTGCCGGTGGTTACTGGTTAGCCCAACCGCGAATGAGCGGAGTAGCTGGTGTCGTACCGGATCATGAACCCAAAGCCTCTGCCGATCGAAAAGTTCTGTATTGGTACGATCCCATGTACCCACAACAGAAATTCGATAAACCGGGTAAGTCACCCTTCATGGACATGCAGATGATCCCTCAATACGCAGATACCAAGGGGGACAGCGCTGCCATTCGAATTGATCCAAGCCTGACTCAGAACCTTGGTGTGCGACTGGCTAGTGTCAGTCGAGGCGTATTTGCCTCGACACTGAACGTGGTAGGTGTGCTGGCCTTCAACGAACGGGACGTTGCAGTCATTCAGGCCCGCACGGCGGGTTTTGTCGAGCGTGTGTATGCCCACGCACCTGGTGATGTGCTGAAAGCGAATGCCGCCTTGGCAGATATCTTGGTGCCGGAGTGGGCAGCTGCTCAGGAGGAATTTCTCGCCCTCAAGCGTAGTGGCGATGCTGGCTTGCTGACAGCGGCCCGGCAGCGATTGCGGCTAACCGGAATGCCACCTACGTTAATTGCTCAAGTTGAGCGCACTGGCAAAGTTCAATCGAACCTGACGCTGACTAGCCCTATTGGTGGTGTGCTTCAAGAGCTGAGTGTGCGTGAAGGTATGACGGTGGCCGCAGGCGAGACGTTGGCTCGTGTTAATGGTTTGAGCAGTGTCTGGCTGGCCGTGGCTGTACCAGAGGCGGAAGCTGGGTCAATCGTAGTAGGGCAAGCAGCTGAAGCGCGTTTATCCGCATTCCCTGGAGTTGTGCTCAAGGGCGTCGTCAGTGCGATTCTTCCGGAAACCAGTTCGGACAGTCGCACACTTCGCGTTCGAGTTGAGTTACCCAATCCAGATGGGCGACTCAGACCAGGTTTGACCGCACAGGTAAGCCTCAATCGTTCAACGGAGCAAAGTGTTTTGTGGGTGCCGAGCGAGGCCGTCATTCGTACCGGTCGACGTGCGTTGGTCATGCTCTCTGAAGACGCTGGTCGATATCGCCCGGTGGAGGTGCAGCTAGGCCAGGATAACGATGGCAAGACGGCGATATTGAAAGGCTTGGAAGAGGGGCAGAAAGTGGTGACCTCTGGCCAGTTCCTGCTCGACTCGGAGGCCAGTCTCAAGGGCGTTGTCGCAAGCTCATTGGACGTTTCGCCATCTACTATGCCCGTTGGCGCTTTGCATGAGGCCGATGGTCAGATCGTTGAGATCAACGACAAAGAAGTCACGCTCGCCCACGGTCCCTTCAAGACATTGGGTATGCCAGGCATGACGATGACTTTCCCTCTCGCCACTCCAGCTCTGATGAAAGGCCTAAAAACGGGCGACAAGGTTCGGATCGCTGTTAGCCAGACGGATGATGGTCTGCGTGTTGAACGTCTGGAACGCTCTGGGGGCCAGCCATGATTGCGGCCCTTATTCGCTGGTCGGTGGCCAACCGCTTTCTTGTGTTGCTGGCGACGCTGTTCGTCACGGCATGGGGGATCTGGGCGGTTCAAAGTACGCCCATCGATGCATTGCCAGACCTGTCGGATGTTCAGGTAATTATCCGTACACCTTACCCAGGCCAAGCCCCACAGATCGTCGAAAACCAGGTGACCTATCCACTGGCAACCACCATGCTCTCAGTACCTGGGGCCAAGACTGTGCGCGGTTACTCCTTCTTTGGCGACAGTTTCGTTTATGTGCTGTTCGAAGACGGAACTGACTTGTACTGGGCCCGCTCGCGGGTGTTGGAATACCTGAGCCAGATACAAAGCCGCCTACCAGCCAGTGCTAAGCCAGCCTTAGGACCTGATGCCACTGGCGTTGGCTGGATTTTCCAGTATGCGTTGGTTGATCGCAGCGGTGGGCACGATCTGGCGCAACTGCGAGCCCTACAGGACTGGTTTCTCAAATTCGAGCTCAAGACGCTGCCGAACGTTGCGGAAGTTGCCACCGTAGGTGGCATGGTCAAACAGTATCAGGTCCAGCTCGATCCGCTAAAGTTGGCGAACTTGGGTATCACGCAGTCTGAGGTGACCGAGGCGATCGGCAAAGCCAATCAGGAAACCGGTGGAGTCGTGCTGGAAATGGCGGAGACAGAGTTCATCGTACGAGCTTCCGGCTACCTAAAGACGCTCAATGACTTTCGCGCTATCCCGCTCAAACTGGGCACGGGCAGTGTGCCGGTCACGTTGGGCGATGTTGCCACGATTCAGTTAGGGCCTGAGATGCGTCGAGGCATTACCGAACTCGACGGTGAAGGTGAGACCGTCGGCGGCGTGGTGATTCTGCGCAGCGGGAAGAATGCTCGTGAAACCATTGCGGCGGTCAAGACCAAACTCGACGAGCTGAAAAGCAGTCTGCCGGCGGGGGTTGAAATCGTCACCACCTACGACCGCAGCAAGTTGATTGATCGTGCCGTGGAAAACCTCAGCCACAAGCTGATTGAAGAGTTCATCGTCGTCGCGTTGGTTTGCGGAATCTTTCTCTGGCACCTGCGTTCATCTCTGGTGGCAATCATTTCCCTGCCGGTTGGGGTGCTGATCGCCTTCATCGTGATGCGCTATCAGGGTATCAACGCCAACATCATGTCCCTTGGCGGGATTGCCATCGCCATCGGCGCTATGGTCGACGCTGCCGTGGTGATGATTGAAAATGCCCACAAGAAGGTCGAGGCTTGGCACGTGGCCAATCCTGAGGAGGAACTGAAAGGTGAACGTCATTGGCACGTGATGACTGAAGCGGCTGCCGAGGTAGGACCTGCATTGTTCTTCTGTCTGCTGATCATCACCCTGTCGTTCATTCCGGTGTTCACGCTGGAGGCCCAGGAAGGACGTCTATTCGGTCCATTAGCGTTTACCAAAACCTACGCTATGGCCGCAGCGGCTGGACTGTCGGTAACTCTCGTACCGGTGTTGATGGGGTATTGGATTCGTGGACGAATTCCCAATGAGCAACAGAATCCGCTAAATCGCTGGTTGATCCGGATCTACGAGCCCGCTCTGGACGCCGTATTACGTCGACCTAAAGTAACGCTGCTGGTTGCGTTGCTAGTCTTTGTCAGCGCGTTGTGGCCGATCTCTCGTCTGGGTGGTGAGTTTCTTCCCCCGCTGGACGAAGGCGACCTGCTCTATATGCCATCAGCTCTGCCTGGATTATCGGCGCAGAAGGCCGCGCAACTGCTTCAACAGACTGACCGTCTGATAAAGACAGTTCCAGAGGTCGAACACGTTTTCGGAAAAGCCGGCCGCGCTGAAACCGCGACTGACCCCGCACCTTTGGAAATGTTCGAGACCACCATCCAATTCAAACCACACGAACAGTGGCGCCCAGGCATGACCCAAGAAAAGCTAGTGGAAGAGCTGGATCGAGTGGTGCGAGTTCCTGGGCTGACCAATATCTGGATACCACCGATTCGCAACCGAATCGACATGCTGGCTACGGGGATCAAGAGTCCTATTGGGGTGAAAGTTGCCGGCACCAACCTGACGGAGATCGATGCCGCGACTCAGGCGGTCGAGCGAGTGGCTAAGGGCGTACCCGGTGTCAGTTCGGCTCTGGCCGAGCGACTGACCGGTGGTCGCTATATCGATGTGGATATCGACCGCAAAGCCGCCGCCCGCTACGGACTGAATATCGCCGATGTGCAATCCATCGTGGCCGGTGCTATCGGCGGTGAGAACGTCGGGGAGACCATTGAAGGGCTCGCACGTTTCCCGATCAACGTGCGTTACCCTCGGGAGTGGCGTGACTCGCTCGGCGCCCTGGAGCAGTTGCCGATCTACACCCCGCTAGGGAGCCAGATCACCCTCGGCACTGTGGCGAAGGTCAAGGTCAGCGACGGCCCACCGATGCTCAAGAGCGAGAATGCACGGCCCTCCGGTTGGGTATACATCGACGTGCGTGGCCGGGACATTGCCTCGGTAGTCGCCGACCTGCGTCGGGTCGTCAGTGAACAGGTCAAGTTGCAGCCCGGCATGAGCCTGAGTTACTCAGGGCAGTTCGAGTTTCTCGAAAGGGCCAACGCACGACTAAAATTGGTGGTGCCTGCCACGCTGTTGATCATCTTCGTGCTGCTCTACCTGACTTTTGCCCGCTTCGATGAGGCCCTGCTGATCATGGCCACTCTGCCATTCGCCCTGACTGGCGGGGCATGGTTCCTCTATCTGTTGGGGTTCAACCTGTCGGTCGCCACCGGGGTCGGCTTCATCGCCTTGGCCGGTGTTTCTGCCGAATTTGGCGTGATCATGCTGCTCTACCTGAAAAATGCCTGGGCCGAGCGTCAAGACCTCGGTGACAACACAGAACGCGGGTTGATGGCCGCGATTCGTGAAGGCGCTGTGCAGCGCGTTCGACCCAAGGCCATGACCGTTGCGGTGGTTATCGCTGGTTTGTTACCAATACTTTTGGGAAGCGGTACCGGCAGCGAGGTGATGAGCCGCATTGCCGCCCCGATGATTGGAGGTATGGTTACGGCGCCCTTGCTATCGCTGTTTGTGATCCCGGCGGCCTATCACCTCATGCGTCGTCGACACTTGTCCGTTGAGTCTGGCAAGCACTGACGCGTAAAAATGCATACAAAAGGGGCTGCGCTTGCAGCCTCGTTTGAGCTGCACAGCCCGTTTTCATCGGTCCTACGCGCGGTATGTATCGAAATTAGCAAGTTTATGTCTTTTGCATAAACTCGCTAATTTCGATACATACGCTGTGGTCAGTGCCGTTACCCACCTGCACTTGCCAGAAAAACGAACGCTGCCGCCACTGCGTTTCGATGAGCCACAAACAGCATCCTGCTCAAAGCCGACTCAGCATTCGTCACCCTCAGATCACTCTTGAAATCGAGGCGAATGACCTTAATATGATCTTATCTTGCCATCATCATTTTCAATAATGGATGTTTCTCTGGGGTAGGTCGGAATGGCAGAACAAGAAGACGCTAAACCCGCAAGCGGGCGTTTCAACACAAATGATGAGACGAAGCGGATCGTATGGACACAGACCGCTGGTCATTGTGAACTGTGCGGCACGGATCTGACGTTCGATTATCGTGCCGGCAAGCCAATGAAATGGGGCGAAGTGGCGCATATCCTGCCCGCCAGTCCCAAAGGCCCTCGGGGACGCGCGGATCATGATGCTGAGGCGCACACGAACGATACTGCTAACCTGATGCTCCTGTGCCCAGGCTGTCATGACAAAATTGATCGTGACGCAGACGGTTATCCTGAAAATGATTTGAGTGGTTTACACCAAGCATACCTAGAGCGCATCCGAATCGCCGCAACGACCCCTGATGGTGGCAGAGCGATTCCTCTCATTGTCCAGAGTCAGCATTTCCAGACGATCAACGATATTCCCGTTCGCGATCTGTTGACTGCGATGTCTGCGGAGGGATTAACCGCCTTCGATCAAGGCATCAAAATTGCCTTCCCTGCGCCCGGACCGCGCGGCAGGGACGCTGCCTATTGGCAGAACGTCAAAGACAGCATCCAGTATGAGCTGGAGCAGCAACTCAAGCGTCGCGGCGGCACCTATGGCGACTCGCCCGCGCTAGCAGTAGTAGGCTTGGCCGATATCCCAGCTTTGATGATGTTGGGCCAGAGCATCGGCGATCGTTCCAAACGCTTAATCTTCTCTTTTCACCGCGAGCATCTTTTGCGCTGGCCTGATCAGTCTGCTGAGCCGCCCAGTTTTCTGTTTACGCCTCCACCCAACGGCGATGGTCCACTGGCGTTGGTGCTCTCCATTTCTGCGCAAGTTCCAGTTCGCGACGTGACCGACGCTCTACCCGGTGCACGTATTGCAGAGCTGTCGATCCCAGAGCCAAGCTATGCGATGGTACAAAACCGTCGGGTGATTCATGCCTTTCGTGACGCACTTCAAATACGACTGAGCCAGCTTGAAGCTTCGACTCCTGACCCTATTCACGTCTTCGCCGCTATTCCTGCGGCATTGGCCATCGAGTTTGGCGCGTTGCTCACAACGCAGCATCAACATACGTACCTGATCTTCGATCGGGACAAAGAAAACCAAGATCGGTTTACGCAAACACTGCAATTGGGCTCGGTGGCCCAGGAGGCTAGGTAAATGCTGTTGAGCAACGAACAGACCAAGCGCAGCAGTTGGGAATATTTTCTGCTTCGCGCTGCGCGGGAAATCTCGCTGTCGGAAGCGCAGTACGAAAAAATTAATGACCGCTACTCCCAACTGGAAAAAATCCTCTCGGCTTCCGACAACCCGCTGCTCGCTGAGGCCCATATCTTTGTGCAAGGCTCGATGCGGCTGAAAACGACCATCAAGCCAATCCCCGGCGCGCCTGCGGATCTGGACACCATTGATGCGGACGCGATTATCTGGCTCCCTCACGCTCAAGGCGCTGGTGCGAAGGAAGTTCTAGAAGCGATTGAGCAGCGTTTTAGGGAAGGCTCCCGCGTTCAGGAAGAAGTTAAGCAATTACGTCGTGGCATCCGGATCGTTTATGCCGACGAAAATCCAGGTTTCCACATTGATGTCACGCCTGCCCGCGCGATCAACGGAAATGGCGAAGCAAACGGCGAGGGTAAGCTGGAGGTTCCGGATCGGGTCACAGGGTGGAAAGCAAGCAGCCCTATCCCTTACTCGAATTGGTTGCAGGTTGCTTCTGCCCAGGAAATCTCTTTGGAAAGCTTGGTGGTTGCCAAAAGCCAGCGGATGCTTGATGCCGCGACACAAGATCCTTTGCCGCATTATCAGGATTACATCGATCAAGATCCCCTGCGTGCGACCATTAAGCTGCTCAAGCGGCATCGCGATGAATGGGCCATCAAGACAAGGAGCGCTGATACTCGCCCAATATCTGCGGTCATCACCACCCTAGCTACGCACGCATACCTGGATGTCGTAAAGGAGTCGCAGTCGAAGCCTCTGGCACCGCTCGATGCAATTTTGGAAATCGTTCGCAGAATGCCGCAGCACATCGCGCATAGAGGTAGCGACTGCTATGTCTGCAACCCTGCCGATAACGGCGAAAACTTTGCAGAGAAGTGGAATCGACCGGGCGAGGGGCAAGGCTATCGTCAGGCATTCGCCAAGTGGCATGCGGACGCCAGTGCGTCTGTGTCATTAGGTTTGGAAAGTTTTGAATCCAATGATTCCTTTGCCGAGGCAGTGAAAAAGAATTTCGGTATAGCACCGGCATTCATCACGGCAGTGAACAATGAAATCCCTGCGAATTGGACGATGCCCGGCCGACCGGATGGCACTACTCGAAACTCTGCTTCGATGGGTTCGCTCTTCGGAGGGGCCAGCGGTGGCGGAACCTTTCAGTCGAGCGTAAAGCCAGTTGGACGCCTTGGCTGACCCTATTAAGACGCCATTGCAGCGCGGAATCGCCGCACTGCGAGACACCCTAGGTCAGGATGCTGCCGATGCATTGCTCCAGCCCGCACCCATGCGGGCTGACGAAGCGGCGTGCTTTCACTTCCCCTTGCCCATCGATTACACGGGGCAGGAGCGGCGACTGCGTATAGGTTTCCCCTCCAACTTTCCCCGCGGGCTCTTGCGGCTGAACGTCGAACCCTCTCCATGGCTGGTTTGGCCGCATGCCACCAAGTCGGGGCTTTGCCTTCATGGCTTTCAGGAGCGCCCCATTATGGGCTCCCCGGAGGTCGTGGTAGAGGACAGCCTTGCTCGCTTGGCCCAGATCGTTTCGTTGTCCAAGATGGGATCAAGCCAGGCAACGCGCGATATCGAATTTCAGAATGAGATCACTACCTACTGGTCTTTTCAGCACGGTCAGTCATTCCAGAACCTCTTACTGTTGGATCGACCTCAGACTGCCTCGCAGTTGTTTGCGCTCAGCGATCCGCGCCGAGCTGTGCCATCCGGTCAGGAAACGGTTTGGTTAGCATCGAACGTAGCTGCACTCAAAGG
Source organism: Pseudomonas sp. DD1 (assembly GCF_044510355.1). NCBI lineage: Bacteria > Pseudomonadati > Pseudomonadota > Gammaproteobacteria > Pseudomonadales > Pseudomonadaceae > Pseudomonas > Pseudomonas sp. DD1. The sequence goes on along the minus strand of NZ_MSAJ01000022.1, from coordinate 487,652 downwards.
GCATTACCGACGGGTTGTCGGGCGCTCCGCTGTCATTCGCGCGGCCGAAACTCCCGGTTTTTACGTCAAGCTTCAGACTTATCCTGACATACGCACCCCGGATCCCGAAGATTTATTGCTGTGGCTCACGCCACACCTTCAACCAGACGATGCCGAGCAATTGCTGGCATGGTTTGAGCTGCATGGAACGTTGCCGAGTCGATGGATTGTTCTGGAGCTTCCAGGAGGGGCAGATGCTCCAACATATTGCCTCAATGTTCGGTCGCTCGGCGTACAGCGGGAGCGGGGGGCAAAGTTTGGCTTGCGTACAGCGCGCCGTCGGCCAGCTATCGCAAATGCACATCCTCCGGCGCTCGTCCGAGCAACTGCCCTGGACGTGCTTGATCGAGCGTCCATTCTGTCCCGCGATATAAGTGGCACTGCACAGCACCTTGAAAATGCTCGAGTCGTTTTTGTTGGCGTTGGCTCATTAGGCAGTGCGGTGGCAATACAATTGGCACGATCCGGTGTCGGCCACCTAACCCTCATCGATCCTGACACTTTGGTGTCAGCCAATCTGGGGAGGCACGTACTGGGAGCGGATAGCCTAGGGAGACTGAAAGCCTTAGCGTTGAGGGACAAGATTCTGTTAGATCTTCCGACGACAGAATGTACCGCTTATGCGACTTTTGCCGAAGTGGTGATGAGCAGCAAACCAGAAGTGTTTGATAACGCAGATCTGGTGGTGATCACGACAGCAGACTGGCAGTCGGAGGTCACTGTATGGCGAGCCAAATCAAGCGGCGCTCCTTGGGGGCTTTTACAAGCCTGGAGCGAACCGTATACACAGGTAGGCCATGCTCTATTCGCACCAGCCGGCACCTTTGATGGCCGTCAGTTGTTCACGGACGTCGGCGATTTTCTGCATAGATTTACAGAGTGGCCGGGAGGCGGTGTTGTTCCACTGCCCGCGTGTGGCGAGAGCTTTATCCCAGGCGGCTCGCTGGGAATGACCAATATCGCCTCCATGGTGTCGCACACGGCCTTACGCGCATTGACCGGCAACATCGCCACTGCATCTTGGGTCAGCAGCATTTACAGACCTGAAGATGTGCTGAGCCTAGGAGGCCAATACCATGGGCCCAAGCTGCCAGAGGGGGCGCAGCAGATCCTACTCGAGCGCGGATGGCCGGAAGATAAGGACGAAACGGTATGACGGATATCGCATGGCGCTGGCGATGGCCGAAGGTTAATTCCGAGCTGTTGGTGTCCCAAGCTGTCGCGGACATCTTGGATAGCCATCGGCAGGGCCTTTTTGGCGTGGAGCGAGGGGGACAGTTATTCGTCAACCCGGTTGATCCGAAAGGGTTGCTGCTGGCCTTGGCCACGTTGCCTCATCGCGCCGATCGGTCAGGCTGGTCTTGGCTAGAGTTGGATGCGGAGCGGTGCCGTCAGGAGATCCAGGCTGCCAACGAACAAGGGTTACGTCTGGTGGGCTATTGGCATACGCACCCCCAATCCGTTCCGGTGATCTCTCCGGCAGACATCGGAAGCTTCTCCAAATTTGCTGCACGTTACACGCAGGATCTGCCGCACCCAATAGCCATTATTGTCGGCAAGTCCGAAAAACCAGAAGGTATCAAGGCGTGGTCGTTCAGGGACGGCAGATATGTTGAGGCAACCTGGGTCAGATGAGCTTCAAGTCCGTGCGGTGGAACGCAGGTCAGCGTTTACCTTTACCCGCTAGCATTAGTGCGAAGAGCTCTGCCTGAAAGCGGGCATCATCCAATGCGTTATGGTTCGGTTCGCTGAGTGGCTTCAGCGCAGCGGTCATCTTGGATGATTTTGTTTCCTGCCAGCTGCACCCTACAGCTCCCATGAAGTAGGCCTTCATGTCGATAGCTGTAAAACCAAAGGGGTTGGTTTCCAGGTATTTGTGGAAGTAGTAATTGACGAATGACCAGTCAAACGGTGCATTGAGTCCTACGAAAATGACTTTTTGCCCCGTTTGGCAGGACGATTTCAGCCACTGATCAAATGTCAGCATCGCCTGTTGCGGAGCGAGGCCCTCGCTCTCCAGCTTCTCCAGACTCAGCCCCGATACTGCCAGCGCTTCGGGGTCGTGTTTCGGACTGTCAGGCCGCAGTTCAAGATAGATGGACGTTTCAGGTTGGGCTACAAGACAAGCTCCAATGGAAAGCAGGCTGTATTCGCCGGGTATAGGCCCAGAAGTCTCGACGTCGACGGAAACATAAAGCTCATCAGGGTGCATGTCATATCCTTTTCGTGTAGTTACCTGATCACGCTCAGGCTCTTAACCATGTGAAGGTGGAAAGGCAGGTATAGCCATTGCCACATTTTTTGCTGTTTCACTCGCTAGCCGGCGTTCGAGCAGCGGCAGTGCCTGTCTACCAGCGGATTGCGCGTTCCTTTGGTCAGCTCTGGGCCCAAGCATAATGATGTGTGTCATTCTCTGATGGCGGATGAGGGCCGGACGATCATGAGTGAAACTGAGCGCTGGATAGTCAAATGCCAGAAAACTGAGGACGGTACTGGCGACATCATCATTGATCTGCCTCAAGAGTTGCTTGACCAAATGAGGTTAGGTGTTGGGGACGACCTGGAGCTAACGGTATTGAATGGCACATTAGTCCTGACGCCCGTGCGCAACGCAACATCAGTGCGGCCCATGTTTGCAGGCGTCCTGCGTCAGGATGCCTATCATGCTTACCGCATGCGGCTGGAGACGCTTCTTCATATCGCTGTCAATGCTTCGGATCTGGACATTCACGACATGATAGTAGCTGGCTTCTCGGTCAGCCTGATCAAAATGCTTTGTGATGATGGAACCCTCAGCGACGAAGAACGCGACAGAATCATTCAACCCAAAACGCTCAAAACAAAACTGTCAGCCAATCAGCTTTTAACGTTGCATGAGAGCGATCGCCTGTTCCGGTTTGCACATATTACCGCCATGGCCGAGGTGATCTTCGGTGACAAAGGGAAGGCCAAACAATGGCTTTCCAAACCCAAAGCCCGTTTTTTGGGAGAAAGCCCATCGGCGATGGTCACTACAACCTTTGGCACACATCTAGTCGAAGAAATGCTGATTCAAGTGTCTGAGGGCATGTCATTTTGATTCAGTCGCAGCCAAACGGCTTCTACCGCTCCTTGAGTAACATGGATTTCATGCGCCTATACCGGCGTCGCCTTGCCGAATACGGCATGCACGGGCATCCATGAAGCACTAGGTTTCACCCACATTGGCACCTACCGCTAGGTAGGGATCACGCGCGGCAATGGCATAGCTGGGTACTGGCGCAAACCACTTTATCCGGTGACAGCTCGATAGAAATCATCCCGTTCAGTGAGATGAAGGGAGAAGACGGAACAGCCATGAGATCACCCTGCTGCTATCCGTCGGCATCGGAACCTGGTGATCCGCTAGGAGCTAAGCTGAATGATGCTTCTCGTTCGAATCGGTTTTTTTGATCGGCAGGAGGTACAAATGAATTTGGCAGATTATGTTTCAGTGCTTTCTGCGGGTGAGAAAATAGATGGTTGCCAACTTACCACCTCAGATGCTGTGGACCTCGCCAGTCTGCATTTTCCTTCCAGTGCCTATTGTCTTGTTGCTGATTGGGCAATATTGGATCTCGACATTACACTACGTCAGCGAAAAGCCATTACGGATAGACAGCTAATACCTGCTCTCGTTTACGCTTTGACCGTTATCCAAGACAGTAAAGGCCGCTTCCTGCCTGGTGATTGGGTCCGAACAACGCTGGGTGTTTCCTTCACCCATGACTGCTTATTTCGAACAAAAAACACAGTTTATGTGCTGATGGGGACCGGTCGAAGGTTGCGCACGCATTTAGACGTCGCACTGAGCCTGTGCTGAAAAAGACTATTTCCGCACAGGTGAGTTACCGGTCGCGCTCACATAATATTTCGGCCTGAATGAACGCTCTCGCTGATGTGTCAATCTATGTTGTTACCAATCGAACCCCGTATTTGAAGTGCGACCTGTCTGTGTCAATCTATGTTGCTGTTGCCTTTACCCCGAATCATCCTACAGACCCCTATTTACGGGAGGGGCTGAGTCAAACTATGTTGCTGGTAACCAAAGGGTAATCGTAAACATTAAAGTCTGTCTCGCTTGGAGCCTCCGTGGGCTCCAAGCGACGATCTTCTCTCCCGCTCCTTTTGTGCCGAGTGCTGCACCTTGCGGCTCACCTTCCAGATTCAGATTTACAAAAAAAATCGCGGAGATTGGCAAGTCGTAAGCAGATTTCTGAAGAAAAACTAAACGCGATCTATTGAGTACTTGATTAGTCTAGAAAAATTTCAGATACAAACACGGATTATCGTCCTGACGTTATGTACAGCCTGGATATTATAGGCGTCATAGCAACTGCGCATGGGAGCTTCGCAGGTTTGCTGGATAGCCTGCGTAGAAAAGGTAGATTGGTCCGAAAAGTAGATGATCTAAATGTCGTTTAGTTGATGAGCCTCTGGCTGTTTCGATAATTAAAACGGTAAATAACGTACTCAGTTTGTTATGGCGTACGTACGTTCTTCATCTCGCAGTTATATTGAGGGCGGGCTGGCCTATTGCAGATCATGATGCCCACTATAATCAGTGCGCCCCCCATAAATGTGGGAGCGCTGAGCTGCTCATCCAACAAAAGAGCACCCAGTAACACCGCCGTCAGCGGATTGAGCGCGATGAACACTCCGGCACGTGTTGCGCCGATCTGCTCGATACCCTTGTAATACCAGATGTATGCCAGCGCCGAGCCTATGGCACCCAGATACAGCAAGCTGGAAAAGTCGGCAAGCGTTAGAGCTCGCAGTGATTCCTGATTGAACTGACCCGTGACGATAGCGGTCGCCGTCAGCATCGCGGCCCCCGCGAAGATGGAGTAGGTCACCGTATGTAGGGCGCCGATTTCTTTGACTACCGACTTACCGAACACGCTGAAGGCGACCCAACTGAGTACGCAACCAAAGATCAAAAGGTCTCCGCGCCAGTCGTTTTTATCTACGATTAATGTGCCTGACGACTTATTGAGAATCACGACAGCCGCCCCTATCAGGCAAAGAAAAATACCTGCGGTTTTCATTGCAGACATTTTTTCTCGGAAAAACACATAAGAGAAAAGAGCCATAACGGCGGGATTCAGGGCTACGATCAATGACGCGCGGGAGGCTGCTGTGTAATGTAGACCATAAAAAAAACAGAGGTTATAAGTATAAATTCCGCAAAATCCCAATCCTACGATCTTGACTAGTTGCGACCGATCAAGCCGGACAAAGCTCTTTTTTAAAAAGAAACCTAGGAACAGTCCGAGTGTGATTCCGGCGAATATAAACCTGACACTGGCGGCTAATAGCGCGGGTGTGTCTGCGGATAGATACCGACCAGCGACAAAGGTACCTCCCCAGATCATTGCTACCAGAGAAAGCTTAAGATAGGTAAGGCTGTCTGGAGTAAGGACCAGAGGATGAGAATGGCTGGTCATGCAGGTGCCCTCTCTTCAACGATCGGTCGGGTCTTGAGCTCTATGTATTCGAGAGTCAGATCAAGGACTTCGCGTTGGGCACGGCTCCCTCCTAACAATGGCCACTGGTCTTGGCTGGTACGCAAGAGCGCCAGGCTTTCGTGATAACGCTTCAAGGTGAACAGTAGAATGCCTTTGAGCACGTCTAAGCCTGCTCGGTGCGCTTCGGGCTCGATGCCGAAGCCGTCGCTTTCGGCGATTTGCTTCTCGATGAGGAGAGTCTGATTGGTCGCAGAAAAGGCAAGCGCAGCATGGATTTTGTGAAAGTAAGAGGTTGATCCAGAGACGCTGCCGGTCCACAAAAGAGCGAGACGTTCCCAGATTGCGTTGAACTTGCTGTCTGTGGCTTTCAAACGCAGGCGCCAGAGAAAACCCACCGCATCCAGATCCTGCTTCGCGAAGGGGCTGTCCTTTAATTCATACAGTTCCTCGAACGCTTGGAGCGCCTGCTCGACCTCGTTGCATCGCTCGTGGGCTATAGCCATGTGCCAATAGACGTGCATGCGTATGCCGCTATTTTCGATCCAGTCAGGCTTGCAGTCGATCAGGAAACTCGAAAGTTCCTGCCAGCGGCCCATCTCATGCAGTGCGTGCGCAGTAGCATGGATGCCGTAGATGTTATGGGGAATCAGCCTAACCGCCTCAAGGCCCAGTTCAAGGGCTTCTTGGAAGCACTGGTCTTCACACAAAACAAAAGATTTTATTGCCAGGTAGTAGGAGTACAAGGCATGAGTGTGCGGTATGTGTGGTTCGCAAAACGAAAATTCTGCCGTTAATCTAGGTGTCTTACCAGTACAGAAGTCGAGCATGTGCACAAAAAAAATTGTGATGATGTCGGAGGGGTACGCTTTCAGGTGTTGCGTAAAGAGTGTACGTGCTCGCTCATATTCAAAGTTTACCCAAGCTATAAATGCCTTATGGATCAGTAACAACTCCGGGGGTAAGTTCGATCGTTGATGCATCCGATTGAGAAACAGTTTGAACTTGTAAAGTTCTTTCATCTCGCAACTCGTGATTGCATCGAATCCTAATAGAAGGTCTTTGTACAGTTCCTGAGTCTCGGTGACCGGCATCAGATGCTCGGGTATACCTCGCAGGGACAGGAATGGGCCGTTGATTTCAGGCCACAGTGACGAAATCCCATCAGTCTTCCATTGGGCGACCATAAAACAATCCTTGGATATAAGTTGGCGAAAAGGGCTGGCCTATCTCGTTATGCCTGTTTCATCTATGCTTACGCAAAATCATGGTCATATGAAAATGAGCGATTACTCATGGATGAAAAATGACGCTGACCCAATTGGAAATTTTTGTCGCTGTCGCAGAGCGGCGTGGCTTCACCCTCGCAGCCGCTCAACTGAAAATATCCCAATCTGCGGTTTCTCATGCAATAAGGGCTCTGGAGCAAGAGTTGGGTGTCGAACTGCTACTTCGGCATCAAGGCCAGATTGAACTGACAGACATAGGGGCGCGAATCCTTCTGCGTGTGCAACCTATGCTTGGTCTGGCGGATGCAATTAGGCAGGATGCCAGCGATGCCCGCAGCATGAAACTTGGCACCCTGCGAATTGGTTCATTTGGCCCAACCTCATCCCAGCTTTTGTTGCCGCGGATTCTTACAGACTACCGCCGCCTTTACCCCAATATTGAAGTTCATGTGAGCGAGGGGCCTGATCGCCAAGTGATGGAATGGTTGTTAGACAGGGAGGTGGACGTAGGATTTGTCACCTTACCTGAAGCCCAGTTTGACACCTGGCCTTTACTCGAGGACCAAATGGTTGCCGTGCTACCGATTGCGCACCCTCTCGCTTCAAACGAAAGAGTGACATTGGGGGACTTATGTTCTGATCCGTTTGTACTAACCGAGGCTGGTTCATCCGAACTGGTCTCGCAGCTCTTTGCTGCTGTCAAATTGAAGCCGCGTATTCGCTACAAGACCTCTCAGTTAATGAGTACCTTGGCCGCGGTGGCTCGCGGAGATGGGGTAACGATTGTGGCTGAGTCTTCGTTGCCCGACGATAGCGAGAAGCTTTATGTGGTTAGGACACTCGATCCGGCAGTCAGGCGCCAAGTCGGAATTGCGGTGCTGGATTGCAGCGAGACTACTGCTGCAGCTCAAGCATTCATTGAGTTGGCAGAGAAGATTTACCGGAGTCGTAAGAGTGATTTGAAGGGAAATGGCTTATAAAGAGGGAGCCCCTCCGGTCATTTCAATGCTGTCGAGCGGGTTGATTTGCTGCGCGATGCCGTGCTGTAGCCCAGCCTGCCTAGCTGCGCATTACCTTATTCCTATCAATTTCGTATCCAGCATCCTGGAGCGCCCGGCTGAAGGCTTGCTTCCAACCATCGTCGTTGATCGACGTCCAGACCGAGGGTACGGTCTTCAGGATTAAAAACGGTCCCGTTTGGGGCCCCTCGGGGCTCCAAACGACGTCCTTCTCTAGCAAAAGGCGCAATTACAGGTGGAAGTGGCCCGCCGCCTCCGGCTGGTAAAGCACTTTCCTGATTTCAATCCGGCGGGTCCGATCAGAAATTCGCCATTCGATGGCGTCCCCCTCCTGATAGCCCAGGATGGCGGCGCCGATGTCGGAATACACGGAATGCTTGCCTGCGGTGCTGTCCGCGTCTTCAGGGTAGACCAAGGCCACTTCGATCTCTTCTTCGTCCAGTTGCAGCAAGGCCCTAGAGTTCATCGTGACGACATTGCACGCCACCTGCTGCGGCTTGACGACAATGGCTCGTTCAAGCTCATGTTCAAGTTCAACAACGGCCGGGCCTTGCTCGAGCGCGATTAGGCTTTCGAGCCTGGCCTTGTCGATTTCAGTAATGTAGATCCTGGTGGCGTCGCCAGCGGCACCTTCGCGCAAGAGCTGGAGATAGCGCCCCGCCGTCATGGAAAATGACTTCAATGTCGGCGTTTCGCCTTCAAGCAGAAAGCCGCTGCGCAGAAAGGCGTTCAGCGAGCGCGCGTTGTCCGGGTGGATCTTGGCGATGAGCTTCTTGGCCCGCATGTCGAGGAAGGCCAGTTTCATGCCTTCGCGGATCGTGCGGGCGCCAAGGTTCTGGCCCCATTTATCGCTGTCTCCGATGACCAGGACTATCTCGCAATCTGAGCCGGTCTTGATCAGACGGACAAAGCCCACCGGGGAGTCATGTCGGTCATAGGCCATGAAGAATCGGCCGCCCTGGTTGAATAGATGGGTCAGGATCGGCGATTGAGTCCGATCGATGGCTTGCTCGATGGAGCGGGAGACATGACGCGAATCGCTCAGATAGCAGGTGACGCGTTCATCCTCCAACCAATCCATCAGCGTCAGCGCGTGCGCCCGAGTAATTTCAGGGCACAGCGAAATGAAAGGCTTGTTCATCTTCATCACACTTACTTGTAAAGGATGGAAGCCCGTCATGGCTTTGGCCATGACGGCTCTTTGGGCAACCGACCATGTTAAGGCATAACGCGGGTAATGCCGAACCCTGCCCCAGCCAAGCACTCTATGAAGCCGACAGCGCTGCTCCTTCTGGCCCTGGGTCCGACCCAGAGGAAATGTACGTGGATGTCGTATCATTACTGGGTGCAACAGTTTTAACTCTCTAAATTCATAGGATAAACTTCAAGTCCTCCAAAAGTCTCGATGAGTTGATCTATGCCTTAGCCGGATATTTTATTTGCGCTGGTCATCCCGATAAGTCCTAGTACTTGATCTGAGATTAACTACTTGCAGCCTAGCCTGACAGAATACTATTGACCGACTTGAACAATAGAAATGAATAAGATTTTTAATTAATTAACTCTTTTGAAACGATGATTTAGTAGACGGATCAAGGTGTTTGTTATCCCGGTCTCAAGGCTGGCATAACGCCATTTCGGCGTCGTTGGGGCGCCTTTTTTTGTGTTATGATCCTGCGCAACTTTGGGCTGGCACCAGGTTCGATAGCGTTTGTCTATTTTGCCGCGCCCCCGGTTTTTCTGGCTTGGCCGCTGTTTCGGGCGTGCTTTGAGCCAACTGCTTCAAGGAAGAGCGATTTGAACGTTTGGCAATGGCTACCCCTTCTCGGCAGTGATGACCCTGCGGTTCTGAAACTCTCGGTCAGTGGTGTGAGGCATTCCGGCTATCTATGGCGATCTCGGATAAACGACTCATCCAGTCTTTTAATTAATTTTTGCGAGAGTTGGTGATGGCTTATTTTCCCTGTTTTTTATCTGTCGTTTTTGTCGTTCGTAATCAGGGCGATAAAATAGAAAAAATACTGTCCGAAGCTGCCGAAGTCATTGCGAAAACAGTCAGTGACTATGAGCTGATCGTTGTTGATAACGCGTCCGATGATGACAGTGTCATGGTCTTGAAGGGCCTGACGAGCGAGAAAGGCCTAGCCAACTTGCAGGTCTATGCATTGACCAAGGAAGTGGACACCGACACCGCATCCTGGGTCGGTCTGGAAAATGCCTTGGGTGACTATGTTGCGGTCATCGACCCGCTGGTGGACGACATCAACTTCGTTCCACAGATGCTTGATCAAGCGGTGAGCGGCGCCGATGTCGTCTTTGCCCACAACGAACAAAAGAGCACCCAGAGCCTGGCTTATCGTTGGGCGAATGCGGTGTTCCACAGCATGTACAACCGCTTCAACGGGGTCCATCTCGCCAAGGAAGCACCTCAGTACCGCATCCTGAGCAAGCGCGTAATCAACTTCATCCTGCAACACCCCCAGCCTTCGATGACGTACCGCCACCTGCCGGCCACCGGTGGTTTTGCCCGGGCCTATCTCAAGTACAGCGCCGTGCCCCAGGCTTCCAGCCCCAAGCGCCTGGGCGACAGTATTGATCGCGGCGTGCGTTTGCTGGTTTCCACCACGCGAGCGCCCATGCGTCTGGTGACCTACCTTTCGCTGTTTGGTGCGGTTGCCAACCTGGTGTACTGCGTCTATGTGATCTCGGTGGGTATCTTCAAGGCTGATGTAGCACCTGGCTGGATCAGTTTCTCGTTGCAACAGTCGGGCATGTTTTTCCTGATCTCACTGGTGTTGCTGGTACTGGGTGAGTACATCCTCAATATGGCCAGCCTGTCGAATGAAGGGCCGCTCTACCATGTAGGCCAGGAGTTCACCAGTGCACGCATGACCCGGCGCGAGAAGCTGAACATTGAAGAGGTAGCGTCGGGTTCGGTCGTGCCCAAGGCTCAGCCCTCCGAACGAGTTTCCTGATGTCGAGCGCCCAAGCCAGCCAGCCTGAGCAGGATGCCGTCATCATCGGTGGGGGGTTTTACGGTGCAGCCATTGCGGTTTACCTGGCCAAGCAACGGGGCTTCAAACGGATCCTGTTGATAGAGCGCGAGCCGGCACTGATGATGCGCGCCAGTTACAACAACCAGGCGCGTGTGCATAACGGCTACCACTACCCGCGCAGCTTCACCACGGCCTATCGCAGCCGGGTCAACTTGCCCAAGTTTGTCCAGGACTGGCCACAGGTGGTCAAGCAGGACTTTACCAAGCTGTATGCCATTGCCCGGCGCAACTCCAAGGTCACGGCCAAGCAGTTCGAGCGTTTTTGCCGGGACATCGGTGCGGACCTGAAACCTGCCGATCCAGCGCTGCGCGACTTGTTCGAACCACGCTTGATCGAAGAAGTATTCCTGGTCGAAGAATATGCGTTCGACACTACTCGCCTGGCAGCCTGGGCAGCTCGCGAGCTGGCAGAAAGCGGTGTGCAGATCCGCTACCGGACACGAGTCACTTCGATTTCCAGGGGCACCGAGGCGCCTTTGCAAGTGGTCACCCAAACCTCCCTGGGCGAGGAAGCGCTGACGACTTGTCGGTACGTCTTCAACTGTACGTACAGTGGCCTCAATCAGTTTGCAGGTGATTTCGCGGGGGTCAGTACCGGCCTCAAGCAAGAGATCACGGAAATGGCCTTGATGCAGATGCCCGAATCCCTCGAAGGGTTGGGGGTCACGGTGATGGATGGGCCGTTCTTTTCACTGATGCCGTTCCCGGCCCGTGGGCTGCATACCTTGTCCCATGTACGCTATACGCCGCATTTGCACTGGAACGATGAAAAAGGCCTCGATCCCTATGAGAAGCTGCGGCTATATGAGCGCGATACACGGGTCGATCGGATGGTCAGGGACGTCGGCCGGTATATCCCTGAAGTGCTCAAGGCCCAACACAAGGATTCGCTGTTCGAGGTCAAGACCATCCTGGTGAAGAACGAAGGGGATGATGGACGCCCGATTCTTTTCGAGAAGCATGCCGAGTTGCCAGGTTGCTTCTCCGTGCTGGGTGGCAAGATAGACAACATTTACGATGTGCTTGAAAAACTCGATACCGAGAGTTTTTCCCATCAAGGTTAATAAAACTTCAGGTTTGGAGCGGAAAAAGATGAATTCGCTTATTGGTTTCTCCGGGTTTGTCGGGGGCACGCTTCTTAAACAGGCTTCATTCGAGGACTTGTACCGGTCCACCAACATCGGTGAGATAGAAGGAAAATCCTTTGAACTTGTGGTCTGCGCCGGCGCCCCGGCGCAAAAATGGATTGCCAACCGCGAGCCTGAGGCCGACCGCGAGAAGATCGAAGCACTGATCGCCCACCTGAAAACCATCCAATGCAAGACCTTCGTGCTGATCAGTACGGTGGACGTGTTCAAGAGCCCCATCGGCGTCGATGAAGACACTCCCGTCGATGAGTCCGGCCTACATGCTTACGGCCTGCACCGTCGGCTGCTGGAAACCTTCGTTGAAAGTCATTTTCCGAATCACTTGATCGTTCGCCTGCCGGGGCTCGTCGGGCCTGGATTGCGTAAGAACGTGATTTTTGACTTCCTCAATGACAACAACCTGCAGGCGATCGATAGCCGGGGCGTGTTCCAGTTCTACCCGATGATCAACCTGTGGTATGACATTCAGACCGCACTCGATGCGGGGCTCAAGCTGGTCCACCTGACTGCTCAGGCAGTGAGTGTCGCCGACATTTCGCAGAAGGGCTTTGGCAAGCCTTTCACCAATACCCTGGCCAATGCTGCTGCTACCTATGACATGCAGACCAAGCATGCGCAGCTATTTGGTGGCACTGGGCGCTATCAGTACAGTGCTCGTGAAACCGTGCAGGCCGTACGGGCCTATGCGCAATCGGAGCCGCTTAAGGCCGCATCGGGAGCACAGGCATGAGGCTGGCGATTTCCAATATCGCGTGGGAGACCACCGAGGACGAAGTCATCGCTGAACTGCTTGCGCGTTTTGCCGTGGATGCGATTGATATTGCACCGGGCAAATACTTCCCGGAGCCTGCCAAGGCCACGGACGCAGAGATTGCGCAGGTCAAGGATTGGTGGGCGCAGCGTGGGATTGCGTTGACCGGCATGCAGGCACTGCTGTTCGGCACCACGGGCCTGAATGTATTCGGCTCCGAGCAAAGTCAGGCGGCCTTGCTGCAACACCTGGCGGGCGTGTGCCGCATTGGCGCAGGCCTGGGTGCAGCACGGATTGTGTTTGGCTCGCCAAAGAACCGTGATCGCAGTGGTTTGACTGATCAACAGGCGCTGGACGCTGCTGTATTGTTCTTCCGGAAACTGGGCGATATCGCCCAGGCGTGTGGTGTCACGATCTGCCTGGAGCCCAACCCCACCTGTTACGGGGCGAACTTCATGACCACCAGTGCTGAAACCGCAGTGGTGGTACGGGCCATTGATCACCCGGCTATCCGCATGCAACTGGATACCGGCGCGTTGGCGATCAACGGTGAAGACCCATTTACTGTGCTTGAGGACTGTGCCGAGTTGATCGGGCATATCCACGCCAGTGAACCGGACCTGCTCCCGCTGGGTGACGGCGGTACTGACCATGAAAAAATGGCACGTGCCGTGGCCCACTACTTGCCCGAGCATGTGGTCACCATTGAGATGGTGGCGACCAAGACCGAACCCCATGCGCAATCGATCGAGCGTGCGCTGCAGGTTGCTCGCCAGCATTACCGCACCTGCGACGAGGTGACGGCATGAGCATCAAATGGATCATCTTGATCCTGGGTATCCTGTCGAACGCCTCCGCCAGCGTCCTGGTGAAGATGGCGATGATGCCCCCGCGCAAATTCCCTTCCTTGAGCGACCCGATGGCGGCACTCAGCAACTGGCCGTTCTGGGTCGGGCTGGTCCTGTATGGTGCTGCGTTCCTGCTCTATGCCGCAGCATTGGCCCGTTTGCCGCTGAACGTGGCACACCCGGTCCTGACGGCTGGGGCTATTGCGACGGTCGCCCTGTTTTCCCTGCTGTTTTTCCGTGAGTCCTTCCACTGGACCACGGGAGTCGGCATCGCCCTGGTTATTGCTGGCGTAGGGCTGATCACAGCTCGCGTCGTTTGATGGAAATTAAAATGAATTCTTCTGATATTACTCCCGATGTACGTGCCGGTTGGCAGGTACCGTCCTTTGACACACCACTCTGGTTGGGCCGCCAGCACCCCTGGTGCGTGGTCATTCCGGTCATCAACGAAGGCGAGCGGATCAAGAACCTGCTCGCCCGTATGGCGGCATTCAACATTGCGGACATGGCCGACATCATCATCGTCGATGGTGGCAGTTCTGATGGCTCGCTTGAGTTGCAATCACTGCAACAGGTGGGTGTGCGCGGCCTGCTGGTCAAGACTGCCCCTGGCAAGTTGAGCGCGCAGTTACGTTGCGCCTATGCTTTTGCCCTGGACCAGGGTTACGAAGGTATCGTGACCATTGATGGCAATGACAAGGATGATCCAGAGGCCATCCCGCGCTTTATCGAAGCGCTGCAGCAGGGTGTGGATTTTGTTCAGGCTTCGCGTTTTGTCGAGGGCGGTGTCGCGGAGAACACCCCCAAGTCCCGCGATTTTGCGATCCGTTTTATCCATGCGCCGATGCTGAGCCTGTTTTCCGGCTTCAAGTGGACAGATACCACCCAGGGCTTTCGTGCCTATAGCCGCAAGATGCTGATTGATCCGAAGATGGCAATCTTCCGTGATGTGTTCAATACCTATGAGCTGCTTGCCTACCTGTCGTACCGCGCGCCGAAACTGGGCTATCGCTGCGTAGAACTGGCGACGGTGCGCCGCTACCCCCAAGGCGAAGTGCCTACCAAGATCAGCAGCGTGAAAGGCAACCTTTCGGTGCTGGCTGTATTGTTTCGAGCCTGTTTTGGCAAGTACAACTAAAGATCTGGTAGTTAAATGTTCAAGCATCTGGAAATGAATGAAAGGGTTTCTTCAGTACTGGCGACCGTGGTTATTACGGCGTTTGCACTGTTGCTATGTCTGGGTATCTCGACCGCACCCAAGTATGCCGACTTCATCGTGGGCTACATCAGTTGGACCGCAGATACCAAGTTTCAGGACCAGGTGGTTGCTCCGGTATTCATCGCTGTTCTTTTCTGCGCGTTGCTGTTTTTTACGTCCTTGATGGGGCGTCAGAAGAAACAATTCGGTAGCGACAGCGCGCTGGTTTTTTCCAACCAGCTGTTGTGGTGGTCGCTTCCGGCGATTACCGCTATAGCATGCATGGTGCTTGGGACGGACTTCGAGCCGAAAGTCCTCTACTGCTCGGTGTTTGGCGTCTCGTTTATTGCTTTGGCGGTTACAGTTGGCGCGGTCAAAAAAGTTAATGTCGACCCTCGGGTATTCGGCCTGGGGGCACTCGGCATCCTGTTGCTGGCGCTGGTACAGCTGGAGGTAGTGTTGGCTCTGGGCCGTGCGCCAGCTGCCTGGACCAATGGGGTTGAGCTGTCCAGATACGCCAAGCCTACCTATGGGATAGCCATCGTCGGATGGATCCTGGGTATGGCGTACATCGTGTGGAGCCCCAAGGGTTTTGCACGAATTGCCTCGTGGCTGGTGATGGCCGGTCAATTGGGATTGTCGACCTTTTACCTGGCGCTGTACCCCGCTCGAATACAGGAGCCAGATGGCAGTATTTCCAAGTACGAGACCACGGTCTGGTTGAAGGTACTGGTTATCGCAATGCTGGTCTGGGGCGTGGTGGATGTACTGCGGCGTTTCCGTCGGTATACATCAACTAGCGACATTGCCACGTTGCTGTCGCCTATCGCATTCTTCGGCTTGTTGGTGGGCTTGAAAATGGGCACGACCATTTTCCCCAACATCAGCGCTGACGACTATCACTTCGGTGAAAGCCTGTTGGGCTGGTGGTCCTACCTGCAAGGTGCCATTCCCTACATTGACTATATTCCTGCCCACGGCGTCATCGGTGATGACCTGACCCAGTTCTTGTCATTTGTGTTTTATGACGGTTCTGCCGGCAGCATTATTCATGTCGGTAACCTCAGCATCGCGCTGTTATCGTTTGCTGCGTTCCTGTCGCTCTATTATTTTTCGCGAAGTATTGGGCTGGCGTTCGCCGCCATCTTCTTCCTGACGGCCAACATTATCTGGCTGTTTCTGATCCCGTTTCTCTGCCTGTGGCTGAGCCCGTCGTTGCGCCAGCGTCCCGAGCGCTGGCTGTTGGTCTGGATGGTCACGGCACCGCTGGTAGTCCTCGGAATTCCGCCACAAGGGCTGCTGCTTGCGGCGGCATCTGGGGTGATGGCTGCTTATTACGCCTGGCACCTCTGGAAAGCGCCACGCCCTCGGAAACTGAAGGGCATTTTGATCGCAAGCGTGGTGCTTCTGGTGTTGGCGGTGGTTACGCCAGCGGGGATCATGCTGTTGGGGGCCATCCGTTATGTCTTGGAAAACGGGCCTATCAATCAGGTGGCTTACGGCGTGCCATGGGCGTTGAGCTGGGAGGGCGCGCGCAAAGGCTTTGTGTTTGAAGCGTTGCGTATGTCCTGGATTGCTATTCCGCTGGCGTGCCTGCTGTTGGTCCATCGCTGGTTCCAAACGCCCGAGCGTCGTCTCGACGCCTTGCTGCCGCTGTTGGTCGTGTTCCTGTTTGCGTTGTTGCTGATCCCTTACTCGATGGGGCGCGTCGATCCAGGCGGTATGTCTCGTCCGGGGCTGGCGGCAAGCTTTGGCTGGGCGATCCTGCTGCCTATCGCGTGTTGGGGCATGCTCAGTGCGCGCAATAAAGTGGTGATGGTTGTTCTGGCCGCGAGCATGAGCGCATCCTTGGGGTTCACGCAGGTGTCGATCAATAACCTGGTCAAATCCACCACGGCCGTTATCAGCACGCAAGGGTTGGGAATCAGTGATGGCGTGGCGGCAGGCCTGCCGAATATCGGCCGGTCCTTTGTACAGCCTCCTCACTGGGACAGGCTGACCCGACTGTCGCGAGTATTGGCAGACAATGTTCCGGCCGGCGAAACCTATCTGGACCTGACCTCCCGCAACGCCCAGTACTTCTACCTGGGCTATCGACCACTGCTGCCGGTCACGGCGGCGTACAACATGGTGTCGCCAGCCCAGCAATTGCGTGCTATCGAGACCCTCAAACAAGACCTGCCGACCATCGCCTTGCTGGAAGGAATGAACATCATCCACGACGGCGGCGGGCTGGCGTTGCGTAACCCGTACCTGTACCGGTTCATTGTCGATCATTACGAGCCGTTCTATGTGGATGGCTTCATTCTCGGGCGCAAAAAGGGCAGCGCCTCAGCGCCAGTCACCAGCATCGAGATCCCTTTGATGGACTTCACCGATGCGAACTGGAGCCACGGCATCAATCGCGCTGTCGCAGCGCTCTATGTGTCCGATCCGGGTATGTTGGCGGCGTTGAAGGTGGGTGATCATATTCAGGTCAACCAGAGCGAAATTCGCCGGATTCGCGAGATACGTGTCGCGGGTCAAAGCGTATGGCTGGAGGGCTCGGCGTTGCAGGTTTCGGATGCCGACCCGATAAGCCACCCACGCCTGATCGAGCCTCGCCCCGAAGCGATCGCCGAATACCAGGCAGCCTTGCTGCAGCGCGCTTTTGCATCACCGGACCTGAAGAAAATTCCGGTTGCCTGGGGGCGTTCCCAAGTCTCCCTGAGCAACAAGATGGTCCTGATCAACAATCTGGATAACGTAAAGCCAAGCCTCAATCAGTTGGTGGCACAAGAAAACAGCTACCGAGTGGATGGCGGTGATCCGTCGATGAGTTTCGATTTGTCTGCGTTGAATCTGTCTGGCCACGACGCTGGCCTGCTCAAGTTCGAGTTCCGCTGCTCAGGCCGCGCCGCCGAGCCGCGTATGCAGGTGTTCTGGTGGGGTGATGGGCAGCAGGGGCCGCTCGAAGCCTCCAGTGTTCGTTTCAATGCAGAGGACGGGACGTTGATCGTGCCATTGGATGCGTCACCGCGCTGGTTGACGTTGCAGCACGTGAAGGGCATCCGGATTGATCTGGACAATGCTGGCGCCTGCAGCAGTTTCAAGGTCGATAACCTGAGGCTGTATCAGCGACAGCACTGATGTAAGTTGCGCTAAATCCACAAGACCCGATGTCCGTGGCGGACATCGGGTCTTGTCGTTTCAGTACTGTGGGGTACTGCTCAGGTCCACCAATACCGCACCAAATGAAAGAAAATCGGCGCCGCAAAACACACCGAATCCAACCGATCCAGCATCCCGCCGTGTCCTTCGATCATATGCCCCCAGTCCTTCACCCCTCGGTCGCGCTTGATCGCCGACATCACAATCCCGCCGGCAAAGCCCAGCAGGTTGATCAGCAGGGCAATCAGGAATGACTGCCAAGGGTTGAACGGGGTGGTCCACCACAGTGCGGCGCCGATCAGGGAGGACAGCAGGATCCCGCCGACAAAGCCTTCCACGGTCTTCGAGGGTGACAGGTTGGGCGCGATTTTGTGTTTGCCGAACAGTTTGCCGCACACGTACTGCAACACGTCCGAGAGCTGCACCACGATCACCAGGTAGGCGATCAGCAGCAGGTTGCGGCCCTCGTAGCCGACGATGTCGAGGGTCAGCAGGGCGGGTACGAAGGAGACGCAGAACACCGCGATCATCAGCCCCCACTGTACTTTCGATGCGCGCTCCAGGAAGTGCGTGCTGTCGCCGCCCAGCGAGGCAAGGATGGGCAGCAGGAGGAACACGTAGACCGGAATAAAGATCGAGAACAGGCCGTACCAGTCAAAGTAGATCAGCAGGTATTGCAGGGGCAGCGCCAGGTAGAACGCGGCGACCAGTGCGGGGTAGTCGCTGCGGCGGGTGGGCGTGAGGGTGAGGAACTCGCGCAGGGCGTAGAACGACACGGCGTAGAACAGCAGGATTACCGCGCCGGTGCCGAGCCAGAAGGCGACGCCGATCACCACCACCATCACCCACCAGGCATTGATGCGGGCGTTGAGGTTGTCGATCACCGCATTGGGTGTGCCACGGGTGCGCAGCTTGAGGATCAGGCCGATCAGCGAGGCGAGCACCAGGATCATGCCGATGCCGCCGAACAACATCAGGGTTTGGCTATCCATGTCAGGAATGCTCCGGGGCGAGGGCGAGCAGGGCGTCGCGGCTGCGGGCAAGAAACAGGGCCTTGTCTTCACCGTCTGCAAGCTGCAGCGGTGCGCCAAAGCTGGTGGTGCACAACAGCGGCAGTGGCAGCACACGGCCCTTGGGCATCACGCGGTTGAGGTTGGCGATCCACACGGGGATCAGTTGCGCCTGTGGGTAACTTTTTGCCAGGTGATACAGGCCGCTCTTGAAGGGCAGCAGGCCATCCTCCAGGTTGCGCGTGCCTTCGGGGAAAATGATCAGCGAATCGCCGTGTTCCAGGGCTTCGAGCATCGGTTGCAACGGGTTATCCACAGGGTCTTTGCGTTCGCGGTCGATCAGCACGCCGTTGAATACCCGGTTGATGATGTAGCGGCGCAGTGCGCTCTTGTTCCAGTAGTCGGTGCCGGCCACCGGGCGCGTGGCCTTGCGCAGGTTCTGCGGCAACGACGCCCACAGCAGCACGAAGTCGCCGTGGCTGCTGTGGTTGGCAAAGTAGATGCGCTGCACGGGTTCTGGGGCGCAGCCCAGCCACAGGCTGCGGGCGCCGGTCACTGTGCGGGCCATGGAGGTAATCAGGGTCGCGACCAGGGGTTCGAACATAAGGATTCCTTATCCGGCGAAGGGCAGCCACGGGCTGGCCAGGATGACGGCCAATGTCAGTAACACTTGCGCACCCAGCAGGTAGGCCTGTTTGCGCAGCAATTTGAGGGCGCCACGCCGGCGTTCGGTCCAGGGCCGGCTTGCGCGGTTGGCGGGTTGCAGGCCCAGGGTTTGCAGAGTCTGGTCCAGCTCGCCGGTGCGTTCTATGTCCTTGGCCATCAGCGCAAACAGGTCGGCGTCGAAGGCCACCCGTAGCGCCCAGTACTTTTGCAGCAGCCCGAGGATAATCATCCACAGGCTTAGCAACAGGCAGATCGGCGTGATACTGACCATCAACAATTGCGCCAGGCCAAACAGTACCCCGAGCAGGGTCAGGCCTGTGGATAACTGATCCAGCGAACGGCCGCGGCGCAGCAGGCTGGCGACTACTTGGAGTTGCATATCAGCGGGCATAGGGCAGTGCTCCCAAGGCTTGGCGGTGATCGGCATGCAGGACCACATCTGATCGTGCTGTACGAATAATAGCCAGTGCCTCGTCCACCGTGGCCGCCCGTCCGCTGTGCAGCAGCCAGGCCGCCACGGCGCTGGCGCTGCGGGAATAACCGAGGGCACAGCACACCAGCAACGGGCCGTGCTCGCGCAAGCGCTCGATGGCTTGGGCCGCCTCCAGGCACTGTGCCGGTGTGGGTGCGGTCAGGTCGAGGACGGGCAGGGCATGGTAAGCGCGGCCCTGTGGATAAACAGGCAATTCGGCACACAGATCGACCACCGCATTGAAAGAACTCAGCTGCGCTGGCGTCGGAATTCGCCCCAACCATACGTTATCCACAACCCGGTCAGGCTGCGGATGCTTGCGCGTCCACAGCCGCGAGTTGAGCCACGCCGCCGCGAGATAAGGCGCATACAGCCAGCGTGCTGCCGGGCTGAGGCGGCCATCTGCGCGTTTCTGAAAGCCTGCGGCGCCCAGCAGCCAGTAGTTGAGCGCCACCAGCAACACCGCGACGGCAGGCCACAGCAGCCATAGCCAGGCACCGCCCCCGGTAAAGGCCACTATTGTCAGCACCAGGGCGCCCATGGCGTAGCGCAACCCCAGGCGCCAACGTTTCGGGTCTTTGGCCGGCCGCGCATGCAACAGCGGGCTGGGTTGATCCACCGGCCATAGCCACACACACAGCCAGCCGGCCAGGGCGCCTGTGGGTAAGTCTATAAAGTGGTGTTGGTAAGTGGTCAGCACCGAAATGCCAATCAGCGCGAACCAGCCATGCACCAGCCAGCGCCACAGGCCTTGGCTATGCCGCTGGTACATCACCCACAGGATCACCAGCAAAGCGATATGCAGCGAGGGTGCCTGGTTGAACGGTTTGTCGAACCCGGCCAGTACCGCAAACAGCCAGCCGAACACGCCGTCCATTTCCGGGCGCTCAAAGGTGAAGCGCAGCGGCCATAGCAGGAAGCAGCTCACGGCAATCACCTGCGCACTGAGCAGACGCAGGGCATGCTGTTTGAGCTCATGGCGGCTGTTAGGCAGCAGCAGGGAGAAGCCGTAGAGCAGGTCGATCGACCAGTAGGGCACGATGGTCCAGGCCCAGAACGGCATATGGGTTTCCCAGCCGAATACCAGGGTGCCCACGTCGCTGCGCTGGCTGGTGACCCAGGTGGCAAAGCCGTAGGTGCTGAAAAACAGCGGCGCCAACAGCAGCAGCCAGAGCAGGGCTGGTTTGAAGAGACCTGGTTCGCGCATGGTCAGATCTTCTGCGCCAGCGACACGCTGAAGATGCCCCACTCATCCACACGCTGGGTGATCTTGCGAAAGCCCGCTGCTTCCACCAGTTGATCCATTTCCGCCTGGCTGCGACGGCGCATCACCCAGGCCTGGCCCTGGCGATGGCTGGTCAGGGCGCGGGCGATCAGTTCCAGTTGCGGGTGCCACGGTTGGCCGGTGTACACCAGGTATCCGCCGGGCTCCACGGCTTCGGCCAGCCCTGCCAGGGAACCACCGACCATGGCGTTATCGGCAAACAGTTCGTACAGCCCGGACACCACTGCCAGTGTCGGCGTGGGCGCCAGTGCGGCGAGGTCGGCCCGGTCAAAGGCATCGCCTTTGACGAACTGCGCAATCTCCCCCAGGCCTTTCTCGCGGATCAGCGCGCCACCGTCGCGCACGTTGATATCGCTGTAGTCGCGCAACAGGATTGATTCAGGCAGCGGCGAAACGCCCTGCAAGGCTTCCAGAATGTACCGACCATGCCCTGCGGCAATGTCGACGATGCGCACTTCGCGCCCGTCGTCGCGCAGCTTGGCCATGGCCAGGCGCAACAACTCTTCAACATGCAGTTTGCGCTGGCGAATCCCGCGCCAGCCGATGGAGTTCAGGTAGTTGGTATCAATCATCCGCCCCAGCGCGCCCTTGCCGGTGGGGGTATTGCGGTACACGTAGTCCAGGGTACTGCCCGAGTCGAAGCCGGTGTCGAAGCCCAGCTTCACGCCCTCGGACAGCTTGCGGCCCAGGCCCATGCTGGCGCGGGTCATGCGCCAGTACAGGTCGCGCAGGGAGTTGTGCGGCAGCGGCGCGGCGAGGGATTCGGATTCGGCGCAGGTCGCGCCGATCTTGTCGGCGTCCAGCAGGCTGGCGCGGTCCAGCGGGTGCGCGAAGTTTTGCAGGATAAAACGCCTGGCGCTGGCCAGTGCCACGGCGCGGTCACGTTCGCCGAGGGTGTCGTGGAAAAAGCCGGGCAGGATGTGCAGTTCCTTTTTCAGGCTGCCAAGGCGCTCGAAGAACTGTTGCTGGGGTTTGCGGTGCACCACAAAGTCCGAGCCGGAGATCAGCAGTTGGGTCGGCACCTGGATCGCCTGGGCATCGGCGACCACGCGGTCGGCCGCTTCGTACAGGCCCAACAGCACATTTACCGAGATCGCCTTGGTGATCAGTGGGTCAGTGTCATAGGACGCGACGCGCTCGGGGTCATGGCTGAGGAACTTGGCTTTGACGTAGCTGTTGACGAAAAAATTGCCGCGAAAGCGCCGCATCAGCGCCAGGCCCGAGCGGGCGAAGGGCACGTAGAGCTTGACCTTGAACGCCGGGGAGGCGAGCACCAGGGCCCTGATACTCGGGGCGTAGTCGTGGACCCAGGTGGCGGCAATCACTGCGCCTACGCTCTGGGCGATCACTGCGAGGTTTTCTGGCGCGATGCCATAGGTGGCGCCGATATGGTCGCAGAAGGTCTGCACGTCGCGCGCGCTGGTGGCAAAGCTCGGGCTGTCGCCACGCTCGCCGGGGGACTGGCCATGGCCACGGGCGTCCCAGGCGAAGAAATCGAACTGTGGCAGGTCCAACTCGTCCACCAGGTGCGCAATGCGCCCGGAATGCTCGTGGCCACGATGGAACAGCAGGATCGCCTGGCGTGGCTCAGGCCCGGTGGCACTGGTCGCGGGCCAATGCCGATAGAAAAGCTCTACGCCGTCATGGGTACTGAAGGTGTGCTGTTGCGGTTCGCGCATCGCAAGATCCTTATGCCGTCGGAGAGATGTCGGATTGTTCTTTGAGGCCCTGGCGTACACGGTTGACCAGGGTGTAGGCGAGCAATGCCGCCACCAGCCACATCACCCCGTCGACCCAGCCGGCGCCGAGCCAGCCCAGGGCCACGCCGGTGGCGAGTACGCCAAGGACAAACGCCCGATCACTCTTGCCCATGGGCCCGTCGTAGCGGCGCGAGGCACCGACCATCGGCCCCAGTACGCCGGCGTATTCGCTGAACACAGCCAGCAGCGTCACCAGCAACACCGGCGCCAGGCTGACCCCGGGGAGCAGGGCAAATGGCAGGATCAGCGCGCTGTCGGCGATCACGTCGCACAGTTCATTGAGGTAGGCGCCCAGGCGTGATTGCTGGCCGAATTCCCGGGCGAGCATGCCGTCGATGGCATTGAGGGCCATGCGCAGGATCATCCACAGCGGGATCAGTACGAACACCCAGGCGTGCTGGGCGAACCCCGCGATCAGCAG
Source organism: Pseudomonas sp. DD1 (assembly GCF_044510355.1). Lineage (NCBI taxonomy): Bacteria > Pseudomonadati > Pseudomonadota > Gammaproteobacteria > Pseudomonadales > Pseudomonadaceae > Pseudomonas > Pseudomonas sp. DD1. The sequence goes on along the minus strand of NZ_MSAJ01000022.1, from coordinate 464,117 downwards.
GCCGACGAGCAACGACACGATCCCGGCCAGCACGGTGATCTGGTTGGCGGTGGTGCCGTTGTCATACAGGCGCTGCACCAGGTGCCGCAGCAGGTTTTGAAAACGCGGTTTGAGCTGATAGATCGAAATCATGAGGGTGACGCTTCCTTGTCCGTGATCCCACGAAAAATCTGCTGTGAGTGTGACGATAAATCGCGGTGCGCACTAGTGATGGCTCCTACAAGGATTCAGGAAACCAGGAAAATTTTCACGGCGCTGTAACGCCCCTGCGGCACCTCACTCTAGTGCTGTGTCGGGACTGGACAAACCGTTCAGCCGACCCCCTACAGACCCATGAGGAATACCACAATGAACTTCAAGAACGCTGTTTCCGGTGCTGCCCTGGCCATTGCTGCCGCCACGATGTTTGCCGGTGTCGCGACCCAGGCGCAGGCCGCCGATGAGGCGAACGTGCATTGCTATGGCGTGACCTCCTGCAAAGGCATGAACGACTGCAAGACCGCTGAAAACGCCTGTAAAGGCCAGGCTGTCTGCAAGGGCCATGGCTTCAAGGCAATGACCAAGGCCGCTTGCGATGCGGCTGGCGGCAAAGTCGGCGAGTAACCGCGAATACGTGATCCCGCAGCGGTGTGCACGTCGCTGCGGACACTTTCCAGGAGTTCGTCATGTCGGTATCGGTTCCTTGCCTGGGCTACGGCCTGGGGCTACGCAGTCATTACTATCAACACATCATCGAGCAGTCGCCGGAGGTGGACTGGTTCGAAATCGTCTCCGAGAATTATCTGGTCCAGGGCGGCAAGGCCCTGTACTACCTGGACGCCATCGCCGAGCGTTATCCGCTGGTGATGCATGGGGTGTCCCTGTCCATTGGCGGCCCCCATGCCCTCGATAGGGACTACCTCAAGCAACTCAAGCAATTGGCCGACCGGGTCAAGCCGGCATGGGTCTCCGATCACCTGTGCTGGAGCAGGGGCAACGCCCATCAACTGCATGACTTGTTGCCGCTGCCCTACACCGAAGAAAGTCTCTACCACGTCGCCACCCGTGTGCGGCAGGTACAGGCGGTGCTGGAGCGGCCGCTGGTATTGGAAAATGTCTCCAGCTATGTGCGATCCAAGGCCGATGAATTCACCGAGTGGGAATTTCTCAGCGCCTTGAGCCACCTCAGCGGTTGCGAGCTGCTGTTGGACGTCAACAACGTGTATGTCAGCTCGCGCAACCATGGCTTCGACGCCTGGACCTTTATCCGCAACCTGCCGCCGCAGAGCATCCGCCAACTGCATTTGGCCGGGCATATGGACTACGGCGACTACGTGGTCGATACCCATGACCATCCGGTGTGTGATCCGGTGTGGCAGCTGTTTCAACAGACACTGGAACACCTGGGGCCAGTGGCGACGTTGCTGGAGCGCGATGACCATTTCCCGCCGTTTGCCGAGCTGCTCGACGAGTTGGGCAAGGCCCGTGAGTTGGGGGCGGATGCCTTGGCCCGGAGGTCGCTATGCGCCTGACCGACTGGCAACTGGCGTTTGAACGGCATTTATTGGCAGACGCCGACGACACTGGCTTTGCCGGCACCTTGATCGGTGGCCCGACACTGGATGTCGACACCGGCCTGGCGATCTACCACAACGCCTATCGGGCCCGTTTGCTGGAAGTGATGCAGGGGGATTTCCCTGCGGTGTGGCATTGGCTGGGGGACGACGAGTTTGCCGGGCTGGTGGCGGCCTATGTGCAGTGCTATCCATCCACGCATTTCAGCCTGCGCTGGCTGGGGCAACGGTTTGCAGACTTTATCGACGAGCATCTGGTCGCCGAACAAGCCGCCCCCCTGGTGGAGCTGGCGCGCCTGGAATGGGCCTTTACCCTGGCGTTTGATGCGCCTGCGGGCCAACCCCTGACTCTTGAAGACATGGCCCGGCTGGCGCCCGAGGCCTGGCCGTTATTGCAGGTTGAGTGGGCGCCGGCGGTGCAGCAAGTGCTGTGTCGCTTCAACAGCCTGCAGATCTGGCGTGCGGTCAAGGCGCAGGCTGGGTTTCCCGGTAGCCAGGCGTTGCCGCTGGCCGAGGTGTGCCTGATCTGGCGTAACCAACAGGTGTGCCGTTACCGGAGCCTGGAGCCTGCCGAGGCGTACGCCCTGGCCGGGATGGCCGACAGCGGGTGGAGTTTTTCAGAACTGTGCGCGGAATTGGCAGTCACTTATCAAGAGGGCGCGCCGCTGCAAGCTGTCACGTGGTTGAAACAGTGGGTTGAGGACGGTTTGCTGCAACGTCGGGCACCATAAAAGGGCGTTATCGAACCGATAGCCTGCTACTTTTTGTGGATGGTCTACCCTCATTTCGGACGTCTGAAACAAGGGGGGACTACTCATGCTCGCGCAACTTCCACCGGCCTTACAGAATCTTCAGCTACCGCTGCGTCTGCGACTCTGGGATGGCCATGAATTCAACCTGGGCCCGGAGCCCAGCGTTACCATCGTGGTCAAGGATCCGGTGATGGTGACGCAACTGACCCACCCCACGCTCGATTCCCTGGGCGCTGCTTTCGTTGAAGGCAAACTGGAGCTGGAAGGCTCGATCAGCGATGTAATCCGGGTGTGTGACGAATTGAGCCACGCCCTGCTAGAGGAGGACGAGCACGCCGGCCCGGTGCGTTCGATTCACGACAAGGCTACGGATGCGGCCGCGATTTCCTACCACTATGACCTGTCGAACGAGTTCTACCAGCTCTGGCTGGACCGCGACATGGCCTATTCCTGCGGTTACTTCGAGACCGGCAGCGAATCCCTCGACCAAGCCCAGCAAGACAAATTCCGCCACCTGTGCCGCAAGCTACGCCTGCAGCCTGGGGAGTACCTGCTGGATGTCGGTTGTGGCTGGGGCGGGTTGGCGCGGTATGCGGCCCGCGAGTTCGGGGTCAAGGTGTTCGGCATCACCCTGAGCAAGGAACAATTGGCACTGGCCAAGGAGCGGGTAATCGCTGAGGGCCTGGAAGACCTGGTTGAGTTGAAATTGCTCGACTACCGCGACCTGCCCCAGGACGGGCGGTTCGACAAAGTCGTCAGCGTCGGCATGTTCGAGCACGTCGGCCACGCCAACCTGGCGCAGTACTGCCAGACCCTGTTCGGCGCCGTGCGTGAAGGGGGGCTGGTGCTCAACCATGGCATCACCGCCAAACATACTGATGGCCGCCCGGTGGGGCGCGGTGCTGGCGAGTTTATCGAGCGTTACGTGTTCCCCAATGGTGAGCTGCCGCACCTGGTGATGATCAGCGCCGAAATCAGCGAAGTCGGCCTGGAAGTGGTCGACGTGGAAAGCCTGCGCCTGCATTACGCACGCACCCTCGACCACTGGAGCGAACGCCTGGAAGACAACCTGGAGGCGGCGGCAAAAATGGTCCCGGCCCAGGCACTGCGTATCTGGCGCCTGTACCTGGCGGGTTGCGCCTATGCGTTTGCGCGTGGGTGGATCAACCTGCACCAGATCCTGGCGGTCAAGCCCCTTGCCGATGGCAGCCATGAGTTGCCGTGGACGCGGGAAGATCTCTACCGCTGAGCCAACCGATGGCTGAGTGTGGGAGCTGGCAAGCCAGCTCCCACCTTCTGTCCGGCGCAATTTATAAGATAGGGGAAATCAGCCGCGCCACGCGCATGCCCAGTTGCTGCAGGCGGCGGGTCTGCTGGCTTTCTTCTTGGCTGGTTTCGTGGGCCTGGGCGAAGTCATCCAGCAGCATGTGTTCCACCTCGCTGGCGAAGGCTTCGTCGACGGTCAGCAACATCACTTCGAAGTTGAGGCGGAACGAACGGTTGTCCAGGTTCGCACTGCCGATGGCGCTGATTTCCCGATCTACCAGCACCACTTTCTGATGCAAAAAACCCGGTTTGTAGCGGAACACCCGGACCCCGGCGCGCACCGCTTCAATCGCGTACAGGCTGGAGGCGGCGTACACAATGCGATGGTCGGGGCGTGACGGCAGCAGCAAGCGCACGTCCACGCCACGCAACACCGCCAGGCGCAGCGCGGCGAATACCGCCTCATCGGGGATGAAATACGGGCTGGTGATCCACACCCGCTCAGTCGCCGCATGAATGGCTTCGACGAAAAACAGCGAACAGGTTTCATACGGGTCCGCCGGACCGCTGGCCAGTAATTGGCAGAGCACGCCGTCATCGGCATAGGTATCGGGCAGGATCAGCGGCGGCAGTTCGCGCGCGGCCCAGAACCAGTCTTCGGCAAACGATTCTTGCAGGCACGCCACCACGGGGCCGCTGACTTGCACATGGGTGTCGCGCCAGGGGGCGAGCGGCGGCTTCTTGCCCATGTATTCGTCGCCGACGTTATGCCCGCCGACAAAACCGGTCAGGCCATCGACCACGACAATCTTGCGGTGGTTACGGAAATTCACCTGAAAGCGATTGAGCCAGCCGCTGCGGGTGGCAAACGCCTTGATCTGCACCCCGGCGTCGCGCAGCGATTGCACATAGCGGTGGGGCAGGGAGTGGCTGCCGATGCGGTCATACAGCACGTAGATGGCTACACCTTCGGCGGCTTTGGCCTTGAGCAGTGCATGCAGTTGGCGCCCCAGTTCATCGTCATGAATGATGAAGAACTGCACCAACACGGCAGTCTTGGCGGCGCGGATGGCGTCGAAGATGGCGCTGAAGGTGGCGTCGCCATTGACCAGCAAACGCACCTGGTTGTTCGCCAGGCACGGCATGCGTCCCAGCTTGGGCATGGCGCGCAGGGAGGCGTAGGCCTGGGAGTTACGCGCAGCCAGGGCTTCTTCGACCCAAGGGCGCCAGTTCAACTCAGTGATTGCCTTGTGCATTTCCTGGTTGGCCTGGCGCCGCGCCTGGATATAGGCGTCGAAGCTGCTGCGGCCAAAGATCAGGTAGGGGATCAGGGTCAGGTACGGCATGAACATCAGCGACAGTGCCCAGGCGATTGAGCCTTGGGCGGTACGCACGGTGAGCACCGCGTGCAGGGCAGCCAGCGAGCCGAGAAAATGCAGGGTTGCGATGAAGTAGCCAAGCAAGTGCGGGCCGAAGAAATCCATGGGCAACGGTACTCCTGACAATCCAATGCGTAACAGACCATGTTCGGCGGCGATTGTCGCTATTTTATTGAGCATGCAACGCCGACCACTTTACGACGTCTAACGCCGACAATTACCCAGGAGTTACCCGATGAATGCTCGTCTGCTTGGTTTGGCCATGGTTGTTGGTTTGACGCTGCCGGTGGCAGCGCAGGCGCAGATGTTGGCGCCGGGCTTGTGGGAATTGACCACCAGCAATATGAAAGTCGATAACCAGAATCTGCCGGACTTGTCGTTGATCCTCGGTCAACTGAAGCAACAGATGACCCCGGAACAACGCGCAATGCTGGAAAAACAAGGCATCACCATGGCTGGCAAGGGCGTGCAGGTCTGCCTGACCCCGGCCCAGGTGGCCTCTGATTCCATCCCGCTGACCGACCCGCAATCGGGTTGCAAGCAAGAGGTCACAGACAAGACCGGCAACCAGTGGAAATTCCGCTTCAGTTGCCCGAAAGCCCAGGGCACTGGCGTGGCCACGTTCCAGAGCCAGAAGGCGTTCACCACCACGGTCAACGGTACTTTCAATGCCACTGGCGTGCAGCAGAACGGCAGCCTCGACACCCATGCGCAGTGGCTGGGCAACGACTGTGGCACGGTCAAACCCCGGGCCTGAACGGCTCCTGGGTTTTAGCGCAGAAAATGCAGGGGCAGCCCCTGGCAACTGTCGATCACCTGCCCCTGGTGCCAGGCCACATGGCCTGACACCAGAGTAGTGCTGATACTATGGCGAAAGCTGCGCTCGGCAAAGGGTGTCCAGCCGCAGCGGGCGAGGATCGGTTGGCTGCTCACCGGTTTGCCTTCGGGCTCGGGTTTGATCAGCACCAGGTCGGCCCAGTAGCCCTCGCGCAGGTACCCCCGGTCGGGAATGGCGAACAGGTCGGCAACGCGATGACTGGTTTTCGCCACCAATGTGGTCAGGGGCAACAGGCCGTCCGCCACCAACTCCATCAATGCCGGTAGCGCATGTTGCACCAGGGGTAACCCCGCTGGCGCCTCGCGGTACGGCCGCTGTTTTTGCTCCCATGTATGAGGCGCGTGGTCGGTGCCGATCACATCCAGGCGATTGCTCAGCAGTGCCAGGCGCAGGGCATTGCGGTCGGCCCGGGTTTTGATCGCCGGGTTGCATTTGATCTGGTGGCCGAGGCGGGCGTAGTCGCGGTCGTCGAACAGTAAGTGGTGCACGCACACTTCTGCCGTGATGCGTTTTTCTGCCAGCGGTTTATCTTCAAATAGCGACAGTTCCCGGGCGCTGGTCAGGTGCAGCACATGCAAGCGCGTGCCGTGGCGGCGCGCCAGCTCCACGGCCAGGGACGAGGAGCGATAGCAGGCTTCGGCATCGCGGATCAGCGGGTGGGCGACGGCGGGGATCGCCTCGCCAAACCGGTTTCGCAAGCGTTGTTCATTGGCCTGGATGCTCGGCGTGTGCTCGCAATGGGCGAGGAGAATGGTCGGCACCTCAGCAAATAAACGCTCCAGGACGCGTGGATCATCCACCAGCATATTGCCGGTGGAGGCGCCCATAAACACTTTGACCCCGGCGACCTGCCGCGGATCAAGGGCAGCCACGGTGTCGAGGTTGTCGTTGCTGACACCAAAGTGAAACCCGTAATTGGCTACCGAGTGCAGTGCGGCGCGGCGTTTTTTGTCGGCCAGAGCTTCCAGGGTCAAGGTCGCGGGCTGGGTGTTGGGCATATCCATGAAACTGGTAATGCCCCCGGCCACTGCGGCGCGGGACTCGCTGTAAAAACTGCCTTTGTCCGGCGCGCCAGGTTCGCGGAAATGCACCTGGTCGTCGATCATGCCCGGCAGCAGCCATTGGCCTTGGGCATCAATCTCAATTTCGGCCATTTGCCCCTGGATGCTGCTGGCGATTTTTTCGATACGGCCATTGGCGACTAGCACGTCGGCATCGAATTCCTGGCCTTCATTCACCAGGCGGGCGTTGCGGATCAGCAAGCGGCTCATGTTTAGAACTCGTTTTGCAGGGCTTTGTAGCCGCGCACCAGGTCGACATTGGTACGCGCCACGTCTTCGGAAAACTCCGATGCGCTGACGCTCACGGGCGGGAACTGCGACAGATCGGTGTTGGGGCCGATGCGCGTGGTGGGCGGCACGTAGAACGCGGCGGGCAAGTCGCGGCCATCGACCACCGAGTTATGCCGCACCACGCAGCCATCACCCACCACACAGTTGAACAGCACACTGTTGAAGCCGATAAACACCCGGTCGCCGACAGTGCAGGGGCCGTGGACAATCGAGCGATGGGCGATGGAGCTGAACTCGCCGATAGTCACCGCCGCACCGGATTTGGAGTGGATCACCACGCCGTCCTGGATATTGGAATTGGCGCCGATGGTGATCGGGTCCATGTCGCCGGTGGCATCGACTTCGTCGGCGCGGATCACCGCATAGGGACCGACAAATACATTCTCGCCGATGATCACCTTGCCGCAGATGATCGCGGTTTTATCGACGTAGGCCGACTCGGCAATGACCGGCAGATCGCCGGAAGGGTTCTTGCGGATCATGCTGTAGGTTCCTTGAGAGGCGCGGTGATGATGTGCACTTGATCGTTTTCGATAGCGTTGTAAAAACAGGTGGGTCGGCCGGTGTGACAGGCAGGACCTTGTTGGTCGACGATCAGCAACACGGCATCGCCGTCGCAATCCAGGCGTGCTTCGATCAACTGCTGCTGGTGGCCAGAGCTTTCGCCTTTGCGCCACAACTGCTGGCGCGAGCGTGACCAGTAGCAGACCTGGCCGCTGGCGAGGGTCTCGTCGAGGGCCTGGCGGTTCATCCAGGCCAGCATCAACACTGCGCCGCTGCCGTGTTGCTGGGCGATGGCGGCGATCAGGCCGTCACTGTTCCACGGCAGGGCATCCAATACGGGGGCCAGGGGAAAACGGCTACCCACGGCTGCCGCTTCCAGGTCGAGCATCGTCAGTTTCATGGGGTGCCCGAGGCGCCTCTCGTCCAATGGCTTTCGGCCACGGCGTCATGGGCGTGCAGGCTTTCGGCGTGGATGACTTTGAGTTGAATGGCTTGCACCGCATCCGAGCGTTTCAGTGCCAGGTTCAGGCGGCGCGCGGCGTCTTCGCAAAACATCAGGTTCTGGCCGTTGGCGAGGGCGAACGCCTGTTCATCAGCGCGCTTTACAGCGGTTTGTACGGCGGTGCCGAGGGCTGCTTCGGCCTGGTCGATCAAGGCCGTCAGGGGCAAGGCTTGGACGTCGGGCTGCAGATGGACCTGCAACAGCGCACTGCTGCGTTGGCTATGGGGCGTGGCGACGATGCCATTGGCACTGCCAAGCCAGGCCAGTACATCTTCGTGTTGCAACGACTTGTTGCCGAAGTGATCAACAAATTGCTGTTGAATCAACTGCCTGGCGAGGGCCGCAGAGCATGGGCAGGTGGAAGAGTAGGTCACGTCAATTTTTAGTTCCACGTGGAACATCTGTTTTTCCAGACGCGCTTCGATGGTCACCGGGTAAGTCTTCCAGCCCGATAGCGGGCTGACCAACGCCGGGCGTTTGAGCAGCAAATCGGTGTGAATCCGCAGGTAGGCGCTGCTCGATAACCCTTCATGGCTATCGAGAAATCGCTGCAACACCTGACGCAGCAGCGCCGGTTGCAGGTCTTGTTGCTCGAGCATTTCCAACGCCAGGTACAGGCGCGACATATGAATGCCCCGCGCCTCGCCGTCATCCAGGCTCACGCCGGCATCGGCCTTGGCACTCAAACGTTGGCCGTCGATCAGGATGGGAAGAGCAATGCCGCACATACCCACCCAGTCGAGGGGCAAGGCTTGGCGAGAAGCCTGCGCGGCGATATCGGGCAGAGTCAGCGCATTCATGAGAAGGTCCATCGTTGGAGATAATCCGACATGTTATAGTATAACAATTAGATCGACGATGATTTTTCTACGACCGCTCTAGCACCCGCTGATACGGCTGCAGGTGAACTTGGCGCTGGAGCCTCCGGAACTGGAGAACCGGTTGATCGTGGTCCAGCCCACACGCCGTGTGTAGCCGCCCCACGCCTCACCGTCTGAGGCCAGACCGGTAAAGAACGTCAATTGGCCGTAGCGGCTATTGGTCTGCGCCCAGTAACGCTTGCCGATCACCTCGAATCCGCGCAAATACGTGGTGTTGCCCGCGGTTGCGACACTGTAGGCATTGCCCTGGGCATCGACACAGGCCAGCAGGGTGGCGCTGCGGGTGCACGTGGCCAGGGGGCTGGCTACTTGGGCGCCGGCCTGGGTCGCTACCAGCAACAACACACCGCATAACAGGGATTTCATCGCGTTTCTCGGGGCCTGGAGGCGTTCAAGGATTGCGCCCTTCGTCGTGACGGGCAAGAGGGGATTAGCTTATTTGCATTGTTATACTATAACATCAAAATACAGCCTGACCCGTGAACCGACCTGATGACTGAACAAGACCTGCTCGCTCAACCACCTGCTGATTATATGAACGAGGCCCAGCAGGCCTTTTTCCGCGAGCTGTTGTTGGCTCAGCGCTATGACCTGCAAGCGCGCATCGAAGCCGAGTTCATCGTGCTGCGCGAGCAGGAGCCCCATAGCGATCCCGCCGATGTCGGCAGCGCCGAAGAACAGCGCCAATGGCAACTGCGTCTGCTGGAGCGGGAAAAGAAGCTGCTGGACAAGATCGACGAGGCCCTTGAGCACCTCGCCCGTGGTGAGTACGGCTGGTGCCGTGAGACAGGCGAGCCGATTGGCCTCAAGCGCCTGTTGCTGCGGCCCACGGCCACCCTGTGTATTGAAGCCAAAGAACGTGAAGAGCTGCGCGAACGCCATCAACGGGCGATTTGACCGGCCAACCTGATGAGGAACACCCGATGACCGACCGTCTACCCGTAACCGTGCTGTCCGGCTTTCTCGGCGCCGGTAAAAGCACGCTGCTCAATTACGTCCTGCGCAACCGCGAAAACCTGCGAGTGGCGGTGATCGTCAACGATATGAGCGAAATCAACATTGATGGCGCTGCGGTACAGCGCGACGTCAGCCTCAATCGCGCCGAAGAAAAACTGGTGGAAATGAGCAACGGCTGCATCTGCTGCACTTTGCGCGAAGACTTGCTCGTTGAGGTCGGAAAGCTCGCCAGGGAGGGTCGGTTCGACTACCTGCTGATCGAATCCACTGGCATTTCCGAACCGCTGCCCGTGGCAGAAACCTTCACCTTTCGCGATGAAAACGGTCAGAGCCTGGCCGACATTGCGCGTCTGGACACCATGGTCACCGTGGTCGACGGCATGAACTTCCTGCTCGACTACCAAGCCGCCGAAAGCCTGGCGTCACGGGGCGAAACCCTGGGTGAAGATGATGAACGTTCCATCACCGACCTGTTGATCGAGCAGATCGAGTTTGCCGACGTCATCCTTATCAGCAAGATCGACCTGATCAGCAGCCACGAACGTGAAGAACTGGTGGCCATCCTTGAACGCCTGAATGCCCAGGCGCGCATCATTCCCATGGTCATGGGCGAAGTGCCGCTGGCCGAGATCCTCAATACCGGGCGTTTTGACTTCGAGCGCGCGGCCCAGGCGCCGGGCTGGCTGCAGGAACTGCGCGGCGAACATGTGCCGGAGACTGAAGAATATGGCATCGCCTCCACGGCCTATCGGGCGCGCCGGCCATTCCATCCTCAGCGTTTTTTCGACTTTATCGACCGCCCGTGGGTCAACGGCAGGCTGCTGCGCTCCAAGGGATTTTTCTGGCTGGCCAGCAAACATCGCGACGCCGGCAGTTGGTCCCAGGCCGGTGGCTTGATGCGCCATGGTTTTGCCGGTCGCTGGTGGCGCTTTGTGCCCAAGAGCCAATGGCCCGAGGACCAGCAAAGCGTCGCGGCGATCATGGAGAACTGGCAACCGAGCACCGGCGATTGCCGCCAGGAACTGGTGTTTATCGGGCAGAACATCGACTTCGTGCGCCTGCGCGCGGAGTTGGATGCGTGCCTGCTGACCGACGATGAAATGGCCCAGGGCGTCGAAGGTTGGCGCCTGCTGGTCGATCCTTTTGGCCCTTGGTATGAGGAGGCAGCCGCCTGATGTTGGCCCCTGTGATTCAACTGCGCCCGGTGATTCGCCAGACCCGTGGTGAAACCCCGTTGGCGCTCGCCGATATCCTCGATAACGGGGTGAACCTGGCGCTGTGGCAGCGCCAGTTGCCGCTGCATATCGCCGAGTTTGGTGCGTTGCTGGTCTCGCTGAACGAGCCGCTGGCAGAATCGCTGGTGGTTGAGTTGGACAGTGAAGATGCTGAGCCCAACTTGCAGGGCTTGGCCGCAGGTTGTCGTGACCTTGAAGGCTACGACGGGTTTATCGCCGATGTGGCATGGCTGGTCAGCGCCTTTGCCTGCCTGCTGGGCGCCAAGCGTATTGGCGTGCGGTTAAGGCTGTTGGACAAGGCCATGTGCCCGCGTTTTCACGTCGATCATGTGCCCGTGCGCTTGATCACCACCTATGCCGGTATCGGCAGCCAATGGTTGCGCGAAGGGGTGATGGACCGACGTCAGTTGAGTCAGGCGGACGCGGAGCCCACCGAGCGCATCGAACAGATCCACTGCGGTGAAGTCGCCCTGCTCAAAGGCGAAAAGTGGCGTGGCAATGAAGGCTACGGCTTGATTCATCGTTCGCCGGCGCTGGCCGCCAATGAACGACGGCTGATTCTGACGCTGGATTGGCTGGCATAACCGGGTAGGATCAATCGTCTCTACACGGCCTGAATAATGTCCACGATGCTGCAGAATATTCCCACGCATGTGATTGCCGGCCCCTTGGGGGCTGGCAAGACCAGCTTGATCAAGCACCTGTTCACCCAGCGCCCGGCCAATGAGCGTTGGGCGGTGTTGATCAATGAGTTCGGGCAGATTGGCCTGGATGCTGCGCTGCTGACCCTGGATGACGACGGTATTGCCATCGGCGAAGTGGCCGGTGGCTGTTTGTGCTGTGTGAATGGTGCGCCATTCCAGATAGGGCTAGGTCGCCTGCTGCGTAAGGCCAAGCCGGACCGCCTGTTTATCGAACCCTCAGGGTTGGGGCACCCGGCGCAATTGCTGGCGCAGTTGCGCCAGGCGCCCTGGCAAACCGTGCTGGCCGTCCAGCCTTGTGTGCTGGTCCTGGATGCCCAGGCACTGGCGGCAGGCAGACCGTTGCCCGACGCGCAACGCGAGGCATTGGCCAGTGCCGGGTTGCTGGTGCTGAACAAGGAAGAAGGGCTGGATGCCGCGCAACGCAGCGTTATCGAAAACACATTACCAGCCTGCGAGGTTTACTGGACTCGACAGGCGCAACTGCCATTGGTCCGCCTGCCAGGGTTCGGCGTACAGGCCGGATCGCCTGTGGATAACTTTGAAGTGCCCAAGGGGTTGACGCAAATCCCGGCAATCTGGAGCGATCCATGCGTGCCGATTTGCCTGCACCAGGCGCAGGAAGGCGGCTGGAGCATCGGTTGGCGCTGGCACCCGAGCCAGCAGTTCGATCCCGCGTTGCTGCGGCAATGGTTGCAGGGCCTGGACTGGCGCCGTGCCAAATTGGTTATCCACAGCGCCGATGGTTGGGTTTCGGCCAACGCTGTGGATAACACCATGCTCACTTGGCAGCCCAGCGAATGGCGCCGGGACTCACGCATCGAGCTGATCTTCAGCGAAGAGAAGGACGTGGCAGAACTGCAAAAGGCCCTGGCCGCTTGCCGTCAGTGACGGCTCTTGCCGTGCTCCTGACGCCACTGGCTCAGTTCAATCACTTCGGCGCTGGGCGGCGGGGTCTTTATTTCAAACGGGTAGGGCGCCAGTTCGATCTGCGCACTGTGGGCCCCAAACTGGGTGATGGTGCCAGGGTGGCGGGCCTCACCGGTCACGGTGAACTCAAAGTTGTAGACCCGCGCCAAACGCCGGCGGCCGCTGGCGTCCTTGACGAAGCCGATGCGTTTCAAGGCCACGGCGCCGTCGAGCAATTCGATGTCGAGCTTGGCGCAATGCTGTTTGACCCTCTCCAGCGCACGCTCGCGCAAGCCGTGGTTGTGCCACACCCAGGCGGCAGCCGCCGCCACTAGCATCAGCACAAAGATATTTCCCAGGGTCAGCATGCGATTTGCTCCAACAAAGTAAGGCCAGCTTAACTGTGTCTCCGGTCTGTCGTACAGGATGCTTTTAGTCGCATACTGCGCGGCCAGAATTCAACGGTTTTACGGAAGTTTCCTGCATGAAACGCACACCTCATCTGCTTGCGATCCAGTCCCATGTGGTCTTCGGCCATGCCGGCAACAGCGCCGCCGTATTTCCCATGCAGCGAGTGGGGGTGAATGTCTGGCCGCTCAACACCGTGCAGTTCTCCAACCATACCCAGTATGGCCACTGGGCGGGAGAAGTGTTGGCGCCGCAGCAAATTCCGGCGCTGGTGGAGGGGATTGCGGCGATTGGCGAACTGGGCAACTGTGATGCGGTGCTGTCCGGATACCTGGGGAGCGCCGCCCAGGGGCGGGCGATCCTGAGCGGTGTGGCGCGGATCAAGGCGATCAACCCCAGGGCCCTGTACCTGTGCGACCCAGTGATGGGCCATCCGGAAAAAGGCTGCATCGTACCCCAGGAAGTCAGTGATTTTTTGCTGGACGAAGCGGTGGCCATGGCCGACTTCCTGTGCCCCAACCAACTGGAGCTGGACAGCTTTTGCGGGCGTAAACCGCAGTCGCTGTTCGATTGCCTGGGCATGGCGCGCGCCCTGCTGGCGCGGGGGCCCAAAGCGGTGCTGGTCAAGCACCTGGACTACCCGGGCAAGCTGGCGGACGGTTTCGAGATGCTGCTGGTGACGGCCGAAGGCAGCTGGCACCTGCGCCGGCCGCTGCTGGCATTTGCGCGCCAGCCGGTGGGGGTGGGCGACCTGACATCGGGCCTGTTCCTGGCGCGGGTGCTGCTGGGCGACAGCCTGCTGGCCGCGTTCGAGTTCACGGCGTCGGCTGTGCATGAAGTGTTGCTGGAAACCCAGGCATGCGCCAGTTACGAGTTGGAATTGGTACGGGCCCAGGACCGCATCGCCCATCCGCGCGTGCGCTTTGAAGCCACGCCGATCAGTCTGTAATACCCAAAATCCCCCTGTAGGAACTGGCAAGCCAGCCCCTACAGGGGGATTGTGTTTTACAGCGCGTCGGCTTTGATTTCCTGGTAGCGCTTCTCCAGCTCCTGGCGAATCTGCCGGCGCTGTTTGCCCTGGATAAACCGGCGCTTGTCTTCACTGTTCTGTGGCTGCAACGCTGGCACGGCGGCCGGTTTGCGGGCGTCGTCGACGGCAACCATGGTGAAGAAGCAACTGTTGGTATGGCGCACCGAGCGCTCGCGGATGTTCTCGGTGACCACCTTGATCCCCACTTCCATCGACGTGTTGCCGGTGTAGTTGACCGAAGCCAAAAATGTCACCAGTTCGCCCACATGAATCGGCTCACGAAAAATCACCTGGTCCACCGACAGTGTGACGACATAGCGGCCGGCATAACGGCTGGCGCAGGCGTAGGCCACTTCGTCGAGGTACTTGAGCAGGGTACCGCCGTGGACATTGCCTGAGAAATTGGCCATGTCAGGGGTCATCAATACCGTCATCGACAGCTGGGCGTTTCCGGGTTCCATAGCACACTCACGGTTGTAGGCATTGGTTGGGGGGGGCACCTCTGCGGATGCTCGAATCATTACAGCGCCATCCCTAACGGGACGCCGGGACGGGGCTTGCCGTCACGCCCAGGGCGATCTGTTTCCATATATTGCACCGGCTTTCTGCCGCAAGTCGCGGTGTTACCCTTGAAAAGCCCATTTCAAGGGCATTTCTTACGAATAAGGCAGACTTTTCCTTCCGCACATTGCGCGCCGTTGTGGCGGCTGCCTGGAATTCGGGACAGTGCCAGTACCCTCAAGGAGCCCCTCGCCATGCACGCCATCAGTTTTATCCAGGACTTGGCCGTGATCATGCTCGTGGCAGGGGTGGTGACCATCCTGTTCCATCGCTTCAAGCAGCCGGTCGTCCTGGGGTACATCGTCGCCGGCTTTATCATCGGCCCGCACACCCCGCCTTTCGGCCTGATCCACGACGAAGACACCATCAAGACCCTGGCCGAGCTGGGGGTGATTTTCCTGATGTTCTGCCTGGGCCTGGAGTTCAGCCTACGCAAGCTGTTCAAGGTCGGCGCCACGGCGTTTATCGCGGCCTTCCTGGAAATCATCCTGATGATCTGGATTGGCTATGAAATTGGCCAATGGTTCGACTGGAACACCATGGATTCACTGTTCCTCGGTGCGATCCTGGCGATTTCCTCGACCACCATCATCGTCAAGGCGCTCAACGACCTGAAGATGAAAAACCAGCGCTTTGCCCAACTGATCTTTGGCGTGCTGATCGTCGAGGACATCCTGGGCATCGGCATCATCGCCTTGTTATCGAGCATCGCCGTCAGCGGCACGGTCAGCTCCGGCGAGGTATTTTCCACGGTCGGCAAGCTCTCACTGTTCATGATCGTGGCCCTGGTGATTGGCATTTTGCTGGTGCCACGCCTGCTGGCCTACGTGGCCAAGTTTGAAAGCAACGAGATGCTGCTGATCACCGTCCTGGGCCTGTGTTTTGGCTTCTGCCTGCTGGTGGTCAAGCTGGAGTACAGCATGGTGCTGGGCGCCTTCCTGATCGGTGCGATCATGGCCGAGTCCCGGCAGTTGCTGAAAATAGAACGCCTGATCGAGCCGGTTCGCGACATGTTCAGTGCCATCTTCTTCGTTGCCATTGGCTTGATGATCGACCCGCAGATCTTGCTGCAATACGCGTGGCCGATTGCGGTGATTACTGTGGCCGTGGTGCTGGGCAAGATGCTGTCCTGTGGCCTTGGCGCGTTTATCGCCGGTAATGACGGCCGCACCTCGTTGCGGGTGGGCATGGGCCTGTCACAGATCGGCGAATTTTCTTTCATCATTGCGGCGCTGGGGATGACCTTGCAGGTCACCAGCGACTTTCTCTACCCGGTGGCGGTGGCCGTTTCCGCCATCACTACGTTGCTCACGCCATACCTTATTCGTGGCGCCGACCCATTGTCCTTGAAGATCGCGGCTGTGATGCCACAGCGTCTGAGCCGAGTGTTTGGCATGTATGGCGAATGGCTGCGCAGCATTTCGCCCCAGGGCGAAGGCGCGATGCTGGCGTCGATGATCCGCAAGATCATCTTGCAGGTAGGGGTAAACCTGGCGCTGGTGGTGGCGATCTTCTTTACCGGCAGCTTCTTCGCCGCGCGCATTGGAGGGTATCTGGAAGGCTGGATCAGTGATCCGAGCTGGCAGAAGGCATTGATCTGGGGTGGTGCGTTGCTACTGTCGCTGCCGTTTCTGATTGCCGCATATCGCAAGCTCAAGGCGCTGTCGATGCTGCTGGCGGAGATGAGCGTGAAGCCGGAAATGGCTGGGCGCCATACCCAACGTGTACGGCGGGTGATTGCCGAACTGATCCCGATTCTCTCGCTGCTGGTGATCTTCCTGCTATTGGCGGCCTTGTCGGCCAGTATTTTGCCGACCAACAAGTTGCTGGTATTGATTGCGGTGGTGACGGCCGCAGTGGCTGCCGTGCTCTGGCGCTGGTTCATCCGCATCCATACGCGCATGCAAGTGGCCTTGCTGGAAACCCTGGATAATCACAAGGACACGCCGGAGCATTGAGCGTATGTGGCGAGGGGGCTTTGCACACCGCCCCCTTGTCACTGGTTTTGGCTCAGCTTTCCAGCCACACGTCCCGCGCCCAGTGCCACACCGATTCCCATGACTCTTCGGTTACCAGTTCTTCTTCGCCGGACCACAAGACCACCGTGCCGTCTTCTTCGACGCAGTAGTAGTCGTCGCCATCCTGGCAAATCGGGATCAGTTCGCGAGGCACGCCGATATCCCAGGCATTGGCGGCGACTTCCGGCAGGTAAGTGTGGGACTGGGGGTCGGTGATGGTCACCGGCTCCAGGCTGCCATACACCACATCGCTGACGGTCAGCAGGAATTCCTTGAACACAAACGGGATGTTGATAAACAGCTGTTCTTCGACTTCCACCAGCTGGTCTTCGTCGGGCAGCTCCAGAGGAACCGGTACCGGTTCGTTGGCTTCACGCAATTGTTCGATAACTTCTTCCACGGCCGGGATCCTCATGCTAAATGGCGCGGTTTATAGGGGCGTTTTATACAGTAGCTCGCTATAAGTGCAACCGCGAAATAGAAAACCCGGGGTTATTGGTTAAAACTGCTTTTCCAGCTTTAGGCTGATGCTGTTTTTATCGTAGGAATAAAGCCAGTCGACATTGCTGACGATCTTTGTACTTGCCCCGTCAGACTGGGCACCGCCTCTAGCCAGGCCCTGCGGCTGGGCAATACGCAGCACGCCGACTTTTCCACAGGCAAAAAAACACCCCGGCTGTGCAGGCTTCTTAAAGCACTGCACAAGACCGGGGTGTTCGTTACAGCAGGCTGTAGGCCTTTGCGGATCAGCCGTTCTGGCGGATACCGGCTACCAGCCAAGGCTGGTTTTCGCCCTGTGGACGTTCCATGTTCCAGCTTTCGCTGAACACTTCGCCCTGATCGAAGCGCGAGGTCTTCGACACACCGCTGAAGGTCAGGGTGGCGATGGTCTTGTCGGCGCGGTCATCCACACCTTCCAGTTGTACGCGCAGGTCGTCGATATAGGTCGACTGGAAAGCGTCGCCCAACTCGGCACGTTCGCGCTTGAGGAACTCCAGCAGTTGCGGGGTCACGAACTCGGCGATCTTGTCCATTTCGTTGGCGTCCCAGTGTTGCTGCAGGGACTGGAAGTGGTTGCGGGCCGCTTCGACGAAACGCTCTTCGTTGAACCAGGCTGGCGCATTGATCACCGGACGAGCGGCAGCAGCCGGTGCCGCCGAGCCGCCGAAGATCGAACCCATGGCAGGCTTTTGCTCGAACACTTCACGCTGCATCGGCGCGCCGGCTGGAGCCAGGTGCTCCTGCTGCTTGCGGCGACGGGCGGCGATAAAGCGGAAGATCACAAAGGCGATGACGGCCATGATCAGGATGTCGAAGATCTGCATGCCCTGGAAGCCGCCGCCCATGAACATGGAAGCGAGCAGGCCACCGGCAGCGATACCGGCCAGAGGGCCCAACCAGCGCGAAGCACCGCCGGCCTTGGCAGCAGCGCCTGCGGCACCGGCTGCACCTGCGGTGGCAGCCGCTCCACCCATGCCGCCAGCGGCTGGGGCCATTTGGCTGGTCTGGTGGCTCGGCGCTGCGCCGGAGCTTTTACCGCCACCGAAGCGTTTGGCGTTGGCGTCGAGGCTCATCGTCAGGCCGATGCACAACGCCATGGCGATGCTAAGAAAACGTTTCATAAAGGGAATTCCCATTTGTGGATTGCACGCGCGCCATGTTGCACAGGTGTAGAGGCAGTGGCTAGCGGCATAATGTTTCGGGCTTTTGCGTAAGACCTATTCGGAATGGTCTGTAGGACTAATTACAGATATTGGCCCGTACGTGTGAAAAACAAGGGCAAGGCGACCCATTACACTGAGGTAGAGCGTCCGGTCGTTCCCACGCAGAGCGTGGGAACGCTCAGTCAGACCGCTTCGAGCTTGGCGTAACCCATCATCAACCACTTGCTGCCTTCGGCGAAGTTCACCTGCACTCGGGCCTGGGCCCCGGCGCCTTCGAAGTTGAGGATCACCCCTTCGCCAAAGATCGCATGCCTGACCTGCTGGCCAAGGCTGAACGGGGTCTCGGGAATTTCCGAACCGGCAAACATGCTGCTGGAGTTCTGCTGCTGGCCGCCGCCAAACGGCCGGCTGACGCTATTGGACAAGCGCACTTCCTGAATCAGCCCTTTCGGCACTTCCCGTACGAAACGCGAGACCTTGTTGTAGGTTTCGCTGCCATACAGGCGCCGTGTCTCGGCGTAGGTCATCACCAGGTTCTGCATCGCCCGGGTAATACCCACGTAGGCCAGGCGGCGTTCTTCCTCAAGGCGGCCGGGCTCTTCCAGGCTCATCTTGTGCGGGAACAGGCCTTCTTCCATGCCCACCAGGAACACGTAGGGGAATTCCAGGCCCTTGGCACTGTGCAGGGTCATCAACTGCACGCTGTCTTCGTGCTCGTCGGCCTGGGTATCGCCCGCTTCCAGGGAGGCATGGCCGAGGAACGCCGCCAATGGCGACAGGTCGGCATCTTCCTCACTGTTCTCGAACGCGCGGGCGGCGCTGACCAGTTCCTCAAGGTTTTCTACCCGAGCCTGGCCTTTCTCGCCTTTTTCCGCTTCGTGATAAGCAATCAGGCCGGACTGTTCGATCACGGTCTGGGTCATCAGGTGCAGCGGCATTTCCAGGCACTTGGCGGCGAGGCTGTCGATCAACTCGACAAACCCACCCAAAGCCCCGGCAGCGCGGCCGGTCAGGCCTTTATTGGCGATCAGCAGGCGCATGGCCTCCCACATCGACACATCGCTGTGACGCGCATGCTCGCGGATCGCCTCGACGGTTTTCTCGCCGATGCCCCGTGCCGGTACGTTGATCACCCGCTCCAGCGCTGCATCGTTGCCGCGGCCTTCCAGCAAACGCAGGTAGGCCATGGCGTTCTTGATTTCCGCACGCTCGAAGAAGCGTTGGCCGCCATAGATGCGATACGGGATGCGCTCGCGCAGCAAGGCTTCTTCCAACACCCGCGATTGGGCGTTGGAACGGTACAAAATAGCGATATCGCTGCGGGCCAGCCCGGTTTTCAGGGCGCTTTCAATGGTTTCGACCACATAGCGCGCTTCGTCGTGCTCGTTGAAGGCGGCGTAGAGGTTGATCGCCTCGCCTTCGCCGCCATCGGTCCACAACTCCTTGCCCAGGCGCCCGGTGTTATTGGCGATCAAGGCGTTGGCGGCCTTGAGGATCCCGGCGGTGGAGCGATAGTTCTGCTCCAGGCGAATAGTCTCGGCGTCGGGGAAGTCGTCGGAGTACTGGTAGATGTTCTCGATTTTCGCGCCGCGCCAGCCGTAGATCGACTGGTCGTCGTCGCCCACCACCATCAGGCTGTCGCCGCCCTTAGCCAGCAGGCGCAACCAGGCGTACTGCACGGCGTTGGTGTCCTGGAACTCGTCCACCAGGATGTGCCGGAAGCGCTTCTGGTAGTGCGCGAGCAAACCGGGGTTGTCACGCCACAGGTCGAGGGCGCGCAGCAGCAGTTCGGAGAAGTCGATGACGCCGGCTCGCTGGCAGGCCACTTCATAGGCTTCATAAATGCTGCGCATGGTGGCCAGGAACAGGTCGCCACTGGCCTGGATATGTTGCGGGCGCAGGCCTTCGTCTTTCTGGCCGTTGATAAACCACTGGGCCTGGCGGACCGGCCAGCGTTGTTCATCCAGGCCCAACTCGCGGATTACCCGCTTGACCAGGCGTTGCTGGTCATCGCTGTCGAGAATCTGGAAGGTCTGGGCCAGGCCCGCCTCCTGCCAGTG
Source organism: Pseudomonas sp. DD1 (assembly GCF_044510355.1). Taxonomy (NCBI): domain Bacteria; kingdom Pseudomonadati; phylum Pseudomonadota; class Gammaproteobacteria; order Pseudomonadales; family Pseudomonadaceae; genus Pseudomonas; species Pseudomonas sp. DD1. The sequence continues at coordinate 443,547 of NZ_MSAJ01000022.1, read as the reverse complement.
GGCCCGCAACAGGCGGTGCGCCAGGCCGTGGAAGGTGCCGACCCACATCCCGGCCGGGCTGATGCCCATCAACTGCTCGATGCGGTGGCGCATCTCGGCAGCGGCCTTGTTGGTGAAGGTCACCGACAGGATCGAATGCGGGGACGCGTTCTCGACCTGGATCAACCAGGCGATACGGTGCACCAGCACGCGGGTTTTACCGGAGCCAGCACCGGCCAGGACCAACTGACGGCCAACGGGGGCTGCTACGGCCTGGCGTTGGGCATCGTTGAGGGAGTTCAGCAAAAGGGAGAGATCATCGCGCATCGGCGCATTCTAGGGTGCCGGGGGAAGGGGGGCAAATCCCATTGCCGGGTGGTCGCTACAAAAAAACCGCCGGCGCTGTTCAATCGGTAAATATTCCAGCCACGGTGATGACTGGTAAGTCATCGTCTGTAGCCCGCGCCCTGTCTTGTTCAGCCCCTCTGGGTCCATGGTTTGCGGGGGTTTATTCGCGGATTTTTATGATCCAGAGCAGTTTGGTCTGCCCGTCTGCTTGTGTATGCTCCGTCGACGTTTCGGGCTCACCATTATAAGAACACTGCCTATGACCCTCAGCACTGACTTGCCCGGCCCTTCTGTCGCGCCGGAGCAGGTTATCCGCAAGCACTACGCCATGGAGATGGCGGTCGAGCGCACGCGTCTGTTGTACCAGGGGTCGTTGCTGCCCACGTTATTGATGCTGATTAACGGTCTGGTCTGCGCCTGGTTGCTCTGGAGCCCGCAGCGTTATGTGCTGGTCGGCAGTTGGCTGGTGTGGTTGCTGGCCCTGGTGGCGATGCGCGTGATCCAGGTGGCGGCCTTCGACAGCGCCTTGCCCAGCCGACAGGCTCAGCCGGTCTGGCGGCGGATGTTCATGCTCGGTTCGGCGGCCAGTGGCCTGACCCTGGCGAGTGCGGCCATTGCCCTGGTGCCCTTGGATAGCTTCGTGCAGCAGGCCTGGGTCTTTGGCCTGATTGGCGCGGCCACTTTATCGGCCAGCGTGGCTTACGCCGTGAGTTTGCCGGCGTTTTTGTCGTTTGCCTTGCCCTGCCTGGTGCCCACCATCCTCTATCTATTCTGCAGCGGCGAACCGCAACTGCAGGGGTGGAGTTACCTGGGCCTGATCCTGCTGGCATCCCTGAGCCTGGTGGCATGGCAGGTCAACCGCCTGATCCAGCGCGGCTTGCTGCGGCGCTTCCAGAACCAGGCCCTGATCGAGCACTTGCAACAGGCACGTCAGCGTAGCGAGCAGTTGAATCAGGACCTGGTGCGCGAGGTCGAGCAGCGCCGCCAGATCGAGCAGGAACTGCGCGAGGCCCAGGTCGGCCTGCAACAGCGCGTCGAACAGCGCGGCCAGCAATTGGACGCCGCCAGCCTGGCCCTGAGCAAAAGCGAGGCGCGCCTGGCCATGGCGTTGCAGGCCAGTGAGCTGGGCTTGTGGGACTGGAACCTGCAAACCGATGAAGTCCACCACACCCAACTCAAGGAGTTGTTCGGCCTGGAGCCGGAATACGTCACGGCGATGCTGCGCGACCTCAAGCCACGCCTGCACCCGGACGACTTGCCGCTGCTCAAGTACGCGCTGGTGGAGCACTTGAAAGGGCGCAGCGAGGACTATCAGGTGGAGTACCGTGTGCGCCATGGCGACGGGCGCTGGGTGTGGATCGAGGACCGTGGGCGCGCCGTAGAGCGCACCGCCAGCGGGCGCGTGACGCGCATGCTCGGTACCCGGCGCGATATCAGCGCCGGCAAGGCGGTGGAAGAGCAGTTACGGCTGGCGTCCACGGTGTTCGAGGCGGCCAGCGAAGGCATCGTGATCCTGGACCCGGAGTACGTGTTGATTGCGATCAACCAAGCCTTCAGCCGTGTCACCGGCTTTGATATCGACGACATGCTGGGGCGCAATGTCGTGGAGTTGCCGTGCAGCCGCGACGCTCGCCGGCACTTCCCGGTGATTCGCCAGGCCTTGTTGAACCACGGCAGTTGGCAGGGTGAACTGGTAGAGGCGCGCAAGAACGGCGAGCTGTACCCGCAATGGCTGCAATTGAGCGTGGTGCGCGATGTTCGGGGAAATGTCAGTCATATCGTGGGCTTCTTCGCCGATTTGTCCGCCCGCCGCGAGTCCGAGGAGCGCATGCGCTACCTCACCCATTACGACGAACTGACGGGCCTGGCCAACCGCTCGCTGTTCCGCGAGCGCCTTCGTGAGGCCCATCAACGGGTGCGTCAAGGCGGCCGCAGCCTGGCGTTGCTGCATATCAACCTGGACCGCTTCAAGCTGCTCAATGACAGCCTGGGCCACGAAATTGCCGACCAATTGCTGCAAAAAATGGCCCGACGCCTGATCAATGCCTTGCCGGAAGCCGACACCATTGCGCGACTGTCTGGCGACGAATTCGCGGTGTTGTTCGACGCCTATGGCAGCCTGTCGAGCCTGGCGCGGGTGGCCACCCGACTGCTGGCCAAATTGCGGGTGCCGGTGGCGGTGGAGGGGCATGAGTTGGTGGTCAGCGCTTCAATCGGTGTCAGCCTGTTACCGGATAACGCGCGGGAAATTTCCGCATTGGTCAGCCAGTCAAACATGGCCATGCAACACGCCAAGCATTTGGGCGGCAATAACTTCCAGTTCTATACCGACAGCTTGCAGGCCAGCACCCTTGAGCGTTTGCAACTGGAAAACCAGTTGCGCAAAGCCATTGATGAGCGCCAGTTGAAGGTGTTCTACCAACCCAAGCTGTGCCTGGCCACCGGCAAGATGAACGCCGCCGAGGCGCTGGTGCGCTGGGACCATCCGCAGTGGGGCAGCGTGCCGCCGGGTGATTTTATCGGGCTGGCGGAAGAGACCGGGTTGATCGTGCCATTGGGCGAGTTTGTGTTGCGCCAGGCCTGCTGGCAGGCCTGTGAATGGCAGCGCCAGGGCCTGGCGCCGATCCGCGTGTCGGTCAACCTGTCGGTGCACCAGTTGCGCCAGGGCAAGTTGGTCAGCCTGGTACGCCAGGTGCTGGACGAAACCGGGTTGGCCCCGCAGTACCTGGAGTTGGAGCTGACTGAAAGTCAGTTGCTCGACAGTGTCGAGCACATCATCGCCACCTTCCAGCAACTGCGCGATCTGGGGGTGAAGCTGGCCATCGACGACTTTGGCACCGGCTATTCGTCCCTCAGTTATCTCAAGCGCATCCCGGTGGATTACGTGAAGATCGACCAGACCTTTATCCGCGGCCTGGGCCAGGGGCGTGAAGACTTGGCGATTACCCGGGCCATCATTGCCATGGCCCATGGGTTGTCGCTCAAGGTGGTGGCCGAGGGTGTGGAAGATCAGCAGCAGCTGGATTTCCTGCGCGCTGAAAACTGCGATGAGGTGCAGGGCTATTTGATCAGCCGGCCGATCGAGGCCGAAGGACTGGCGGATTTGTTACGGAAAAATGCAGATTTTCCTGACGGCTAGCCAGGCGCCATCGGGTGCTACATCGCACTTGCCCGCTGATTCAGGGGGCAGTAGGGCGATTTAGTGATGCATCGAGCGGGCAAATCAGCAATTCTTGTAGTATAACTACAAGCTTGCTACATCCCTGGCGTCTGCCAATAACAAGAGTCCTGCCCTTTGAACCTGTTGCAACATATCGCCCAGTCGCGCCACCTGTTACGCAAATCGGAACTCAAGGTTGCCGATCACGTGCTGCTTGACCCTGCGGCCGTGATGCACAGTTCCATGGCTGACCTTGCCCACAGCGTGGGGATCAGCGAGCCGACCATCGTGCGCTTCTGCCGCGCCATCGGTTGCTCGGGGTTCCAGGACTTGAAGCTGAAACTGGCCCAGAGCCTGGCGGCCGGTGCCAGCTTCGGGCAGTTCGCGATTCATGAAGACGACTCCGTCGCCGACTACAGCCTGAAAATTTTCGACACCACCCTGCACACCCTGATGGAAGTGCGGGAGAAGCTCGACCCGATCGAGCTGCAAAAAGCCGTGACTGCCATGTCCCAGGCCCAGCGCGTGGAGTTCTATGGCTTTGGCGCGTCGGGTGCGGTGGCGGCGGATGCCCAGCACAAGTTCTTCCGTCTGCTGCTGACGGCGGCGGCCTACAGTGACCCGCATATGCAGGCGATGTCGGCGGTGACGTTGAAACCCACCGATGTGGCGATCTGTATTTCCCAGTCGGGCCGCTCCAAGGACTTGCTGATCACCGCCAACCTGGTGCGTGAAAGCGGCGCCTCACTGATCACCTTGTGCCCGAGCCAGACGCCATTGGCGGAGCTGTCCACGGTCAACCTGGCGATTGATGTGCACGAAGACACCGAGATCTACACCCCGCTGACCTCGCGGATTGCCCACCTGGTGGTGATCGACGTGCTGGCGATGGGCGTGGCCATGGCCCGTGGCCCGAGCCTGGTCAACCACCTCAAGAGCGTCAAGCGCAGCTTGCGCAGCCTGCGGCTGTCGCCCAAGTCCGTCAAAGCCCTCGACGACTGACCCAAGGTGGCACTCGGTCAACTGTGAGAGCAGGCAAGCCAGCTCCCACAGATTTGCTCGGTGTTGCACCGGCAAGATTCATCGTCCTGTAACCCGCGTGCCGCCAAACCGTCATCCCCCGCGCCCATCCTGAACTCCCCGTACTCGCATTGGGAGACTCGAAATGGCCCGGCACTACGAAGACAGCACCAGCACCGTCAAAACCCGTCGTCAGCAGGAAGACCAGCGCCGCATGGCGTTCCGTCGTGCAATTGAAGACCGTTGTGACCAGCGTCAACTGCTGCAGAGCATCAGCGACTATCCGGAGCTGCACTGGCAGGCGCCCGCGGCTGCCCAGCGAAGCGTTCAGCCAGCACGCTGATCTGCACCCGCTCGCTGCGGATAAAGCCCAGGAACGCATGGGCCACCGGTGACAGGCGCTTGGCCTTGGCCTGCACCAGGCACCAGCTGCGGTACAGCGGCAGCTCTTCCACCGGCAACTCCTTGAGCCCGCCGGTGGCCAGCTCCAGGTTCAGGGCGTGGCGCGTCAGCAGCGCCACGCCCAACCCCGCCACGACGCACTCGCGCTGTGCCTCGGCCGAGGCCACTTCCACCGTCTGGGTGAAGTGCACGCGCTTTTCCTTGAAGAACTCCTCGCAGGCCAGGCGCGTCCCGGAGCCCGGCTCGCGCAACAGCAAGGTGTAGGGTTCCAGATCCTGCAGGCGCAATGGGCCTTGCAGGCTCAGTGGGTGGTCCGGCGGGGCCACCGCGACAATCGGGTTGTTGAGAAAGGGCAAAAATTCCAGGCCCATGTCCTGCGGCACCATGGACATGATCACCAGGTCGTCACGGTTGTCCGACAGCCGGCGGATCACCTGGGCGCGGTTGACCACCGTGAGGTGCAACTGCACCTCGGGATGCTGGCGCTTGAAGGCGGCGAACAAGTGCGGCACGAAGTATTTGGCACTGGACTCCACCGCCAGCTTCAATTGCCCCTGCAGCGAGCCCTGCATGTCCGAGAGCTGCATATCAAGGTTTTCCAGGCGCCCGAAGATGTCCCGGCTGGCCCGCTGCAGGGCTTCGGCGGCTTCGGTCATGTAGAGCTTTTTGCCCACGTAGTCGAACAACGGCTGGCCGACCAGCTCTTCGAGCTGGCGAATCTGTAGGCTGACGGCGGGTTGTGTAAGGGACATTTCCTCGGCAGCGCGGCTGTAGGAGCGCAAATCGCAGACTTCATTGAAGATTTGCAATTGACGTAATGTCATACGCATCAGTGACTTACGCATAATTCAAAGCGGCTCGCAGGGGGCTGTGGGGTCAACTATAAGTCTTTACTTATACACAACCCAATAATTATTGATTTTTGTTAATCCCTAAGTGCGCATAGTGTGTGTCTGGCGACTGACCTGAAACATTTAGTCACGCGCCGACCTGGTCTAGCAGGTCGAAGAACGCAGCAATCGGCTCAAGGGAATTTCCAAGTGATAACAAAGATCCTGATCGCCAACCGTGGTGAGATTGCCGTCCGCATTGTGCGGGCCTGTGCCGAAATGGGTATTCGTTCGGTGGCGGTCTATTCCGACGCTGACCGGCACGCCTTGCACGTCAAGCGCGCCGATGAGGCCCACAGCATTGGTGCCGAGCCCCTGGCCGGTTACCTGAACCCGCGCAAGCTGGTGAACCTGGCTGTGGAAACCGGCTGCGACGCGTTGCACCCTGGCTACGGCTTCCTCTCGGAAAACGCCGAACTGGCGGACATTTGCGCCGAACGTGGAATCAAATTCATTGGTCCATCGGCCGAAGTCATTCGCCGCATGGGCGACAAGACCGAAGCGCGCCGCAGCATGATCAAGGCCGGCGTGCCGGTGACGCCGGGCACTGAAGGCAACGTCGCCGACATCGCCGAGGCGCTGACCGAAGGTGACCGCATTGGTTACCCGGTGATGCTCAAGGCCACCTCCGGTGGTGGCGGTCGCGGCATTCGTCGCTGCAACAGCCGTGAAGAACTCGAACAAGCCTTCCCCCGCGTCATCTCCGAGGCCACCAAGGCCTTTGGTTCGGCGGAAGTGTTCCTGGAAAAATGCATCGTCAATCCCAAGCACATCGAGGCGCAGATCCTCGGCGACAGCTTTGGCAACGTGGTGCATCTGTTCGAACGTGATTGCTCGATCCAGCGCCGTAACCAGAAGCTCATCGAAATCGCCCCCAGCCCCCAACTGACCCCCGAACAGCGTGCCTATATCGGCGACCTGTCGGTGCGTGCGGCCAAGGCCGTGGGCTATGAGAACGCCGGCACCGTGGAGTTCCTGCTCGCCGAGGGCGAGGTGTACTTCATGGAGATGAACACCCGGGTGCAGGTGGAACACACCATCACCGAAGAAATTACCGGCATTGATATCGTTCGCGAGCAGATCCGCATCGCGTCCGGCCTGCCGCTGTCGGTAAAACAGGAAGATATCCAGCACCGTGGCTTTGCGTTGCAGTTCCGTATCAACGCCGAAGACCCGAAGAACAACTTCCTCCCAAGCTTCGGCAAGATCACCCGTTACTACGCCCCCGGCGGCCCCGGCGTGCGTACCGACACGGCAATCTACACCGGCTACACCATCCCACCGTTCTACGACTCCATGTGCCTGAAACTGGTGGTATGGGCGTTGACCTGGGAAGAGGCCATGGACCGCGGCCTGCGTGCCCTGGACGACATGCGCCTGCAAGGCGTGAAGACCACCGCCGCCTACTACCAGGAAATCCTGCGCAACCCGGAATTCCGCAGCGGCCAGTTCAACACCAGTTTTGTGGAAAGCCATCCTGAGCTGACCAACTACTCGATCAAGCGCAAACCCGAAGAGCTGGCCCTGGCCATCGCCGCCGCCATCGCCGCCCACGCAGGCCTGTGAGGAATATAACAATGAGCAAGAAGATCTTCGTTACCGACACCATCCTGCGCGACGCCCACCAATCGTTGCTGGCTACCCGCATGCGCACCGACGACATGCTGCCGATCTGCGACAAGCTCGACAAAGTCGGCTACTGGTCCCTGGAAGTCTGGGGCGGCGCGACCTTCGACGCTTGCGTACGCTTCTTGAAAGAAGACCCGTGGGAGCGCCTGCGCAAACTGCGCGCCGCGTTGCCCAACACGCGCCTGCAAATGCTGCTGCGTGGGCAGAACCTGCTGGGCTACCGCCATTACAGCGACGACGTGGTCAAAGCCTTCGTGGCAAAGGCAGCGGTAAATGGCATCGACGTGTTCCGTATCTTCGACGCCATGAACGACGTGCGTAACCTGCGCGTGGCCATCGAAGCGGTAAAAGCGGCCGGCAAACACGCCCAGGGGACCATCGCCTACACCACCAGCCCTGTGCACACCATCGAGGCGTTCGTGGCCCAGGCCAAGCAGTTGGAGTCCATGGGGTGCGACTCCATTGCGATCAAGGACATGGCCGGCCTGCTGACCCCGTATGCCACCGGCGAACTGGTCAAGGCGCTGAAGGCCGAGCAGAGCCTGCCGATCTTTATCCACTCCCATGACACCGCCGGTTTGGCCGCGATGTGCCAACTCAAGGCTATCGAAAACGGTGCCGACCATATCGACACCGCCATCTCCAGCTTCGCCTGGGGCACCAGCCACCCGGGTACCGAGTCGATGGTCGCCGCCCTCAAAGGTAGCGAGTTCGACACCGGCCTCGACCTGGAGCTGTTGCAGGAGATCGGTCTGTACTTCTATGCCGTGCGCAAGAAGTACCACCAGTTCGAAAGTGAATTCACCGCCGTCGACACCCGCGTGCAAGTCAACCAGGTGCCGGGCGGGATGATTTCCAACCTGGCCAACCAGCTCAAAGAGCAGGGCGCCCTCAACCGCATGAGTGAAGTGCTGGCGGAGATCCCACGGGTACGTGAAGACCTCGGCTTCCCGCCGCTGGTCACGCCAACCTCGCAAATCGTCGGCACCCAGGCGTTCTTCAACGTGCTGGCCGGCGAGCGCTACAAGACCATCACCAACGAAGTGAAGCTGTACCTGCAAGGCGGCTACGGCAAGGCGCCGGGCACGGTGAACGAGAAGTTGCGTCGCCAGGCCATCGGCAGCGAAGACGTGATCGACGTGCGCCCAGCCGACCTGCTCAAGCCGGAAATGACCAAGCTGCGTGGCGAAATCGGCGCGTTGGCCAAGTCCGAAGAAGACGTGCTGACCTACGCGATGTTCCCGGACATCGGCCGCAAGTTCCTTGAAGAGCGCGACGCCGGCACCCTCGCCCCAGAAGTATTGCTGCCGATCCCGGAAGCCGGCGGCGTGGCCCGTGCCGGCGGTGAAGGTGTGCCGACCGAGTTCGTGATCGACGTGCACGGCGAAAGCTACCGCGTGGATATCACCGGTGTTGGCGTCAAGGCCGAAGGCAAGCGTCACTTCTACCTGTCCATCGACGGCATGCCGGAAGAAGTGGTGTTCGAACCGCTCAACGAATTCGTCGGCGGCGGCACCAGCAAGCGCAAGCAGGCCAGCGAGCCGGGCCATGTGAGCACGGCGATGCCGGGCAATATCGTGGATGTGCTGGTCAAGGAAGGCGACGTGGTCAAGGCCGGCCAGGCTGTGCTGATCACCGAAGCGATGAAGATGGAGACGGAAGTGCAGGCGGCCATCGCCGGCAAAGTCACCGCCGTTCACGTAGCCAAGGGCGACCGGGTCAACCCGGGTGAAATCCTGATCGAAATCGAAGGCTGATCCCCAGCCTTCGAGACTACCGCTTAATCCTCGGGGGGGCATGTGCCCCCTTTTTTTTCGTCTGCAAACCGTGCGAAATCAGAACGTCAGGGTCCATTGGCCCATCACGGCCTGGTTGCTGCTGCGCGCGCCAAAATCGCCGGTGTAGGTCAGGCCCACGCTCTGGGTGGTCGATACGCCCAGCCCCAGCCCGGCTTGCAGGGCCATGCTATTGCGGTCCAGGGCAGTGCCCTCGATGGTGAAATCGCTGTTGAACACCGACCTGTCCACCCAGGCCGAGGACTGGCGCACGCGGTTGCCGACATCGCCATACAGGTGTTTCCAGCGGGCGCTGAAATGGGGTTTGAGGGGCATCTGGTTGTCCAGGGTATAGAGGCTGGTCATGCGCAGGCCGAAGGTGCTGCTCAGGTTCTGCTGGGTCTGCTCGCCGACATTCAGGGCGCTGAGGCCGCCTTTTTCCTTGAAGCGCTCGCGCTGGTAGCGCTGATAACCGAGGCCCGCGAACGGTTCGACGGTAAAACTGCCGTGGTCCGCGCGATAGCCCATTTCGCTGAAAACCGTCTGGCTTTGCGCGGTGTACTTGCCCTTGAGTTGTTCGCGATGGTCGATGAAATCAAAATCCACGCTGCGCTTGTTCAACCCGGCGTGGTTGCTGTGGATCGCCCCCAGGCGCAAGGCCAGCGGCCCATCCTGGCGCACCGCGTAACCCCCCAGGTGCCAGCTGTCGAGCGCGGCCTTGAAGCGTTTGGCGCTCAGGTCACTGGTCGTCTTGGCCCCCATCACACCCATGCGCCAGGCGGGGTCCACGGCCCAATCGGCGCCCAGCACCACGCCCTGGTTACGCTGTTGCAAATCGCCACCGCCGTGCTGGCCGTCCAGGCTGCCGGCGTTGCCCAGGCCCTGTAGCCAGACACGACCGTTGGCATCGCCGCTCACGTCGCTCATGGCCGCCAGCAAACTGCTCTGCAGTGGCTTCAGGCTGTTCTGGGTGGCGTTGCCCAGGTTGGCGTTCTGGCTGGCAGCCAGTTGCTCCAGCACCGCGCCGATTCTTCCAGGGGCCAGGTTGCCCATATAGCGGGCGTCATCTGCAATCAGATACTTTTCTCGCGCGCTCAGGTCGCCCGACTCCAGCAACGCATCCACCGCACGGTCCAGCACCTGGGCCACAGCCCGGCCATTGCCGGTGGTGGCGTAGTCAATGAAATAAAAAGGACTGGCCGGTTCAGGTTCGCTGGGCGGCGACCCCATATCCCCGCGTGCAGCGGCCAGTTGAATGCTCAACGCACTCAGCGCGAAAGTGATGACAAGGGCGAGTCGTTTGGATGTGCAGGGCATAGGTCCGAACCTCTGAGATGTGAGGCGGGAAATTTAGCGAGGCGCTGGAGGGATAACTGTCAGGGTAAGCGTTTGCGGTTTGCGGGAGAGATCTTCAGTGCCAGGTGAATAAAGGCGTAAGGGTTGTGGCCTGGAGGAATGTGTATTTTATTGGATACACGCGCCTTGTTCATCGAGAGTGTGGAGCAGGGCCTGGCCGAAGGTACCCTGCAGGTCGGCGAAGCCGTGCGCCGGCTGCGTGTGGAGGTCACCGGCCTGCACCAGACTCCGTTCGCCAGGATGTGCAGGATTTCCCTGCGCACCCTGGTGCATATCGAGCACGGTGAGGGCAATCAGTCGCTCAAGTCGTTGAACGCGGTGTTCCGGCCGTTCGGCTTGCAGATGGGCGTGGTCAAGGTTCGGCGCCCGTTGAGCTGAACGTCAGCCCCGGCATTCAGTCAGGGTTTTCGCCTGCCCATCGGCCGTCTGGTTAGCCTCGCCAAGCCAGGCCTCAAACCCGGCGCCGACCTTCGGCCATTCTCCATCGAGGATCGAGTACCACGCCGTGTCGCGGTTCTGCCCCTTGACCACCATATGCTGGCGGAACACCCCTTCAAAACTGAACCCCAGGCGCTCGGCTGCGTATTTGGAGCGGGCGTTACCGTTGTTGCACTTCCATTCCAGGCGCCGGTAGCCCAGCTCAAACGCGTGCCGGGCCAGCAGATACACGGCCTCGGTGCTTTTCGGTGAGCGCTGCATTGGGGCGCCGAAGGTGACGTGGCCGATTTCGATGCGGCCCTGGGCCGGGACGATCGACATCAGGCTAAGGATGCCCTGCACGTCGCCGCTGGCGCGGTCGATCACGCTGAAAAAGTACGGATCGCTATTGGCCGCGTGGTTGTTCAGCCACGCATCAAAAACGGCGCGCTCGGTAAACGGGCCGTAGGGCAAATAGTCCCACAGCTTGGGGTCGGCACCGGGGCCCTGGAGGGCTTGCCACAGGCTATCGGTGTGGCGGGTCGGGTCGAGTTTTTCCAGGCGGATAAAGCGCCCTTCGATCAGTTGGGCGGTGGGCGCCGGGGCGCCTTTCCAGTCTGCGAGTGAGGTCGACATGCTGTGCTCCTTATAGGCCTTTGCGAAACTGGATAAAGCCGGGACGTTCGGCGATGCGTTCGTATAACGCAATCGCAGTGGCATTGGTCTCATGGGTCAACCAGTGGACCTTGCAGCACCCCTCGGCCTTGGCGGTGGTGTAGACGAATTCGATCAATTTTCGACCAGCTCCGGCACCGCGCTGGGCGGCGTCCACGAACAGGTCTTGCAAGTAACAGGAGCTTTCGATGCTCCAGTTGGAGCGGTGATAGATGAAGTTGACCATACCCACCGCCTTGCCGTCCTGCCAGGCCAGGGCCGAATGGGTCGGCTCGTTGCGGTCGAGCAGGCGTTGCCAGGTGCTGGTGCTGACGGCGTCCGGCAACTGCGTGTCGTAGAAGCGCAGGTAGGCCTGCCACAGTGGCAACCAGGCAGCGTGGTCGGCGGCTTGCACCCGGCGGATGTCGATCTGGCTCATGAAGGCTCCTTGGGAATGAATCGGGCGAGGGTTTGGTCACGCACGTCAAAGCTTGTGGCCAGCCCTTCGCGTACGCCGGCGATATCCGCCGCACTGCGGTTCTGGCTGAGCTTGCGCTTGCCTTGCAGGCGCTGGATCGGCAGGGCGAACCCGACGATGGCCTTGAGCATGCCGTCGATGTAGTCCACCGGAGCATCGCTGACTTTCCACGGTTGGGCGCGCCCGTTTTCGTGGCGGTCGGTCAGGGCGCTGACCAGTGTGAGCAGGCGCTCGGCATCGGTGAACACCTCGGCCTGGCCATAGGCGTGGACCGCCAGGTAATTCCAAGTGGGCACCACTTTGCCGTGTTCGGCCTTGGCCGGATAAAACCCTGGGCTGACATAGGCCTCGGCACCGGCAAAAATCACCAGGGCCTCGCTGCCGTTCTGCAGGTCTTGCCACTGGCGATTGGCCTTGGCCAGATGGCCGTAGAGGGTGCCATTGGGTCCTTCATCAGGGTTGAGCAGCAGCGGCAAATGGCTGGCCTGCAGGCCGTGCTCGCCAAAGGTCACCAACTGCGCCAGGCGCGTGTGCCGGATCAGTTGCTGCAGTTCGGGCAAATCGTCGAGGGCAAAGGCGCGAGGCGTGTACATAAATATTTTCCTTGGCGAATGCCTGCATCCTAGGCAGGCTAATGGTCTGTTGTAAGAGCCATCTAAGGCCAATTTCATAGGTCCAATATGTCGCCCATGTCATTCAACCCTGCGGGTATTGAACTGGATCGCCGTCAGGGCCTGACACGCCAGCTGTACGAGGCCCTGCGCCAGCGGGTGCTGGATGGGCGGCTGGCCAGTGGGACCCGGCTGCCAGCCAGCCGGGATCTGGCGGCGGCGTTGTCGATTTCCCGCAACAGTGTGGTGCGGGCCTACGATCAGTTGTATGCCGAAGGCTTTATCGAAGGCCGCGTGGGCGATGGGACCTATGTGGCGCAATTGCCCACCACCGACCCGGGCACAAAAAAATTATCCACAAAAGTGTCCACAGGGTTATCAACAGGCTTATCCCCAGCCTTATCCACAAAACCCGCAAATATAACTGGGAATTTATCCAGTGAAGTTATCCACAGTCCCGCTCTGGGTCGTCTGGAAAACAACCATTTACCGCTGCCACCCAGTGGCCCTCTACGGGCTTTTCGTGTCGGTGTACCGGCCTTCGATCTGTTCCCGTTTGACGTCTGGGCCAAGCTGAATGCGGCTTTTTGGCGCAAGCCTGACCTGCAACAACTGTGTTACGGCAACCCGGCCGGGGATGAGCGATTGCGTGGGCTGATCGCGGCTTACTTGCGCAGCTCGCGAGGCATGCAATGCACCGCTGAGCAAATTGTGATCACCAGCGGCGCGCAACAGGCAATCAGCCTTTGTGCACAGCTACTGGTGGGCCCTGGGGATAGCGTGGCAATTGAAAATCCCGGCTACCGGGCGGCAGGGCATGCGTTTGCCAATGCCGGGGCAAAACTCCAGGGCGTGGAGGTGGACGCAGAGGGCATCGACTGCACGGCATTGAACGCGCTCAACGACTGCCGCCTGGCCTATGTCACGCCTTCCCACCAGTACCCGACGGGGGTGGTCATGAGCCTGGCCCGGCGCCTGGAGTTGCTGGCCTGGGCCGAGCGCACGGGCGGCTGGATCATCGAGGATGACTACGACGGTGAGTACCGTTACAGCGGCGCGCCCCTGGCACCGCTGGCGGCCCTGGATCGCAGTGATCGGGTGCTCTATGTGGGGACTTTCGGCAAAGTCGCGTTCCCGGCGTTGCGCCTGGGTTATCTGGTGTTGCCGCCGGGCTTGGTGAGCGCCTTCACCCAGCGGCGCGCCGTGGACGTGCGGCATTCGGAGGTCAGCACCCAGGCGGTGATGGCCGAGTTCATGGCAGCGGGGCACTTCCAGCGGCACATCCGGCGCATGCGCCGCGCCGCCTTGAGTCGTCGCAATGTCTTGCTGGCCGGTTGGCCCGACGACGTGCCTGGCGTGGGTAGCCTGCCCGGTGTCGCGGCAGGCTTGCACCTCACGGTACGGGTGCAAAGCCTGGCCCGTGAGGCGCAGTTAGTCGCCCAGGCCCTGGCAGCGGATGTAGAAATCAACGCCCTGAGCAGCTATTGGCTGCCCGACACCCACTCGGCACCGGCCCAGCGCGCCGGCCTGGTGCTGGGGTTTGCCGCCGTGCCCGAAGCGGCTATCGCCCAGGCCCTGGCGCGGCTGCGCAAGGCCTGGCGGGTGGGATGATCTGGGCGCGCGATCGCTTTCGGTGAGGTGGCGCCGGGGCCGGAGAGGGTGCTCCCCGGCCATGATTGCTCAGGTCCCGGACTTGATCTTGGTCCAGGCGCGGGTCCTGGCGCGCTCGGCGTCACGGGCCAGCGGCTTGAGGGTGTAGAGCGTGGCCATCGCCGCCTCGGTCGGGTACAGGTTAGGGTTGTTGCGGATCGCCGGGTCCACCAGCCCGGTCGCGTCCTTGTTCGGGTTGGGATAGCCGACAAAGTCGCTGATGGGCGCAATGACCTGGGGTTGCAGCAGGTAATTGATAAAGGTGTAGGCGTCCTGCGGGTTTTTCGCGCCCTTGGGAATGGCCAGCATATCGAACCAGATCGGCGCGCCCTCTTTGGGCAGGCGCATGTCGACAATCACCCCGTTCTTGGCTTCCCTGGCGCGGTTGGCCGCCTGGGAGAAACTGCCGGAGTAGCCGACGGCCACGCAAATGTCACCGTTGGCGATATCGGCCATGTACTTGGAAGAGTGGAAGTAGGTGATGGAGGGGCGGATCTTCATCAGCAACGCTTCGGCTTTTACATAGTCCTTGGGGTTGCTGCTGTTGGGGTCCAGGCCCAGGTGCTGCAAGGCCAGGGGCAGGATTTCCGATGGCGAATCCAGCAGCGCGACCCCGCACTGCTTGAGCTTGCTGATGTTCTCGGGCTTGAAGATCAAGTCCCAGCTGTCCACCGGCGCGTCGGCCCCCAGCACGGCCTTGACCTTGTCCGGGTTAAAGCCAATCAGGATGGTGCCGTACATATAGGGCACGGCGAATTTATTGCCCGGGTCGTTGGCTTCAATCAACTGCATCAGCTTGGGATCGAGGTGGTTCCAGTTCGGCAACTGGCTGCGGTCCAGGGGTTGGAACACCCCGGCCTCGACCTGCTTGGCCAGGAACACGTTGGACGGCACTACCACGTCGTAGCCGGAGTTGCCGGTCAGCAGCTTGGCCTCCAGGGCCTCGTTGGTGTCGAAGATGTCGTAGATCAGTTTGATCGCCGGGTTCTGGGCCTTGAAGTCGTCCAGGGCCTTGGGGGTGATGTAGTCGAACCAGTTATAGACCCGCAGGGTTTTTTCTTCGGCGTGGGCGGCGGTGCTCAGCACGGCGGCACAGAGCACAAGCGACTTGAGCATGTTCATTGGGCAGCCCCCTCAAAACCTTCGAGAACGTTGACGGCATTGATGCCGATTTCTTCCACCGCATAGCCCCTTCCATCACAAACAGCGTCGGCTTGCCCAGGCGAGCGATACGCGCACCCATGGCCAGGTAGTCCGGGCTGTCGAGCTTGAACTGCGAGATGGGGTCGTCCTTGAATGTGTCGACGCCCAGGGACACGACGATGATGTCCGCGCCATAGCCTTCGATTGCCTGGCAGGCCTGCTCCAGTGCGGCGCTCCAGGTGTCCCAGGCGGAACCGGCCGGCAGTGGGTAGTTGAAGTTGAAGCCTTCACCGGCACCGTCGCCCAGCTCATCGGCGTAGCCGAGGAAAAACGGAAACTCTGCCTCCGGATGCCCGTGGATCGAAGTGAACAGCACGTCACTGCGCTCATAGAAAATCGACTGGGTGCCGTTGCCGTGGTGGTAATCGACATCGAGGACCGCGACCTTTTTGTGGCCCTGATCGAGAAAGGCCTGGGCGGCGATGGCGGCGTTGTTGAGGTAGCAATAACCGCCCATCAAGTCACTGGCGGCATGATGCCCCGGCGGGCGGCACAGGGCGAAGGCACTGTGGGCACCGTTTTGGATCGCGTGTTGTGCGGTCAGCGCGACCTGCGCTGCGCTGTAGGCGGCTTGCCAGGTGCCGGCGGTGATCGGCGCACCGCCATCGAAGCTGTAATAGCCCAGTTGACCATGCAGGCTGGTGGGTAATACGCGGCGCAGGGTGCGGGCGGGCCAGGTGTAGGGCAGCAGGTCACCGTCCTGGCCGAAGGCCGTCCAGCGTTGCCAGGCCCCTTTGAAAAACTCCAGGTAGTCGCGGCTGTGAATACGTTGCAGCGGCGCCAGGCCAAAGTCCTGCGGCGCTTGCACCGGGCCCAGTTCACGGTCCTTGACCCGTTGCAGCACATGGTCGGCGCGCGAAGGCATTTCGAAGCAGGGCATCAACTGGCCGTCCATCAATTCGCAACGGCCATGGTGCAGGTGGTGATCGTCCGAGTAGATCGTCAGCATTTTTATTGTTCTCCGCAGGCAGGTTGGGATGCCTTGCAGTGTTGCGGTGTACGCAGGTTTGGAGAACGGCAGGAGCGGCCAAAAGGGGATAAATATGGCCAAATTATCTGTCCGAAATTCGCCCCTACATGGGGCGTCATGCTCGAAATTGACTCGGCGCTACACCGCTCCAGCGAACAAAGGCATGCCGGAAGCTCGCGGTCTCACTGAAACCCAACTGCTCGGCGATGCGGTAGATCGGCCACTGGTCTTGCGCCAACAGTTGCTTGGCGCGCTCAAAGCGCAGTTCGTCCAGCAGTTCCTGGTAGCTGCAGCCCAGGTCATGCAGGTGCCGGCGCAGGGTGCGGGGTGAACAGTTCATCTGCTGGGCCAGGCCATCCAGCCCGGGGGCGGCGTGCAGTTGCGCCGCGAGCAACTGGCGCACCCGCCCCAGCCAGGCCTCGCGCCCGGTGAATTCGGTGTTCTGTTTGCGGCAGCGCTCGGCCATTGCCCGGTGGGTCACCGTGTCGGCCAGGGGCAACGGTTGGGCGAGCCAGCGTTGGTCAAAGGCGAACGCATTGGCAGTGGCCTGGAATTGCAGCGGGCAGTCGAAACACTCGGCGTAGCGCGCCTGATAATCCGGCGCGGCATGCTCAAAGCGCGCACCCAGCAGCGGCAGCGGGTGGCCGAGCAAGTCGTCACAGATTACCTTCAGCGATCCCAGGCACAGCTCCACATTGAAGGCGGTCAGTGCCGGGCTCTCGCGGTAATCGCTGGCGGTGAACCAGATACGCTCACCGTCTTGCTCCAGGCTCAGCTCGAACAGTGTTCCCAACAGCGCCGGATAACGCAGGGCCAGGCGCAAAGCGTCACCGAAAGTGGCACTGGTGAGCAGCGCATAGCCGAGCATGCCGTAGGCCGATACGTGCATCCGTCGCCCCACGATCAGCCCGATATCACGCTGCAAGGCCACGGCATTGGCGCACACCTGCATTTCCTGGTGCGTGGCGATGCGTGTGTCGGCGCGGCTCAAGTCCGCCGCACAGATGCCACTGCCGGCCAGCAGCGCTTCGGCGGGCAAGCCTTCGGCCTTGAAGGTGCTGAGCACCAGGGAAACGGCATTGAGGGTGGTGAGGTGGGAGTGCAGCATGGGAACTTCCAGCCAGGGGATGGCTGGAAGTGGAGCAAGTTATATGCCGCTCAGCTCAGTTCGCCGCACAGGTCCAGTTCGACCAGGCGCCGTACTGCGTCGTTGGGCAGCCCGGCGCCGAGCAGGGCTTGCAGCTTGCCGAACACAGCTTCGCGGGTCATGCCGCCACCGGACAACACGCCGACCCCACGCAAGCGGCTGCCCGCTTCATACACGTCCAGTTCCACGCCACCTTCATGGCATTGGGTGATTGCGACCACCACCACGTCCCGATCCAGCGCGCGCTGCAGGCTGGCAAGGAACGCCGGGTTATCGCTGGGCCCGGTGCCGCTGCCAAAGCATTCGAGCACCAGCGCCTGGATGCCGCTGGCGACCAGGGCGTCCAGTTGCCCGGCATCAATGCCCGGCACCAGCGGCAACACACCGACATTGGCCAGGGCCTTGGGCTGGCGGTAGTCCAGGGCGGCGGGCAGGGCCTGGGCCTTGGCCACGCCACCGTTGCGCTGCAGTGCAGCAAAGGGATGACGGCCAAAACTGCGGATTTTCGCGCAGCGGGTCGGCGCCATCAGTGCGCCGTGGAAGTACAGGTGCACGCCGGGCGCGAGGCCTTCGCCCAACGCTGCCAGGGCGCCGCTGACGTTTTCCCAGGCATCGCTGTCAGGCACGCCGGCCGGCAGCATTGAACCGGTGAACACCACGGGCGCCGGTAGGCCCAGCAGTTGGAAACTCATGGCTGCCGCGCTGTAGGCCAGGGTGTCGGTGCCATGCAAAATCAGCACGCCATCGCAGCCCTCGTCCACAGCCTCGACCACGGCGCTGCGCAGGCGCTGCCAGTAGGCGGGCGTCATATTGGCGCTGTCGATCAGCGGCGACATTTCCCGAAAGCGCCAGGCTGGCGCTGGCAGGTGGGCAAGCTGTTCGCGCATGCGCGCTTCAAAGCCCGAAGCGGGCGCCAGGCCGTTGGCGCTGGCCTGCATACCGATGGTGCCGCCGGTGTAGAGCACCATGATGGTGTTAGCTTTGGACATCGAAGAATCTCCTGAACGAAAAACGCCGCCGGGCCCAGAGCATGCCCAAGGCCGGGCGGCGTGTCATCTATCTAGGCTCAGCGTTGCACTTGGGCGTTCAGTTCAGCAGTCGCTTGAGCCGTTGGCTCCGGCTGCACCGGGTTGGCCGGCCAGGCCTTGCGGTCCAGGTCCAGGTCAGGGAACTGGCTGGAATCGAACACCGGGGTCTTGATGCCCGCCGCGCGCTGGCTGTCGTAGTCGTTGAGGATGCGCATGGCGATCTTGAACAGGAACGCCAGGGCGAACAGGTTGACGAACGCCAGCATGGTCATGGTGATGTCGGCGAAGGCGAACACGGTGCTCAGGTTCTCGATCGAACCCCAGAAGATCAGCACCAGCACCAGCGCGCGATAACCGATCAGCACCTTGCGGTTGTTGCCCACCAAAAAGCGCAGGTTGCTCTCGCCCAGGTAGTAGTTGTACATGATCGAGGTGAACACGAACAACGCCAGGGCCACCGAGATAAACATCCGGCCCCAGTCACCGACCACCGCCGCCAGGGAGTTCTGGGTCAGGGCAATGCCGTCGCCTTCAAAGCCTGGGGTGTAGAAGCCCGAGAGCAGGATCAGCAGGGCGGTGCAGGTGCAGATGATGAAGGTGTCGAGGAACACGCTGAACGCTTGCACCACACCTTGGGCGACCGGGTGTTCCACCGAGGCCACGGCTGCCACGTTGGGCGCGCTGCCCAGGCCCGCTTCGTTGGCAAACACGCCGCGCTTCACACCCATGATGATCGCGCTGCCCACCAGGCCGCCGAAGGCCTGGTCCAGGCCAAAGGCGCTCTTGACGATGGTCGCGAGCATGGCCGGTACCTGGTCGAATTGCAGCACGATCACGTAGACCGTCACGGCGATATAGACCAGGGTCTTGACCGGTACCAGCAGGTCGGCAATCGAGGCAATGCGCTTGATCCCGCCGATAAACACCAGGCCCAGCAACACCGCCAGCGCCAGGCCGGTGTAGGTGGTGTCGAAGCCAAAGGCGTTGTTCAGCGAGTGGGTCACGGCATGGGCTTGCAGGCCATTGAAGGCGAACCCGAAGGTCACCAGCAGCAGAAACGCCATGACCATCCCCAGCCAGCGTTTTTGCAGGCCGTGCTGGATGTAATAGGCCGGGCCGCCACGGTAGGTGCCTTCGGCGTCGGTACGTTTGTAGAGCTGGCCCAGGGAGCACTCGATAAAGCTCGAAGACATGCCCACCAGCGCGGTGACCCACATCCAGAACACTGCGCCCGGGCCGCCCAGGGTCACGGCAATGCCGACCCCGGCGATGTTACCGGCACCCACTCGTCCGGCCAGGCTGAGCATCAGCGCCTGGAACGAGCTGAGTTGGCCGGCACTGCTTTTCAGGCTGTCGCGAAACACCGCGAACATATGAAAGAAGTGACGAAACTGAACGAAACGCGAGCGGATCGTGAAGTAACCACCGAGCCCGACAATGAGCACGATCAGTACTTTTCCTGAGAGGAAGTCGTTGATGACTTCTAGCATGGAGTATTCCTCGCTGTTTTCTGTAAAGGCAAAAGCCGGACGGCTCGACTCCACACCATTTCGCAGACAGCACGATAGGTGGGGCGAGGGCTCGTCCCGGTTCCATGTCGCGGGTTGTTATTAGTTCGGCGTTCGCATGCGGCTGACGATCGTGCATGCGAAGAGGGGCGGCACTATACCTAGGTGTGCGCCAGCCGTCTGCAAGCAGCGCAATTGAGCGAGGAATGGTCGAGTGTCACACTGACCTAATGTAGGAGCTGTTGAGCTTTGGTGAGGCTGCGATGGGCATGAGTTTCTACATAACTCTTTTCTCTGGTGCTTCTTGGGTTTGTGTACATATCCGTTGCTGCGGTCACGGCCACTTAGGGTTCCGCTCTTACAGCGGGTCACTTTTGGAAAAGAGCCCCAAAAGTAACCAAAAGGGCTCCTGCCCCACCACTCGGCACCTCGCCTAGGCTCGGTGTGCCCGTCATCCGATATTGATTTGGGGGGCCGCCGCGATGGGCCATCCATGGCCCAGCGCGGCTAACCCGGCGTCCTGCCGGTTTACCCCCCAAATCAATATCGGATGACGGCCAGCGTGGTTTAACGGGGCGCCTCAGATCAAAAGCAAAGCGAGGCGGCCTGACAGCCGACCTGATCTTCGAGGCGTGCGCGTATACCTGTGGGAGCAGGCAAGCCAGCTCCCACAGGGAATGCAGCTTCGCGCTCTGGCTTTGCTGTTGCTGTGGCTCTGCTTTTGATCTGGCTTTTGATCTTGATCTCAGGCGCCCCGTTAAACCACGATGGCCGCAGGCAGGTATTGCGCAGTGGGCACCCCGGCAGGATGCCGAGGTAGCCGCGACACGGCCATGGATGGCCGATCGCGGCGGGCCCACGGAGCAATGCCTGACTGCGGGCATGCCGAGCCTAGGCGAGGCACCGAGTGGTGGGGCAAGAGCCCTTTTGGTTACTTTTGGCTGGGCCGGCACTCCGGGCTCTTTTCCAAAAGTGACCCGCTGTAAGAGCGGAACCAATAGCCGCCGTAACCCCAGCAACGGATATGTACACAAACCCAAGAAGCACCAGAGAAAAGAGTTATGTAGAGACTCATGCCTATCGCAACCTCGCCAAAGCTCAACAGCTCCCACCTTTGATTTTTGTTGCCTGGTTAGAAGTAGTAACCAATATTCACGTTGGTGCGGTAATACCACTCGTTGCTGCCCACCGAGCTGGTATTGGTAAAGCCGCTGCCATTCTCGGCCCCGCCATAGGGGTTGGCGTTGCGCGCCCAGGTAAAGTCGACCCAGGCCATCACCGGCATCGCCAGGAACTGCGCGCCCACGGTGAACATCTGCGAATCATCCCAGGCGCTCTTGTCTTTCATCATCCGGCTGTAGTCGGTGTACAACTTGACCTTCTTCAACTGCCCCAGCGTCGGCGTGTAGACGTCATAGCCGAGGTTGATCGAGGCGAGGGTGGCCTTGGACGCGATCAGGTACGCGGGGGTCAGGCCGTTGCCGCCCATCAGCACCGAGTCCTTGCTGACGCCGGTGGGGTTTTCAGGGTCGTATTCGTAGCGGATGGCCTGGCTGGTAACGGTCCACAGCCCCTTGTTGATGATGGCGTGTACACCGGCGGCCCAGTAGTCGCCGTCGTCCCGGGTGGTGGCGTTGTACAGCTGGGCGGTGGCCAGCGAGGCGCCGATCTCGGTTTTCCAGCCATTGCTGTTGAAGGTCCGTGCTACGCGGGCGTTGAGTTGGTTGCGCTTCTCGTTGTCCTGGCGCGATTGGATCGCGGCAATCGCATTGTCCTTCAGGTCGGCGTAACGCCCGACTTCAGGCGAGTAGCGAAGGTCGCTGGGCAACATGCGCGGGAAGAAGCCAAGCTGCACGTCCCAGTCCTGGTCCTTGTAGCTGTACTTGAGGCCGGTGCCGGCACTTGAGGCATAGCCCATGAAAAACGGCAGGTGGTAGCTCCAGCCAAATTGCGGATACGGCTCCAGGCCAAACGGCTTGAACGGCGCTCCCAGTTGCACGTTGGAGTTGGCATTGAGCCGATAGCCGACGAAACCACGGTCGATGGAGCGCTTGCCGTCGTCCTGGAACCAGTAGCCGATATCGCTATAGAGGCTCTTGTAGGTGGCCTGCACGTCCAGGCGGAACGTGTCGAAGAGGAAGCGGCCATTGTTCTCGGTGGTGTCCCAATGCTCGTCGCGATAGTTGGTACGCAACGCACCGCCGATATCCAGGCTGGCGTCGCCGGCCTCACTGCGCCAGGCAATATGCGGGAAAGGTTTATTGGCGGCGTTGGCCCGCACCGGTTCGGAAGGGATGGGTTCTGCGGCGAAACTGCTGAAACTGGCAAACATCAATCCTGCACACAAGACACGCTTCATAGAGACCTCTCTACCGGGTAATCGGCAACACTCGTCCGCTTGCCTTTAAAGGCAACTAAGGAGGGAGCGGGTCTTACCGGGTTTAAGTGTTGGTTATTATTGTTTTATCGGCGAAACGCCGTTTAATCAGTGAATGCACAGGAGTAGAGCAGGAAGTGTGCCAGGCGGCGTATTTACTGGGGATTTACAAAAACCTGCTTGAAAACAATTGTTTATATGGGAAACAAAGCGCTTTGTATAACCCATGAAACAACCTGTAAGTGCGGTAACAAAGTTGCTCGTGATAGGTGCGTCTTTATTGCACGCTGCCAATGAAACGGGCAATTTTGTGTTTTACGGGTGAATAATAAGTTGCCTACTTATTTACTCGATAGATGGTCTGCCTGACATTGTGGCGAGGGGACAAGCCCCCTCGCCACAACAGCCCCACCACCGAGCCTATGCAGACTAAAGGTCCAGCACCAAGCGCCGGCTCTTGCAGCCCGAAACGCACACCATCATCGACGTGTTCGCCGCACGCTCGGCCTTGGTCAGTACCCCGTCGCGGTGGTCGATCTCGCCTTCCACCACCCGCGTTTCACAGGAGCCGCACACCCCCTCGCGGCAGCTGTGGTCAATGTCGCAACCGGCTTCAAGCAGCACATCCAGCAAACTCAAACCGGGCTCCACCGACAGCGTCTTGCCGGACTTTTTCAGCTCCACGCTATAGCGGCTCTGGGCATCTTCGCTGGGCGGCAGTTCGGCGGCGGTAAAGCGCTCGATATGGGCATGGGGATAACCCAGGCGCTCACAGGTGCCCTCGAACGCATCCAGCATCGGCGTCGGCCCGCAGCAGTAGAAGTGCGTATCTGCCGGCTGGCCAGCGAGGTAGGCGGCGAGGTCCGGCGGCACGCCTTTCTCGTCGTTGAAGTGGTACACCACCCGCGCATCCAGGCCGTTCAAGGCTTCCACCAATGCCGCTTCCTGGCGCGAGCGCGCGCAATAGATCAGCTCGGCGGATTTTCCCTGGGCCAGCAACTGGCGGAACATGCAGTAGATCGGGGTAATGCCGATGCCACCGGCCACCAGCACACTGTGGCTGGCGCTCAGGTCCAGCGCGAAGTTGTTGCGCGGCGCCGAGATCGACAGCGGCATGCCGACCCGCAGTTGGCTGTGCACATATTCCGAGCCGCCGCGGCTGTTGCGGTCACGCAGGATGCCCACGGTGTAGCGCCCCTGGTCGCTGGGGGAGTTGAGCAGCGAGTAGCTGCGCACCAGGCCGTTGGCCAGGTGCAGGTCGATGTGCGAGCCGGCCTCGAACGGCGGGAACACGGTATCGCCCAACGGCCGAAACTCCACGCTGATGATGCCTTCGGCTTCATAGCGCAGGGTATGCACGCGGGCATTGAGCAGGGAGGGCTTAGACATCATTCACCTCTGTGACGGTACGCAGGTCGACATCGAGCCGGGCACTGGCCTCGATCTCGACCCGTAGTTCAGGAAACACCAGCGCGCTGACGGCCACCAGGGTGGACGTGGGAAACACGGCCTGCCCGGCGAAAAAATCCCGTCGGGCGCGGCCCACTTGGTCTTTGTCGGCGATATCAGTGAGGTACACCGTCAGCCGGTAGATATTGCCCACGTGTCCGCCGGCCGCCGTCACCAGCGCCTGGATCTTGCCCAGCACCACCAGGGTCTGGGCGTAGCAATCCAGGGGGGCCTCGCGGCTGGCGGGGTGCGCGGTCATCCCCGACATCACCACTTCGCGGCCGATCAGCAGCGCATTCGACCAACTGGCCCCGGCGGGCGCCACCACGACCGCGTTCATGGCAGTTGCTTCGCGTCGATCAGTTCAAGCTGGGCCTTGGCCGCGTTTTTCAGGTAACGGCGCATGCGGACCACGCCCAGGTCGTGCTGGTAGAGGTTTTCGCGCTGGTTGGCGTCCGGCTCCATGAATTCCAGCAGCACCCGATCCTGCTCCAGCACGGCCCAGTGCCGCGCTTCCAGGCGGTTCTTGTAAAGGAAGCGCCAGGTGTCGCGCTGCCAGCCGGTCAGCGGTCGGCAGCGCCAGTGGAACACCGCCGAGAGCGCGCGGCTGCTCGGCGTGTAGCTGCCGATAATGGTGAAGTTGCCGCCCGGGCCGCCGGTTTTCGGGTAGGGGATTTCCAGGCGCAGCCAATGGCAGCCGTTGTCCATGAACTCGGTCCAGTCGAAGTTCACCCCGCGCTGGCCTTCCTTCTCGAAGAAGAACCCGTTGTCGGTGTCGCGGGTGACGAACTTGGCGGTGGCTTCGCCTTCACTCATCGAGTGCGACATCTTGTGCAGGTAGGTGCCGTGCATCGGGTCCATGACGTTGTCGATCACGTAGCGGTAGTCGCCTTTCCACTCGGTGTAGCAGACGAAGCTGCTCCACTCCGGCGAGGTCAGTTGCTCGGGCAGCACCAGTTCCGGCGGGGTCTCTAAATGCGCGTCGGTGGCATTGAACAAAAAGATCGCGCCTGCCGCTTCGCGGGTATGGAACATGCGGGTCGGGCGGCTGCCTTCGAGTTTGCAGCCGGGGCTGCCGGGCACCTTGGTCACGGTGCCGTCACAGCGCACTTCGACGCCGTGATACGGGCATTGCAGGCGATCACCCAGCACCGGGCCCTGGGACAGCGGCGCGCCGCGATGGGGGCAATGGTCTTCGAGGGCGTGTACGCGGCCATCGTTGTCGCGCCACAGAGCGATCTTGTAGCCGAGGCGGCGCACCGACACCGGCTTCTCCCCCAACAGGTCCGAAGGCAACACCGGGAACCAGAGGTCTTTGAGGCCATTGGCCAGATGGTTTTCAACAGGGTCGACGGTCAATTGCATAGTCATTGTTCTATTCCTTCTGCCGGGTCATTCGCCCAGCCGGGCCATCAGGGTTTGATAGGCATCTGCCGTCCACTCGCCGCTGGTCAGCGGGCAGGGCGGGCCGGCCAGGTTGAGGTGGGCGAGCAGCGCCGGCAGCTCGGTCACGCCGTTGCCGAAGGCGCGTTCGATGGAGTCGCCCAGCAGCTCTTCAAACTGGGTATTGGGCCGTTTGCGCGCCTGATGGGGCTCGAGGAAGCGTTCGGTAGTGCTCATGTCATTGACCTCCGTTGCGTACCCGTTCGCGGATGGTTTCGCGCACGGGGATAAAGTCGTATGTCGGGAAAACTTCAGTGCTGAACACGCCCCACGCCGAGCGCTCAAGCTCGACGTTAAGGGCTGGCAGCAGGCTCGGCGGCAAGCGCAGGGTGACGATCTGGCCCAGGCCCATGGCCACGGTCCAGCTCACCAACTCCACGCCCTGCGGTGGAAAACGCTCCCACCAATCCTGCTGCTTCATATGCCGCTGAATGTCTTCCAGGTTCTTCGATTGGTCGTGCTTGAGCAGCACGGTCACCAGCAAGCTGTCGCTCATGTTCAGGCCGCGCTTTGGGTGGGGATGGTCCAGGCGTCGTAGCCATAGACCCAATCGGCGTTGCCGCCGTCCTTGAGCCACTGGTTGCCCCGCGAGCCGATCTGGATCTGGCTGGTGCGTTCCAGGCGCGCCTGCTGATAGCCCTGCAAGGCCGTGGCGACCTGGGACGGGCTGTCGAGGTCTTGCAGGTAACGGGCGAGCACCACCGCATCCTCGATGGCCTGGCCGGCACCCTGGGCCATGAACGGCATCATCGGGTGGCAGGCGTCGCCCAGCAGGGTGATCGGGCCCTTGGACCAGAACGGCAGCGGGTCGCGCTCATACAGCGCGGTCTTGAGCACATCGCTGCACGCATCCAGCAGGGCGCGGGCGTCGGGGTGGAACGCCTGATAGTGGCTGCGCAGCTCGTCGGCATCGCCAGCGCTGGTCCACGATTCTTCGTGCCAGCTGTCCTGGGCGGTGGTGGCGAAGATAAAAATATCTTTGCCCTGGTTGAGCGGGAACGTAACGATCTGGCTCTGCGGGTTGGGGCCCCACCACTTGGTAAAGGCCTGGATATTCGGCACATGGGCCACCAACTCGGCCGGCACCACCGCGCGGTACGCCACCACCCCGGTAAAGCGCGGGTGCTCTTCGCCAAACAGCGCGTTGCGCACCACCGAGTGGATGCCGTCGGCGCCGATCAGCACATCGCAGCGGTGCTGGCTGCCGTCCTTGAAGTGCAGGCAGATGCCGTCGTCAGTGTGCTCAACCCGCTCGGCGCGTTTGGCGAACTTCACCTGCTCCAGCGGGAACACTTCGGCCAGGGCCGCCAGCAGGTCGGCGCGGTGGATGGTCAGTTGCGGGGCGCCGTACTTCTGCTCGGCGGCGTCGGACATTTCCAGGCGTGAAGTCTCTTCGCCGCTGTCCCACATCCGGCTGATGCGATGGGTCGGCCGGGCGGCCGGGATGCGCACGGCGGCGCCAATCCCCAGGCCATCCAGCGCACGTACCGCGTTGGGGGTGAGGTTGATGTCGGCGCCGACCCGCAAAAAGGCCTTGGACTGTTCAAACACGGTGACCTGGTGACCGGCGCGGTGCAGGGCGATGGCGGCGGTCAGGCCGCCGATACCGGCACCGGCGATAGCAATATTCAGGGAAGGCATGGGCGACTCCTGCTCAGGATTTGGGTTTGTCGGTGAGGAACTTGCCTTGCGGCGCCTCGACGTGTTGTTGGCGCCGGGTATTGCCGTCGATACCGCCGGCAATCGCCCATTCGGCGAACACCGTGGGCCCCGGCTCAAAGGTGCGTGGCTGCCATTCGCCGGTCAGTTGGTCTTCGTCGGCGTAGTACTCCACCAGCGCGCCGGCCGGGTTCTTGAAGTACCAGAAAAACGCCGAAGACACCGGGTGACGCCCAGGGCCGATCTCGGTCGGCCAGCCGCTGCGGGACACGTGCATGCCACCGCCAAACACCTCGTGCACATCGCGCACGGTAAAGGCCACATGGTTCAGTCCCGCCCGTGGCGCCGGCAGTTGCAGCATGAACAGGTCGTGGTGGCCACCTTCCTCGGCGGTGCGCAAAAAGGCCCCGCGATCCGGATAGCGGTCCGAGGCCTGGAAGCCGAAACGCTCGTGGTAGAAGGCTTCGCAGGCGTTCACGTCCTTGACGAAAAACACCACGTGACCGACTTCAATCGGCGTGGCGCGCTCGTAGATCGGCGCCGCCTTGTTGATCCGGCCCTTGGTCTGCCAGGTGTTGTGGCCGCTGCACTCAATCTCCAGCTCGCGCTTACGCGTGACTTGCAGGCGGATCGCTAGGCCGTTGGGGTCGGTGCAGCCGATGCGCCCGTTGCCCTCGATAAACCCCGGGTCGTTGGCGATGCGTTCGGCGTACAGCGCAAGGTCCGTCGCGTCGGCCACGCCCCACACCACTTCGCGCACGGTGGAGCCGGCCTCGATGGCGGGCGGCAGGCCGGGTTTGTTCAGGTCGGCGAGCACTACGCGGCAGCCATTGAGGGTCTCGAAGATCACCTCATCGGGTTGCGTGCTGACCTGGGTCAGGCCCCAGTCGCTGAAAAAACGCACGCAGGTGTCGAGGTCCTCGACGCCATAGGTGACTTCATCAATACCTAAAACGCTCATCACGCTACCTCGTGTGGCACACCGGCCCAGGCCAGTGGCTGTTGGTTCATGCCCCAGTAGAGGCTCTTCTGTTCCATGTATTGCAGGATCCCCAGGCGGCCTTTTTCGCGGCCCAGGCCGCTGTCGCGCCAACCGCCGAACGGTGTGGAAATCGAGAACTGTTTGTAGGTGTTGATCCACACGGTGCCGGCCTGCAAGCGCCGGCCCAGGGCCCAGGCGCGCTTGTAGTCGCGGGTCCAGATGCCTGCCGCGAGGGCGTACAGGCTGTCGTTGGCCTGCTCCAGCAATTGCTCTTCGTCGTCGAAGGGCATGGCCACCAGCACCGGGCCGAAGATTTCTTCCTGGCATACCTGTTGTTGGTTGTGCAGGCCCTCAAGGATGGTCGGCGGGTAGAAGTAGCCCTGGTCATACAGGCCACCGCTGGGGCGCTGCCCGCCCAGGCGCAGGCGCCCGCCTTCGGCCAGGCCAAGGGCGACGTAACGTTCCACCGATTCACGATGGCCGGCACTGATCAGCGGGCCCATCTGCGTGTTTTCGTCGGCCGGGTCGCCCATGCGCAGGTTCGCGGCGGCGGCTACCAGGCGTTGCATAAAGGGCTCGTACAGGGCGCGCGCGACAAACAGCCGCGAGCCGGCAATACAGGCCTCGCCCGAGGAGCTGAAAATGCCGTAGAGCACGCCCGCCACCGCGTGGTCGAGGTCGGCGTCATCAAGGACGATGGTCGGCGACTTGCCGCCCAGCTCCAAAGACACCGGCATCATCTTGTCGGCGGCGATATGGGCGATGTGCTTGCCAGTGCGGGTGCCGCCGGTGAACGACACGCGCTTGACCAGCGGGTGGCGGGTCAGGGCGTCGCCCAGCAGCGAGCCCTTGCCGGGCAGCACGCTGATCAGGCCCTTGGGCAGGCCGGCCTCTTCGCACAGACTGGCCAGGCGCAGGGCCAGCAGCGGGGTGATTTCCGCCGGTTTGATCACCACCGCATTGCCCGCCGCCAGGGCTGGCGCGACCTTCTGCGCCTCGCTGGCAATCGGTGAGTTCCACGGGGTGATCGCGGCGACCACGCCCATCGGCTCATACACGCTCATGCTGACGAAATCACCGCGCGACGGGGTGATGGTTTCTTCCAGGGTTTCGCAGGCGGCGGCGAAGAACTGGAAAGTGCCGGCCGCACTGGCCACCAGCGCACGGGTTTCATTGATCGGCTTGCCGTTGTCCTGGCGTTGCAGCTGCGCCAGTTCCTCACTGTGCAGGCGGATCAGCTCGGCGATGCGGTACAGCACACCGGCCCGCTCATGGGGTTTGCGGTGGGCCCAGCCGCTGTGCAGGAAGGCCTGGTGCGCGCCCTGGATGGCGTCTTCCACATCCTGCAAATCGGCAGCGTTAAGCCAGGCCACGGCCTCGCCAGTGGCCGGGTAGCGGCTGGCGTAGCGCTCGCCACGGCCCAGGCGCCAGTGGCCGGCGATGCAGATCGGTAAAGTCTGTTCGAGGGTCATCGACGGGCTCCTAAATTGAGATGGCATGGGCGTGGTTGCCCAAGGCACGGACCACGCTGTACACGGTCAGCGCCGAGGTCTTGGGGTTGGCCAAAAGCGGCTTGCCGCGCAGGCTCAACTCGAAACGGCCAAAGGCGCCACGGGCTTCGAAGTGGTGGACGTTTTCGTCGCTGTGGGGGTCGGCGATCAGCGTGACGTGGGTGCGATCCAGGCCCAGCCCGGCCAGGGACAGGGTGGCCGCAACGTTGGCGTTTTTCGGGTACAGCCGCGCGGCCTCACGGGCACTGCCCTGGAAGATCACCGTGGCTTCGCGGATGCTGTCCAGGTCGCAAGCCTGCTCGCCGGGAGTGTTCTTCCAGGCGCGGGCTGGCTTGCGCCCGGTGTAGTTGACCGAGTCCAGGCCGCCGACCTTGGCCGCCGACAACGCATCAATACCGCCAATTGCCCCGGGCAGCAGCTCGATGCGGGTCTTGCCGCGCTCGGCGGCGGCCTCCAGGCGTTCCACCAGGCCCACTTCGGACAAGGCGCCGACCGACACAATCAGGCAGGCAATCCCACGCTCCAGGGCCGGCAGCACATGCTCTTCGATGGCGCGGTGGCCGGCGCACTCCACCAGCAAATCCGGGCACGTATCGGCCGGCAAGGCGGTCAGCACCTGCGGCGGTTGTTTGAAACTGGCCAGGCGCTGGCGCACCAGGGCTTCGGAGCCCTCGGAAGCGATGACGTAATCCACGCACAACTGCGGATCGTTCTCCAGCAGCTCCAGCACGCCGACGCCAATGGCGCCGCAGCCGATCATGGTGATATGCAACATGCGACGATCCTCAGGCGGTGGCCTTCTGGGCTTTGGTTTCGCTGTTGGGCGGGCCGGCGAACTGGGTGGCGAAGTTGCCCACGCTGAGCATGTCCACTTCCAGCAGGAACGGGCCGGGCTGGCTCAAGGCGCTGTCGACCACCTTGCCGAAATCCTTGAGGTCAGTGACCAGGCCATGGCGCAGGCCCATGGATTCGGCGAGCTTGGTGTAGTCCGGGGTGTGCAGGTCGACATAGCAATGCCGGCTGCCGTAGACCGCGTCCTGGATATTGCGGATCACCCCGTAGCGCTGGTCGTTCATCAGCAGAATCACCAGGTTGGCGCGCTCCTGGACCAGGGTCGCCAGCTCACCCAGGTTGAGGATGAAACCGCCATCGCCCGCCAGGGCAAACACCTTGCGCTCGGGCGCGGTTTCAGCGGCTGCCACCGCGGCACCGATGCCCATCGCCAGGCCCTGGCCAATACCGCCGCCCAAGGCGTGAACCCCGGCGCGCGGGTGGTACAGGTTGAGCAGGCGGTTGCCCCAGATGCTGTTGGACAGGGTCACATCGCGCACCCAGGAGAAGTTGCGCCCGGTGCTGGCCTGCAATTGCTCGACCATCGCCGAGTACGGGCCCAGGTCCGCGACCAGTTGGCTGCGCGACTGTTCACGCACGGCCTTGAGTTCGGCGAGGAACTGCGGGTCGGTGTGCAGGCGGCCTTCCAGGCGGTCAGCCAACCCTTCCAGGGCCAGGGCCGCGTCGCCACAGATAAACAGTTCGCTGGCATAGCTGCGGCCTTCGATGGCCGGGTTGGCGTCGATGCGCAGCGTGTTCTGCGGCAGCTTGAGCGCGTACTTGAAGGTCTCATTGCTGCGCAGGCGCGACCCGGCGATCAGCAGTGCATCGCAGGTTTGCAGGAACTGCTCGACCCGCTTGTTCTGCGAAAAGGCCCCCAGGCAACGTTCGTCGTCTTCGTTAACCACGCCGCGACCCTGGGTCGAGGTGATCACCCCCACGCCCATCGCCAGCAGGCGCTTGACCTGCGCCCCGGCATGCCGTGCGCCGCCACCGAGCCAGAGCATCGGGCGTTTGGCACTGGCCAGGCGCGCGGCCACCAGGTCGAGGGCTTCCGGTGCCGGCACAGCGACCGGGATCGGCAGTGGCGACAGGTCGGTGGGCATTGGGATAAAGGCCGACTGGATGTCGATCGGGATCTCGACGCTGACCGGGCCGGTGGGCGCGGTGAGGGCGGTCTGCACCGCGAGCTTCAGGGTGCTGATGGCGGTCTCGACGCTGCGCACGCGGAAGGCGGCCTTGGACACGGCCTTGAGCATGTTCAACTGGTCGCGGGCTTCGTGGATATACGCCAGTTCCTGGTCCAGGTACGGCGTCTCGATCTGCCCGGTGATGTGCAGCACCGGGGTGCCGGCAGTCTGCGCTTCAACCATGGCCCCAGCCGCATTGCCGGCGGCAGTGCCGGTGGAGGTCAGGCACACACCCAGGCCACCGGTGGTGCGGGCATAGGCGTCGGCCATGTTGGCGGCGCCGGCTTCACCCCGGGCCATGACAAAGCGGATATTGCCGCGCACGGCGAAGGCATCGAGGATCGGCATGTTGTGGATCGAGATCACGCCAAACGCGGCCTTGACGTCGCATTGTTCGAGAAAGGCGGTGATGGCAGCGCCCACGGTGACAGTGTTTTCATTACGCATGGCGGGACAGGCCTCCAGAGACATCGATATGGCTGCCTGTGGTGTAAGCCGACAGAGGCGAGGCCAGAAACAGGATCGCGCGGGCCGCTTCAATCGGCAGGCCCAGGCGCCCCAGGGGAATATGTTTTTGTTGGGCCAGGCGGGCGGTCCATTGCGCCCAGTCGAGGTCGCGTTCTTCACGCGCCTCGAAGCGGCGGCGCCATTGCCCGGACTCCACCAGGCCAATCAGGATGCCGTTGACGCGGATGCCTTGCGGGGCGAACTCGGTGGCCATCGAGCGCACCAGGTTCTTGATCCCGGCGCGGGCGGCGGAGGTGGCGACCATGTGCGGTTCCGGCTGGCTGGCCAGCAGCGAGTTGACGCAGACAATCGCGGCGTCGGCCTGGCTTTGCAGCTGCGGCGTGAAGGCGCGGACCGGGTTGATCACCGAAAAAAACTTCAGGTGCAGCTCTTCGGTCCAGGCGCTGTCGGTGGTGTCGGCAAAGGTCGAGACCCGGCCTTGCCCGGCGTTGTTGATCAGCACGCTGGCGGCGCCCAGCGCGGCCTGGCTGGCGCTGGCAAAGGCGTTGACCGATTCGCCATCGAGCACATCGCACACCTGGGCCAGCAGTTGGCCTTGCGGGAAACGTTGGCGCAGGTCGCTTTCGGCACGGCGCAGGCGTTCCGCATCGCGGCCGCAAAACGCAACGGCCGCACCGGCTTCCAGCAGCAGTTCGACGCATGCCAGGCCTATGCCCGAGGAGCCTCCGGTGACGATTGCGGTGCGGCCCTGCAATGAATAAAGGCTCATCTCAATCTCTCATCAAGGCAGTGACGCGGGGCTGCCCGCTGTGGGCGCCGCCGTTGTAGTTGAGCAGGCGCGACAGCTCGTCGGCGCTGCGCCGCACTTGGTTCAGCAGCTCTTCAAAATTCACATGACCGATCTGCGTGGTCGGGATGGTCACGCCGAGGGCGGCCACGATGTCGCCGCTCTGGTCGCGCACGGGCGCGGCCACTGTGGAAATCGCCGATTCAAAGAACCCTTCGCCGCTGACAAAGCCGCGCTGGCGGTCGGCCTGGAGCATGTCGAACAGCTCCATCACGGTTTTCGGGGTGCAGTGGGAGTGCTGTTCCAGGTGCTCCTCGGGGTACAGCTCGCGCAGTTCGGCCAGTGACAGGTCTTCGAGGAGGATGCGCCCCAGCACCGTGGCATGGGCCGGCAGGCGGGTGCCGACGTTGACCGCGTTGGAGAACACCGAAGGCGGCGACACCTTGGCCACGTACACGATGGAACGCCCGTCGCGCACCACCAGGTTGCTCGGGTAGTTAACCCGGTCGCACAAACGGGCCAGCAGTGGCTGGCCGAGTTCGGTCAGCTCCAGCGACGCCAGGTACTCGAAGCCCAGGCGCAGCACCGACATGCCCAGGCGGTATTCGTTGCCGCTGCGGGTGACGAAGCCCATGGTTTCCAGGGTGGTCAGCAAGCGGAAAATCGTCGAGCGCGGCAGCGCCAGGCGCCGCGCCAGTTCCGGCGCGGTCAGGGTACGGTTGCGCCGGCTGAACTCGCAGAGCAGCAACAAGCCGCGCTCCAGGCCCGGCACGATGTATTTGTCCTGAGCATCCTTCAGCAGATCTGAGTCGTTCATAGGGTTCTACCTGTCAGGGATTGTTTGAGGGCGTAGGCCAGGCGACCGGCAACCACCAGCGGTTGTTCGATGGGGCTGGCATGGCCTGCGTCGGCGATCAGGTTGAAGCTGGCACCCAGGGCCTTGGCCACGCCCAGGCAGGTGTCGGGTGGGGTGATGCTGTCGGCTTCGCCGCAATGCACCTCGCAGGGCATTGCAGGTTGGCCGTGGCGCAGCAAGTCGTCGCCGCACAGCAGTTCGATGGCCTGGCGATAGCCCAGCGGGTTCAGGCGGGCCATGTTCCAGTGCACCCAGGCCAACGCTTGGGGCTGGGCACTGGGCGAGAGCATGTGGGCGCTGCGCTGCTCGGCCAGCCCGGCGATGCCCAGGCGTTGCAGGTTGTCCAGGCGTTGCTGGCGCACTTGCTGGCGCTGCGCGTTGCGCTCGGGCGCGCCATAGCCACGAGCGGGGCTGATCAGTACCAGGCGGCTCACGCGTCTGGCCTGGGCACTGCGGGCCAAGGCCAGGGCGGTCAGTGCGCCCAGGGAATGGCCGACCAGTACGCACTCGTCCACCTCCAGCGCATCGAGCATCTGCACCAGGCGCGCGGCGTATTGCTCGGCCTTGGGTACTTGCGACTCCAGGGGGCTGGAGTCGCCATAGCCGGGCGCGTCCCAGGCGATGACCCGCGCCTGGGCCGCCAGATGTTGTGCCACCTGCAGCCAGGACGCCGCGCCCGAGCCGATGCCGTGCAGCAACACCACTGCCGGTCCCGTGCCGCATACCCGCAGGGCCTGCTGACCACCTGCTGACGCGACCCGTTGCTGGGGGAAATCGCGCTGCAGTTGGGCTTGCAGGTCGGCCGTCGGCGCGGCGTGCGTGAGTCCTGGCAACATGGGCTTACCCGCGCTTGATCGAGGCCAGAGGGTGCTCTGGCGGATAGGTCGGGGTGATCGGTTTTTTCGCGCCGAGCATCACGCACATCAGCGCGTCTTCATCGCCGATGTTGATTTCTTCGCGGTATACGCCGGGCGGCACGGAAATCACGTCGCGGTCGGTGAGGATGGTCTCGAAGCGCTCGCCGTCCTTTTCCAGCACCACCTTGAGTTTGCCGCGCAGCACGAAGAACACTTCTTCGACGTCAATGTGCAGGTGCGGCGGGCCTTCATGGCCGGCCGGGATGACCATGGTGGAAAAGGTGAAGTGCTCCGACGGGATGGTGTTCATGTCGGTGCTGATGCCAGTGCCGCCGGTGCCGATGTAGCGCATTTGCGCGCGGCGGAACTTGGGGTCGTAGTCAGCCTGGAACTTCAGGGCATCCCAGTCGTACTTGCGCGTCTCGTAACGGGCGATGCGCGTGCTCATCCAGCTTTCCAGGCTGGCGCCGGCAGGGCGGTCCCAGCTTTTCGGGGTGTCGTTTTGGGCAGATAGATCAGTCATGACAGTCTCCAGATCAAGGCATGACGAACCCGCCGTTGACCGGCAGGGTTTGTCCAGTGATAAAGCGGGCAAGGTCGGACAGCGCGAACAGCACGGCGCCGCTGACGTCTTCGGGCAATTGCGGGCGTTGCAGGGCCCGTTGGTCGTTGTACAAACGGTGGCGCGCCTCGGGCACGTAGGCGGTGGCTTCCACCAGCACCAGGCCGGGGGCGATGGCGTTGACGGTGATGTTGTCGCTGCCCAGCTCCCGCGCCAGGCTGCGGGTCATGGCGATGATCGCGCCCTTGCTGGCGACATAGGCCAACAGGTTCGGCGCGCCCCACAGTGGGGTGTCCGAGGCCAGGTTGACGATGGCGCCCTGGCCGCTGGCGCGCAGGGCCGGCAGGCAGGCGGTGGTCATCAGCCAGGTGCCGCGCACGTTGACCTGCATCACCTGGTCCCAGGTGTCGATGCTCAATGCTTCGCAGCCCTTGCCGCCGGAGTTGGTGATCGAGGCGTTGTTCACCAAGCCATCGAGGCCGCCCAGCAGGCTGATCGTCGCGTCGACACAGGCCTGGATCGACGCGGGTTGGGCCAGGTCGACGGTGACGGCCTGCACATCCAGGCCCAGCGCCCGCAATTCACAGGCGGCCTGCTGCACACGTTCGTGCAGCACATCGGCAATCACCACTCGGGCACCGGCCTGGCCGATGGCCTGGGCAAAGGCATAGCCCAGGCCACGGGCGCCACCGGTGACCAGCACGCGACGGCCTGCAAGCAAAAGGTCATGGCGGCTCATCATTGGGTGCTCAACATGGCTTTGGGCATGTAGTGCAGGACGCGTTTTTCCGCCCACACCACTGCGCCGTAGGCGATCACCCCAATCAGGGTCAGCGCGACAATGGCGACGAACACCCCGGCGGTATTGCCCTGGCCCTCGGCGTCCACCAGCAAAAAGCCCAGGCCCTGGTTGCCGCCGACCAGTTCACCGACGGTGACGCCGATCACGGCCAGGGTCGAGGCAATGCGCAGGCCGGAAAACAGTGCGGCCATGGCCGAGGGGAACTCCACCAGGCGGAAGATCTGCCAGCGGTTGGCGTTCATGGTGCGCACCAGGTTGATCATGTCCGGGTCGACGGTGCGGATCGCCGAGAGCACGTTGATCATCACCGGGAAAAACACGATCAGGATCGCGATCAGAATCTTCGGGTAGATGGTGTAGCCCAGCCACATCACGAACAGCGGCGCGAAGGCGACTTTCGGCGCGATCTGCAAGGCCAGGATGTACGGCGACAACATGGCCTCGGCAGCCGGCGACAGGCCCAGCGAGACACCGATCACCACCCCCAGCAGGGCGCCGAGGGCGAAGCCGACAACGATCTCCAGCGCGGTGATCAGGGTGTGTTGCAGCAGGCCGCCGGTCTGCCACATCACCAGGCCTTCCTGGGCCACGCGGCTGAGTTTGGGCATGACGAACTCGGGCATGCCGAGCAGGCCGGGGCCCCATTGCCAGAGGACCAGGAACAGGATCAGCAGCGCGACGCTACCGAGCACGGAGTTATTGTTTTTCATCGTGTACGTACCTCAATGTCCCGGTGGTTCACTGTGCGGCGACCGGGCTGTCGACGAATTGGTTGGTGAAGAGGTCTTCAAGCGGAGTCGCCTGGGTGACGATGCCTTCGCTGACATAGAACTGCAGGACCTTGTCCAGGTGCTGCGGATCGATGTGCCCAAGCACGGCCTGCTTGGCGTAGACGTGTTCGACGTAGAGCTTGAAGATCTTCTCCAGCGAGTCCTCCTTGCCGGCATACGCCGGTACCGC
The DNA here is from genome assembly GCF_044510355.1 of Pseudomonas sp. DD1. Taxonomy (NCBI): domain Bacteria; kingdom Pseudomonadati; phylum Pseudomonadota; class Gammaproteobacteria; order Pseudomonadales; family Pseudomonadaceae; genus Pseudomonas; species Pseudomonas sp. DD1. The sequence goes on along the minus strand of NZ_MSAJ01000022.1, from coordinate 406,588 downwards.
CTTGGCGAAGGTCACGGCAGCGGCGCGCGGGTCCTGGATGATGTCGCGCATGCCTTGCAGGGTGCCCTGGACCACGCCACGCACGAGCTTGGGCTGGTTCTTGATGGCGTCGTCGGAGGCGAGAATCGCCTGGGCCATGCTTTCGAAGATCTGGTCCTGGGGGATCAACTTGATCTGCACCCCGGCTTCCTCGGCATTGATCACCCAGTCCGGCACCCCGGCCATGGCCTGGGCCTTGTTGGCGGAGAACAACTGCCAGACGCCGGCGGGGCCGGCGGCCTGGATGTTCACGTCGTTCTTGCCCAGCCCGGCTTTGCGCAGCGAAGCGAGCAGGGCGTAGTAGGTGGTGTCGGAGTACGACATCACCGTCATGGTCTTGCCCTTGAGGTCGCTGACGCGGTTGATGTTGTCCTTGGCGTTGGTGGCGATCATCGTCACGCCGCCGTCGCCCAGCACCGCCACGGCGCGTACCGGGATGCCATTGGCCCGCACCACGATAGGCGTGTCACCGATGGCCCCGCCGATCAACGCGTTACCGGCGCCGATCTGCTTGGCCACATCCACGCCACCTTTGGCGGCGATGAACGTCAAGTCCAGGTCCTGGGCCGTGTAGTAGCCCTTTTCCTTGGCGATGATCCACGGTGCGAACGCGGGCGAGTTGGGCGGCGCCGGCAGCAGGTAGGTGACCTTGGTCGGCTGCGCCTGGGCGGCACAGGCCACACCGAGGCCCAGGCTGAGGGCGCAAAGACGTTGAAACAGAGACTTGAGCATGGGGACTCCGGAATCGGTTGGGGGCCGCAAGGGCGGTGATCAGTGCAGTTCGGTGTCGGCGCCGACCTGGAGCAACTCCATCAGGCGGCCTACCAGCGGGCCGATTTCCGGCAGCTTGCGGCGCTCCAGGGGGTTGTCGCGAAACGGCAGGTCGATGCTGATTTCTTCGATGATCGTGCCGGGGCGGGCGCTCATGACCAGCAAGCGGTCGGACATGGCGATGCCTTCGATCAGGTCGTGGGTGATGAACAGCGCGGTTTTCTTCTCGTCGAAGAGCATCCGTGCCATGTCCTGTTGCAGGATCATCTTGGTCTGGGCATCGAGGGCCGAGAACGGCTCGTCGAGGAACAGCACCTGCGGGTCGATGGCCAGGGTGCGGGCCAGGGCGGCGCGCTGGCGCATGCCACCGGAGAGCTGGAACGGGTAGTGATCGGCGTAGCCATTGAGGTGGCAGCGGTCGAGCAGGTCCAGGGCCACCTTCTGCCGGGTGGCGGCAGGCACGCCCTGGATTTCCAGGCCCAGTTCGACGTTGCGGCGGATGCTGCGCCAGGGCATCAGCAGGTCCTTCTGCAGCATGAACGCAACCTGCGGCACCGGCCCGGTGACCGGCTCGCCACCGACGAACACTTCACCTTCGCTGGGGCGGTACAGACCCGAGCCCATGTTCAGGATGGTGCTCTTGCCGCAACCGGAAGGGCCGATGATCGACACCACTTCACCCCGGCGAATCTTGAAGTTCACCTCGCGAATGGCGAAGGGGGCGTCCGCTTTACCCTTGGCCGGGAAACATTTACCGACATTGCGAAATTCAATTTCAGTCGGCTCCAGCTCTTCCCTGAGAGCTTGGTTATTCCATTGGGGCGTCACGGCGTACATCTCTTTCACAGCCATCAGGAAGGTACTCTGGTCTGTTTTATAGGTGATACGCCGTTTAGTGCATGAACAATGCCAGGGGTTTATTTCCTATAGGTTTTTAGTAAATGTCCTTTTATATGAGTGACTTGGGTTTAAGTGATTGAAAACCTGACGTTTCATATATGAAACGTTGGTTCTTATATGGCACGAATTTGCACACTGTTCGGGCATGTAATGGGAAGTTGCGAGAGATCGGTGCTTTTTCAGGTAACGCGGGGAAGTTAATAAACGGCTTATTTGTTTTATATATAAAACGCAGTTGCGCGCTTCTATATAGGTGCGAGTGGGAGCGAGCCAACTCGCTCAGGGGGCAGGCGTTAAAAAAGCAAAAAAAAGGGCCTGAAGATCGAAATCTTCAAGCCCTCAAAAGGGTGAGAGGTGTCTAGTCCCTCAACCTGGTGAGCGGTGCTACATGCGTTCAGGCCTTCAAAGGCACCAGACGCGGGGCAATCATGTTTTCCGGGCGCAGGATGTCGTCGAGCATGGCATCGTCGAGCAAGCCTTCTTCGCGCACCAGTTCCAGCACGCCACGGCCGCTTTCAAGGGCGATACGGGCGATGCGGGTGGCGTTTTCATAGCCGATGTACGGGTTCAGCGCGGTGACCAGGCCGATGGAGTGCTCCACCAGTTCGCGGCAGCGTGCTTCGTTGGCGGTGATGCCGACGATGCAGTGTTCGCGCAGCATGTCCATGGCGCGTTGCAGCAGGCGGATCGAGTCGAAGATCTTGAAAGCGATCAGCGGCTCCATCACGTTCAGTTGCAGTTGGCCGCCTTCGGCCGCCATGGTCAGGGCCAGGTCGTTACCGATGACCTGGAAGGCCACCTGGTTCACGGCTTCCGGGATGACCGGGTTGACCTTGCCGGGCATGATCGAGCTGCCTGGCTGACGCGCTGGCAGGTTGATTTCGTTGATCCCGGTACGTGGGCCGCTGGACAGCAGGCGCAGGTCGTTGCAGATCTTCGACAGCTTCACCGCGGTACGCTTGAGCATGCCGGAGAACAGCACGAACGCGCCCATGTCGGAGGTGGCTTCGATCAGGTCGGCCGCCGGTACCAGCGGCTGGCCGCTGATGGTGGCCAGGCGTTGCACGGCCAGGGCCTGGTAACGCGGGTCGGCGTTGATGCCGGTACCGATGGCGGTGCCGCCCAGGTTGACTTCGGTCAGCAGCTCCGGAGCCAGGGTCTTGAGGCGTGCCAGGTCTTCACCCAGGGTCGTGGCGAAGGCGCGGAACTCCTGGCCGAGGGTCATCGGCACGGCGTCTTGCAGTTGGGTGCGGCCCATTTTCAGGACGTGGCCGAACTCGACACCTTTGGCGGCGAACGCCTGGATCAGGCTGTCGAGGCTGGCCAGCAGCGCGTCATGGCCCAACAGCAGACCCAGGCGGATCGCGGTCGGATAGGCGTCGTTGGTCGACTGCGCCATGTTCACGTCGTTGTTGGGGTGCAGGTATTGGTATTCGCCCTTGTTGTGGCCCATGGCCTCCAACGCGATGTTGGCGATGACTTCGTTGGCATTCATGTTGGTTGAAGTGCCAGCGCCGCCTTGAATCATGTCCACCACGAACTCTTCGTGGAAGTCGCCGCGGATCAGGCGGGCACAGGCTTCGCTGATGGCAGCGTGCTTGGCTTCGCTGAGCTGGCCCAACTCGCGGTTGGCATCAGCGGCGGCTTGCTTGACCATTGCCAGACCGACCACCAATTTCGGGTAATGCGAAATCGGAACGCCGGAGAGACGGAAGTTGTTCACCGCTCGCAGGGTCTGGATGCCGTAGTACGCTTGGGCAGGTACTTCGAGTACGCCAAGCAGGTCTTTTTCTGTACGGAATGATGCAGCAGAGGACATGACGGAAATCATCTCGATATGGACCCGGGCTAGGCCGGAACGCTGTGAATGCTAGGCTTGTGGAAATTTTTGGGCCAATGCTATTAAGCGCTGGCCTATGCACAAACGGCATAATGTTGATGTGACCCGGTTATCATGGCGGGCGTGTGTGCCAAAATGGTGCATGCCCTGGAGAATCAGATGAACCTTGAAAGCAAATGGCTGGAAGACTTTAGCGCCCTGGCGGCCACGCGCAGCTTCTCCCAGGCGGCGGAGCGGCGCTTTGTCACCCAGCCGGCCTTCAGTCGACGCATCCGCAGCCTTGAGGCGGCCCTGGGGCTGACCCTGGTCAACCGCTCGCGCACGCCCGTCGAGCTGACGGCAGCGGGGCAGTTGTTTTTGGTCACGGCGCGCACGGTGGTCGAGCAACTGGGCGAGGTGCTGCGGCATTTGCATCACCTTGAAGGCGGCCAGGGCGAAGTCATGCAAGTGGCGGCAGCGCACTCCCTGGCGCTGGGTTTTTTCCCACGCTGGATCGCGCAATTGCGCAACGAAGGGCTGAACATCGCCACGCGCCTGGTCGCCACCAACGTCGGCGATGCGGTGCATGCCCTGCGCGAAGGCGGCTGCGACCTGATGCTGGCGTTCTACGATCCGGACGCAGCCATGCAAATGGATCCGGAGATTTTCCCGTCACTGCACTTGGGCAACACTGAAATGCTCCCGGTGTGCGCCGCCGATGCCGATGGCAAGCCGTTGTTCGACCTGGAAGGCGAGGGCAGTGTGCCGCTGCTGGCCTACAGCGCCGGGGCGTTCCTCGGCCGTTCGGTGAACCTGCTGTTGCGCCAGCGCGCGCTGCGCTTTACCACGGTGTATGAAACCGCCATGGCTGACAGCCTGAAAAGCATGGCCCTGGAAGGGTTGGGGATTGCCTGGGTGCCACAGTTGAGCGTGCGCGCCGAACTGGCCCGGGGCGAGCTGGTGGTGTGTGGCGGGCCGCAGTGGCATGTGCCGCTGGAGATTCGCCTGTATCGCTGTGCGTTGGTGCGCAAGGCGAACGTGCGATTGCTGTGGCGCAAGCTGGAAGGTGGGGCGGCGCAGAATAGCTGAGCCCAGCACAGAACAAATGTGGGCGCTGGCTTGCCTGCGATGGCGGCAGGTCAGCCAATAGATTTATCGACTGATACACCGTCATCGCGGGCAAGCCCGCTCCCACAGGGGAAGGCAGCTTCGCGCTCTTCGAAAGTGACCCGCCGTAAGGGCGGAACCCTAAGTGGCCATTACTGCAGCAACGGATTTGCACACAAACTCAATAAGCACTAGATAGAGAGTTGTGTAGATACCTATGCTGCGATAGCGGTGTATCAGCCGACATTGCAGGCAAGCCAGCTCCCAGAGTATTTCGGGGTGTTTTCGCTGACTCTAAAGTCAATAAAACCGCAGGTTTGAAGCGTAAGACAGATGGTCGGCACAGGGGCTGTTTATCTGCATTATTACGGTATACTGCGCGGCCTTCGGCCGGTCCAACCGGCCTTAATTCGTACAACAAGCCACGCCGGATTTCCCGCGTGGCTTGTTGTTTTTTGACGCGCCTGCGGGCGCCCAGAGAGAAGAGGCACGACGATGAGTGCATTGGTTGGCGTGATCATGGGCTCCAAGTCCGATTGGTCCACCCTTAGCCACACCGCCGATATGCTGGAAAAACTCGGCATTCCGTTTGAAGTGAAGGTGGTTTCCGCCCACCGCACGCCGGACTTGCTGTTCCAGTATGCCGATGAAGCAGAATCCCGTGGCATCGAGGTGATTATCGCCGGTGCCGGTGGCGCAGCCCACCTGCCGGGCATGTGTGCGGCCAAGACCCACTTGCCGGTGCTCGGCGTGCCGGTGCAGTCGTCGATGCTCTCGGGCGTGGATTCGCTGCTGTCCATCGTGCAGATGCCCGCCGGGATTCCGGTGGCCACCCTGGCGATTGGCAAGGCCGGCGCGATCAACGCGGCATTGCTGTCGGCCAGTATCCTGGGCGCCAAGCATCCACAGTTCCACGCGGCCCTGAAGAAATTCCGCGCCGAACAGACTGACAGCGTCCTGGACAATCCAGACCCACGCATCGCCTGAGGTTGTTGATTGATGAAAATCGGTGTAATCGGTGGCGGCCAACTGGGTCGCATGCTGGCCTTGGCGGGTACGCCGCTGGGGATGAACTTCGCGTTTCTTGATCCGGCGCCGGACGCCTGTGCGGCGGCCCTGGGTGAACACCTGCGGGCGGACTACAGCGACCCGGATCACTTGCGCCAATTGGCCGATGAAGTCGATCTGGTGACCTTCGAATTCGAAAGCGTGCCAGCCGAAACCGTGGCGTTTCTGTCGCAATTCGTCCCGGTGTACCCGAGCGCTGAAGCGCTGCGCATCGCCCGTGACCGCTGGTTCGAAAAGAGCATGTTCAAGGACCTGGGCATTCCGACTCCGGCCTTCGCCGACATCCAGTCCCAGGCGGACCTGGATGCGGCGGTCGCCAGCATCGGCCTGCCGGCGGTGTTGAAAACCCGCACCCTGGGTTATGACGGCAAGGGCCAGAAAGTCCTGCGTACCGAAGCCGATGTGGTCGGCACGTTCGCCGAACTGGGCAGTGTCGCCTGCCTGCTGGAAGGCTTCGTGCCGTTCACCGGCGAAGTCTCGCTGGTGGCCGTGCGCGCCCGTGATGGCGAAACGCGCTTCTACCCGTTGGTGCACAACACCCACGACAGCGGCATCCTCAAGCTGTCCGTGGCCAGCACCGACCACCCGTTGCAGGCCCTGGCCGAAGACTATTCCAGCCGAGTGCTCAAGCAACTGGATTATGTCGGCGTGATGGCATTCGAGTTCTTTGAAGTCGACGGTGGCCTCAAGGCCAACGAAATTGCCCCGCGCGTGCATAACTCCGGGCACTGGACCACCGAAGGCGCCGAGTGCAGCCAGTTCGAAAACCACCTGCGGGCGGTAGCGGGCTTGCCACTGGGTTCCACGGCCAAGGTGGGCGAGAGCGCGATGCTCAACTTCATTGGCGTGGTGCCGCCGGTAGAGCAGGTCATTGCGATTGATGACTGCCACCTGCATCACTACGGCAAGGCGTTCAAGGCCGGGCGCAAGGTCGGCCACGCCAACCTGCGTTGCAAGGACCGCGCGACACTCGACGCGCAGATCGCCAAGGTCCAGGCGCTGATCGCCGCGCAATAACCCACGGGCTGGCGGGAACCATTGGTGACCGCCATCCTCTGATTGCAGGACGCCAAAGTCTGACTAGGCTTCAGCTAACTTTCATTCAGAGGGAAATGCCATGGGTATCATTGGGACCATCTTTATCGGTTTGATCGTCGGCCTGCTGGCGCGTTTCCTGAAACCAGGCGACGACAGCATGGGCTGGATCATGACCATCCTGCTGGGAATCGCCGGCTCCCTGGCGGCGACCTATGGCGGTCAGGCCCTGGGTATCTACCAGGCAGGTCAGGGTGCAGGTTTCATTGGCGCGCTGGTGGGTGCCATTGTGTTGCTGGTGATCTACGGTCTGCTGAAAAAGAAGTAATTTAGCGACAAGCCCTCTGCGCTGCGCAGGCGCAGAGGGCTAGAATGCCGGCACTGTTCTTATTTGCCGAGCCCCTTCATGCGCCGCCTTCTGTTGACTGTCCTTTTGCTGGGTTCAAGCCTGGCCCACGCCGCTGAGCTTACGGAAACCGACTGGCTGGAACTGATGCCCGAGTCGGACCAGAAGGCTCTCGAACAAATGCCGGATATCGACCACAACTCCCCAGAAGCCCTGGGCACCTTTACCGAAAAGGGTGGCCTGAAACAGAGCAAGGGCTTGCCGGCGGTGATGTATTCGACCAAGACCGTGGCCGCCATGAACGGCAAGCACATCCGTCTTGGCGGTTATCCGGTGCCATTGGAAACCGATGCCAAGGGCCGCAGCACCCTGTTTTTCCTGGTGCCTTACCCGGGCGCCTGTATCCACGTACCGCCGCCGCCACCCAATCAACTGGTGCTGGTGCGCTATCCCAAAGGCTTGAAGCTGGACGATATCTACACGCCGTTGTGGGTCACTGGCACGTTGAAGGTGGAGACGGTCAACAACGACCTGGCGGATGCAGCGTATGCGCTGGATGCGGGGGTGGTGCGGGTGGTGCAGGAGTCGGACCTGTAACCGGCGCCAAAAATCCCCTTGTGGGAGCAAGCCTGCTCCCACATTCGATTGGGTTTACAGGGGCAGGCTGGCGATGCTCACACCCATGGTGTGACTAGCGCCCGGTGCCAATGCCACCACATCGTCCAGCACGTTCGCCGTCTCGATGCACAGCATGCCCTGCCAGCCATCGTCGGCCATATCATCGAAAGCCTTGGCCCGTTCGGTCCATGGGTTCCAGATCACGGTCGATTTGGACCCTTCGCTGGTGAGCTGGATCCGGCGTTGCCAGCCTTGATCGACGATGTTCAATTGGGCTGGAGTATCGAGGTAGATACGATCGGTCTCTGCAGCGAAGTGCAGCGCGCCGGCCTGTTGCTTGGTCACCCAGCCGTCGGCGGTATCGATATAGTCCAATCCGTCCAGGCCTTCGACCTGCACCTTGCGCACGTCGCTGACTGCGAAGTAGCTGTGCAGCGCCTGGCTGATGGTCACGGTGTCGGTGCCACGGTTGTGGCTGGTCAGGCGGATATGCAGTTGCTCGTCGAGCAGGATGCTCATTTTCAGATCGACCTGATGCGGCCAATCCGGGAAGCCGCCAGCAGGTGCCGGCAGTACCAGCTCAACCCGATTGTCTTCGACGCCGGCCAAGGTCCAGATGGCCGTGCGCGCGAAACCATGGGCGCCGGCCGGCTGATCACTCTGGCGCATCGCCTTGACGCTTTGCGGGTTGCGGTCAAATACACCAAACCACGGCCAGCACACCGGCACACCCGTACGGATACCTTTGCCAGCCTTGAATACGGCCTGGTCGTTGGGCCAGATCACCGGCTTGGCGCCCGCGGGCTGGTAGCTGAAGATGTGCGCGCCTTGTTGGGCCACCAGCACTTCGGCGCCGTTGTGGCGGATGCGCCAGCAGTCCAGCTCATCCATTTTCACGGTTTCAAGGTGGGGCGTAGGCATACAAGGCTCTCTTAGTGACAGGCAATGGGGCAATGGACCGCCAAACCGCCGCGAGGTTTAACGCGCCCGCGACGGAACCGAGCGAGTGCGACCGCTGCCATCAATGGCGACGAACACAAACACCGCCTCGGTGACTTTGCGCCATTCGCTGGACAGCGGGTCATCGCTCCACACTTCGACCATCATCTGGATCGAGCTGCGGCCGATTTCCAGGGCCTGGGTGTAGAAGGACAGTTGCGCGCCCACTGCCACCGGAACCAGGAAGGCCATGCGGTCAATGGCGACGGTAGCCACGCGACCACCGGCGACCTTGCTGGCCATTGCCGTGCCAGCCAGGTCCATCTGCGCCACCAGCCAGCCGCCGAAAATATCGCCGAAACCGTTGGTTTCACGGGGGAGTGCGGTGATTTGCAGGGCGAGATCGCCTTGCGGGATAGGATCTTCTTGTTCGAGTTCGATCATGCCGGGGGTGCCTCTGACCCGTGACTCTTGGACTATGTAATCGGTGAATAGCCGTCTTGGAAAAACGATTCAGCCCCGAACATACTACGTTCGTCACGTTTTTCGAAAGGCGCCTGAAGGGAAACTCTGCGAAATCGGCTGGCCGGTGCCAACGACGTTTTCGCGCAACTTCCACGGATATGCCGGTGCAAGGTGGGCAGTATATCGGTCGATAGCCTGCGCGACGACCGTCCGGCCCTGATTTTGTACATCTATCTGCACGGCTTCACAGGCGTCAAGGAAATGGCCAAAACAGTCATGCAACTTGAGGGGTTTGACCATTGTGCCTTTTGAACTCTGCGCTCCAGTATTTGCTGGCGTTTTCGGTCCCCGATAATAATTCGAAGAGGGAATAGGCGGGCCTTGCAAGGTGGTGACTTTGCGAGTCGACGCCAGTCGCTGTGCAGGTGTTTAGACTGTGCTTTTGCGGGCAATTTGTTATCTTGCCGGACCTGCCAGGCCAAACCAGCACTGTTGCGGATTCCTGATCTGACCTAATAAGAGAAGCCTTGCCATGACCACAGTGCCTTCAAGCATTGCGCCGCCCGCACGACCGCTGAACCGCAACGACTACAAAACCCTGTCGCTGTCCGCCCTGGGGGGCGCGCTGGAGTTCTACGACTTCATCATCTTCGTGTTCTTCGCCACTGTGGTCGGGAAACTGTTTTTCCCCGCCGACATGCCCGAATGGCTGCGCCTGATGCAGACCTTCGGCATCTTCGCCGCCGGCTACCTGGCGCGGCCGCTGGGCGGGATCATCATGGCGCACTTCGGCGACCTGCTGGGGCGCAAGAAGATGTTCACCCTGAGCATCTTCATGATGGCGGTGCCGACCCTGATCATGGGCCTGTTGCCGACCTACGCGCAGATCGGCCTGTGGGCCCCGATCCTGTTGTTGCTGATGCGCGTGATCCAGGGCGCGGCGATTGGTGGAGAAGTGCCGGGCGCGTGGGTTTTTGTTTCTGAACATGTACCGCCACGCCATATCGGCTATGCCTGCGGCACCCTGACCAGCGGTCTGACCGCCGGGATCCTCCTGGGTTCGCTGGTGGCCACCGCGATCAACACGATCTACACCCCGGAGCAAGTGTCGGACTACGCCTGGCGGATCCCGTTCCTGTTGGGCGGTGTGTTCGGCCTGTTCTCGGTGTACCTGCGCCGCTGGCTGCACGAAACCCCGATCTTCGCCGAAATGCAGCAGCGCAAGACCCTGGCTGCCGAGCTGCCATTGCGTGCGGTCCTGCGTGACCACCGTGGCGCCATCGTGCTGTCGATGCTGCTGACCTGGCTGCTGTCGGCCGGCATTGTCGTTGTGATCCTGATGACCCCGACCGTGCTGCAGACCATCTACCACTTCAGCCCGACAGTCTCGTTGCAGGCCAACAGCCTGGCGATCGTCACCCTGAGCCTGGGCTGCATCCTCTCCGGCGCACTGGCTGACCGCTTCGGCGCCGGGCGCGTGCTGATCGCCGGCTGCGCGTTGCTGCTCGCGACCTCGTGGACGCTGTATCACAGCCTGCTGGACCACCCAAACTGGCTGTTCCCGCTGTACACCCTTACCGGCCTGTTCGTCGGCGTGGTCGGCGTGGTGCCCTACGTGATGGTCAAGGCCTTCCCACCGGTGGTGCGCTTCAGCGGCCTGTCGTTTTCCTACAACGTTGCCTACGCGGTGTTCGGTGGTCTGACGCCGTTGGTGGTGTCGCTGCTGATGAAAGAAAGCCCGATGGGCCCGGCGTACTACGTCGCCGTGATCTGCACGATGGGGATGCTGGTGGGTGCCTACCTGTGGAAACGCGGGCGTTGATCCTGGCAAGTCCCCTGTAGGAACCGGCTTGCCGGCCATGGCGCTCCTTGAACAGCGCACAATTCAAGGGCCCCATTGCCGGCAGTCGGCTCTTACAACGTTTACAGAGTATTTCTGAATAACCGCAACTCCTCGCTTCGCCCCCGCATTTACTCAGCTTCTATCCCGCATCCGCTTTTCCTGCCAATACTGGCCTTTCATCTAATTGTCATATTCCAGACATAGAGTGTTCACACGGCCTACCGATACTTGGCCCCGATCCAACTATCCCTATCTGCTAGGAGTAAGGCATGAAACTGAAGCGTTTGATGGCGGCAATGACTTTTGTCGCTGCTGGCGTAGCCACTGCCAACGCGGTCGCCGCTGTTGACCCTGCGATCAAGCCCTACACCAAGACCTCTGGTGTATCGGGCAACCTGTCCAGTGTCGGCTCCGATACTCTGGCCAACCTGATGACTCTGTGGGCCGAGAACTACAAAAAAGAATACCCGAACGTCAATATCCAGATTCAAGCCGCCGGTTCTTCCACCGCGCCGCCTGCACTCACCGAAGGCACCGCTAACCTGGGCCCGATGAGCCGCAAGATGAAGGACAACGAACTGCAGGCTTTCGAGCAGAAGTACGGCTACAAGCCGACTGCTATCCCGGTGGCCGTGGACGCCCTGGCTGTGTTCGTACACAAGGACAACCCGATCAAGCACCTGACTATGGCTCAGGTCGACGCCGTGTTCTCGTCGACTCGTCTGTGCGGTGCCAAGGCTGACGTCAAGACCTGGGGCGACCTGGGTGTGACCGGTGACCTGGCCAACAAGCCGGTGCAACTGTTCGGTCGTAACTCGGTATCCGGCACCTACGGCTACTTCAAGGAAGAAGCCCTGTGCAAAGGTGACTACAAGCCTAATGTCAACGAACAGCCAGGTTCGGCTTCGGTCGTGCAGTCCATCAGCTCCTCGCTGAACGGCATCGGTTACTCGGGCATCGGCTACAAGACCGCCAGCGTGAAAACCGTGGCCCTGGCCAAGAAAGAAGGCGGCGAGTTCGTCGAAGACACCGAAGAGAACGCCCTGAACGGCAAATACCCGCTGTCGCGCTTCCTCTACGTGTACATCAACAAAGCCCCGAACAAGCCTCTGGCCCCGCTGGAAGCCGAGTTCGTGAAACTGGTTCTGTCCAAACAGGGCCAGGAAGTTGTAGTGAAAGACGGCTACATCCCACTGCCAGCTAAAGTGGTCGAAAAGACCCTGGCTGAGCTGGGTCTGAAAGAAGGCAAATAAGCCTGCATTACCTGGTGTAGACGCATGCTCTTGTGTGAGAGCGGGCTTGCCCGCCCTCACAACAAGCGTGCCTACACCCCTAATTTTTCGGTCCGCTGCCAGCCCTGCTACGCGGCGGATTTCTTGCGTCACTGCATTGTCATCTTTCTGTCATACAGGATCGCTAGGGTGTGCGCATGAATGATCTGGCCAATTCCACCATGACGACGACTTCTCCTCCCAAGCGCATTGACTTCAATACGCCTGAGCTGCAACGCAAGCGCCGCATCCGCGCGCTCAAGGACCGCCTGACCCGTTGGTACGTGCTGGTCGGCGGTCTCGCCGTCCTCGGCGCTATCACCCTGATTTTCTTCTTCCTGGCCTACGTGGTCGGGCCACTGTTCCAGGGTGCCAGCCTGACCAAGGACGAGGCCCTGACGCCTGCCTGGATGCAGGATGCCGGCAAGCCGTTGCTGATCTCGCTGGAAGAACAGAACCAGGTCGCCATGAGGGTTTCCGACAAGGGCCAGGCATTGTTCTTCACTGTCGACACCGGCGCTGAGCTCAAGCGGGTCGACCTGGCTCTGCCGGCCGGCGCCAGTGTGGTGTCCATCGGTGAAGACCAGCCGGGCAGCCCGCTGGTGATCCTCGGTCTGTCCAACGGCCAGTCCCTGGTGTTCCGCCACACTTATAAAGTGTCCTACCCGGACGGTAAGAAGACCATTTCGCCGGAAATCGAATACCCCTACGGCGAAGCGCCGATGGTGCTTGATGAGGCGGGTCGTCCGCTGGAGCATGTGGCCCTCAACGCCACCGACACCACGCTGGTCATTGCCGGTTCCTCTGGTTCGCACCTGAACGTGCTGTCGGTGAGCCGCGAAGAAAACATGATGACCGGCGAAGTGGTCAGCGAGCAGAAGCGCATCGACTTGCCGCAAATGACTGAGCCTGTGAAAGCGATCTTCGTCGATCCGCGCCAGCAATGGCTGTATGTGATCAACGGTCGCGCCCTGGCCGATGTGTTCAGCCTGCGCGACAACAGCCTCAACGGTCGATACAAGTTGTTGGAAGATGGCAGCGCCGAAATCACCGCCAGCACCCAGCTGGTGGGCGGTATCTCGCTGATCGTCGGCGACTCCAAGGGCGGCCTGGCACAGTGGTTCATGGCCCGCGACCCGGATGGCGAGCAACACCTCAAGCAGATCCGCACGTTCCAGATGGGCAGCACACCCGTGGTGGAAATCACCGCTGAAGAGCGTCGCAAAGGCTTTACCGCCCTGGATGCCTCCGGCAACTTCGGTGTGTTCCACAGCACCGCGCATCGCACCCTGCTGGTGGACCCGGTGGTAGAAGGCCAAGGCATCTTCGGCATGTCGCCACGGGCCAACCGCGTGATCGTCGAAGCCGGTGGCAAGCTGCAGCCGTTGGCCCTCGACAACCCACACCCGGAAGTGTCCTGGAGCGCGTTGTGGAGCAAGGTCTGGTACGAAAACTACGACGAACCTAAATACGTCTGGCAGTCGACCGCCGCCAACAGCGACTTCGAACCCAAGATGAGCCTCGCGCCACTGACCTTCGGTACGCTCAAGGCCGCGTTCTACGCCATGTTGCTGGCTGCACCACTGGCCATTGCCGCAGCGATCTACACCGCCTACTTCATGGCCCCGAGCCTGCGCCGCAAGGTCAAGCCGGTGATCGAACTGATGGAAGCGATGCCGACGGTGATCCTCGGCTTCTTCGCCGGCCTGTTCCTGGCGCCGTATGTCGAAGGGCACCTGCCGGGGATTTTCAGCCTGCTGATGTTGTTGCCGATTGGCATCCTGGTGGCTGGTTTTGCTTTCAGCCGCCTGCCTGAGTCGATCCGCCTGCGGGTTCCCGATGGCTGGGAAAGTGCGATGTTGATCCCGGTGATCCTGTTTGTGGGCTGGCTCTCGCTGTACATGAGCCCGTACCTGGAAACCTGGTTCTTCGGTGGCGACATGCGCATGTGGATCTCCCACGACCTTGGCATCACCTACGACCAGCGCAACGCCCTGGTTGTCGGCCTGGCCATGGGTTTTGCGGTGATCCCGAACATCTACTCCATCGCCGAAGACGCCGTGTTCAGCGTACCGCGCGGCCTGACCCTGGGTTCCCTGGCCCTGGGCGCCACGCCTTGGCAGACCATGACCCGCGTTGTATTGCTGACCGCCAGCCCAGGGATTTTCTCGGCGCTGATGATCGGCATGGGCCGTGCGGTGGGTGAAACCATGATCGTGCTGATGGCCACGGGTAACACCCCGGTCATGGAGATGAACCTGTTCGAAGGCCTGCGAACGCTCGCAGCCAACGTCGCGGTGGAAATGCCCGAGTCGGAAGTGGGCGGCAGTCACTACCGGGTGCTGTTCCTCTCGGCGCTGGTACTGCTGTTGTTTACCTTCGTCATGAACACCCTCGCCGAGCTGATCCGTCAGCGTCTGCGCAAGAAATACTCGTCGCTTTAAGAAAGGTAGAAGTCTGTGAAACAGAACTCCCTGAATGGATGGTTCAAGAGCGGCGCCCCCGGCGTCTGGATCAGCGGTGGCGCGGTGGCCATCGCGGTCATCATGACCATTGGTTTGCTGGCTGTGATTGCCGTGCGCGGCTTGGGTCACTTCTGGCCGGCTGACCTGATCCAGGCCAACTACGGCGTGCCGGGCCAGGCCAACCACATCGTCATCGGCGAAGTGGTACAGAAAGAACAAGTGCCGCGCGAGCGCCTGAAAAGCGCTGGCCTGCCGGTGCCGGACGAAGGTCCGGAGTTCATGACCCGCGAGCTGATCAAGGTCGGCAACCGTGACTTGAACGGCAATGACTTCACCTGGATCGTCGGCGAGTGGCTGACCAACCAGACCACGCCTGCCGAGTTGATGGTCATCGAGCGTCGTGAGTGGGGCAACTTCTACGGCACCCTGATCAACGTCAAGCAGGATGGCAAAGTCATCGCCGAAGGCGAGGCTGCGTGGCCAGAGCTGCAGGCGCGGGTTGAGCGGGTGAACAAGCTGGCTGCCGATCTCAAGACCCTTGAGAAAGTCGACATCGGCGCGATCAACGCCGGTCTCGAGCGCATCCGCCTGCACGGTCGTAAGCTGGAGCTGGACGGCAAGCTCGACGCCGCCGCCCAGGCCGATATGGATGCCGATCGCGCCGAGCTGAATGCCCGTTACCAGGCCGTCGAAGCGCGCCTGACCGACCTGCACGCCCAGTTCAACCGCGACAGCCTCACGGCCCGCGATGCCAACGGCAAAGAGCTGGAAATCAATATTGGCCACGTGGTGCACGCCTACCAGCCGAACGCCATGGGCACCCTGACCAAGATGGGTTTCTATGTCAGTAAGGTCTGGGAATTCCTCAGCGATGACCCACGGGAAGCGAACACCGAAGGCGGGATTTTCCCGGCGATCTTCGGCACCGTGATGATGACCCTGATCATGGCGATGATCGTGACCCCGTTTGGCGTGCTGGCGGCGGTCTACCTGCGTGAATACGCCAAGCAGAACACCTTGACCCGTATTATCCGTATCGCGGTGAACAACCTGGCCGGCGTCCCGGCGATTGTCTACGGCGTGTTCGGCCTGGGCTTCTTCGTCTACGTGCTGGGTGGCTCGGTGGACCGCCTGTTCTTCCCCGAAGCCCTGCCGGCACCGACCTTCGGTACGCCGGGCCTGTTGTGGGCTTCGTTGACCCTGGCGCTGCTGGCGGTGCCGGTGGTGATCGTGGCCACTGAGGAAGGCCTGGCGCGAATCCCACGCACCGTGCGTGAAGGTTCCCTGGCACTGGGTGCAACCAAGGCGGAGACCCTGTGGAAAATCGTCCTGCCCATGGCCAGCCCGGCGATGATGACCGGCATGATCCTCGCCGTGGCCCGCGCCGCGGGTGAAGTCGCACCGCTGATGCTGGTGGGTGTGGTCAAGCTGGCGCCGTCGCTGCCGCTGGACGGCAACTACCCGTACCTGCACCTGGACCAGAAGATCATGCACCTGGGCTTCCATATCTACGACGTCGGCTTCCAGAGCCCCAACGTCGAAGCGGCCCGCCCGCTGGTGTACGCCACCGCGTTCCTGCTGGTGCTGGTGATCGCCACGCTGAACCTGTCGGCGGTATGGATTCGTAACCACCTGCGCGAAAAATACAAGGCGCTGGACAGCTGATTGAATTGAACGCGGACCTAATGTGAGAGCGGGCTTGCTCGCGAATGCGGTGTCTCAGTAATAGATTGGTTGACTGACCTGACGCTTTCGCAAGCAAGCCCGCTCCCACAGGGAACCGAGTTGGAAACAGATTTGAGGTAAACCGCAAGGCCCACTATGAAGCCGCGGTTCAACGAAACGAATTGGTAGCACAGGGAGCATCCCATGCAACATGAAACCCATTCCCACGGCATCAACATGTCAGCCCTGGGTCGCGACAAGCAGAGCCTGAGCCTGGCCGAAGAAACCGTGGCCATCGAAGTTCCGGGCCTGAGCCTGTACTACGGTGAGAAGCAAGCGCTGTTCGACGTCAGCATGAACATCCCCAAGCAGCGTGTGACCGCCTTTATCGGCCCGTCGGGCTGCGGCAAGTCCACGCTGTTGCGCACCTTCAACCGCATGAACGACCTGGTGGACGGTTGCCGTGTGGAAGGCGCGATCAACCTCTACGGCAGCAACATCTACCGCAAGGGCGAAGATGTGGCCGAGCTACGTCGCCGGGTGGGCATGGTGTTCCAGAAGCCCAACCCGTTCCCCAAGACCATCTACGAAAACGTGGTCTATGGCCTGCGCATCCAGGGCATCAACAAAAAGCGCATCCTCGACGAAGCAGTGGAGTGGGCCCTCAAGGGCGCGGCGCTGTGGGATGAGGTCAAGGACCGCCTGCACGAATCGGCCCTCGGCCTGTCCGGCGGCCAGCAGCAGCGTCTGGTGATTGCCCGGACCATCGCCGTGGAGCCGGAAGTACTGCTGCTCGACGAGCCGTGCTCGGCACTCGACCCGATCTCGACGCTGAAAGTCGAAGAGCTGATCTACGAGCTCAAGTCCAAGTTCACCATTGTCATCGTGACCCACAACATGCAACAGGCGGCACGGGTTTCCGACTACACCGCGTTCATGTACATGGGCAAACTGGTGGAATTCGGCGATACCGATACCCTGTTCACCAATCCGGCGAAGAAGCAGACCGAAGACTACATCACCGGTCGTTACGGCTAGGAAGCTGTGGTTCTGATTGCACTGACGCTGCGGTTCTCCGCACCTTACCGGACGCTCCAAGGACGCCAACATGATTAGCAAAGAAGGCCTTACCCACCACATCTCCGCGCAGTTCAACGCCGAGCTTGAGGAAGTGCGCAGCCACCTCCTGGCCATGGGCGGGCTGGTGGAGAAGCAAGTCAACGACGCGGTCACCGCGCTGATCGAGGCCGACTCGGGCCTGGCCCAGCAAGTGCGCGAGATCGACGACCAGATCAACCAGATGGAGCGCAACATCGACGAGGAATGCCTGCGCATCCTCGCCCGTCGCCAGCCGGCGGCGTCCGACCTGCGTTTGATCATCAGCATTTCCAAGTCGGTGATCGACCTCGAGCGTATCGGCGACGAAGCCACCAAAATCGCCCGTCGCGCTATCCAGTTGTGCGAAGAAGGTGAAGCGCCACGCGGTTACGTCGAAGTGCGCCACATCGGTGACCAGGTGCGCAACATGGTGCGCGACGCGCTGGATGCCTTTGCGCGCTTTGACGCCGACCTGGCATTGTCCGTGGCCCAGTACGACAAGATCATCGACCGCGAGTACAAGACCGCCCTGCGTGAGCTGGCGACCTACATGATGGAAGACCCGCGCTCTATCTCGCGGGTATTGAGCATCATCTGGGTGCTGCGTTCCCTGGAGCGGATCGGCGACCACGCGCGCAATATCTCGGAATTGGTGATTTATCTGGTGCGCGGCACCGACGTACGGCACATGGGCCTCAAGCGCATGAAAGCCGAAGTTGAAGGCACAGCCGATCAAATCCCTAATGTTCCGACCGAATCTGACGATAAGTAAGATTGCCCGAGAAATAAACGCCCGACCTCTGGTCGGGCGTTTGCGTTTGTGGCGTATGAGTTTTGCGCTGCGGGCGGCTGTAAAGTCCCGGCGTGACTGACGAGTTTTTGGCAAAATGCCATCAGTTAAGCGTTTTGCTTGCCGGGGTTTTGAGAGGATGAAGGGTCGATGAGTAAAGTCAGTGTATTGGTGGTGGATGACGCCTCGTTTATTCGCGACCTGGTGAAGAAGTGCCTGCGTAACTACTTCCCCGGTATCAAGATTGAAGATGCGGTGAACGGCAAAAAGGCCCAGGCCATCCTGATGCGCGAAACCTTCGACATGGTGCTGTGCGACTGGGAAATGCCGGAAATGTCTGGCCTGGAACTGTTGACCTGGTGCCGTGAGCAGCCTCAGCTCAAGTCCATGCCGTTTGTCATGGTCACCAGCCGCGGCGACAAGGAAAACGTGGTCCAGGCCATCCAGGCCGGCGTCTCCGGCTATGTCAGCAAGCCGTTCACCAACGAGCAATTGCTGAACAAGGTCAAGCAGGCCCTGAACAAGATCGGCCGCCTCGACGCCTTGCTGGCCAGCGCGCCGACCAAGATGAACTCGGCCTTTGGCAACGACTCCCTCAGCGCCCTGACCGGCGGCAAGCCCGAAGCGGTCAAGCCGGCCCCGGTGGCTGCGCCGAGCAAAGGTTTGCTCAACAGCCCGGCAGTGCAGCCCACCGCCCCCCCCTCGGCCGCCAGCGGTCGCGGCCAGGGCCAACTGCGCCTGTCCAGTGGCACCCAGCAATGTGTGATCAAGGGCCTGAGCATCAAGGAGGCGCTGCTGGTGGTACGCCGGGGCGACGTCCTGCCACAAGTGCTGGAAAGCGCGGTGCTCGACCTTGAACAAGGCGAGAACGCCGAAACCGCACGCCTCAACGGCTACCTGCACGCCATCGTCGCCTACGAGCCGCGCCCTGACAGCGACTGGCTGCAACTGACCTTCCGCTTTATCGACCAGGACGCGCAGAAGCTCGACTACATCTCCCGGCTGATTGCCCGAGGCACCGCGCAGAAGCATTTTGTGCCGGGTGCCTGAAGCAAAACCTCGATCGCCTGTAGGCGCTGGCTTGCCAGCGATCTCGGTCTGTCTGTCGCTGCATCAGTGACAGGCAAGCCGACGCCTACAGAGGTCGTTAGTCCACACAACATTGTCATGAACCCTTGCTAGCCTGCCGTTCAGTCATACCCGGCAGGTTTATCCGATGCTTGTGCGTTTAATGTTGTTTTGTGGCCTGTGCGCGGTCGCTTCATCGACCCTGGCCATGACCCTCTATCGTTCCACCGATGCCCGTGGCGTGGTGTTTTTCAGCGACCAGAAGACTCCTGGCGCCCAGGCGTTTGTCTTCCAGGAGCGCCGTGTGGCGTCGGTAAGGCGCCAGGCGCTTGATCCCCAGCCGCCACGTCACCTGCGGCCCGCCCAGTTCCAGCGTTACGCCTTGCCCTGGCGTGGCGGTCCGTTCCGCCTGACCCAGGGCCCTGGGGGCACGTTCAGTCACTCTGACGTCAAGAGTCGCTACGCCATGGATATCGCCATGCCTGAGGGCACGCCGATCATCGCTGCGCGGGGCGGCTTGGTGGTGAAGACCGAGAACAACCAATCCGGGCGCGGCAGTGACCCTTCGGGCAACTTCGTGCGGGTGTTGCACGATGACGGCACCCAGGGCGTGTATCTGCACCTCAAGCAAGGGTCGGTCAGCGTCAGGGACGGGCAGCGCGTGGGGGTGGGCAGCCTGCTGGGGCTATCGGGCAATACCGGCAACAGCAGCGGGCCACACCTGCATTTTGTGGTGCAGCGCGATACGGGGGCAGGGTGGGTGTCGATTCCGTATGAGTTCACGCAGCCGGTACAGGCCTTGCCCAACTTTGCGTCGGGGTTGTAGGAGCCGGCAAGCCGGCTCCTACAGGGGCTCAGTCGAGCATCAGGACCTTGGCCAGCACGATTTTCGGGCCTTTCATCTTCTTGATGATGATCCGCAGGCCTTCCACTTCCAGCACTTCTTCCTCTTCCGGCACCCGGTTGAGGGTGTCGTAGATCAGGCCGGCGAGGGTTTCGGCTTCGATGTGGTCCAGGTCGATGCCCAGCAGGCGCTCGATCTTGAACAGCGGCGTGTCACCACGCACCAGCAGCTTGCCCGGCTGGTAGGCGAGAATGCCGCGCTCGGCCTTGCGGTGTTCGTCCTGGATATCGCCCACCAGCACTTCCAGCACGTCTTCCATGGTCAGGTAGCCGATGATGTTGCCGTCGGCTTCTTCTACCAGGGCAAAGTGCGCGCCGCCCTTGCGGAACTGCTCGAGCAGTTGCGACAGCGGCATGTGCCGGGATACGCGCTCCAGTGGGCGGGTCAGTTCGGCCAGGTTGAACGACTCGGGAATATGATCCAGGGCCGCCAGTTCCAGCAGCAGGTCCTTGATGTGCAGCAGGCCGACAAACTCACCCCGCACCGGGTCGTACACCGGGTAGCGGCTGAATTTGTGGCGGCGGAACAGTGCAAGGATTTCCTTGAGCGGCGCGTTGAAGTCCAGGGTCACCAGGTCTTCCCGCGAGTTGGCCCAGTCCACCACTTCCAGCTCGCCCATTTCCACGGCCGAGGCCAGCACGCGCATGCCTTGGTCGCTCGGGTCCTGGCCACGGCTGGAGTGCAGGATCAGCTTGAGCTCTTCACGGCTGTAGTGGTGCTCGTGGTGCGGGCCGGGCTCGCCCTGGCCGGCGATGCGCAGGATCGCGTTGGCGCTGGCGTTGAGCAGGTAGATCGCCGGGTACATGGCCCAGTAGAACAGGTACAGCGGCACCGCCGTCCACAACGACAGCAACTCGGGTTTGCGAATGGCCCAGGACTTGGGCGCCAGCTCACCGACCACGATGTGCAAGTAGGAAATCACGAAGAAGGCAGCGAAGAACGACACACCCTTGATCACTTCGGCCGATTCGACGCCCATGGCGCCCAGCATCGGCTCCAGAATGTGCGCGAAGGCCGGCTCACCGACCCAGCCCAGGCCCAGGGAGGCAAGGGTGATACCCAGCTGGCAGGCCGACAGGTAGGCGTCAAGCTGACTGTGTACGGTGCGCAGGATCTGCCCGCGCCAGCCATTGGTGTGGGCGATCGCCTCGACACGGGTGGCGCGCAGTTTGACCATGGCAAATTCCGCCGCAACGAAGAAACCGTTGAGCAGTACCAGGATCAGTGCAAAAAGAATCATGCCGAAATCGGCGAAGAGTGTCGCGAGGGTGATACCAGGGGAAGGGTCCATGATGGGGTTTTGCGGGTTCCGTGTATTCAAAAAGGGGTGATGGCTGTGCCTCAAGGGCGGGCACAAGTCAGGCAATGTAGCGGCTGAAGGGGCGCTTGCCTAGTGGCGGCTGCCGGGTGGAACCGTGAATGCCTGCTGCAGCGGGCTTATGCGGGAGCTGGCTTGCCTGCGATGCAGGCGCCTGGCGCTTACAGAAGCACCGAGGTGATGCTATCGCAGGCAAGCCCGGTCCCACAGGCGGTGGGGAGTATTTTCAGATTAATCCTTCACCGCGATTGTTTGCGCATGGGTGACCTGAGTCGGCGCGAAGTGGCAGGTAAAGGTGCTGCCGTGGCCCAGCACACTGCTGATTTCCAGGCGGGCCCGATGACGCAGCAACACATGCTTGACGATCGCCAGGCCCAGCCCGGTGCCGCCGGTGTTGGAGTTACGGCTGGAGTCGACGCGGTAGAAACGCTCGGTCAGGCGTGGCAAGTGCTTGCTGTCGATACCAATCCCCGAATCCTGCACGCTCAGGTGCGCCCCTTGGTGATCGGCCCACCAGCGGATGCGGATCGTGCCTTTGTCCTGGGTGTACTTCACGGCGTTGAACACCAGGTTGGAAAAGGCGCTGCGCAACTCGCCCTCGCTGCCCTTGAGCAGCACCGACGGGTCGGCTTCCAGGGTAATGATCTGGCCGCGCTCGCCGGACAGGGCCTGGGCATCGTTCTTGATGGTCTGCAGCAGGCCCTGTACGGCCACGGGGTGGTTGTCCGAGGGGTAGTCGGTGGCTTCCAGCTTGGCCAGCAGCAGCAGGTCGTTGAGCAGGGTCTGCATGCGTGAGCCTTGTTGCTGCATTTGCTGCAAGGCACGGCTCCAGCGCGGGTTGACCTCTTCGACGTTGTCCAGCAGCGTCTCCAGGTAGCCACAGATCACGGTCAGGGGCGTACGCAATTCGTGGGAGACGTTGGCGACGAAATCCTTGCGCATCTGTTCCAACTGATGAATGCGGGTGACGTCGCGCACCAGCATCAAATGCTCGTTGTTGCCGTAGCGCGTGAGGTACAGCTGGATGCGCACCCGGTCATTGGTGGGCGAGGGGATTTCCAGGGCTTCCTCATAGTTTTCCTGCTCGAAGTATTCCTTGAAGCGCGGATGGCGTACCAGGTTGGTCACCGGCTGGCCGCTGTCCTGGGGCGTCTTCAGGCCCAGCAGGGTCTCGGCGGCGCGGTTCCACCATTCCAGGTTGCCGTCGCTGTCGAGCATGATCACCGCGTCCTTGAGCGCGGCAGTCGACTCCTGGACCCGGTCGATCACCGCCTGCAGGCGGCCACGTACTCGCTGATCGCGGCGTTGCAGGTGGTAGATGCTGTCAAACACTTCGCCCCACAGGCCGTAGCCGTCGGGTGGTGCCTCGTCGGGTTTGTGCTGGCGCAGCCATTCGTGCAGGCGCAGCAATTGCTTGAGGGTCCAGCCCAGGTAAAGGCCCAGGCCAATGGCCAGGCTCCAGCCGTAGTAGCCGCTGATCAGGCCCACCAACAGGCAGCCGGTGACCAGCAAGAGCATGTGGCGGATCAGGGTGCCATGCCAGTTTTGATTCACTTGAACATGCGTCCTTGTCGGCTGTTAAGTCTGGGTGGGGTTGGCTCAGCCCTTGGTGGAAAACCGATAACCGGTACCGCGCACGGTTTGTACCAGATTCTCGTAGGCATCGCCCAAGGCTTTGCGCAGGCGGCGGATATGCACGTCCACGGTGCGTTCCTCGACATACACATTGCCGCCCCACACCTGATCGAGCAATTGCCCGCGGGTGTAGGCGCGCTCCTGGTGGGTCATGAAGAACTGCAACAGGCGGTATTCGGTGGGGCCCATCTCGGCAGGTTTGCCGTCGATGGTCACGCGGTGGCTGATCGGGTCCAGCAGCAGGCCACCGACTTCAATCGGTGCCTCGCCATCGGTCGGCCCGGCACGGCGCAGCACGGCCTTCAGGCGGGCAACCAGTTCCCGTGGGGAAAATGGCTTGGTGATGTAGTCGTCGGCGCCGACTTCCAGGCCCTGGATCTTGTTGTCCTCTTCGCCCTTGGCGGTGAGCATGATGATCGGGATATCCCCGGTCAGCTCATCGCGCTTGAGGCGTCGGGCCAATTCGATGCCGGAGGTGCCGGGCAGCATCCAGTCCAGCAGGATCAGGTCCGGCTTGCGGTCGACGATAATGGCGTGGGCCTGCTGGGAGTTCTCTGCCTCCAGGCAGTCATAGCCGGCCATTTCCAACGCAACGGCGATCATTTCGCGAATGGGCGCTTCGTCGTCAACGATCAGAATGCTCCTGCCAACCATGCTAAGTCCTCTTGTCATTTAACTGTCTTGCGCCGCATTAGATAACGGAATTATTGCAGTCGTGTGACAGTATTTTACTGGCCTGCGCAATAGGCGTGGTCCTGAACTACGCTTTGAGTCCGAATCCTGACAACCGCAAAAGGAAGGTTCCGATGAATCAACGTACTTTTTCCTGGAAAGCCCTGCTGGTCACAGCGGCGTTGACCCTGCCAACACTGGCTTTCGCGGCAGAGCCCGCCATGACTAAAGACGGGATGTTGGTGGATCACAAGGAGATGACCCTCTACACCTTCGCCAAGGATGCTGACGGCAAGTCCATGTGCAATGACAAGTGCGCGACCAACTGGCCGCCGTTGAAGGCCGAGTCCACCGATAAACCGATGGGCAAGTGGACCGTGATCACCCGTGACGACAACACCAGCCAGTGGGCCTATGGCGGCAAGCCGCTGTACACCTTCATCATGGACAAAAAAGCTGGCGACGCGACCGGCGACGGCAAAATGGACGGCGCCTGGAAGATCGCCAAACCCTAAGCCATTACTGTGGCATGCGGGCTCCTCGTGATGAGGGGGCGGCCCGCTCGCCACGTTTATCGCAGGGCGTAGTCAGCGACAATCCCGAGGAAGATCGCCAGCCCTGCCCAATGGTTGTGCAAAAACGCCTTGAAGCACTTCATCCGGTCCCGATCCCGGGTGTACCAGAACTCCCAGGCAAAACACCCTGCTGCCGCCAGCAACCCCAGGTGGAACCAACCGCCCAGCTCGAAGCGTGAGCCCGCCAGCAGCAGGCAGAGCAGCGCCAAACCCTGCAGGGTGAGGATGATCATCCGGTCGGCATCGCCAAACAGGATCGCGGTGGATTTGACGCCGATTTTCAAATCGTCGTCGCGGTCAGTCATCGCGTAATAGGTGTCGTAGGCCACCGTCCACAGCAGGTTGGCGATATACAGCAACCACGCAATGGCCGGCAGGCTGCCGGTCTCTGCGGTAAACGCCATGGGCATGCCCCAGGAAAACGCCGCGCCCAGCACCACTTGCGGGTAATAGGTGTAGCGCTTCATGAACGGGTAGCTGACCGCCAGCGCCAGGCCGCCCAGGGACAGCCAGATGGTCGCGGCGTTGGTCAGCAGCACCAGCACAAAGCTGATGCTCATCAATACGGCAAAAAACACTAGGGCTTCTTTCGAGCTGATCTTGCCACTCGCCAACGGGCGTTGCGCGGTGCGCTTCACGTGGCCGTCGACCTTGCGGTCAGCCCAGTCATTGATCACGCAACCCCCGGCTCGGGTCAGCGCGACGCCGAGCACGAAGATCACGATATTGCTCAACGAAGGCGAGCCCTCGCCGGCAATCCACAACGCCCAGAGGGTGGGCCACAGCAGCAGATAGATGCCGATGGGCTTGTCCATCCGCGTCAGTTGCACGAAGTCCCAGGCCCGTGGGTTCAGGCGGTTCAGGGATTGGAGCAGGCGCTGGTACATCAGCCATTCTCCGCAGATTGCTGCACCGCTTGCCACAGGCTCGGCAGGAACACTTCCGCCACCAACACGCTCAACGCCCCGCGATCAAAACGCGAGCGCCGCGCCCATAAGCCACTGGCCTGATCTGCCTTCGGCAGCCAGGCCCGTGGGTAATGGCAGACTTCGATGGCCTGGCGGCTGAAGGCCCGGTCACAGAACAGCAGCTCACCCAGGGAGCGGCTGCCCAACTCATCCATATGCAAGCCATCGCCCTGCAAGGCACTGCGCGCTGCAACGCTGCGGGCGAAGACCCAGGCCTGGCCGTGACCGCGTAAATACACCTCGCGCACCCAGCCAATACTGGCGACGGGTAGGTCGAGGGCGGCGCATTCGTCGTCTCGCAGGGGCTGCCAGCCTTCGTACAATGGCGTGACACTGAAGCCGTCGTTGGACAGGTGCGTCAGGCGGCGGGTCAGCGAGCCCTCATCGAACAGCCAGTCGAGGGCAGGAGGCGTGGGCAGGGGGTGCAGAAGGCTCTGGTTCAGCCATTGGCAAGCATCGGGAACGGCAATCGAATGCGGCACGGGGAGTCATTATTGGCAGTTAATGAGGCGCCGAGCTTACCATGCTCACCCGGATTTTTGCCGGGTTGCGCCAGGACATTGGGTCGAACGTGCTTGCATCTGGGCGCCCCGATCAGTACAAAACGCCCTGAGCCGCACAGCAATGCTGGATCTATCGACTGTCGGCCAGTACGCCTGGACCCTGAGGAAGTAAGTAATGAAGAAGTGGCAATGTGTAGTCTGTGGCCTGATCTACAACGAAGCGGACGGATGGCCGGATGACGGGATCGCCCCCGGTACCCTGTGGCAGGACGTCCCGGAAGACTGGCTGTGCCCGGACTGCGGCGTCGGCAAAATGGATTTCGAAATGATCGAAATCGGTTGATTCGCTGAATTTAAGAAACGTACTACAAGGAGAATGGAATGAGCGCACCTGTCGTGATCATCGGTACGGGCTTGGCCGGTTACAACCTGGCTCGGGAGTTTCGTAAACTCGACAGCGAAACTCCGTTGTTGCTGATCACCGCGGATGACGGGCGTTCCTACTCCAAACCCATGCTCTCCACCGGCTTTGGCAAAAACAAGGACGCCGATGGCCTGAGCATGGCGACCCCTGGCGCGATGGCCGAGCAACTCAAGGCCGAAGTGCGCACCCATACCCGCATCAGCGGCATCGACCCTGGCCACAAGCGCCTGTGGATCGGCGAGGAGGCGGTGGTCTACCGCGACCTGATCCTTGCCTGGGGCGCCCAGACGGTACAGGTACCGGTCGAGGGCGATGCCGCTGATCTGATTTTCCCGATCAACGACCTGGAAGACTACGCGCGCTTTCGCCACGCCGCTGCCGGCAAGCGCCGTGTGCTGCTGTTGGGCGCGGGCCTGATCGGCTGTGAGTTTGCCAACGACTTGATCCTGGGCGGCTACACCATCGATCTGGTGGCACCGTGCGAGCAAGTCATGCCGACCCTGCTGCACCCGGCCGCGGCCGCAGCAGTACAGGCCGGGCTGGAAGGCCTGGGCGCACGCTTCCACCTGGGGCCGGTGCTCAACCGCCTGCAACGCACGGTGGACGGCCTGGAAGCCCATCTGTCCGATGGCACGGTGATCGAATGCGACCTGGTGGTCTCCGCCATTGGCTTGCGCCCACGGGTGGACCTGGCGGCTGCGGCCGGCCTGCAAATCAACCGTG
Source organism: Pseudomonas sp. DD1 (assembly GCF_044510355.1). Lineage (NCBI taxonomy): Bacteria > Pseudomonadati > Pseudomonadota > Gammaproteobacteria > Pseudomonadales > Pseudomonadaceae > Pseudomonas > Pseudomonas sp. DD1. The sequence goes on along the minus strand of NZ_MSAJ01000022.1, from coordinate 379,559 downwards.
GAATCATGGTTGACCGCCACCTCAAGACCTCCCACGCCAATATCTACGCCCTGGGCGACTGCGCCGAGGTCGATGGCCTGAACCTGCTGTACGTCATGCCCCTGATGAGCTGCGCCCGCGCCCTGGCCCAGACCCTGGCGGGCAACGCCACGGCGGTCAACTACGGGCCGATGCCCGTCACGGTGAAAACCCCGGCGTGCCCACTGGTAGTCTCGCCGCCACCACGGGGCCTTGAAGGCGTGTGGAGCGTCGAGGGGCAGGGCGGTGACATCAAGGCCTTGTGCCGCGATGCCAGCGGGCGCCTGCTGGGTTACGCGCTGACGGGCACTGCGGTCATGGAAAAACTGGCCCTAAATAAGGAACTTCCGCCTCTGCTGGCGTAAATGCTGGTCGTTCTGTCGGAATAAGCACCTTTTTCCCCCTAGAAAGGTCGCCGCGAGACTGGCGCAGGCACCAATGGCATGCCATTCTCACTCCCGTCTGCCGCAGAGTAGAGCCTGCGGCGCCTTGGCGCTGCTCCAGCAGAGAGCAGCACGGACATAACAACAAAAAACCGTCAAAGAGGCTTCACCTATGCGTAAACCAGAACTCGCAGCCGCCATTGCAGAAAAAGCAGACCTGACCAAAGAACAGGCCAACCGCGTCCTCAACGCCGTTCTTGAAGAAATCACTGGCGCCTTGCACCGCAAGGACAGCGTCACCCTGGTTGGTTTCGGCACCTTCCTGCAGCGCCACCGCGGCGCCCGCACCGGCAAAAACCCGCAAACCGGTGAGCCGGTGAAAATCAAGGCGAGCAACACCGTAGCGTTCAAACCGGGCAAGTCGCTTAAAGACAGCGTCAACCCGTAAGCACGGCACCGTCTCGAAGGGAGGCGGGGAGGTATGAAAAATGGGCACGCCGACTGGGTTGGGTGCCCATTTTTGTTGACTGCCTCATCAGTGACTGTTGAGGCGCGTCAGCATGCGGTGTGCGGCCCTGTTTTACGCGGGCGAGTGCAACGCTACTATCCGTTTGTGAACTTAGTCATGAACTCTTCAAATGATTCGCAAACGAACGCCAGTTCTTCCTCAATTGCTTTTATGTTCATCACTTCCACCCGCCTAGGTTGATTTCTATGGGTAAAGAGGACGGATCTATTTGAACCATGAGGTAAGCGAGTAATGGTGTTTCTTCCTGGCTTGAGAAATAAAAAATCCACGTTGCCGGCAGGGAGGAGTGGCGCAGTTAGTTTAGCTTTCTGGGTATATTGGAATTTTGCTATTGTCCGGAAGTATTTCAAGAATCGTTAGGTCATTGTTCGTGTTCTTTATTTCATAATGTCTTGTTGTGAATGTCTCTCGCCATATGTTTTCAGTGATTGAGGATATTGTGTCGGTGTCGTATTTATAAAGTGTTTCGACGTACTCGCCTGTATTGATTAAGCTGTAACGTGTTTTTGGATGGCGGCTTGTAAACGTGGTAATGGACGCTGAGTCAAGATTGGCATCTGGACTATCTTCAAAGTTGCTGCCGAATGCCAGTTCTATAATGCGGTCTGGTTCGTTAATAAAGAACCTCCGATATACAATCCACTGGTTTTTGAGTTTTACATATTTTGCGTATTGTATTTCGGCTATAATTTTTTCATTTTCGTCCAAAAAGTAGCAATGCCTATCTTTAGCTGGCTCTGAATTTTTTCTAAGTAAGCGCCCAGGTTTGCACCCTTGTAATTCGCAGGTGTACGGTGCCGGATTGTATGAAGGCATGACTCCTATACCCCATTTTTTGGTTTTGTGTGTGTGTTCTGCCAATGATATTAATTTTGAGTATTTGTCTTTGTATTCATTTAACAATGTGAGCAAAAGATTTTTCATAGTGGTCTCCTATTTGGCCAGTGGGAAGGTTTTTCCGCCGCTGAGCTCAAGGTTGAGTGTCTTCAAACCTTGCTCGAATTCGGATTTTGTTTTTGCCCCTTTTAGAGTCTCCCATACGTGTTTTTTGTAAGCGTTTCCATGTACACCCTCTCCCGCGTGAGCCGTCGCTTTTGTATTTGGCAGGCGAGATTTTGAATTGACGGGTAGCCATATACCGTTTTCTTTTTGATTTATATCTATGCCTAGCCTATCCATTCGTCTTCTCAACCAGCGCATGCGTACATCTTTGGAGTTGGACATCACAATGTGATGGGCTCGATAGTCTTTGCTTGGAGCCTTGCCTAGGCGGCCTCCAAGTTTTTTGGCGTCACTCGAGCAACTTAACCCAAGCGGGTCCATCCACGTGAGTGGGTTGGGCGTGTATTGATAGAGGTTGAAGCCTCCTAGTAACCCAATCGGATCCGGCGTCGTAAACCGCCCCACATCCGGATCATAAAACCTGAACGTATTGAAATGCAGCCCCGTCTCCCGGTCCAGATACTGCCCCTGAAACCGCAGGTTCTGCTCCTCAATGTAATAAGGCTCGCGCACTTCCTCCAGTGTGTTGCCCCACACCCGATAAGTTGCCTGCCAAACGCTGTGCCCGTCGGTCTCGGTCAGTTGCTCCGGCAACCCGTTCAGGTCGTTGTGGTAATAACGAATTTTTTGCAGCGGTCCGGCACCGTCGACGCGGGCCAGGGGTTGGTAGCCTTCATCTTCATAGACGTACAGGCTGGACTGGCTGTGTTTATGCTCCTGCAATAAACGCAGCCCGTCCCACATGAACCGGGTTTCGCCCAGTGGGTACCCATCACTGCCATGTTCGGTTTTCTCAACCCGCCGTCCCAGCGGGTCATACGCCATCCTGACTACACTGCCGTTTTCATTGCGCACTTCAACCAGTCGACTTTCCGCGTCATACGCAAACCGCTGCACACCACGCTTGGCGCTGCGCTTTTCGATCATCCGCCCAAACGCATCGTAGCGATAACGCTTGTCTTGATAAGTCAGCAGCTTGTTATGCACCACCAGCCCGGCGCCTGCCTGTGGGCCGTCCAGCAGATTGGCGGCGGCGTCGTAGGCGAAGGTTTCGCGCTGGCCGTGCAGGCTGTCTTGGCTTGCGATAATCCGGCCGGTGGCGTCGTAGTGCAGCAACTGGCGATGTTGAGCCGCGGGTTGCTGGTCGAGTTTGCCGACCAGATTGTCGGCGGGGTCGTACTCGAACTGCTTTTGCGCAGATGCGGGCATCAACGATGGTTGGCTGTTAAGGCGGCGTTGGCGTGAGCGCAATCGACCGCTACGGTCGTATTCGCTGCGGGTGCTGAGCTGGCCTTGGGTGCGCAGTACTTCGCGGTGCAGGCGGTCGCGCTCGAAGTCGCTGATGACCTGGCCGTCGAGGTTGATTTGATGCAGGTGCCCGCTGCCGTAGTACAGGCGGTTGAGCCAGCGGCCGTCCGGCAGTTGGGTCTGGATCAGGTTGCCGAGTTCGTCGTAATGGTGTTGCAGGTTGCCACTGGCACTCTGTTCGGCAAGCAACTGGCCGACAGCGTCGTAGGCGAAAGCCAAGGCTTGGGTTTTGCCCTGCAAGTCGGTGAAGGTGACGGCTGTGAGCTGATCGACTGCATCGTAGCTGTAGTCGGTGCGGCCATCGTCGGTGGTTTTGGCGACCAGTCGGCCGACCGCATCGCGCTCCAGTCGGTGAACGATGGGCGCCGGCAGCGTCTCCGGGACCACCGCCAGGCCATTGCCGTAAGGCGCTGGAATCGCAGTCACCGCCGTGATGTTGTCGAGTAAGTCGTAGTCGTAGCGCTTAGCGCTGCCATCGAGGTCTTGCTGTTCAGTCAGCCGATCCCCTGCGTCCCACGCAAACCGATAGCTTTCACCGTTCTCATTGACCAGCGCTTGCAGCCGCCCGTAGCTGTCATAGCCGAACTGCACCTGCCGACCATGGGCGTCTGTGCGCTGGCGCACCTGGCCACGCCGGTTGTTTTGATAGAGCGTGGTGTGCCCGGCGGGGTCGGTATAGCCCACCAACTGCCCACTGGCATCGCGCTGGTATTGCTCGGTGCGGCCATCCGGCAATTGGCTGCTGAGCAAGCGCCCCTGTGCGTCATAACTGAACTGCGTGCGTTCACCGAGGGCATCGGTGATGACCTGCAAATAGCCCCGCTCGTCGTAGCTGAAACGCGTCGGGTAGCCCGAGCAGTCGATATGCTCGACTAACTGCCCAAACGGGTTCCAGCGCAGCTTTTTGCTTTTTCCGGTGGCGTCGATGATCTCGACGACTTGGCCGTGTGCGTCATAGCGGTAACGGGTGATATAGCCCAGCGGATCGGTCTCGGCGATGCAGTTGCCGCGCTGATCATAGCGATACTGCCAGCTGTTGTCGGCAGCGTCGGTTTCCACCAGCGGCAGCGCCCAGTGTTCCAGCCACAAGGTGGAATCGCTGCGGCCCAACGGGTCGGTCTCGCCGATCAGGTTGCCGCTCTCGTCGTAGCTGTAGGCATAACACCCACCCTGCGGATCGGTGGCGTTGAGTAATTGGCGCTCATCGTTCCATTCGAACAGCCAGGTCTGGCCTAGGTTGTCGCTGTACTGAATGATCTGGTGCTGAGTGTTCCAGTGACGGATGCTGACGCGCTGCAAGCCATCGGTGATGCGTGTGGTGCCGGCTTGCAGGTCATAGTCGAATTGGTAGGTGTCGCCCTCATCGGTCCAGTGCCGCACCACTCGCCATTCCAGGCCTTCAATCAACGCCCAGTCATAGAAGCAGCGCAATCCTGTCGGCAACTGGTGCTCAACCATACGGCGCCCGGAATCATAGGCAAAACGCCGTTGTACCTGGCCGGTTGCGTCGCGCACCTGCGTCAGGTTATCCGCAGCGTCATAGTCATAGCTGACCAGCACTTCACGGCGTTGATCCGGGTACAAGCGTTCGATGTGGGTCAGATGGCCTTGATCACGGATCAGCTCAACCTGCACGAGATCAAACGTATCGCGCAGACGAACCAGGCATCCGGCATCGTCGTAGTCGAGATGGATGCGGTTGTCATTGCGATCACCGAGCTGGCTCAGGCGCAGCCGCGACGGGTTTGCCGGGGTGGCTTCGAACAGGCGATACACACCATCGTCGCTTTCAATCAGTAACGGCCCATCGCGGTGGCGCCGTACAGCAAGCCCTTCACCGGCACTGAACACCGCGCCGCCCAAGGGGATGGTGCCCATGTCGATGGGCCGGCCCTGTTCGTCGGTGTAGACAAGCGTATCGCCGCCTTCGGGGTGGGGCTGGATTTCAACGCACACCTCATACGGCACGCTCCAGCCAGCGCCGAACAGGCTGCCACGGCGTTCGTCGCGGCTGTTGTAGACGCGTTGCCAGTCAATCGGCAACAGACCGGGCAGGACGAAATCCAGCTCGTCATCGCCGCCGAGCACCTTGGCCCCGGTGGCCGCATGTACCGGGTTCGACGAGCCCATGGCCGCGTTGGCCGCAGCACCCATGGCACTGCTGACGGCCATCGACACCGCCCCGCCAACCAGCATGCACGGCAATTTGCTGAAGAACTTGCCCTTGCCCCCCTTGAGCATCAGCAGCACTGTCACGGCCAGCCCGACCCCCGGGGTCTTGCCGCTGCGAATTTCGCGTACCACCACCGAACCGCCGCCGATGGTGACGTCGGAGGAGATCAGCCCGGAGGACACCACTTTCGCATCGCAGGTGCTGCGGTCACCGCTGCGTACCGCGGGCTGGCCGTTGATGGTCACCTTGGCCGAGCCTTCGGCCATGAACTGTGGCGGCATCGGTGGGTGCTTCATGCAAAGCACCAGGTCTTCGGGCTTGGTCTCTGTGCCTGGCGCAGGTGAAGCCACGGTGGGGCGCCACATCTGTGAGAAGAACTCGCCTGCCATGTCCAGGTAACTGGCTTCGGCTTCAGGCGCTTCTTCCGGCGCCTGCATTTCCAGCTCGGTGCCGGCCGGTGCCACATGGGAAACAACCGCCCCGGCGGCACGGGCCGAGGGGATGTTATTGGTAAACGTGTCGAAGGAACCGGTGAGGATATTGGCCTGCACCGTCGGCGGGAACAGCGCGTTGCCGATGCCCTCGCATAAATTGCTCAGGCCCTTGTCGGCCCCGCTCTTGCTCATCGCAAGCCCCACAACCACGCCCACGACCGCGCCGAGGAGGAAGCACCCCAGCCCGCCCGTGACAACCGTGATCCCGGTGGCGGCGACCACTGCAGCGGTGGCCAGCGCCGTAATCGCGATGTTCGCCGCCACCTCCAGCACGCCGCCGAGAATGTCGGCCATCATCGACGTGTGGTCCATGGCATCGCCCATTCGGGCGGCCCATAACGCGTCAGACATGCAGGATGCCCATCACGCAGGCACGTCGAACGACAACGAGTTCTTGATGATCGCCCAATGCGCCGCCTCAGCATCACCAAGCTTGTCGGCCTTTACATAACTCAAGGCAAGCATCTTGCGCGTCCCCGGCAACACCAGGGCCAACTGGTACTGGAACACCTTGTCGTTGCCCTTGTTGAACTGGCTGCGCAGCTCGATCCCTTCGACCTCCTGGGCGGCGCCCAGGCGTACCGGCACGCTGGGCAGGCAGCGCAGGTCCTGCACCTGTTTTTCCAGGCGCTTGAGCTGGTCGTCGAAGTTGCTGTGCAAGGTTTCGCCTTCCGCCAGCAAGCTGCGGCTGACGATCAGCGAAGTCCCCAGTTCCGGGAACTTGAGGATATTGATCGTCGCGTCCTGCAGCTCGCCGGCGGGCAGTTGAAACTGGAATTCGTTGATGCGGTACGTCATGGCAAACAGGTCTCGTCAGGAGCTTTTAGGCGCGGGGAACGCGGCTTTGATATTGGCGTCGATGCTGGTTTTTATGCCTTGGCCATCCGGTGTGGCGCCAGGCCCGCCGCCGTTGTTGAGGTGCAGCACGCCGCCGGTGTTGAATTCGGCGTCGCCGCTGGCGTAGAAGCTGATTTGCACGCCAGTGAGGTTGATCTGCCCGCTGGCGTTCAACTCGAGGATGCTTTCCCCGCACACCAGGCGCAGGTTTTCGCCGACCTCGATGACATAGCTCTGGCTGATGCTGTCGGTCTTCTTCTGGCCAACGGAGAGCACGTCTTCCTGCTTGACGATGCGCAGGCGGTTATTGCCAATGGTCACCGTCTCGTTATGCCCAATGCTCTTGTTGCGGTCATGCCCCACCGAGTGGCTTTCATCCACCTCCACCACGATGTCCTGATTGCGCTCGGCATGGATGTACAGCTGCTCCAGGCCCTTCTTGTCCTCCATGCGGATTTCATTGAAGTTCGCCGGGCTGCCGCCCTTGCTGGAGCGGCTTTTCATCCCGCTCTGGGTGGCGTTTTCCGGCAGGTCGTAGGGCACCGTCTGTTCGGCGTTGTACACCCGCCCGGTAATGATCGGCCGGTCCGGGTCGCCCTCAAGGAAGCTCACAATCACTTCCTGGCCGATGCGCGGGATCTGCATCGAACCCCAGTTTTTGCCGGCCCAGGATTGCGACACGCGAATCCAGCAGGAGCTGTTTTCGTTGGACTGATCGTGGCGGTCCCAATAGAAATGCACCTTTACCCGGCCATACTGGTCGGTCCAGATTTCCTCGCCCTTGGGCCCGACCACCAGTGCGGTCTGCGGGCCTTTGACGATGGGCCGGTGGGTGTTGGCCAGCGGGCGGAAGCTCTGTTGAGCGTCGATGCAGGTCAGGCTGCTGTCGAACTGCGCCGACGCCGCGCCGCCTCCGGATTCCAGGCGTTCCTGGGTGATGTAGTAGCGCGCGCCGAGGATCAGGTACTCGCGGTTCTGGTCGTGGCGGCTGAAGCCGGTGAGGCTGAACAGATGGCCGGAGCCCAGGCCCCGGGCGTTGCCGCTGAACTCCACTTGTTCGTGCAGGGTTTGCAGGGCTTCGATACGGGTGCGTGCGTAGTGTTCGCCGTCTTCGCTTTTGACGTAGGTGCCGGGGTAGTCGTACAGCGGATAGTCGCCGGCGGTGTGCGGGCGGGGCATGGCCGAGCGCACGTCGATGCTGGCGCTGGGGCGCTGAAAGTCGTAGTCGTTGAGCTCAAGGGAACCGGGCTGGACTTGCTGCACCAGGTGCCAGTTGTGCATATGGTCGCGTTCGCGCTGCTGCTCGTCCTTGGGGTAGTAGGGCACCGAGGTGTAGCCAGGCACCGTGGCGTGGGCGCCATAGGCGTCGGCCAGCACCAGCACATGGCGGTCCTGCTCGTGACGGAAGAAGTAGTAGATGCCTTCCTGTTCCATCAGGCGGCTGACGAAATCGAAGCTGGTCTCGCGGTACTGCACGCAGTATTCCCACTCGCGATACGGCCGGCTCAGGGCATCTTCGAAGTCGGAAAAGCCCAGGTCGCGGAACACCTGCTTGATGATCTGCGGGATGCTCAGGTTCTGGAAAATCCGGCAGTCGGAGGTGCGGCTCAGCAGCCATAACCACGGGCGCAGGGTCACCTGGTAACTGGCGAACTGGCCCTGGTCGATGTTCTGGCTGCAGCGTGCGACGAGCCCATGGAAATACCGCGCGCCGCCATCCGCCAGTTGCAGGCTGACGCTCATCGGCTTGCCCAGCAACTGGTTGAGATCGATATTGGCGTCCAGCGAGTTCAGTTGCAGCTCGTAGCTGAACAGCCGCCCCAACTCTTCGTCACCGCCCATTTCATTGAGCAGCAGCACATCCGGCCCCAGGGGGCTGGTGATCTTGGCCAGGCGTGAGGCTTGGTTGAAAAGCATCGGTTGTCCCGTAAGTGTCTTAATAACTGAAGAAACCGAATCCGATGTGGGAGCGGGCTTGCTCGCGAATGCGGTGTATCAGTTGATACATCCGGCGACTGACTCACCGTATTCGCGAGCAAGCCCGCTCCCACATTTGGATTGCACTTCGTCAGGTTATTCGGTGTCGCTGAAGGTGTAGTGCAATTCGTTATCCCGCGTGCCGATCCGCACCCCCGCCAGTGCCTTGCCTTCGAGCATGCGCGTGAGGAACTCGCGGCTCATGTCCGGCAGCAGGCTGTTGGTGAGGATGGTGTCGATCATCCGCCCGCCGCTTTCGGTTTCGGTGCAGCGCGAGACGATCAGGTCGATCACCGCGTCGTCGTAGTCGAACGCGACTTTGTGGGTGTTCTCTACACGCTTCTTGATGCGGTCCAGTTGCAGGCGGGTGATCGCCTTGAGCATCACGTCGCTGAGTGGGTAATACGGAATCGTCACCAGGCGCCCGAGCAGGGCCGGCGGGAAGATTTCCAGCAGTGGCTGGCGCAGGGCCTTGGCGATGTCCTCCGGGTCGGGCACGTTTGCCGGGTCTTTGCAGACGTGGGAAATCAGCTCGGTGCCAGCGTTGGTAGTCAGCAGGATCAAGGTGTTCTTGAAGTCGATCACCCGGCCTTCGCCGTCCTCCATCACGCCCTTGTCGAAGACCTGGAAGAAAATCTCATGCACGTCCGGGTGAGCTTTTTCCACTTCGTCCAGCAGCACCACGCTGTAGGGTTTGCGCCGCACGGCTTCGGTCAGCACGCCGCCTTCGCCATAGCCGATATAGCCCGGTGGCGCACCTTTGAGGGTCGACACGGTATGGGCTTCCTGGAACTCGCTCATGTTGATGGTGATCACGTTCTGCTCGCCGCCGTACATGGCTTCGGCCAGGGCCAGGGCGGTTTCGGTCTTGCCCACGCCGGAGGTGCCGGCCAGCATGAACACGCCAATCGGCTTGCTCGGGTTGTCGAGGCCGGCGCGGGAGGTCTGGATGCGCTTGGCGATCATCTGCAACGCGTGGTCCTGGCCGATGATGCGTTTCTTCAGGTGCTGGTCGAGGTTGAGCACCGTCTCCAGTTCATTGCGCGCCATACGGCCCACCGGGATGCCGGTCCAGTCGGCAACCACCGAGGCCACGGCCTGGTAATCCACGGTCGGCAGGATCAGCGGGGTTTCGCCTTGCAGGGCGCTGAGGCGCTGTTGCAGGTCCACCAGTTGTGCGCGCAACTCGTCGTTGCCGCTGTCGACAGCACCAGCCTTCTCGCGCAGGGTCGCCCGGGTGGCGAGCAGCTCGTCCACCAGGGTTTTCTCTTCGGCCCAGCGGCTTTCCAGCGTTGCCAGGCGCTCGCGCTCGGCGCTCAGCAAGGCTTCGCTATTGCTCTGGCGTGCACCAATGGCGATGCCGATCGCATGCTCACGGGCGATGATTTGCAGCTCGGTTTCCAGGGCTTCGATACGGCGGCGACTGTCGTCCACCTCGGCCGGCACCGCGTGCAGGCTGATGGCGACGCGGGCGCAGGCGGTGTCCAGCAGGCTCACCGACTTATCCGGCAACTGGCGTGCCGGGATATAGCGGTGGGACAGCTTCACCGAGGCTTCCAGGGCTTCATCGAGGATCTGCACCTGGTGGTGTTTTTCCATGGTCGAGGCCACGCCGCGCATCATCAGCAGCGCCTTGTCTTCCGACGGCTCGGCCACTTGCACTACCTGGAAGCGGCGGGTCAGGGCCGGGTCTTTCTCGATGTGCTTCTTGTACTCGGCCCAGGTGGTGGCCGCCACCGTGCGCAAGGTGCCACGGGCCAGGGCCGGCTTGAGCAGGTTGGCTGCATCACCGGTGCCGGCGGCGCCACCGGCACCGACCAGGGTGTGGGCTTCGTCGATAAACAGGATGATCGGTTTTGGCGAGGCCTGGACGTCTTCGATGACCTGGCGCAGGCGCTGTTCGAATTCGCCTTTCATGCTGGCGCCGGCTTGCAGCAGGCCCACATCCAGGCTGCGCAGTTCTACGTCCTTCAACGCCGGCGGCACGTCGCCGGCGACGATGCGCAGGGCAAAACCTTCGACCACCGCCGTCTTGCCCACCCCCGCCTCACCGGTGAGGATCGGGTTGTTCTGGCGTCGACGCATCAGGATATCCACCAGTTGCCGAATTTCTTCGTCACGCCCCACGATCGGGTCGAGCTTGCCGCTGCGCGCCTGCTCGGTGAGGTCCACGGTGAAACGCTTGAGGGCTTCCTGCTTGCCCATGGCACTCGGCGCCATGGCGCCGCTGGCTTCGCCCGGCACGGCACCGGCGTTGAAACCGTCACTGGCGCTCAGGGCGTTTTCCGGCGAATCACCGACATATTCATCAAAGCGCTCGCTCAGGGCCTCGGCCTTGATCTTGTCGAACTCCCCCGACAAACCCAGCAGCGCATGCCGCAGGCTCGGCGTCTTCAGAATGCCCAGCACCAGGTAGCCGGTACGCACCTGGCTTTCGCCAAACATCAGGCTGCCGTACACCCAGCCGCGCTCTACTGCTTCTTCCACGTGGGACGACAGGTCGGTGATCGAGGTCGAGCCACGGGGCAGGCGGTCCAGGGCTTCGGTGAGGTCGCGGGCCAGGCGCGCCGGCTCGACGTTGAACTGGCGGATGATGCGATGCAGGTCCGAGTCCTGCAGTTGCAGCAACTGGTGAAACCAGTGGGCCAGCTCCACGTAGGGGTTACCGCGCAATTTGCAGAACACCGTGGCGGCTTCGATGGCCTTGTAGGCCACGCTGTTGAGTTTGCCGAACAGTGCGGCGCGACTGATTTCACCCATGCTCTGAATTCCTTGAGGTGGTGGCCTGATCGGCGTAATGCCGGGCCAGGATTAGGTCGTTGGCGTCGTGCCCGGGTTGGCCGAGCCACGTGTTGAAGCCCAGGCGGAACTGGCCGTTGAGTTGCAGTGCCGGGACTTCGGGTTGTTGCAGAACCAGGTTCAAGTCCCAGTCCAGTTCATGGCCCAGGTACTCGGCAACCCAGGCCACAAGTTCGTTGAACGGCTGGCTGCCGGGCAACATGCCCATGTAGTCGTCCAGCATGAGCGGGCCCAGGCGAATGCGAAATTTATGCTGGCGGTCCCACACATGGCTGCCCAGGCAGAAGTCCACGCCCAACTGATTGGCGCTGACGCTGACCCGGCTGCGCTCGGGCAGCTCCAGCCATTGGCCGACGTACTCTTCAATCTCCACCGGCAGGCCGAAATACTCGCCGAGAATCGCCTTCAGGCCGTCCGGGTAGCGGGTTTGTGCCGAGAGGTGGCCGCTGTAATGCAGCTTTGCGGTGTCGGGGATCAGGCCCTGGTCGAGCAGGCTGGGCATGCCCCGGCCACTCAAGGCGGCGAGGCGTGCGGACCAGTAATCATCGTCGGGCCGATCATGGCTGACGGTCGGCCGTGCTTCGGCCCAGGCCCGGTAGAACAGGGTCAGCAGGCGGTGGTGGAACACATCCAGGAAGCGCTTGCTGGTGCTGTCGGCGTTGTTGCGCTGGCGTTCGCGCACGTATTCGGTGATGTGCAGCGGCAGCGGGCCATTGGGGCCGCCGAGGCCAAAAAAGAACTGCTCCAGGCGCGCAGGCGTGCCGTCGGCGCCGGGCGCTACCGACGCCAGGGTGGCCGGGGCGAAGGTGCAATCGGCCTGTTGTCCGAGGCGCAACGGGTCATCGGCCAGGCGCAGGGAATGGCCCAGGCGCGGCAAGTCCGGCGATTCGCACTCGATACGGCGCAGCGCCTGGAAGAAGTCATATTCCCAGGGCTCCTGGTGCATCGCCTCCAGGGTACTCACAGGGTCGGACGACGTCCGGGCTTGGCTTTCCATCGCATGATCTCGCCGCGTTCGGTGGTACGGATCACCGTCTCGGTAAAACTGTTGATCGACACATAACGCGCCAGGAACCGTTCCAGTACCGCACCGAGCAGGAACACGCCGGTGCCGCGAAACGCGTTTTCATCAAATTCCAGGGTGATCTCCAGGCCACGACCAAACACGATCGGGCCGGGCATCGGCAGGCGGCGGGTCACCGCTTTGCTGCTGACCTCGCGCAGGCCTTCGATCTGCAGTTGCAGGGCGGCGTCGTTGCTGTCGCCATACAGGCGCAGCAGTTCACGCAACGCGGCGGCGCCCTGGCCCTCGCTGAGGGACAGGTAGTTGAGCGACAACTGGCTGATCAGCCGCCAGGCCTTGGCATCATGGGCGTGGCTGGCGCGCGGACGGCTGGGTCCGGCGACGCAGCGCACGGCCAGCACCGGGGCGCTGTCGGACAAGGTGAAGTCAGTCTTGCCGTTGCCCACACTCATGAACAGCGGCAGATCGCGGTTGGTGCACAGCGCGGTCACGCCCAGTTGGCGCAGGTCGTGGCGGTAGGGCGCCTGCTGACTGTCGACCAGGCTGACAAAGGTCTCGCTGCCCACATACGTGGAGCGCGGGCCATTGCGCCGCTGGTCGCTGGATAGCACGCGCGGCTCGCGGCGCACGCTGTAATAACTCTGGTCGCGGCCGTAGCGCGACGGATCGCGCACGGCGTAGAACGGCAAAAAGGCTTGTTCCGGCCCGGTGCCATGGCCGGTGATGCCGCTCAGGGAGTGAATCTCGAAGTCCATGGGTCGGGTGCGGTCGGCAATCACATGGTGCTCGTTGACCCGTTCGGACAGGTGAATCCGGTCCACGCGCTTGGGGAACAGGTTGATCGCCGGGGTGCAGAACGGCACGAATTGCGCGGCGCCCACACTGCCTTCCAGGCTCGGGTCGTGGCGGTCGAACAGCACGATCAACTCCAACTCCTGGCCATCGCAGCGTCGTACCGCGCGGCTCAGTTCAGCGAACTCGACGAACAGGTAGCGATGGGGCAGGGCGAAGTATTCCTGCAACAGGCGATAACCCTGGAACGCCCGCGATACCACTGGCATCGCCGCCTCGGCGTCGTCGAACCCGCGCGGACGCAGTGCGTCCTGTGGCAGACGCTCCACCCAGTCACCGCCGGGCTGGCGCGCAAACACCGCGCAAACATTGCCGAGCAACTGCTCGTAGAGGCGGAACGGTTGCTCATCGGCGCCGCTCAGGTACAGCGGCAGGCTGTCCAGGGCCAGGCTGTTGAAGGGCAGCTCGGCGCCGGTACGCAAGGTCAGGCGCAAACCGGCCTTGGCCTTGGGTTCGCTGGCGGCCAGTCGCCCGAGCACGGCGGACGGGTTGCCGAAGTAATCGGCCTGGCTGACCTGCAACGGCCACAGCATCACCGGGTGCGCGGTGCGGTACTCGCAGCAGGTCTGGGTTTCGCGGCCCAGGGCGGCACGCAATACGGTGTCGCGAGGCAGTGGAAAGCCGCTGGCCAGGGAGCCCTCATCGGGATCGGCCTGCAATTGCACCACGGTCATCGAAGGGGTCGGCGCCAGGTAGTGCGGGTAGGCGATTTCCAGCAGATTGTGGGTGAAGGTCGGGTACTCGGCATCGAGCTTGAGCTGCACCCGGGCGGTGAGATAAGCGAAGCCTTCGAGCAAACGCTCGACGTACGGGTCGGCGCAGTCCATGCCGGACAGGGTCAGCCGGCTGGCGATCTTCGGGTATTCCTTGGCGAACTCCGCAGCGCTCTCGCGCACATGGTGCAGTTCCTGGTTGTACAGCTCCAGCAGGCGCGGGTTCATGGGCGTCTCCGCTGGTCGGCATTGACCACGCGTACATGGCCGGACTCCAGGTCCAGGTCAGTCTGCAGCAGCAGGCGCAAGGGCACCGGCTGCGCCCACAGGTCGCCTTCGATCTCGAAACTCAGGGCGTTGTGATTCATCTCGCCATGGGCCACGCGCGCCTTGACCCGCAGGGTGTGGCGCAGGATGCGCGGCTCGAAGGTGGCAATCGCCTGGTAGATCAGGGCTTCCAGAGCATTGATATCGACACTCGATGCACTGTTGCCCGCCAGCGCCGGCAGGCCGTAATTAATCACCGACGTCCCCGCCGGGGTGTGCAACGTGGCATCGGCGCTGAGCAGCGACGTGGTATTGAGCAGCCACGCCAGGTCCCGCAGCACCGAGGCTTTGAGCTGGGTCAGGGACAGCACGCGCTTGTCCGCGCTTTCCTTGGGATTGCTCGGCTCGTCGTCGGTCAACCGGTCCAACAGGGACGGTTGCAGGCGGTCGCGGGTGGCGATTTCGGTTACCACGTAAAAAATGCCACGAAGTTTTTCTGGTCCATAGCACCAAGCAAACAATGACCGCTTTCGGCAACCATAGACGCCTCCAAGCGACCCTCAATATGTCTGATGGCCTGATACTGAGAGCGACACTCCTGGCTCGGTGCAGGTTCTGGTGCAAAGTGCTGCACAATGATGATCTGTGCATTGTTAAAACTCTCGACCCTTGGTTGGCCATTGCGGTCGATGCTCAGATGGCAAGGCCAAGGCATATCCAGAGTCAACAGGCTCTGGTCGGGCTTACGCAATGCACAGCGTTGTGCATGACTTTCCAAGGTCAGTCGTTGACCTCCAACCACCACCTCGGGGTTGGATTGGGTGGCGTCGATTTGTTCAGCTTGCTCCGCACAGGCATTCAGGCTCAACAGCACGCTCATTGACAGTATGCATTGCAGGGTGCGTGTGATCATTTCAACTCCCAGAACCAGACCTGTCGGGATCGGTGCGCCTGGTCGGCAAAGTCACCCGTTACTGAGCCTCGGTTCCATAGGTCAATATGGTCGCCGGTACGTGCTTCCAGAGATTGTCCCATCCGGGCAAAACAATCTTTGAAGAAAATAATCCCGGTTTTTTGGTAAAGCGTACGACGGTCCTCGGCGCTGCCCGTAAGAATGGTTGGGCGACCGAGATGATGACGCCACAGCCAGTTAGCCAATGACTCCGCGCCTCGGGCGTGGTCATGCGCGCACTTGGGTTCGCTATAGGTCGATTTGTTTACCTTGATGGTTTTTTCGGCGTTAAGCGTGATGCTCATACGGATGGCGCATTGATTGTCCCAAGGGCCGTCGCAGGGTGTTGGCGTTGTGGGGTAGTTTGCCCACAAATTAATAAACGAAGGTTTGGCCATGACTCAGACACCGAAAAGAGGAAGGTCGAAATTCGAGCAAGCACCAAAATCCCCCGGCGTGTGGCGCCGGGGGGCTTCGTATCAACGCTTGGTGTTGGAACGGATATTCCAGCCGAACTTGATCGGGCCGCCGTCCTTGGTGCCGTCGGCTTTCTGCGGCTGGTAGTCGACCATCACCTGGGCAAAGTTCAGGGTGACGTTTTCGGTCAGGCGATCATCGCTGCCCGAACCGCCGGTGCTCAGGGAGGTGATCAGTACTTCTTCGAGGTTGATGATCATGTACTCGACCTGGCTTTCGCCGCCGGCCTTGCGCACGGTCAGCTTGACCTTGTCGATGTGCTTGCCGCTGGCGCAATGCATCATCAGGTTAGGCGAAGCCTTGTCCACGTACTTGGTCAGCGACAGGTCCTGGATATTCACCTTGCCCGCACCGCCGCCACTGCCAACGTGCATGTTGCCGGACTGGGCCATGCCCCAGCTCCAGTTCAGCACGTCGATTTCGTCCTTGTGGGCCTTGTCCATGGACTCGCCCTTGATGTCGCCGATCTTGATGAAAATATCAACAGCCATGTTTTCTCCCTGTGTGGCACGGGCCACTTGATTTGGTGATCGTTCCCACGCTCTGCGTGGTAACGCATCCTGTGACGCTCTGCGTCACCGGGACGCCGAGCATCCCGGGCGGCATTCCCACGCGGAGCGTGGGAACAAGCGAATGACTTACGCGCTTTTTGCCGAAGGCAGTTTCGATACCAGGCGCAGCGACACGGTCAGCCCTTCGAGCTGGTAGTGCGGACGCAGGTAGAACTTGGAGTTGTAGTACCCCGGGTTGCCTTCGACGTCTTCCACGATCACTTCCGCCGCAGCCAATGGGTGCTGGGCCTTGGTGGTTTCGGTGGAGTGCGCCGGGTCGCCGTCGACGTAGTTGAGGATCCAGTCCTGCAACCAGCGCTGCATCTCGTCCTTCTCTTTGAAGGAACCGATCTTGTCGCGCACGATGCACTTCAGGTAGTGGGCGAAACGGCAGGTGGCGAACAGGTACGGCAGGCGCGCGGCCAGGTTGGCGTTGGCGGTGGCGTCCGGGTCGTCGTATTCGGCCGGTTTCTGCAACGACTGGGCGCCGATGAACGCGGCGAAGTCGGTGTTTTTCTTGTGCAGCAGTGGCATGAAACCGTTCTTCGCCAGCTCTGCTTCACGGCGGTCGCTGATGGCGATTTCGGTCGGGCACTTCATGTCCACACCACCGTCATCGGTGGGGAAGGTGTGGGCCGGCAGGTTTTCCACTTCGCCGCCAGATTCCACGCCACGGATGCGCGAGCACCAGCCGTAGTGCTTGAACGAACGGTTGATGTTCACCGCCATCGCGTACGCGGCGTTGGCCCAGGTGTACTTCGAGCTGTCGGCGCCGTCGGTGTTTTCTTCGAAGGCGAAGGCTTCCACCGGGTCAGTCTTGGCGCCATACGGCAGGCGTGCCAGGAAACGCGGCATGGTCAGGCCGATGTAGCGCGAGTCTTCCGATTCGCGCAGCGAGCGCCAGCCGGCGTATTCCGGGGTGGTGAAGATCTTGGTCAGGTCACGCGGGTTCGACAGTTCCTGCCACGAGCCCATGCCCATCACGGTCGGCGATGCAGCTGCGATGAACGGTGAGTGCATCGCGGCGCAGACTTTCGACAGCTCGCCCAACAGTTCCACGTCAGGTGGCGACTGGTCGAAGTAGTAATCGCCCACCAGGCAACCGTAAGGTTCGCCGCCGAACTGGCCGTATTCTTCTTCGTACATCTTCTTGAAGATCGGGCTCTGGTCCCACGCGGTGCCCTTGAATTTCTTCAGGGTCTTGTGCAGGTCAGTCTTGGAGATATTGAGCACGCGAATCTTCAGCTGCTCGTCGCTCTCGGTGTTGTTGACCAGGTAGTGCAGGCCACGCCAGGCGCTTTCCAGCTGCTGGAAATCCGGGTGATGAATCACCTGGTTGACCTGGGCGGTGAGCTTGGCGTCGATGGCGGCGATGATCGACTCGATCGACTTGATCGCGTCGTTGGAGACCAGGTCGGTTTGCGCCAGGGCCTGCTCGGCCAGGGTGCGCACGGCCGTCTCGACGGCTTCGCGGGCACGCTCGGTCTTGGGCTTGAATTCTTGCAGCAACAGCGAGGCGAACTCACTGGTTTCTTCGGTGGCGCCCAGGTTCTGTGCGCCTTCGCGGGCGGTATTCTCGCTCATGATTACTGGTCCCCAGCAGGTTTTGGCGCGCTCGCAAGGGCCTGCAGCAGTGCCGGATCCTTGATCGCCTTCATGATGATTTCTTCAGCGCCAGTCTTGCCGTCCATGTAGGTCAGCAGGTTGGCCAGCTGGGTACGCGCTTCGAGCAGCTTGTTCAGCGAGTCGACCTTGCGCGCCACGGCAGCCGGGCTGAAGTCGTCCATGCTTTCAAAGGTGATGTCCAGGCTCAGGTTGCCTTCGCCGGTCAGCTCGTTGGGTACGTGGAAGGCTACGCGCGGCTGCATGGCCTTGAGGCGTGAGTCGAAGTTGTCGACGTCCACTTCAAGGAACTTGCGATCAGCGACCGGCGCCAGAGGCTCGGCGGGCTTTCCGGCGAGGTCGGCCATCACACCCATCACGAAGGGCAGTTGGACCTTTTTCTCGGCGCCGTAAAGCTCGACGTCGTACTCGATCTGCACTCGAGGCGCGCGGTTGCGCGCGATGAATTTCTGAGAACTTTGCTTCGCCACGTTGCTGCTCCTGGTCGCTTGAGCGACGGTGTTGTTACTGCTCAGTCGGGCGGCTTACTCGCCGTCCGGGCCGCGCAGGTTTTCAAATTGGGACATGCCGTCGGGAATCAGATTGCGCACGATGGTCGCGAAATCGGCGTGCACCAGATTTTTCGCCCGGTTCAACAGCACCGGCAACGGGCTGGAAGGCTCGTGCCGGGTGTAGTACGCAAGGATTCGGTCCAGGTCGCGCAGCACCTCATCGCGGCTGGCGATCTCGCCAGTATTGCGGGGTGCGGCAGGGGCGGCGGCGTGTTCGACCGAGGCGTGGCTGTCGTCACTGACAACCTCGGGTTCACGGCTGTCGCCGCTCTGCGCAGCGAACTGGCTGAAAATCTGCAGGGCCTGCTTGAGCAGGTGTTTCAGCGCGCCGAGGTCTACGCCCTGGGCGGAACCGACTTGCTCGCTGACGTGTTTTTCAATGGTTTCACAGGCCGCACGGGCCTCGACGAGGGCTGCGTGGGTGGCTTGCAGCTGCTCTGGGTCACTGTCGAGGAAGGCCCCGGCCAGTTGCTCGGTACCAAGGGTTTCGCCGGGGAAACTTTGCAGGCCGCTGGCGTTCAGGGCGCCACGCAGGCTCACGGGGCCAAACGCCCGCGAGCGCGTGAGGACACTTTCGCGCAGCAGGCGGATGTTCGTGTCGCAGGTCATTCCCGCGAGGGCGTTGATGCGTACGGTGGGGTCGTTGTGGTCATCGGCATCCAGGCGTGGATGCAGATCGGCCCAGTACTGCTGGAGCAGTTCACTGATCAGGGTCAGGACGCTGGCCAGCCCGCCAACACCTTGCAGGGCGAGGGAGCTTTGCAGCAAAAAATGAGTGATGCGCAGGTCTTTGCTGCGCTGCAGCAAGTCCAGGCACTGTTGCTGGATGCTGCGCCAGTCTGGCGGCTCGGCGGGCAAAATGGCGTCGCCCATGCTGCGCTCGGGTTGACCCTGGGCAGCACGTTCCAAGTGCAGGAAATCCGCGTCATATTCCAAGTCTTCGCCACACGGCGAAGTCGCAGAAACAGCGGTGAGCAGCAACGGCACATCCACCAAATTCGATCTCCATATCGGCCCTTTAGTCTTGGGCAATTCATGCGTTAGTTGCGCGGCTAGTTGCGCAATTTATCGGCATGTTTTCCTGGTCAGGTCAGCGCATTGATTTCAATGTGCCACTACTCATCTTCAAGAAGTTGTGCATTTTTGGTGTAGTAGTTATGCGTTGTCAAGGTAAGCTATTCGTCCTGTGTGACAGATGTGCGGTGTTTAACAACCTGTACGACCTATGAGTCAAAATAGGAATTCCCTGACGCTTTTTGTCACATTGACTGGTTAAAATCGGCGATCATGCTGATAAGCCAGCCTTTTTGGCGTGGTTTAAAGGATTTGCCAGGGCGCGCTTGGGAAGGTATTTCCCTTGGACCGCCCGCGCGTGAGGTACAGCAAGGAGGCAAGATGTCACTGTGTTTGACTATTACTAGTTATCACAAGATCACCCCAGGTCAATGTCCGGAAAAGTCCATGGATAATGGAGTGATGGCAATTGGCCGCTCCAGTGAAAACGACTGGATATTGCCTGATCCAGAACGTTTGGTCTCCGCGCAACATTGCGTTATTCAATACAAAGATGGTCGTTACTATCTAACCGATAACAGTACTAATGGTGTGGAATTGGTTAACGCCGGCATTCGTTTGCGCCGGGGAAACAGTGAGCCATTACAAGATGGTGAATTGATCCGCATCGGCGATTACGAGATCCAGGCACGGATTGATTCCGGGATGAAGGTGACCGACAGCCAGCCTTTCGGCACTGACGGCTCCAACAGTTTCGAAGCCCTCATGGGGCGCCAGGGTGCCGGTGTGGTCACGCCGCTGCCGACCCCGGTGATCGCCCCACAGTTCCAGGGTGCGTCGTCAATGGACACGCTACCGGACCTGTTTGATTTCCTCACGCCGACGGCCGTGCCGCCGCCCACCCAGCCTGACCATGTGCCGGCTGAGCAGCATGATTTCCGCCCGCCCGTCGCGGTTACCGTGCCCGCCCCCGAGCAGCCGCTGAACTCGGGCTCGGTGATTCCAGAAGACTGGGATCTGTTTGGCGAAACACCTACGCCGTCGATCAGCCCGCCACCACCTGTCATCGCGCCGCCTGAGCCGCCCCTCGCGCCCCCTGTGCTCGAGCCCGCGGGCCCTGTGGCAGACGCCAACCAACCCGATTTGCTGCAAGCCTTCCTGCGTGGTGCCGGTCTCGATCAACTGCGCCTGGACAAGGCCCAGGCCGAGGCGCAGATGGAAAGCATCGGCCGCAGCTACCGGCTGATGGTCGAAGGCTTGATCGACGTACTGCGCGCACGCAGCAGCCTCAAGGGCGAGTTCCGCATGCAGCAGACGACGATCCAGCCGGTGGAAAACAATCCGTTGAAATTCGCCCCGAATGCCGACGAAGCGTTACTGCTGCTGCTACGCCACGGCAACCAAGCGTTTATGGCGCCGGACCTGGCCGTGCGCGACAGTTTCGACGACCTGCGCGCGCACCAACTGGCGGTGATGGCCGGTGTCGAAGCGGCCATCAAGCATCTGTTGACGCGCTTCGAGCCGGCCCAATTGGAAGAGCGCATGGGCAAGCCCGGCGGGCTGTCGAGCCTGTTCAACGGCTCGCGCCAGGCCCAGTACTGGCAACAGTTCACTGAGCTCTACAACAGTATTTCCCGTGAGGCCCAGGAGGATTTCCAGGACCTGTTCGGCCGTGAATTCAGCCGGGCCTATGAAGCACACAGCGCACGACAGCGGCGCTGAAACCGGAACAACGGACAGCCACATACGTCATTGAGGACGCAGGATGATTTTCAGGTTTTTACTCGCAGCCGCCAGCGTGTTGCTGCTGACGGCCTGTGCCAAGGATGCCGCGCCGCCCCAGGCGCCAGAGGCACAAATCGACACCACCCGTGTCGAGTTGCACTTCCATGCCATCGCTGGGCTCAACCCCGGCACCACGGGCCAGCCAGCCCCGGTGCGGGTGCGGATTTTCGAGCTGAAAAACGCCGCTGCCTTCAGCCGTGCCGACTATTTCGCCCTGGCAGATCGCGCCCAGCCGACCCTTGGCCTGGACCTGCTGGACCAGGATGAAGTGGTGATCCAACCCGGCCAGCAATTGAGCATCCAGCGCGACCTCGATCCGGCCACCCGGCAGATCGGCCTGCTGGTGGGCTATCGCGAACTGGACCGCGCGCAATGGCGCACGGTGTTCAGCGTGCCGCCCCGCCAGGCCAGCGAATACCAGATCAGCCTTGATGTGCGCGCCGTACGTGCGCACCTCAGCGTTTCCCCATCCAGCCCTGCCCAATAAGAAGCAATCGGAGCCCCCATGTCCTGGAACAATCGCGTGGTCTGGTCGGAAGGCATGTTCATCGGAACGCAGCACTTCCAGCAGCATGACCGTTACCTGGAAAACCTGATTGATGCCCGCAGCCGCCCGCTGTCGGCCGGCGCCTGGGGGTTTTCCGAACTGCTGATCGACCAGGGCCTGCTGGCCCAGGGCAAGCTGGCCATTGTCTCGGCCCGTGGCCTGTTGCCCGATGGCACACCGTTCAATATCCCCCAGGATGACCTGGCGCCGAGCCCGCTGAACATCGACGACAACCTGCGTGACGGCCTGGTTTACCTGGCCTTGCCCCTCAAGCGTGCCGGTGCCCGCGATACGGTCGACGAAGGCGAGCCCCTGGGCGCTGCACGTTACCTGAGCCAGGTGCGCGAGGTGCGGGATGACAACGCACCCTTCGAGAACCGCGCGCCGGTGGCCGTCGGCTCCCGTGCCTTGCGCTTGCTGACCGCTGCCGATGGCATCAGCGACTACGCCGCCATCGGCCTGGTGCGCATCAAGGAAAAACGCGCCGACCGCGCCCTGGTGCTGGATGACAGCTACATCCCGCCGGTGCTCGATGTGGCCGCGAGCAAGCCGCTGACGGCGTTTCGCAGCGAACTGCTGGGCCTGCTGCACCAGCGCGGCGAAGCCCTGGCCGGGCGGGTGGTGGCATCGGGTGCCGGTGGCGCCTCGGAGATTGCCGACTTCATGCTGCTGCAACTGGTCAATCGCGCCCAGCCGCTGATCCAGCACCTGAGCCAGTTGAGCCCGCTGCACCCGGAGCGTTTGTTCAGTGAACTGGTAAGCCTGGCCGGCGAGTTCTCGACCTTCTCCACCTCAGGGCGGCGCCCCGAGGAATACCCGCGCTACCAGCATGACGACCTGGCCCTCAGCTTCGCCCCGGTGATGCAGGCCCTGCGCGAGGCGCTGTCGATGCTGATCGACAGCAAGGCCACGCCTATCCCGATTGTCGAAAAAGCCTATGGCGTGCATGTGGCGATGCTGGCGGACAAAACCCTGATCGACAGCGCCAGCTTCATCCTTGTGGTGCGTGCCGATGTCCCGGGCGAAACCCTGCGTGCGCGCTTCGGCCAGCAGAGCAAGGTCGGCTCGGTGGAGCACATCCGCGACCTGGTCAACCTGCAACTGCCGGGCATCGGCCTGCTGCCGTTGCCGGTGGCGCCACGGCAGATCCCTTACCACGCGGGCTCCACCTACTACGAGCTGGATCGCGGCAGTGAGCATTGGCAGCAACTGATTCACTCCGGCGGCTTCGCCTTCCATATCGCCGGGCAGTTCCCGGGCTTGAACCTGGCCTTCTGGGCGATCCGAGGATAATCCGCGATGCATCCCAATGATGACGACCGCACCCAGTTCATGCCGCGTCCGGGTGGCCGAGCGCCGGAGCCTGCCCGCGCAGAACCAGCGCCTTTGTCGATGCCGGCGGCGCCGATCCTCACCGGCAAAAGCCAGGGCCTCAACCCGCTGGAAAGCGCCGCCGGCCCCTTGCTGGCACTGCTGACGCGCCTGCGCAATACCATCGCCCATCCCGCACCCTCAAGCCTGCGCGCGCAGTTGCTGGCCTACCTGCGCCAGTTCGAAGAACGCGCCGAGGCGGCCGGTGTGGCCCGCAACGAAGTGCTGTTGGCCCGCTACGCGCTGTGCACCGCCCTCGATGAAGCGGTGCTGAGCACGCCCTGGGGCAGCGCCAGTGACTGGGGCAAACAGAGCCTGCTGATCACCGTGCACAACGAAGCCTGGGGCGGCGAAAAGGTCTTCCAACTGCTGGACCACTGCCTGCAAAGCCCGCGCGAACGCCTGTATCTGCTGGAGCTGTTGTACCTGTGCATGTGCCTGGGTTTCGAAGGCCGCTACCGGGTAATGAACGACGGCCGCAGCCAGCTCGAAGCCCTGCGCGAACGCACGGCGGCGGCGATTCGCAGTGCCCGTGGCGAGCATGAGCGCGAGCTGTCGCCCCATTGGCGCGGCGTGACCGTGGCCCGCGATCGCCTGGCGCAATTCATGCCGCCGTGGATCGCCGTGGCCATCGGCCTGGCTTTGCTGCTGGCCCTACTGTTTGGCTTGCGCCTGAAACTGGCGTCGGATGCCGAGCCGGTGTTCAAAAACATCCATGCATTGGGGGAAATCCCGGTGCAGGCCATCGACCGCCCGGTGGCGCAGCCGAAAATCATCGAGCGCCCACGCCTGGCGGGCTTTCTGGTGGAGGATATCAAGGCGGGCCGGGTCGCGGTGGAAGATGCCGTCGACCGCTCCGTGGTGACGATCCGTGGCGATGAACTGTTCGCCTCGGCCAGCTCCAGCATTGTCGATGACTACCAACCCCTGATGCTGCGCATCGCCGATGCCATCCGCAAGGTCAAGGGCCAGGTGCGGGTGACCGGGCACAGCGACAATCGGCCGATTGCCACCCTGCGCTTCCCGTCCAACTGGGCCTTGTCCGAGGCGCGGGCCAAGTCGGTGCTGGAAATCCTCGCGGCCAAGACCGGCCAGGGCGAGCGCTTCAGCGCCGAGGGTCGCAGCGACACCGAGCCGGTGGCGACCAACGCCACAGCCGAAGGCCGTGCCCGCAATCGTCGGGTTGAAATCACCGTATTGGCGGAGGGCGTCGAGTGAAGGCGTTTTTCAGTTTTATGATTCGCTGGGTGATCCCCGTGCTGGGCCTGATTGCCCTGGGCCTGATCATCTGGTTTGTCGGGCCGTTGCTCGACGTGCTGGTGCCGGAAGGCCGGCGCTGGGCCTTGATCATCCTGGTCTTCGCGGTGTGGATTGCCTACCGCGTGTTTCGCATCATCCAGGCGCGCCGTCAGGCCGCCGAAGTGATGCGCAGCCTGGCCGCCGAAACCCCGGCCGACCCCAACAGTGTCGCCACTGCCGAAGAGTTGGCCACCCTGCGCCAACGCATGGACGAAGCCCTCGCGCTGTTGAAAAAGGCCAAGTTGGGCGGTGACGAACGGCGCAACCTCTATGAGTTGCCGTGGTATGTGATCATCGGCCCGCCGGGCTCGGGCAAGACCACCGCGCTGGTCAACTCCGGGTTGCACTTCCCCCTGGCTGCCCAGTTGGGTGCCGGTGCGGTGCGCGGCGTGGGCGGTACACGTAACTGCGATTGGTGGTTTACCGATCAAGCGGTGCTGCTGGACACCGCCGGGCGCTACACCACCCAGGACAGCAACTCCACGGTGGATAAAGCCGCCTGGCTGGGCTTCCTCGACCTGCTGAAAAAGCAGCGCGCCCGCCGCCCGATTGATGGCGCTTTTATCGCCATCAGCCTGTCGGACCTGCTGCTGGGCACTGACGCCGAGCGCGCCGCTCACGCTGCTGCAATCCGCCTGCGCATCCAGGAGTTGTACACCCAGTTGGGCGTGCGTTTCCCGATCTACCTGATGCTCACCAAGCTCGATCTGGTGCCGGGTTTCATGGAGTTTTTCGACAACCTGAGCAAGGAAGATCGCGCCCAGGTGTGGGGCATGACCTTTGCCCTGGACGACGGCAAGCACAGCGACAGCCCCCTGGCCCATCTGCAAAGCGAATTCGCCGGCCTGGAGCAGCGCCTCAACGAGCGCCTGGTGGAACGCCTGCAACAGGAGCGCGACCCGGCGCGGCGCGACCTGATCTATGGTTTCCCGCAGCAATTCGGTGCGCTGAAGGATTGCCTGCAAAGCTTCCTCGAGGGCGTGTTCAAGCCCAATGCCTTTGAAGAGCGCGTGCTGCTGCGCGGCGTCTATTTCACCAGCGGTACCCAGGAAGGCAGCCCGATTGACCGACTGATCGGCGCCATGGCCCAGAGCATGAACCTCGACCGCCAGCACCTGGCGCGCCAGAGCGGTACTGGGCGCAGCTACTTCATCGAGAAACTGTTCAGCGCCGTGGCCTTTGCCGAGCGTGGCCTGGTGGGGGTCAACCCGAAGGTCGAGCGCCGCCGCAAATGGGTCGCCCGTGGCGTGCTCGCCGCGACGGTTGCGCTGGTGCTGGTGGTCAGCAGCCTGTGGTGGCTGAGTTATCGCGCCAACCAGGCGTATATCGCCCAGGTCGACCACAAGGTCGCACCACTGGGCCAGGCCGTGCAGAGCCTGAGCCCGGCACAGCGTGATGTGCTGGCGGTGTTGCCGCTGCTCAACGCGGTTAAGAGCCTGGCGGGCGATTCGCCAAGCTGGTCCGAGGGCCTGGGCCTGTATCAGGGCGACATGCTCGAAGCCGAATCTGCCAGTGTCTACCGCAAGCTGCTGATCGCGGTGTTCGCCCCGCGCCTGGTGACGCGCATCGAAGAGCAACTGCACGGTGGTGGCAGTTCCGATTTCCTCTACGAAGGCTTGAAGGCCTACCTGATGCTGGCGGACAGCGAGCATTACGACCCGGACTTTATCAAGGCCTGGATAGCCCTGGACTGGGACCGCAACCTGCCGCGCGACCTGCCCGCCGACCAGCGCCAGGCCCTCAGCGCTCACCTGCAGGCGCTGTTCGACCGCCATCCGCCGAATGCGCGCCTCGACCCACGGCTGATCGACGACTTGCGCCGGCAACTGCAACAACTGCCGGTGGCCCAGCGTGTGTACGACCGGGTCAAGCGCCAGAAACTGCCCGACGGCGTGACCGACTTCCGCATCAACGAAGCCGCTGGGCGGGATGCTGCGCTGGTGTTCAGCCGCAAAAGTGGCAAGCCGCTGGGCGAGCCGTTGAGTGGCTTGTTTACCGCCAAGGGCTATCGCCAGGGCTTTTTGCTGACCAGCCTGAATCAGGCCGGGACCCTGGCCGAAGAGCAATGGGTATTTGGCCAGGCGCCGGCAGATCAACAGAATGTGGCGAGCCTTGCCGCCGACGTGCGACGCCTGTACTTCCAGGACTATCAGCGCCAATGGGACGCCTTGCTGGCGGATATCGACTTTGTGCCCATCACCAGCGTGGCCCAGGCGGCGGACGTGTTGCGGGTGATCTCCGGCCCGACCTCGCCGCTGAAAAAGCTGCTGGTGGCGGTGGCCAAGGAAACCGACCTGCAAGCTGAAGAACGCCAATTGGCGGCCAAGGGCGTGCCGGTGGAAGGTGGCGTCGACAAGCTCAAGGAGCGCCTCGGCAGCCTGCTCGGCGAGGCCCAACCGACGGCCAGTGCACCGGCCCTCACGGAAGACCCGGTGACCGCGCACTTTGCCGAACTCAACAGCATCGTCGCCAAGAACGAAGGCGAGCCGGCGGCCATCGACGGCCTGCTGGCGGATATGAATGCGCTGTATGTGCAGGTCAGCGCCATGGTCGGCGCCAGTGGCGATGCCTTGCTCGGCGAAGCCAAGAACCAGGCCGCAGCGGCCGCCACCCGGGTCAGCCTGAATGCCGAACGCCAGCCGCCGCTGGTACAGGGCATGGTCAAGTCGGTGGTCAACTCCACCACCAACAGCATGATGGGCGGGGTGCGCAATCAACTGAACGCGGCCTGGGTCAGTGAAGTGGTGAATGTGTATCGCCAGTCCCTGGCCGGGCGCTACCCGATGTCCCCCGGCAGTGCTCGGGACGCCACCCTGGACGACTTCGGCCAGTTCTTCGGGGTGGGCGGGGTGATGGACAACTACTTCCGCAAATACCTGCAACCCTACGTCGATACCTCTGCGCAGACCTGGCGCTGGCAGCCGGGGGCGGCGCAGAAGCTCGGCATCGCGCCGGGCGTGCTGCAAACCTTCCAGCGCGCGGCGACTATTCGGGATGCGTTCTTTCGCGCGGGGGGCACGCAGCCCATCGTGCGTTTCGAGCTCAAGCCGGTGGCGATGGACGCGACCATCACCCAGTTCCTGCTTGACCTGGACGGCCAGCAACTGAGCTACGACCACGGCCCGAGCCGGCCGGTGGCGATGCAATGGCCGAATCCCGGCAGCAGTGGCGGGGTGCGCATCTCGATCATGCCGCCATCGGCCAGCGGTCGCTCCGGCGTCACCCTGGATGGCCCATGGGCGTGGTTCCGCCTGTTGGAGCAGTCGGAGCTTTCTGCTGGCAATTCGCCGGACCGCTTCAACCTGCGTCTGCGGGTCGACGGCGCGAGCATCGCCTATGAATTGCGTGCCAACAGCGCCTTCAACCCGTTCAAGAGCCGTGTGCTCAGTGGCTTCAGCCTGCCGGAGCGGCTATGACCACCCTGGGGTTCTACGGCAAGTTGGCCAGTCGCGGGGACTTTGTCAGCCGTGCCTTGCCCCAGAGCTTTATCGGCCCCTGGGACAGTTGGCTGGCTGCCGGTTTGCTCGCCAGCCAGCACAGCCTGGGCGACAACTGGCTCAACGCGTACCTGGTCAGCCCGCTGTGGCGTTTCGTGCTGGCGCCGGGGGTGTGCGGGCCGGATGCGGCGGCGGGTGTCGTGATGCCGAGCATTGATCGGGTCGGGCGGTATTTCCCGCTGGCGGTGGTCGCCTTGTTGGATCACGACACCAATCCGGCGTCCCTGGTGGGTGGCCCGGATGCCTGGTTCGAACAGATCGAGGAGCTGCTGCTCAGCACCTTGCAGCCCGGCGCCACGTTCGAAGGGTTTAACCACGGCGTTGACCGCCTGGGCTTGCCGGCCAGTGAACCGCGTGCCCTGGACAGTCGCTTCGCCAGCCTGCAACGGGTCGCCGCCACCGTGCCTCTTGGGCGCATGACCGCCCTTGCCGAACAGGCCTGCGAAGGCGCCAGCCTGTGGTGGGGGCGTGGTTCGCAACGTATTTCCCCCGGTTTATTACGGTGCCAGGGTTTGCCTGCTGCCGGCGATTTTGCGCAATTTCTGCTCGGACAAGAAGGTGTGGTGTAGATGGGGTCGACGTACAAATCCGCGAGCAAAAGCCATGTGGGCATGGTGCGCCAGGTCAATGAAGACGCGTGCCTGGACCTCCCGGAAAACCGCCTGTGGGTGGTGGCCGACGGCATGGGCGGGCACGCGGCCGGCGACTATGTCAGCAGCCTGATCGTCGACAGCCTGCGCGGCCTGCCCGTGGGGCGGTCCCTGGACGAATATACGGCGGCGCTGCGCACCGAGCTGACCCGGGTCAACGCGGCCGTACGTGAAGAAACCGCCAACCGTGGCGTGACCATGATGGGCAGCACCGTGGTGGTGCTGGCCGCACGCGGCCTGCGCGGTGTGTGCCTGTGGGCCGGCGACAGCCGCTTGTATCGCCTGCGCGATGGCGAGTTGGAACGCATCTCCCGCGACCACAGCTACGTGCAGGACCTGCAGGACAGCGGCCTGCTCAGCGAAGCCGATGCGCGGGTGCATCCGCGGGCCAATATCGTCACCCGCGCCATTGGTGTGGAGGCGCAATTGGAGCTGTCGGTGGTCGACCTGTTGATCGCCCCCGGTGACAGCTACCTGCTGTGCAGCGATGGCCTGAACAAGACCGTCGAAGACCACGAAATCCGTGACGTGCTGAGCCATGCCGAGCCTGACGAAATCGCCCGCAGCCTGGTGCACCTGGGGCTCAATCGCGGTGCGCCCGACAACATCACCACCCTCGTCGTGAAGGTGTCGCCATGACCCTGATCATCCCCGGCTACGACATCGACGGCGAAATCGGCGAAGGCGCCATGGCCAGCGTGTACCTGGCGACCCAGCGGTCGCTGGAGCGCAAGGTGGCGTTGAAAGTCATGGCCGCCGCGCTGGCTGCCGACCCGAGTTTCTGCGAGCGTTTCCTGCGCGAGGGCAAGACCCTGGCGCGGCTGTCGCACCCGCACACCGTGACCATCCACGACATCGGCAATGTCGGCGAGTTGTATTACATGGCCATGGAATACCTGCCCAATGGCACGCTCAAGGAGCGCATCGCCGCCGGCCTGACGCCGGAGCAGGGGCTGGTGTATATCCGCCAGATCGCCTCGGCCCTGGGTTACGCCCACGCCCAGGGTTTGGTGCACCGCGACGTCAAGCCGGCGAACATCCTGTTTCGCGCCGATGGCACGGCGGTGCTGTCGGACTTCGGGATCGCCAAGTCCCTGGATGACCGCACCCAGTTCACCCAGGCCGGGTTTGCCGTGGGCACCCCCAGCTACATGAGCCCGGAACAGGCGCGGGGCCAGGAAATCGACGGCCGCGCCGACCTGTACGCCCTCGGGGTGGTGCTCTACGAAATCCTCGTCGGCAAGCTGCCTTACAACGGCACCGATGCACTCTCCACCGCCCTGGCGCACCTGACCGAGCCCTTGCCGGAACTGCCGCTGCACCATGGCCGTTATCAAGAGGTGCTGAAAAAACTCTTGGCCAAGGATCCGGCGCAGCGTTTCCCGGATGCCGCCGCGCTGCTGCTGGCTCTGGATCGGTTGCCCCTGGAGGCGCCGAAAGAAGCCTTGGAGGCGACCTTGATTCGCCCTGCCGTGATGCCGGCCGGTCAGGATCTGGCCGGGTTGACCCCGGTGTCCATCGAAATTCCCAATGCTGCGCCGCAACCGCAACCGCAACCGCAACCGCAGTCGCAAGCAGTGCGCCAGCCGGTGGTGAGCCCCACGCAGCATCGCGCGGAGTCCGAGCAGCGGCGTGGCCCGGTCCTGGCATTGGCCGCCGTGGCCGTCGCGGTCGCGCTGGCCATCGGTGGCGCCAGTTACTGGTGGCTGAGTGACGACGCCCCTGCGCCGCCGCCTGCTGCGGTCGTGCCCGCTACGCCGGCTGCGGTTAAACCGCTGGCCGCTGATAGCGACGGCGGTCAGCGCCCCTTGCTGATGGCCGGCAAGAAAACCCTGTTCCAGCGCGTCCTGAGCAAGCCCGGCGCCAAGCTCTCCAGCGAGGCGGGCGGCGCACCGGGTAAGGCCTTGCCCGCGTTCTCGGTGCTTTATGTGTACCAGCGCAAAGATGTCGACGGCAGCCCATGGCTGCGCATTGGCGCCGCCACCGATGGGCGCAGTGACGGTTGGTTGCCGGCCGCGCAAGTCAGCGACTGGAAGCAGAGCCTGGTGCTCAAGTTCACTGAGCGTTCGGGACGGGCACCGGTGATGTTCCTGCGCCAGCCTGGCGAGGTGGAAAAACTCCTGGCTGACCCGGCCGCCGCGAAAAACCTGCTGCTCAAGGCGCAGAAAAACCCTGAGGACAATCAACAGGTCCTGGCCCTGGAGCCCACAGCCAGTGCCGTGCCGCAGAACCAGTTCTACCTGTTGCCGATCTTCGATGCCAAAGAGAGCTTCGACGAGAATGGCCAGCCGGTGCAGTTGCTCAATGTGGCGTCCATCGACCCCGGCACTGCGGCCGCCAAGCCGGCCACCCCGCTGATCAATGCGAATGCCGATGCATTCCGCACCGCCGTGGTGCTGGTGGTGGATACCACGGTGTCGATGCAGCCGTATATCGACC
This sequence comes from Pseudomonas sp. DD1, assembly GCF_044510355.1. Classification (NCBI taxonomy): domain Bacteria; kingdom Pseudomonadati; phylum Pseudomonadota; class Gammaproteobacteria; order Pseudomonadales; family Pseudomonadaceae; genus Pseudomonas; species Pseudomonas sp. DD1. Next base: position 348,427 of record NZ_MSAJ01000022.1, on the reverse strand, counting down.
AGGTGCGCGATGTGGTCCATGAACTGCAAACCCGCATTGCCGAGCGCGGCGAGTTGGACAGCGTCAGCTTTGGCATGGTCGGCTTTCGCAGCAGCGTGAAGAAAACCCCGGGCCTGGAGTACGTGGCCAAGACCCTGATCACCCTCGACCAGGGCCGCGACCCCCAGCGGTTTCTGGATATGGCGCGGCAGGTCAAAGCCTCCACCGTCTCCAGCCACTCGTTCAATGAAGATGCGTTTGCCGGGGTGATGCAGGCGGTGGAAGGCATGGATTGGTCCGGCTATGGCGGGCGCCTGATCCTGCTGGTGACCGATGCCGGGGCCCTGCGCAAGAACGACCCGTTTGCCGCGACCCAGATGAACGAAGCCGAAGTGCGCCAGGCGGCGCTGGGCAAGCAGATCAAGATCTATGCCCTGCACCTGCGCACCGACGCCGGCAAGAAAACCCATGGCGGCGCCGAATCCCAGTACCGCACCCTGACCGCCGACGCCAACCCACGGATCGGCGATCTGTACACGGCAGTGCCGGGCGGTGATGTGCGCAAGCTGGGCGAGCGGGTCGATGAGATCGGCACGGTGTTCGCCAACCTGGTGCATCAGGTACGCAGCAATACCCCGCAGCCGGTGCCGTTGCTCAGCAGTGCGCCGAGCCTGGCGGATAAATCCGCCGCCGTCGGCTATGCCATGCACATGGACTTCCTCGGCCACAAAGGCGCGAGCCAGGCGCCGCAACTGGTCAACGCCTGGACCGCCGACCGCGACCTGACCAACCCGGCCCTGCCGGCGTTCCAGGTCTGCGTGATGCTGACCAAACTGCAGCTCAACGATTTGCAGCAATCGCTGAAATTGATCGTCGATGCGGCACGCAAGACCCAGACTTCGCCCAGGGATTTCTTCCAGGAAATCGCCAGCGCCTCGGCCTACATGAGCCGCGACCCGCAGGCCCTGCGCAAGGGTGGCAACCTCGCCGACGGCGGCATTCTGGGTGAATACCTGGAAGGTCTGCCGTACCGCAGCAAGTCCCTGAACATGACCCAGGACCTGTGGCTGTCATTGAGCGTGGCCGAACAGGAAGACTTTATCGACGAGCTGGATTCGAAGATCCGCCTCTATGAAACCTTCCATAACGACGTGGCCAATTGGGTCCGTTTCGGTGATGCCGAACCGGGCGATGCGTTGTACCGCGTGCCACTGTCGACGCTGCCTTGATGCTGAACCTGAGCGCGGTGCACAAGAACCGGGGCCTCGGTAGCCAGCGCTATAGCCTGGTGATTCCGGCACTGCACCTGGGTGCAGGTGAACAGCTGGCGATTGTCGGGCCGAGCGGTTGCGGCAAAAGCACCTTGCTCGATCTGCTGGCGTTGGTCCTGGCACCTGATCAGGTGGGCCGTTTTGAATTCAACCAGTTGGATATCGGCGGGCTGTGGCGGGCCAATCAGCAATCCACGTTGGCCGGGTTGCGCAGCCGGCATCTTGGTTACGTGCTGCAGACCGGTGGCCTGCTGGGCTTTCTCGATGTGCGCAGCAATATCGCCCTGTCCCGGCAGCTGTTGGGCCTGAAGGACGATGGCAGCGTGGCGCGGCTGGCTGCGCAGTTGCAAATCAGTGACCAGTTGGCCAAGAAGCCTGGCGCGTTGTCGGTGGGTCAGCGCCAGCGTGTCAGTTGCGCCCGCGCCCTGGCCCATGCCCCGCAATTGGTGCTGGCCGATGAGCCGACCGCGTCCCTGGATCCGCTCAATGCCGAGCGCGTGATGCAGGCGCTGCTGGCCCAGGCCCGTGAGCACCGCGCCGCGTGCGTGATCGCCACCCATGACGAGCCCCTAGCCCGCGCCAGTGGCTTGCAGGTGCGGCGCATCAGTTGCCAGCGTGACAGCGACGGTGGCGTCACGGCGACTCTCGGGGAGGCATGTTGATGCGTATCCCTCTGTTGGCTTCCCTCGCTTGGCAGGATTACCGCAACGATGGCTGGCTGTCGGCCTGTTCGGTGTTGGCGCTGGTGGCGGTGATCGCGCCGTTGCTGGTGTTGTTCGGCCTGAAATTCGGACTGGTCAGCAGCTTGACCGAGCGCTTGGAGAATGACCCGGCGACCCGCGAAATCATCCCGTTGGGCGGGGGGCGGTTCAGTCGCGCCTTTGTCGAGCAACTTGGTCAGCGCAGCGATGTGGCGTTTGCCATCCCGCGCACGCGGCAGATTGCGGCCACGGCCCAGGTGGGCACGTTGACCCTGGAGATGCTGCCCACCGCGCCGGGTGATCCGTTGCTGGGCGGTTTGCCTATCCCGGCGGGCCTGGAGCAGATCGTGCTGAGCCACACCGCCGCCGAGAAGCTGGCGGCGCGGCCGGGAGATTGGCTGCAAACCCGCTTTGCGCGGCAAGTGGCCGGTCGCGTCGAGGCCCGGGATGCACGGTTGCAGGTGGTGGCAGTGCTGCCCCTGGAGGCGTTTGCGCGGGACGGTTTGTTTGCCGACTTGAGCCTGCTGGAAGCGGCGGAAGACTACCGCGATGGCCGTGCGGTGTCGGCGCTGGGCTGGGAGGGTGCCGCGGTGGGCGTGAGCGAGCAGCGGGTGTATCCGGCGTTTCGTTTATATGCACGCAGCCTTACCGATGTTGAGCCGCTACGGCTGTATTTCGCCGCGCAGAACCTGTTGGTCTCGACCCAGGCGCTGAGCATCGCCCAGGTGCAGTCGCTGAGTCGCAACTTGGCGATTGTGTTCTGGATCATCGCCGGCCTGGCCTTGGCGGGGGCATTTGCGGCGATTTTCGCCGGGGCGTTGGCCGCTGTCGCGCGCAAGCGCCGGGAGTTATCGGTGTTGCGCCTGTTGGGGGTTTCCACTGGCGCGCTGTTGTTGTTCGTGACGCTGCAGGCGCTCTACAGCGCGGGGTTGGCCGCTGTGCTCAGCGCCGGGCTGTATGGCCTGGCCGAGGCGGGTTTGAATCAATTATTCGTGCAGGTGCCGGGCGAATACGCCAGCCACCTGTTGGCGCGGCATTACGCCCTGGCCCTGGTCGCGGTGCTCGGCGTCAGCGCCGTGGCGGCCGTGTGTGGGGGGTGGCGGGTCGCGCGTATCCAGGCTTCTGAGGGCATCAGAGATGTATAAGTTATTGGGCGCCGCCGTGGCGCTGAGCCTGGCCACTGTGGCCTGGGCCGACGAGGCAAGCGATAAGCTCGACAACCCCAAGCCGTTGGCCGATGACGTCAGCCTGCCGCTGCCGTGTGAGGGCAACATGGTGTTCCGCTACGCCTATGTCCTGGCCCAGGGCACCCTGGACGACCGAGAGGTCAGCCTCGGCTACCCGTTCAGCGAAGGCGAGGCGGGCTACAAGCAGTCGTTTATCTCGGGTTACCGCCGCGACTTTATCAACGGCCAATTCACCCTCAAGGATTTGCCCAAGAGCTGGAACAAGGTCATTGCGCCGCTGATGCCCAAGACCGACGCCAAGACCCCGCTCAAGCCGATGCTCTACTTTATCGGCAAGTACGAAGTCACCGCGCGCCAGTACGCCCAGGTCATGTCCCAGGCCCAGTCCCTGGCCAGTGGTGAGCCGGCGCCAGCGTGCGAGGTGCCTGAGGGCATGGCCGGGCGCTTGCCCAAGGTCAAGCTGTCGCGCTTTGAAGCCGAGCGTTTCTCGGCGGTCTACAGCGCCTGGTTGATGAAATATCACCGCGACTTGCTGCCGGTCAGTGGCCGCGGTGCTTCGGCGCAAGATGGCGGCCTGGGGTTTGTGCGGCTGCCTACCGAAGTGGAATGGGAGTTCGCCGCGCGCGGCGGCCAGGCAGTGAGCCGCCAGGATCTGGAAGGCCGCTTGTTCCCCCGGCGTATCGAGGGCAGCGACAGCGACGGCCCGCTGGGCGATTGGGCGGTGTTCAACCAGGTCGCCGGCGGCACCGGCCAGGCGGCGCGGCTGATGCCTATCGGTACCAAGTTACCGAACCCCATCGGCATGTTCGATGTGATCGGCAACGCCGCGGAGATGGTCCAGGAGTCGTTCCAACTGGTTCACGCCGGGCGCCGCCAGGGCACCTATGGCGGCTTTATCGTCAAGGGCGGCAACTACTTGGAGGGCGAGGGCACGCTGTTCAGCGGCATGCGCCGCGAATACCCGCTGTTCGGCGCCGATGGCACGGAGCAAAGCAACGAGACCACGGGCTTCAGGGTGGCGATTGGCGCGCTGTCGGCACCGCGCTCACGCTACAACGAACTGTTCGCGCAGTGGCAGAAAGAGGGGCGCCTGGCCGCGCTGACCGACGCCATCGACGACGCCCAGGACCCGACCAAGCGCCTGGACAGCATCATTGCCGCCAGCGCCGACCCACGGCTGCAGGCCGAGTTGGGGCTGGTCAACGAAGAGCTCAAGCGCAACGTGTCGCTGATCGCCCAGCAGCGTGAGGAGGCGGCTGGCAACCTGATCCAGTCTGCCGCCCTGGTGGCCGAGACCATCAATAACTACAACATCCGCCTGATCAATCTGCAGAAGAGTCGCCAGCAGTCCCTGGACGCCAAGGACGAGGCCAGCGCGCAGTTGTTCGCCACGGCCATCGCCAATGGCCGCAGCGCGCTCGACGGCGCAGTGGCGATCTATATCGACAACTTGGCCACCGGCACGCGCTACACCGATGCGGTGATCCAGGCGCAGTTTCAACGGATCCAGCAAGAGTTGGAGCGCAAGCCGGTACTGGGCAAGAGCCTGGTGACACGCGCGACGTTATTCGTTCGCCATGTCGGCAACTATCGCAAACAACAGCGAGCCGACCCGGCAACGATTTTGAAGGAATTGCTCGCAGCGAGCGGTCAGCGGTCTTGACCGTTGGTTGTATAGCGAGCTTGGAAGGGACTCAGGCGGCATGGGCCGTGCTGGGCAAGACAAACTTAAAAGAGAACACACCTATGCTTTTTTCCCGTAAGGCGGTTTCCAAGCGTTACTTGCTGCTGATCGCGGCTGGCTTCAGCACCGTGCTGACCGGTTGCGCCACGTCGCCGGCCTCCAAGGTCGCGTCGAGCACCAAGGTCGAGTACTACCCCAGCTGCTACGAGCCGGTGCAGCACCTGCGCGCTACTGATTCGGACATGACCAAGTCGGTCGTCACCGGCGCCGCCCTCGGCGCGGCCGGAGGTGCGCTGTTGGGTGCCCTGACCGGCGATTCGGACAAGCGTGGCCGCAATGCCGCCATTGGCGCGGCGGGCGGAGCCCTGGCGGGCGGCGCGGCGGGTTACTACACCGAGCGCCAGAAGCAGATCAGCGATGACAACCAGCGCATCGCGTCCTACGCCACCGACTTCAACAAAAGCGCCTCCGATATCGACCGCAGCACCGCGTACGCCAAGGCGTCCCAGCAGTGCTACCAGAGCGCGTTCACCAAGCTGGTGGCTGACCGCAAGGCCAAGACCGTCAATGACACCGAAGGCCGCAAGCGCCTGGCAGAAATCGTCGCCGGCCTGAAGGAATCCAACGACCTGATCGTCGCGGTCAACGGCAAGGCCAGCGAAGACCTGAACAACTACACCCAGGCCTACGAGAAAGACCTGCAACAGGTGGGTGTGCAGCGCAATGACGTGGTGACCGTGGCCACGGCAGATACCGCCCCGGCGGTGGTGCCGGCGAAAAAAGGCAAGTCGACCGGCAAGGTCGTGACCAAGCGTCCGCCACTGCCCAAGGTGCCGACCGAAGCGGTGAGCACCGAGCGAAGCATCCAGACCGCCAAGGTCAAGCAGACTGAAAGTAAGCAAGTGGCCAGCGCCGGTAAAGCACAGATCGAAGGCACCTGCCGCGATCCGAACCTGGCCGACTGGGCACCGGTACCTTGCCCTAACGTTTAAGCCAAGTTGTTGCTATAAGCGGTAAACGCCAGCCGATCTCCTGCTAACGCGGGAGATCGGTAGCGTTCCGCGCACAAATCGTTAAACTGCTGCGGCCACCCAATAATTACACTGAGGCCGTGTGCATGAAATTTCGTTTTCTTCTGTGGGTGCTGGGCCTGATGATGGCCAAAGCCAGCCGCAACAACCCTGCGTTCCAGCAGCAGTTGGGTGACAAGGATCTGGCATTCCAGCTGCAGACCCTTGACGGCAAGGTTGCCCGTCACTTCATCGTCAAAGACCAGCGCATCACCAGCCGCTCGGGTGTCCACCCGGAGCCGGCATTTGCCATCGCTTTTAAAGACGCCGCCTACGGCTTCGCCACGATGCAGGCGAAGAACAAGCAACTGGCGTTCATGACGGGGATTCAGGACAAGTCGATCCAGATCAAGGGCAACCCGGCCCTGGTGATGTGGTTCCAGGGCTTGACCAAGTATCTGAAGCCGAAGAAAAAGAAGGCCTGAGAGACCGGGTTGGATTCATCGCAGGCAAGCCAGCTTCCACCGGTTGAGTGCATTCCAACGTTGGAACCCGGTCAACTGTGGGAGCTGGCGTGCCTGCGATAGCGGTACAGCAGGCGCCGGCTTCAGCCCTGGCTGAACTGCGACGCCAGTTCGCGCAACAACACCTCGGCATCCAGCACCTTGCTCACCACCTCCTCGGCCTTGTCGCGGCTCAGGCCCAGGCGCTCCAGCAGTTCGTCCGGAATCTCGGCCTCAGGCCCGGAGCCAATCCCACGCCCGCGCAGCAAGCGCACGGCCAGGCATACCAGGTTCGGGTATTCGGCGTATTGGCCGTCGTAGCTCGGGTCATGCTGGAAGCGCAGGGCCGTGGACAGCTCTTGCGGCATATCCCAGTAACGCATCAGCCAGGCGCCGATCTGCTCGCGGCTGATGCCCAGCAAGTGCTGCTCGACATAGCTGTGGCACAGGTGCGGGTTGACCTCCAGGTGCCGGCAGATCAGCGAGAAGTGCGGCGGGAAGACGTGGGCCAGCAACAGGTAGCCAAAGTTGTGCAGCAGGCCCGCCAGGTAGGTCAGGCCGGCTTCCGGGCGCTGGGCGCGGGGCATGGCGCGGGTCAGGCCCTCGATCACCGCGGCGGTGTAGATCGACTGGTGCCAGTAGGGCGTGGCCTGTTGCGGATGGTCCTTGGGCAGGCTCAAGGTCTTGCCCAGCGCCAGGCCCAGGGCCAGGTTGATCACCAGGTCGAAGCCCAGCACACGCACAATTGCGTCTTCTACCGAACGGATCTTGCCCGGTGAGGCGTAGTACGGCGAGGCCGCCCAGCTCACTACTTGCGCGGCCAGGGCCGGGTCGGTCTCGACCACGCCGGTGATGTCGTCGATGGTTGCGTTGGGATCGACCCGCAGCTTGATGATCTTCTGCGCGGTATCGGCCAGCGGTGGAATTTCAATGGTGGCTTCCAGGCGTTGCTGGATGCGGCGCGCGGTAAACGCCTGCATCGCCTGGGTAATTTCGTCGCGGTCGTCGTTGGGACGGTCGAAGTTGGGCAGGATGCGGCTCAGGGGTTCGCCGAAGTTGGCGGCACTGGCTTTGTTCAGCAGGCGCTTGAAGTCGTCGCTGGCGATTTCCAGCAGCACGGTGGCTTCGCCCGAGTGCACCAGCAAGGTCGGCTCGCGCAGCAGGCTTTCTTCGTACAGGCAAGGCGAGCTGGTCAGCGGCGGCAGGCCGGGCAGCAGGCTCAGGCTGTGTTTGCCGAGCATGCGATCCAGGCGCTCCGGCGCGACAGCGGTCAGGTTGCGGCCGGTCAGTTCGGTGAGGCGATTGAGATCCAGCAACTGGCTCTGGGGAAACAGCACCATCAGGGCGCCCACCGCGTCATCGAGCAGCACCGCTTGAACCTTTCGGGCCGGGTTCAGGCCGGGGTGGTCGGTGACTTCCGTGTAGTTGACGGCGAGTTTTGCGAGCAAGTCCCGAATGACCGGGGGTGCGGTCGGCGGGGCTGTGGCGTGGGCAACTTCTGACATGGCCGGATCCAATTTTCTACATTTGCTTGGAGTATAACCAGCTTGGTCCGGCCGGGGGTGTCTAACTGCGGTTTGTGATGGTGTCGGCTATTGGCGGTCTGTCAGACCTGGCCGTATTGCTGGCCGTGGCGCAGCCAGCGATCCAGCAGCGGGCTGACGTGGTGCGGCCAGCGCTCCAGCAGGGCCTGGGCCGCATCGCGCACGGCGGGTAGCAGGTCGGCATCGCGCATCAGGTCGGCCACCTTGAATTGCAGCAGGCCGGTCTGGCGGGTGCCGAGCATTTCGCCGGGACCGCGCAGTTCCAGGTCTTTTTCGGCGATCACGAAGCCATCGTTGGTCTCGCGCATGATCCCCAGGCGCTGGCGACCAATCTGCGACAGCGGCGGATGGTAGAGCAGCACGCAGTGGCTGGCGGCACTGCCCCGGCCGACCCGGCCGCGCAGCTGGTGTAACTGTGCCAGGCCCAGGCGTTCGGGGTTTTCGATGATCATCAGGCTGGCGTTGGGCACGTCCACGCCGACTTCGATCACCGTGGTGGCCACCAGCAATTGCAGGTTGCCGGCCTTGAACTCGGCCATCACCGCGGCTTTTTCCGCAGGCTTCATGCGCCCGTGAATCAGCCCGACCTTGAGCTCGCCCAAGGCGCTGGTGAGGTCTTCATAGGTGGTTTCAGCGGCCTGGCAGGTCAGCTCTTCGGACTCTTCGATCAGCGTGCATACCCAATACGCCTGGCGCCCTTCGGCACAGGCGCCGCGCACCCGTTCGATCACTTCGACCCGTCGGGTGTCGGTGACCAGGACCGTGTTGACCGGCGTTCGGCCCGGCGGCAGCTCGTCGAGGATCGAGGTGTCGAGATCGGCGTAGGCACTCATGGCCAGCGTGCGCGGGATCGGCGTGGCGGTCATGATCAACTGGTGCGGGTTCATCCGCCCGCCCACGCCCTTTTCGCGCAGCGCCAGGCGTTGTTGCACGCCGAAACGGTGCTGTTCGTCGATGATCACCAGGGCCAGGTTCTTGAATTTAACTTCGTCCTGGAACAGCGCGTGGGTACCCACCACCATCGGTGCGCCGGCGGCGATCTGTTCCAGGGCGGCCGTGCGGTTCTTGCCCTTGAGCTTGCCCGCCAGCCACGCCACTTCCAGGCCCAGGGGTTCGAGCCAGCGCTTGAAGGTGATGAAGTGCTGCTCGGCGAGGATCTCGGTCGGTGCCATCAGGGCCACCTGATAACCGGCCTCCAGGGCCTGCAGCGCGGCCAGGGCGGCGACCACGGTCTTGCCGGCGCCAACATCGCCCTGGATCAGGCGCAGCATTGGTTCTTTCTGGCTCAGGTCGTAGGCGATTTCATTGCCTACGCGTTGCTGCGCGCCAGTCGGTGCAAAGCCCAGGTTGGCCAGGTACTGCGCGGGCAGGCGCGTGGCCTTGGGCATCGCCGGCGCCCGCAGGGAGCGCATGCTTTCGCGCAGGCGCTGCTGGGACAGTTGGTGGGTCAGCAACTCTTCAAAGGCCAGGCGATGCTGGGCCCAGTGATGACCCAGGGCCAACTCATCGACATCGGCATCGGCCGGCGGGTGATGCAGGTAGCGAATCGCGTCGGCCAGGGGCGCCAACTGGTAGTCGCGGGCCAGCTCTTGCGGCAGCCAGTCGGGCAGGCTTTGGGGGCCGAGCAGGGTCAGGGTCTGCATGCACAGCTGGCGCAGGCGTTGTTGCGTCAGGCCTTCGGTGAGCGGGTAGATGGGGGTGAGAGTGGTGTCTACCGGCGGGGGTTCGTCGCCGGTAATGGCGCGGTATTCCGGGTGGTAGATTTCCAGGCCCGACGCGCCCGGCCGCGCTTCACCGTAGCAGCGCACACGGGTGCCGCGCTTGAGGCCTTCCTTTTGCGCGTTGCTGAAATGGTAGAAGCGCAGGCTCAGGCCGCCGGTACCGTCCTGCAGGCGCACCACCAGGCTGCGGCGCTTGCCCATCACCACATCGGCACCGCTGACGGTGCCTTCGACCACGGCATCCTGCCCAGGGCGCAGATGGCCGATGGGCACTACGCGGGTGCGGTCCTGGTAACGCAGGGGCAGGTGAAACAACACGTCCTGGAGGTTCTCCAGGCCGACCTTGGCCAGTTTCTCGGCCATGGCTTCACCGACACCCTTGAGTGCCGTCACCGACACCTGCGACAGCTCAGTCATACACGTACTTAGCTCGCGGCAGGCGGCTTGGCCACCGAGCACAGGCGGATCGAGTCGGCGAGGATATCAATCGCTTTCGGGCGCGGGAAACTGGCGCGCCAGGCAATCGCCACGGTACGGAACGGCACGGGCGGGGTGAGCGGACGCACTTCAATCACGCCGGCCGCGTAGTGGTGACTGTCGACGGCCGACAGCGGCAGGATCGAGATGCCCAGGCCGGATGCCACCATATGGCGAATGGTCTCCAGGGAGCTGGACTCCACGGTGGTGTGCTTGGCGCCGTCGTTGCCCTTGGTCAGGGTCGGGCAGGCTTCCAGCACCTGGTCGCGGAAGCAATGGCCTTCACCGAGCAGCAGCAGGCTCTTGTCGTTGAGCAGGCTGGCGTCAATCGTGTCTTTTTGCGTCCATGGGTGCGAGGCCGGCATCAATACATAGAACGGCTCGTCGTAGAGCGGCAATGTCAGCACGTCGGCTTCGTTGAAAGGCAGGGCGATGATGATCGCGTCCAACTCACCGTTGCGCAGTTTGTCGCGCAGTACGTGGGTGAAGTTTTCTTCGATATACAGCGGCATCTGCGGCGCGACGCGGTGCAGTTGCGGGATCAGGTGCGGGAACAGGTACGGGCCGACGGTATAGATCGCGCCGACTTTCAGCGGGGCGGTCAGCTGGTTCTTGCCGGCCTGGGCCAGCTCACGAATGCTCTGGGCCTGCTCCAGCACCTTCTGCGCCTGGGCAACAATGCCTTCGCCTACCGGGGTGAGGCGCACGGCGCTTTTGCTGCGCTCGAAAATCAGCACACCGAGTTCGTCTTCAAGCTTTTTCACGCCCACCGACAGCGTCGGCTGGCTGACATGGCAACGTTCGGCTGCATGGCCGAAGTGTTGCTCTTGGGCGAGGGTCACGATGTAGCGTAATTCTGTAAGAGTCATAGCGGGCGTCCATGAGGTTGCGGGCCAAGCATACCGGCTGCAAACGATAGACGCACGTTATCAGAGCTTGATTGGGGATTGAGCGGTTTGTGCGGGGGATTTTGCTTAATGGCGTTGGCCGTTTTGTGTGGGGGCGGGCTTGTTCGCGATGGCGGTGTGTCAGTCACTGTGGATGTTGACTGTTACACCGTCATCGCGGGCAAGCCCGCTCCCACACAAGCCCGCTCCCCCAGGGGTTAGCGGCGGCGCTTCTCGATGTTGTAGACAAACGGCGCAACGATTTCGATGCTGCCATTGGTCAACATCTCGGCCGGAGGCTTGGGCAGCGGTTGGGCGCGACGGATCATCTCCAGGGTGGCGCGGTCCAGGTCGGCGTTGCCGGAGCGGCCCACCAGCTCATAGGACAGCACCTTGCCTTCGGCATCCACCACGAACCGCAAGCGGTTCAAGCCTTCCTTGCCACGGGCCTGGGCGCCAGGCGGGTACTTCTTGTACTTCGCCAGGTGACCGAGCAGCGTGCTTTGCCAGGTGGCCTTGGCCGCGATCTGTGCCGGCGAAGGGCCGGGTTGCGGCTGCGCGGATTTCTCCGAAGGCGCGTTGTTCTGAGGGGTTTCGCTCGGCGGATCCTCGGAGGGTTTCTCCTTGGGCTGCTCGACCTTTTTCTCAGGCTTGGGCGGCTGCGGCTTAGGCTTTGGCTTGACCGGCTTGGGCACGGAAATCGTGGGCTTGGGTGCCTCGGCCAGTTTCGGCAAGGGCAACTCTTCCACCGGTGCCGGCGGTTGCGGTGGCGTCACCACCTTCGGCGGGGCCGGAGGGGGTGGGGCTGGCATCGGCGCCAGGTCGATGACCATGGCAGCCGGTGGCAACTGCACCATCTGTGGCGCCGACCACTGGAGCGCGAGGATGATCGCGACGGCGTGGACGCCCAGCACGACGGCGAGGCTGGTGCCATAACGCGTCAGTTTGTGGCGCGTCGTGATCATTTCTTGGCTGCCGTCTCAAGTCCGACCAGACCGACCTTGAGGTAGCCGGCTGCCCGCAGGGCATCCATCACGCTCATCAGGTCGCCGTAGTCCACGCCCTTGTCGGCCTGGAAGAAGATCGTCGTGTCTTTCTTGCCCTGGGTCCGGGCGTCGAGCACCGCACCGAGGGTTTCGGGTTTGACTTCGTCTTCGCCCAGGAACAGACGCTGGTCAGCCTTGACGCTGAGGAACACCGGTTTCTCCGGCCGGGGCGCGGGTTTCGCGCTGGAGGCGGGGAGGTCGACCTTGATATCCACCGTGGCCAAGGGGGCTGCCACCATGAAGATGATCAGCAGCACCAGCATCACGTCGATAAACGGCGTGACGTTGATTTCGTGGTTCTCGACGAGCTCGTCGTCGCCTTGATTCAAATGCAGGCCCATGGCCGATTACCCCACTTTCACCATGTGCGGTTGCGAGCTGCGCTCGGTAGGCAGGTGATCGAGGTCGCGGCTGACCAGCAACAGGACTTCTGCCGAAGCGTCCGACACCTGGGCCTTGTAGCCGGCGATCGAACGGGCGAACACGTTGTAGATCACCACCGCCGGTATTGCGGCGACCAGGCCCAGGGCAGTTGCCAGCAGGGCTTCGGCGATGCCGGGGGCAACGACGGCGAGGTTGGTGGTCTGGGTCTTGGCGATGCCGATGAAGCTGTTCATGATGCCCCACACGGTACCGAACAGACCGACGAACGGCGCGGTGGAACCGATGGTCGCCAGCACGCCGGTGCCGTTGCTCATGTTGCGACCGCAGGCTGCCACCAGGCGCTCCAGGCGGAAGCTCACGCGTTCCTTGATGCCTTCCTTTTCGCGGGTGTTGGCCGACAGACGCATTTCTTCCAGTGCGTCGTGTACCAGCAGGTGCGCCAGGGTGCCCTTGATGGCCGCGCTTTCGCTGGCTTCTTTAAGGGTGGTGGCTTTTTTCAGGTTGGCGATTTCCGTGCGCAGGCGGCGTTTGGCGCCCAGCAGCTCGAAGCCTTTGGCAATCCAGATGGTCCAGGTGATGATCGAGGCGATGGCCAGGCCGATCATCACGATCTTCACGATGATGTCAGCGTTCTGATACATGCCCCAAGGCGACAGGTCGTGAGCCATGCCCAGGGTGTTGTCTTCTTCCAGAACCACGCCGGTTTCATCTTGCGGGGCTACGCCTTCGGCGGCAGCCGGGTCGGTGGCCGCAGGAGCGACAGTTGGAGCACCGGGTGCTGCGGCATTTTGCTCTGGTGCGGGGGCCGCGGCCGGGGCTGGCGCAGTAGCGGCAGGCGGAGTGGCCGGTGCCGTGGCATCGGCGAGCGCGGCGGTCGGTGCCAGCAGGACGCTGAACAGCAACGCAGTTATCGCGCGCCAGACGCGGGACGGGCTGTGAGGCTTGGTTGGCGAAGCGGGGAGGTTATTGCGTGTCATGCTGGCCGGACCTGATAGAAAAAATAAGGGCTTGCCCTGCCAGACCGCATAAAGGGTCGAGGACAAATGGGCGGTTATTATTGCAAGTAATTCTTGTTAACAGAAGTAATACAGTATCTTTATTTGTGCTTTTTCTGGCCGCTGGTCACCTGCGAGGGCTAATCTAGACCTTTGAGAACGGAGTTTTGTGATGTCTGCGCCTTCTGTGGTGATTGCCGGTTGTGGTGATGTAGGTAGTCGGCTGGCTAGTCAATTGCTGGCTGCCGGATGGGAGGTGCATGGCCTGCGGCGTAATGTCTCGCGCCTGCCCGAAGGGGTGATCGGGATTGCCGGCGACCTGTTCAAAAAGGATTGTCCCGACACCTGGCCGATCGGCGGTGTGGACTACCTGGTGTACTGCGCAGCCGCCACCGACCATGACGAAGCGGGCTATCGCAAGGCCTATGTCGAAGGCTTGCAGCATGTGCTGGAATGGCTCGACGACTATGGCCAGCAGCCCAAGCAGCTTGTGTTTGTGTCCAGCAGCAGTGTCTATGGGCAGCAAAATGGCGAATGGGTCGATGAGACGTCGCCTACCCAGGCCCTTGGCTATTCCGGGCAGGTGATGCTGGAAGCCGAGCAAGTGGCATTCGACAGCGGCATCCCGGCCACGACTGTGCGCTTGACCGGTATCTACGGGCCGGGGCGTGAATGGTTGTTGAGCCAGGTGCGCCAGGGCTATCGCGTGGCGGTGGAGCCGCCTTTGTACGGCAACCGGATACATGTTGATGATGCGGCAGGGTTGTTGGCGTTTCTGCTGCAACATGTAGAGCAGGGCGGTTCGTTGGACAAGGTCTATATCGGCGTCGACGACGCGCCGGCGCCGCTGGCTGAGGTTGTGGGCTGGCTGCGTGAGTACCTTGGGGTGACCGAGTGGGCCGAAGACGCCAGCGTGCGGCGCGCGGGCAGCAAGCAGTGCAGCAATGCGCGGGCCAAGGCGCTGGGCTGGACGCCAACCTATCCGAGTTATCGCGAAGGCTACGCCGCTATCCTCAAAGGCTGACCTTTCCTGCTAGGCACCGGCTTGTGTGGGAGCTGGCTTGTCGGATCGCTATGACAGCATCACCTCGGTGTCACTGACACTCCGAGGTGCCTGCATCGCGGGCAAGCCCGGCTCCCACGCAAGCCCGCTCCCACATTGAGGTTACTGCTTTTCCAGCAACCACTGGCGTGGCCCGGGGGTAAACGAAGGGACTTCGTCGGCCTGGGAGGTATTGATCGCCTGGAAAATCTCCAACTGCTTGTCATTGCGACTGAAGATCCACGGGTTGCCCTGGCCGCCTTGTTGCAGCCAGATGCTGTCGTAGCCACCGCTCATGGAGGCGCAATCGCCCGCCAGGCACAGTGAGTACTGCTCGGCGCCCGGCAGCCCGCTTACTTGGCCGTTGGCCTGGAACTGCACGGTGGCGCCCAAGCCGCTGCCGCTGGTGATTTTCCAGCTGCCGCCCATATAGGCCGAGTACAGCGCCCGTTCGAAGTTGGCGCCCAGGGGCGCGCCTTCGGGGGCAGGGTCCTTGGGGCGGTCAAACAGCTGTTCGGGCTCGTTGTCGTTGGCCACTTGCAGCAGCTGTTTGCCCTTGCGCTTGAGTTCGGTGGTCGAGCTACCGTAGAAATCAACGTTCCAGGTGCCGGACTTTTCCCCGGCCAGGGTGCCTTCGGGGCGTTCAAAGCCATTGAAGTAGCGTGCCTGGTTGGCCTTGGTGTTGACCTCCCATTCGAGGTTCGGACCGTAGGCTTGCAGGGCTTCGCGCAAAGGGCCGCCCTTGGACGCCGCATCAATGGCGACCTGGTTGATCCAGGTGCCGCTCACATCCCGGGTGGCAGGATTGCTGGCACAGCCGCCAAGGAACAGGGCGAGCAGCGTGGAGGCAACGAGCGCTTTGCGCATTATGAAATCCTTTTAAAACGAAGTCGGCGCAACCCTGTGGGTTGCGCCGAATGTATTACTCGATGACCAGAATCGCGTCCATCTCAACCTGGGAGCCCTTGGGAAGGGCGGCAACGCCAATGGCGGCGCGGGCTGGGTAGGGTTGTTCGAAGTACTTGCCCATGATCTCGTTGACCTTGGCGAAGTGGCTCAGGTCGGTGAGGAAGATGTTCAGCTTGACGATGTCCTTGAACGAACCGCCTGCGGCTTCGGCTACCGACTTGAGGTTTTCGAAGACTTGTACGGTCTGGGCTTCGAAGCCTTCAACCAGCTCCATGGTCTTTGGGTCCAGAGGGATCTGGCCGGACATGTAGACGGTGTTGCCCGCCTTGATCGCCTGGGAATAAGTACCGATGGCAGCAGGTGCCTTGTCGCTGGTGATAACAGTCTTGGTCATAAATGACTCCTTGTAATGTCCGGGCTATAGGGGGGAGGCGTTATGCGCGCATGCGAGTGATGCGGATAACCCCAGTCAGGGCACGCAGTTTCTTGATCACGCGGGCCAGGTGTACACGGTCGTGCACGCTGACCACCAGTTGGACCACGCTGATGCGACCATCACGTTCGTCCATGCTGATTTTTTCGATATTGCCGTCGGCGGCGTTGACGCTGCTGGCCAGCAAGGCGATCAGGCCGCGCTGATGCTCCAGCTCGACCCGCAACTCGACGTTGAATTCGCCGGTCACATCCTTGGCCCAGGACAGCTGGATGCATTTTTCCGGGTTGTGGCGTATTTCGCTGATATTGCGGCAGTTGTCGAGGTGCACGACCATGCCTTTGCCGGCGGACAGGTGGCCGACAATCGGGTCGCCCGGGATCGGTGTGCAGCATTTGGCGTAGCTCAGCACCAGGCCTTCGGTGCCGCGAATGGCCAGCGGGCCTTCGGGGCTCGGCAGTTGCTCGCCCTCGCCGAGCAGGCGGCGGGCGACCACGTAGGCCATGCGATTGCCCAGGCCGATGTCTTCGAGCAAGTCCTCGATGGTTTCCTGGCGGTACTCGTGGAGGATCGCCTGCACGCGCTCGGCGGGGATCTTCTCCAAGGAACTGTCGAAACCGTTGAGCACCTTGTTCAGCAGGCGTTCGCCCAGGCTGATGGACTCGGAGCGGCGTTGCAGCTTCAGGGCGTGGCGGATATGGGTGCGGGCCTTGCCGGTGACTACGAAGTTGAGCCAGGCCGGGTTCGGCCGGGCCCCCGGCGCGCTGACGATCTCCACGGTGGAGCCGCTTTGCAGCGGTTCCGACAGCGGGGCCAGGCGGCGGTTGATCCGGCAGGCGATGCAACTGTTGCCGACGTCGGTGTGCACTGCGTAGGCAAAGTCGACCGCCGTGGAGCCCTTGGGCAGCTCCATGATCCGGCCTTTTGGCGTGAACACGTAGACCTCGTCCGGGAACAGGTCGATCTTCACGCTTTCGATGAATTCCAGGGAGTTGCCAGCACGTTGCTGCATTTCCAGCACGCCCTTGACCCACTGGCGGGCGCGGGCATGGGTGCCTTTGGGCTGCTCGTCGCCGCTGGATTTGTACAGCCAATGGGCGGCGATGCCGTTGTTGGCCATCTCTTCCATTTCCCGGGTGCGGATCTGGATCTCGATCGGCACCCCATGCATACCGAACAGCGTGGTATGCAGCGACTGATAGCCGTTGGCTTTGGGGATGGCGATGTAGTCCTTGAAGCGGCCTGGCAGGGGTTTGTACAAATTATGTACAGCGCCCAGCACGCGGTAGCAGGTATCGACCTTGTCGACGATGATCCGGAACGCATACACGTCCATGATCTCGTTGAAGGCCCGGCGCTTGCCGCGCATCTTCTTGTAGATGCCGTAGATATGCTTCTGCCGCCCGCTGACTTCGCCTTCAATCTCGTCGATTGCCAGGCAATGGCTCAGGGACTCTTCGATCTTGTTGACGATTTCCTTGCGATTGCCCCGGGCGCGCTTGACCGCCTGGTAGATGCGCGCTGAGCGCATCGGGTGCATCGCCTTGAAACCCAGGTCTTCGAATTCGATACGAATGGCATGCATGCCCAGCCGGTTGGCGATGGGCGCGTAGATTTCCAGGGTTTCCTTGGCAATGCGCCGGCGTTTCTCACCGGACAGCACTTCCAGCGTGCGCATGTTGTGCAGCCGGTCGGCCAGCTTGACCAGAATCACCCGGATGTCCCGGGCCATGGCCATGGCCATCTTCTGGAAGTTTTCCGCCTGGGCCTCGGCCTTGGTCTCGAAGTTCATCTGGGTCAGCTTGCTGACTCCGTCGACCAGGTCGGCCACGGTTTCGCCAAATTGCGCACTGAGCGCTTCCTTGGCAATGCCGGTGTCTTCGATCACGTCATGCAGCATCGCGGCCATCAGGCTCTGATGGTCCATGTGCATGTCGGCAAGAATATTGGCCACCGCAAGAGGATGGGTGACATATGCCTCGCCGCTGCGGCGGCGTTGGCCGTCGTGGGCTTGTTCGGCGTAGAAATACGCTCGGCGGACCAGGTTGACCTGGTCGGTGCCGAGGTAGGTCGATAAGCGATCGGCGAGGGCGTCTATGCTCGGCAAAGTGTTAACTCCTGCCGAAGGCTGTGACCCCGCGCCGTGCTACGTCGACCAGGCATAGGCTTAGACGGCCTCGTTGGACTCGTCCTCGAACGCTGCAAACAGCGGTTCGTCTTCAACGATTTCAGCGCTGGCAATGTATTCATAGCTCATCACGCCGGCAGCGATTTCGCGCAGGGCCATCACGGTAGGCTTGTCATTTTCCCAATTGAGTAGTGGCTCTTTGCCGCCAGTGGCCAATTGACGGGCACGCTTGGTAGAGAGCATGACCAGCTCAAAGCGGTTATCCACGTGTTCTAGGCAGTCTTCAACGGTTACGCGGGCCATGGTATTCCTCGGAGCGAATGCAAGATGCGCGCTGCCCGGTTGGGCGAGCGGACTCAACAGTTTAAAAAATCACCAGCGTTTAGGGAAGCGCTGATTTTCTGCAGGCCCCGGCAAACACGCTACAAGTGCCAATGTAAGGCCCTTGCAGCGGTTTTGGGAAGAGCCATTCAACCGAGCAGTTCGGCCAACAATTTGCCAAAACGCTGCTGTTGGCGTTTTTGCTGGAGCTGATTGGCGCGGAAAATCGCCTTCAAGTCGTCCAGGGCGTGGGAAAAATCGTCGTTGATGATCAGGTAGTCGTAGTCCACATAGTGGCTCATTTCACTGACGGCTTCGCGCATGCGGCCGTCGATGACCTGGTCGCTGTCCTGGCCGCGATTGGTCAGGCGCTGGTGCAAGGCCTCCAGGGACGGCGGCAGGATAAAGATCGAGCGCGCCTTGGGCATCAATTGGCGCACCTGTTCGGCGCCCTGCCAGTCGATTTCCAGGATCAGGTCGTGGCCTTCGTCCAGGGTCTGCTGCAAGTGGCTCTGGGACGTGCCGTAGAGGTTGCCGAACACCTCGGCGCGCTCCAGGAAGTCACCGTGTTCGATCATTTTCACGAATTCGCTGCGTTCGACGAAGTGATAGTTCACGCCGTTCACCTCACCCGGGCGCATGGCGCGAGTGGTGTGGGAGACCGATACGCGGATCTCCGGGTTGGTGTCGGTCAGGGCCTTGACCAGGCTGCTTTTGCCCGCGCCCGAGGGGGCGGAAATGATGTACAGGGTGCCGGTGCTGTGGGTCATGGGAGTTGCCTTACTCAATATTCTGTACTTGTTCGCGCATTTGCTCGATCAACACTTTGAGGTTGACCGCAGCCGTGGTGCTGCGCGGATCGAAGGCTTTGGAGCCCAGTGTATTGGCTTCGCGGTTGAGTTCCTGCATCAGGAAGTCCAGGCGCCGACCGGCGGCACCGGCCGACTTGAGCACGCGGCGCACTTCCAGGATATGGGTGCTCAGGCGGTCGAGTTCTTCGGCGACGTCGCTTTTTTGTGCGAGCAGGACCATTTCCTGCTCCAGGCGCACCGGGTCGAGGTCGGCCTTCATGTCGGTGAAGCGGTCGAGGACTTTCTGACGCTGGGTGGCCAGCATCTGCGGCACCAGTTCGCGCAGGGTCACGACGTCGGCCTCGATGGCCGTCAGGCGTTCGTTGATCAGGCGGGCCAGCTCGGCGCCTTCACGCTCGCGGCCGGCTTTAAGCTCCTTGAGGCCCTGGTTGAACAGGGCCAGGGCTTCGGCGTTCAGCGCTTGCGGGTCAGTGGCGTCGGCCACCAGCACCCCAGGCCAGGCCAACACTTCCAGGGGGTTCAGGGCCGCTGGCTGTTTGATCAGGCTGGCGATGGTCTCGGCGGCGGCGACCAGTTGCGCGGCGCGTTCGCGGTCAACCTGCAGCGGCTTGCCGGTGGTTTCCTCGGTAAAGCGCAGGGTGCATTCCAGCTTGCCGCGGGAGATGCCGGCACGCAGGGCCTCGCGCACTGCGCCTTCAAGGTCGCGGAAGGATTCGGGCAGGCGCAGGTGCGGCTCCAGGTAGCGGCTGTTGACCGAGCGCAATTCCCAGCTCAGGGTGCCCTGGACGCCGGCTTTTTCGACGCGGGCAAAGGCAGTCATGCTGTGCACCATGGAGGTACCTCGCGATGCAGTCCCGCAAACGGGCGGGCTGGTGGGTAGATTGAAGCCGACTGGCTGCGAAGGCGCAGGATTGTAGCGCAACGGGGCGGGCGCCCCCAAATGCGGGCTGTGACAAAGGGTGCCAGGGGGTGTCGATTCGTTACCGAATTTATTAGCAGTGCCGAGAAGCGGCCTGCGGCTCTATAATGCTCGGCAGTTTTTCGTCCTCTGTACAGGTATCCCCTATGAAACGTCCAAGTGGTCGCGCTGCCGATCAGCTCCGCTCGATCCGCATCACCCGCAACTACACCAAACACGCCGAGGGATCTGTACTGGTCGAGTTTGGCGATACCAAGGTCATCTGCACCGTCAGCGTCGAGAATGGCGTGCCGCGTTTCCTCAAGGGTCAGGGCCAGGGTTGGTTGACTGCAGAGTACGGCATGTTGCCGCGCGCCACCGGCGAGCGTAACCAGCGTGAAGCCAGCCGTGGCAAGCAGGGCGGTCGTACCCTGGAAATCCAGCGTCTGATCGGCCGTTCCCTGCGCGCTGCGCTGGACATGACTAAACTGGGCGATGTAACCCTGTACGTCGACTGCGACGTGATCCAGGCCGACGGCGGCACCCGCACCGCGTCCATCACTGGCGCCATGGTGGCCCTGGTCGATGCGCTGAAAGTGATCAAGAAGCGCGGCGGCCTGAAAGGCGGCGACCCGCTCAAGCAGATGATTGCCGCCGTATCGGTGGGCATGTACCAGGGCGAGCCGGTGCTGGACCTGGACTACCTGGAAGACTCGGCTGCCGAGACCGACCTGAACGTGGTCATGACCAGCACCGGTGGGTTCATCGAAGTGCAGGGCACCGCCGAAGGCGCGCCATTCCAGCCGGCAGACCTGAACGCCATGCTGGCCCTGGCCCAGAAAGGCATGAGCGAAATCTTCGAACTGCAGAACGCCGCACTGGCTGACTGAAACCGGCCTCAAGGAGCAACGCGATGAGTGACAACCAGCTTCCCGTGTCAGCCCAGAACAAGGAAGTGCGCCAATGGGCGATGCTCTGTCACTTCGCGGCGTTCCTGGGCCTGGTGTTCCCCTTTGGTAGCGTGTTGGGGCCATTGATCCTGTGGCAGGTGAAGAAGGACATGGACCCGCTGATCGACGACCAGGGCAAGGAAGCGCTGAACTTCCAGCTGACCGTGGCCATCGCCTGGCTGGTCTGCTTTGTCCTGGGGTTCGTGGTGATCGGTTTCCTGTTAATGGTGGTGCTGGTAATTGCCGCACTGATCTTGACCATCATTGGCGGGGTCAAGGCCAACAAAGGCATTGCCTACCGTTACCCGCTCACCTGGCGATTGATCAAATAATGATCGCCCACAAAAAAACCGACAGCGATGTCGGTTTTTTTGTACCTGGATATTGACCTCAGATGGTCAAGGTCCAGTCGTAGTCCACGATCAACGGCGCATGTTGCGAGAAGCGCGGTTGACGCGGCAGACGTGCGCTGCGGACAAACCGGCGCAGGCCGGGGGTCAGCAACTGGTAGTCAAAACGCCAGCCCAGATTAAGCATCTCGGCCTGTTCGTTGTCCGGCCACCAGCTGTACTGGTCGCCTTCGCGGCTGACTTCTCGCAGGGCATCTACATACCCCATGTTGCCGACAATCTCGTCCATCCAGGCCCGTTCCGGCGCCAGGAAGCCCGGGGATTGCTGGCTGTCGCGCCAGTTCTTGATATCCAGCTTCTGTTGCGCCACGTACAGCGAGCCACAATAAATGTACTCGCGGCGTTTGCGTCGCTGTTTATCCAGATAACGGGCGAAATCGTCCATTAGCTTGAACTTCTGGTTCAAGTCTTCATCGCCGTTCATCCCCGAAGGGAGCAGCAAGGTAGCAATACTGACTTTGTCGAAATCGGCTTGCAGGTAGCGCCCGTAGCGATCGGCTGTCTCGAAGCCGAGGCCGCTGATGACCGCCTTGGGTTGCAACCGTGAGTACAGAGCCACGCCACCTTGGGCAGGGACTTCGGCATCACAGGCATAAAGGAAGTAGCCATCCAGTTGGAAGGCTGGGTCGTCCAGTTCAAAGGCGGAGGCGCGGGTGTCCTGCAGGCAGATGACGTCGGCATTCTGGGCTTGCAGCCAACTGAGCAAACCACGCTCGACTGCAGCCTGAATACCATTAACGTTCACACTGATGATCCGCATAAATGGCCCCAAAAATCGCGTGCGTGTATGATACACGCCGTCTACCTATTTAGCTAAATCCGTGGTATCTGAGGCTTTTTTCATGCAGGCGTATCAACGCGATTTCATTCGTTTTGCCATCGATCGCGGGGTTTTGCGCTTCGGTGAGTTCACCCTCAAGTCCGGGCGCACCAGCCCATACTTCTTCAATGCCGGCCTGTTCAACTCGGGTTCTGCCCTGGCGCAACTGGGGCGTTTCTACGCCGCCGCCATCGTTGAAAGCGGTATTGCCTTCGACGTGCTGTTTGGCCCGGCCTACAAAGGCATTCCGTTGGCCGCCGCGACCGCAGTGGCCCTGGCTGAACATCACGACCGCGATCTGCCGTGGTGTTTCAACCGCAAGGAAGCCAAGGCCCACGGTGAGGGCGGCAGCCTGGTCGGCGCGCCGCTGACCGGCGATGTGCTGATCATCGACGACGTGATCACTGCCGGTACCGCGATTCGTGAAGTGATGCAGATCATTGCGTCCCAGGACGGCGCCAAGGCTGCGGGCGTGCTGATCGCGTTGAACCGCCAGGAGCGCGGCAACGGTGAGTTGTCGGCGATCCAGGAAGTGGAACGTGACTTCGGGATTCCCGTGGTGAGCATCGTGTCGCTGAACCAGGTATTGCAGTTCCTGGAAGACGACCCGCAGCTCAAGCAGCATCTGCCGGCAGTGCGTGCGTACCGCGAGCAGTTTGGCGTCTGACACAGGGGATACCCACCCTGTTGCAGATTGGTCACAAAAAAGCCCCCGTTCAATCCAGTTGAACGGGGGCTTTTTGTTTCAGCGCTTACGGACGCTTGCGATTGCTGATCAGCGTACCCATGCCCGTATCAGTGAAGATCTCCAGCAGCACCGCATTGGGCACCCGGCCGTCGATGATCAGCGAGCTGCCTACGCCACCTTGCACCGCTTCCAGTGCGCAGCGGATCTTCGGCAGCATGCCGCCGTAGATAGTGCCGTCGGCGATCAGATCGTCGACTTGCTGGGTAGTCAGGCCGGTCAGAACCTTGCCTTCCTTGTCCATCAGGCCGGCGATATTGGTCAGCAGCATCAGCTTCTCGGCCTTGAGTGCCTCGGCCACCTTGCCCGCCACCAGGTCGGCGTTGATGTTGTAGGACTCGCCATTGGCCCCCACGCCAATCGGCGCGATCACCGGGATGAAGTCGCCCTTGACCAGCAGGTTGAGCAAATCGGTGTTGATGCCGATCACTTCGCCCACCTGGCCGATGTCGATGATTTCCGGCTGGGTCATCTCCGGAGTCTTGCGGGTCACGGTAAGTTTCTTCGCACGGATCAGCTCGGCGTCCTTGCCGGTCAGGCCGATGGCGCTGCCGCCGTGACGGTTGATCAGGTTGACGATGTCTTTGTTCACCTGGCCGCCCAGGACCATCTCCACCACGTCCATGGTCTGCGCATCGGTAACACGCATGCCGTCGATGAAATGACTCTCGATGGACAGGCGCTTGAGCAGGTCACCGATTTGCGGGCCGCCGCCGTGCACCACCACCGGGTTGATCCCGACGGCTTTCATCAGCACGATGTCACGGGCAAAGCCGGTTTTCAGCTCGTCGCTTTCCATGGCATTGCCGCCGTACTTGATCACCAGCGTCTTGCCGACGTAGCGTCGAATGTAAGGCAACGCTTCGGAAAGGACCTTGGCGGTATTGGCGGCGGCTTCGCGTTCGAGGGTCATTCAGGGCTCCGGGGCAAATAATCAGAACGGTAGTTGGAGATCAGGGGCAACACGTTTCAACTGGGCGTGGAACACGTCCTTGATGCGCTGCAACTCGGCCTCGGTATCCGCCTCGAAACGCAGGACCAGCACCGGAGTGGTGTTGGACGCGCGAACCAGGCCCCAGCCTTCGGCATAATCGACTCGCACACCATCAATGGTGGTCAGGTTGGCGCCTGCACCCCATTGCGCATCGTGCAATGCGTCAATGATGCTGAATTTGCTCTCTTCGGTCACATGGATATTGATTTCCGGCGTAGAAATATCGTTCGGGAAGGTCTCGAACAGGTCTTCGGCGCTGGATTTTTCCTTGCTGAGGATCTCCAGCAGGCGGGCGGCGCTGTAGATGCCGTCGTCAAAACCGAACCAGCGCTCCTTGAAGAACACATGGCCGCTCATTTCGCCGGCCAGCAGGGCGCCGGTTTCCTTCATTTTCTTTTTGATCAATGAGTGACCGGTCTTCCACATCAGTGGGCGGCCGCCGTATTCCTTGATCAACGGCGTCAGGCGCCGGGTGCATTTGACGTCGAAGATGATCTCGGCACCGGGGTTGCGCGCCACTACGTCGCGGGCGAACAGCATCAGCAGGCGGTCGGGGAACACGATGCTGCCGGTGTTGGTCACCACGCCTACGCGGTCGCCGTCGCCATCGAAGGCCAGGCCGACATCGGCGCCCACTTCTGCGACCTTGGCGATCAGGTCCACCAGATTTTCAGGCTTGCCCGGGTCCGGGTGATGGTTGGGGAAATTGCCGTCGACTTCGCAGAACAGCGGGATCACTTCGCAGTTCAAGGCTTCGAGCAGTTGCGGGGCGATCACGCCGGCCGCGCCGTTGCCGCAGTCCACCACGACTTTCAGGCGCCGCTCGAGCTTGACGTCACGGGTGATTTCGTCCGAGTAGCGCTGGAGGATATCGACCTTGGTGATGCTGCCCTTACCGCTGGTCAGGTCATTGGTCTTGAGGCGAGTGTGCAGGGCCTGGATCTGTTCGTTGGCCAGGGTATCGCCGGCAATCACGATCTTGAAGCCGTTGTAGTCCGATGGGTTGTGGCTGCCAGTGAGCATCACGCCGGATTTGCCGGCCAGCACGTTGGCGGCGTAGTACAGCGCCGGGGTCGGCACCAGGCCAACGTCGCTGACATGACAGCCGCTGTCGGCCAGGCCCTGGATCAGGCGCTCCACCAGCTCGGGGCCGGACAGGCGACCGTCACGTCCCACAGAGACGTTGGGCTCGCCCTGGGCCAGGCTTTGCGAGCCGATGGCGCGGCCGATCCAGTAGGCGGTTTCGGCGGTCAGGGTTTTCGGGACGACACCACGGATGTCGTAGGCGCGGAAAATGCTGTCGGGAAACGTCGGTGCGACTGGGGCTGCGTTGCTCATCACTGGGGAAACTCCATCGATACGGGGCGGACATGCCGGAATGTGGCGACCGGCAGGCTCAAACTGAAGGGTAAGACGGCGTTTTTGCCCTAGAGTTCGTGGTGCGAAAATGCCACTGGGGCATGTCGGACACAGAGTCCGGCATGCCTGAGCGTAGTCAGTGGCTACCGGAATGCCCGAAGCCACCCGCGCCACGCTGGGTTTCGTCGAACTCGGTGACCAGTTCGAAATGTGCCTGCACCACCGGCACCAGGACCAGTTGAGCAATGCGCTCGCCGACGGCGATGTTGAAGGCGGTCTGGCCACGGTTCCAGCACGAGACCATCAATTCGCCCTGGTAGTCCGAGTCGATCAAGCCCACCAGGTTGCCCAGCACGATCCCGTGTTTGTGACCCAGGCCGGAGCGCGGCAGGATCAAGGCGGCCAGGCCGGGGTCGCCGACGTAGATCGACAGGCCGGAGGGGATCAGCAGGGTCTGGCCCGGCTCAAGGACGGTGTCTTGCTTGAGCATGGCGCGCAGGTCCAGGCCGGCGGAGCCCGGTGTGGCGTAGGCCGGCAGTGGGAAGTCGGTGCCGAGGCGGGGGTCGAGGATCTTGGCTTGCAAAGCGTGCATGGACATTAAACCTGGTTCAGCCGTTGGGCGATAAAAGAGATCAGTTGGCGGGCAATCTTGCCCTTGCTGGTCTGGGCGAAAAGGGTGGCGTGCAGCTCGCGATCAATCACGCTGCAGGCGTTTTCCTCGCTGTTGAAGCCGATGCTCGGGTTGGCGACATCATTGGCAACGATCAGGTCGAGGTTTTTGTCTTTCAGTTTGCGTGCGGCGTAGTCCAGCAGGTTTTCGGTTTCGGCAGCGAAACCGACGCTGAACGGACGATCCGCGCGGGTGGCGATGGTGGCCAAAATGTCCGGGTTGCGCACCATTTGCAGGAGCAGGCCGTCGCCGCTTGTAGGGTCTTTCTTGAGTTTTTGTGGGGCAACCACTTCCGGGCGGTAGTCTGCGACCGCTGCCGACGCGATAAACACATCGCAGGGAATCGCCGCCTCACAGGCCGCGAGCATGTCGCGGGCGCTGACTACGTCGATGCGGGTGACCCGATCCGGGGTCGGCAGATGCACCGGGCCGGTGATCAGGGTCACGCGTGCGCCTGCCTCAACCGCCGCTTCTGCCAGGGCAAAGCCCATTTTCCCTGAGCTATGGTTGGTGATGTAGCGCACCGGGTCGATGTTTTCCTGGGTCGGGCCGGCGGTAATCAGTACGTGCTTACCGGTCAGGGCCAGATGCTGGAAGCACTCGGCGGCACACAGCGCCAGGTCCGTGGCTTCGAGCATGCGCCCCAGGCCGACGTCGCCACAGGCCTGGCTGCCGGAGGCCGGGCCGAAGACCTTGAGGCCACGGCTTTGCAGGAGTTGGGTGTTGGCCTGGGTGGCGGGGTCGCGCCACATGGCCTGGTTCATTGCCGGGGCAATGGCGACGGTGGCGTCGGTGGCCAGCACCAGCGTGGTCAGCAGGTCGTCGGCAATGCCTTGGGCGAGGCGCGCGATGAGGTCAGCGGTGGCGGGTGCGATCAGCACCAGGTCGGCCCATTTGGCCAGTTCGATATGGCCCATGGCGGCTTCGGCTGCCGGGTCCAGCAGGTCCAGGTGCACCGGGTGGCCGGACAGGGCCTGCATGGTCAGCGGGGTAATGAACTCACTGCCGCCACGGGTCATGACCACGCGCACTTCGGCGCCCTGGTCCAGGAGCCTGCGAACCAACTCTGCGCTCTTGTAGGCGGCAATACCGCCGCCGACGCCGAGAACGATGCGTTTCCGATACAGACGCTGCATTGGTTTGCCTTTCCAGTTCAGTGATGGCGTTGCGATCCCCCCTCCCCAGGTGAAATCGCGCGCAAAAAAGAGCGGCTAAGATAACACAGCGTCCGCCATGCAACAGCGGCGCACATGCACACGGAGGTGCCATGAGTATTCGCAATTGGCCTGCGGCGGAGCGCCCGCGGGAGAAGCTTTTGGAGTTGGGGGCGGCAAGTCTCTCGGATGCCGAGTTGCTGGCGATTTTCCTGCGTACCGGCGTCTCGGGTAAAAGCGCGGTGGACTTGGCGCGCCATCTGCTGGGGCAATTTGGCAGCCTGCGTTCGTTGCTGGAGGCCCGCCAAACCGTCTTCATCCAGCATCTGGGCCTGGGGCCGGCTAAGTTCGCCCAGTTGCAGGCGGTGCTGGAAATGGGCCGGCGCCATCTGGCCGAGCATGTACGCAATGAGTCGGTGCTGGAAAGCCCGGTTGCCGTGCGTGACTACCTCAAGGCGCTGCTGCGCCATGAGCCCCACGAAATATTCGGCTGCCTGTTTCTTGATTCAAGGCACCGGGTGCTGGGCTTCGAAGCGCTGTTCCAGGGCACCATAGACAATGCCATGGTGTACCCGCGACAGGTGGTCAAGCGCGCCCTGGACTACAACGCAGCGGCGTTGATCCTGTGCCACAACCACCCCTCCGGGAATGCGGAGCCCAGCATTGCTGATCGAAAACTGACCAAGCATCTGCAAAAGGCCCTCGATCTGGTGGATGTGCGGGTACTGGATCACATCATTATCGGCGACGGTGACCCGCTGTCGATGGCCGAATACGGTTGGCTGTAACGCAGTTGCTTGTAGGGGCCGGCTTGCCGGCTCCTACAACGGCCGGGTCAGGGCTTTACGCTGACCTTGGAGAAATCCTGGCGCCCAAACGGGCTGACCTGATACCCCTCGACATTTTTACGGGTCAGGGCAAAGGCCGTCGGATGAGCCAGTGGCAACCACAGCGCCTGCTGCTGGATCTGCGCCTGTGCCTGTTGATACAGCTTGCTGCGCACGCCTTGCTCATTGGTGGTCTTGCCGGCACTGATCAGCTTGTCCAGTGCCGGGTCGCAGTAACGGGCAAAGTTGGTGCCGGATTTTACCGCCGCGCAGGAAAACTGCGGGGTCAGGAAGTTATCCGGGTCGCCGTTGTCGCCGGCCCAGCCCATAAACAGCAGGTCGTGCTCGCCAGCCTTGGCGCGGCGGATCAGTTCGCCCCATTCGATCACGCGGATCTCGGCCTGGATGCCGACCTTGGCCAGGTCCGCCTGCAGCAGTTGTGCGCCCAGGCTTGGGTTGGGGTTGAGCAGGCTGCCCGAGGGCCGGGTCCAAAGGGTGGTCTTGAAGCCGTCACTCAGCCCGGCGCGGGCCAGCAGGGCCTTGGCCTTGGCGATGTCCTGTGGATAACCCGGCAATTCCTTGGCAAAACTCCAGGTATTGGGCGGGTAGGGGCCGGTGGCGGCTTCGGCGGTGCCTTCAAACACGGCCTTGAGGTAGCTGGCCTTGTCGAAGGCCAGGTTGATCGCCTGGCGCACTTCTGGCTTGTCCAACGGTGGGTGCTGGCTGTTGATGGCCACAAACGCGGTCATGAAGGCTGCAGTCTTTTCCACCTTGAGCGCCGCATCCTTTTGCGCCTCGCCGATATCCAGGGGCTTGGGTGACAAGGCGATCTGGCACTCATCCCGGCGCAGTTTCTGCAGGCGCACGTTGGCGTCCGGGGTGATGGCAAAGATCAAGTTATCCACAGCAGGCTT
Source organism: Pseudomonas sp. DD1 (assembly GCF_044510355.1). Classification (NCBI taxonomy): domain Bacteria; kingdom Pseudomonadati; phylum Pseudomonadota; class Gammaproteobacteria; order Pseudomonadales; family Pseudomonadaceae; genus Pseudomonas; species Pseudomonas sp. DD1. Next base: position 319,652 of record NZ_MSAJ01000022.1, on the reverse strand, counting down.
GCCGGCGAAGTAATCCGGATTGGCTTTGTAGCGAATCGCTGCATCTTTCTGGAAACGCCCGAAAACAAAGGGGCCGGTGCCGATGGGCTGGCTGTTGAGCTTTTCCGGGGTGCCGGCCTTGAGCAGCTTGTCGGCGTATTCGGCCGGGTAGATCGAGGCAAAGCCCATGCTCAGCGCGGCGAGGAACGTGGAGTCGGCGTGATCCAGGGTAAAGCGCACGGTCAGCGGATCCAGGGCGTCGATCTTTTTGATCAGCGCCGGCAGTTGCAAGGACTGGGCGTGGGGGAAGCCGCTCTGGGCGATCTGGTGCCAGGGATTGGCCGGGTCGAGCATGCGTTCGAAGCTGAAACGTACATCTTCGGCGGTAAGGCTGCGGCTTGGGCTGAAATACGCGGTGCGGTGGAATTTGACGCCCGGGTGCAATTTAAAGGTGTAGGTCAGGCCGTCCGGCGAGACTTCCCAGCTGTCGGCCAGGCTCGGCACCAGCTTGCCGCTCGTGGCGTCGTAGTCCACCAGGCGGTTCATCAGCACATCCGCCGAGGCGTTGGTGGTGGTCAGCGAGTTGTACTGCACCACATCGAACCCTTCGGGGCTGGCCTCGGTGCAGACGCTCAACGTGGAGGCCGCCTGGGCCAGCGGGGCGAGGAAGAGCGGGGCGAGTAGAAGTGGCAGGGCAGCGAGGCGCATGGTCGGTTTCCTTTGCAGATCGGAGGCCCATCTGCGAGTGCAGTCTGGAAAAGGCCTACCGTAGTGGCCTGATTCACAAATGACTAGCCCATTTTTGCCTGTGCATTTAGGACAAATACTGTTTTGATGGCGCTTCAGGTCATTTTGCCCGGGGCCTTGGCCTACAAGCAGCGGCGATAAATCATTCGGTGCGACGAGCGGTCCGGCGGCACGGCGGCCCACCCTGGCAGCGCTTGAGAGCTGCTCGGGCGAGATTTACAGCGGGAAAAACACACCGGCTGTTGTTGCGCTTGGGTCTTTCTGGTATAAAGCAGCGCTCTTTTCTAGGGGCCCGGTTCCTTCACTGTAGGTGTAGCCGGTAAGACCCTTAAAGAAACGCGGCGCCTGGCGCCAAATGACTGAGAGATTAAGCGGCCAACCCATGCCGGGTTGGGCATGTGGTTTTAGAGGGCTGAGGCATGTCGAGAGTCTGTCAAGTTACCGGTAAGGGTCCGGTGACTGGGAATAACATTTCCCACGCAAACAACAAAACCCGTCGTCGTTTCCTGCCAAACCTGCAGCATCACCGCTTCTGGGTTGAAGAAGAGAAACGTTTTGTCCGTCTGCGCGTATCTGCCAAAGGCATGCGCATCATCGACAAGCGTGGCATCACTGTCGTGCTCGCTGAACTGCGCCGCGACGGCAAAATCTAAGGAGCTAAATCATGCGTGAATTGATTCGAATGATCTCTAGCGCCGGTACTGGTCACTTCTACACTACCGACAAGAACAAGCGTACTACCCCGGACAAGCTCGAAAAGAAAATGTTCGACCCGCGCGTTCGCAAGCACGTGATCTACAAAGAAGGCAAAATCAAGTAATTGGTTTTCTTTCTTGTGAAAAAAACCCGCATCTCACGATGCGGGTTTTTTTTGCCTTTTGAAAAGTCGCGGTCGACCGATCAGGCTTTTTCTTCGAACACCACGTAGATCTTGCGGCACGGCTCCAGCACTTCCCAGGTGCCACTGAAGCCGGCCGGGATCACGAAGCGGTCACCGGCGCGCAAGGTCTTGGCGTTGCCTTCGGCATCGCGTAGCACCGAAACCCCCTGCACGATCTCGCAGTACTCGTGTTCGGTGTAGTTCACCGTCCATTGCCCGACTTCACCTTCCCATACCCCGGCGTTCATCTGGCCGCACGGGCTGTTGTAGTGGTTGAAGAGCGTCTGCTCGGGGTCGCCCTTGAGGATTTTTTCTGTGGCGGGGCGGTAGCGTTCGGCGGCGGTGTTCGCCTGGCTGAAATCGACGACATCCTGAATGTTCATGCACGTATCCCGTCTAGGCCTGGGGTTGGAGAGCCAAAGTCTATGTTTATTAAAATGAACATCGCAAGGGCGTTTGCGGCCGTTATGTCAAATATATTGAAACATCCCTTGCGGCTGGTTTAGGGTGGCGGGTGCCTCGGACCGAATAGCTGGCTGGCCGGGCAAGCATTTGGAAGGGAACGGTTATAACGCCGGGCCCTTATATTTAATAAGAGGAGGACACTCGCATGACCACCCTGACCCGTGCCGACTGGGAACAACGCGCCAAGGATCTGAAGATCGAAGGCCGCGCCTATATCAATGGCGAGTACACCGCCGCAGTTTCCGGCGACACGTTCGAATGCCTCAGCCCAGTCGATGGCCGCCTGCTGACCACGGTTGCCAGCTGTGACGTCGCCGACGCCCAGCGCGCCGTGGAAAACGCCCGCGCCACTTTCAACTCCGGCGCTTGGTCTCGCCTGGCCCCGGCCAAGCGCAAAGCCACCATGATCCGTTTCGCCGCGCTGCTCAAGGCCAACGCCGAAGAGCTGGCCCTGCTCGAAACCCTGGACATGGGCAAGCCCATCGGCGACTCCCTGGGCATCGACATCCCTGGCGCGGCGCAAGCCCTGAGCTGGAGTGGCGAGGCCATCGACAAGATTTACGACGAAGTCGCCGCCACCCCCCATGACCAACTGGGCCTGGTGACCCGCGAGCCCGTCGGCGTAGTGGCGGCCATCGTGCCGTGGAACTTCCCGCTGATGATGGCCTGCTGGAAGCTGGGGCCGGCGCTGTCCACCGGTAACTCGGTCGTGCTCAAGCCTTCGGAAAAATCGCCGCTGACCGCCATCCGCATCGCTGCCCTGGCCGTTGAAGCGGGTATCCCCAAGGGTGTGCTCAACGTGCTGCCGGGTTATGGCCACACTGTCGGCAAGGCCCTGGCGTTGCATATGGACGTCGATACCCTGGTGTTCACCGGTTCGACCAAGATCGCCAAGCAACTGATGATCTACTCCGGCGAATCGAACATGAAACGTGTCTGGCTGGAAGCTGGCGGCAAGAGCCCGAACATCGTGTTTGCCGATGCCCCGGACCTGCAAGCCGCTGCCGAATCCGCGGCTGGCGCCATTGCTTTCAACCAGGGCGAAGTCTGCACTGCCGGTTCGCGCCTGCTGGTGGAGCGTTCGATCAAGGACAAATTCCTGCCAATGGTGATCGAGGCCCTCAAGGGCTGGAAGCCGGGCAACCCGCTGGACCCGGCTACCAACGTCGGCGCGCTGGTGGATACCCAGCAGATGAACACCGTGCTTTCGTACATCGAAGCCGGGCACGCCGATGGCGCCAAGCTGGTGGCCGGTGGCAAGCGCACCCTGCAGGAAACTGGCGGTACCTACGTCGAACCGACGATTTTCGACGGCGTGACCAACGCCATGAAGATTGCCCAGGAAGAGATCTTTGGCCCCGTGCTATCGGTGCTGACGTTCGACAGCGCTGAAGAAGCCGTGGCGATTGCCAACGACACGCCTTATGGCCTGGCTGCTGCGGTCTGGACTTCGGATATCTCCAAGGCCCACTTGACCGCCAAGGCCCTGCGCGCCGGTAGCGTGTGGGTCAACCAGTACGATGGCGGCGACATGACTGCGCCATTTGGCGGGTTCAAGCAGTCGGGCAACGGTCGCGACAAGTCGCTGCACGCGTTCGACAAGTACACCGAGCTGAAGGCGACCTGGATCAAGCTGTAAACCCGGACTCCGGGCACCAGCTGCAGTAGATCCACATGTGGGAGCGGGCTTGCCCGCGATAGCGGTATATCAGTCACTCATGAGTTGGCTGGTACTCCCTCATCGCGAGCAAGCCCGCTCCCACAGTATTTTGCGTGATCTGGAAATAACTCACAGGAGCGTGGCAATGCGTTGGGCGACTTACTTCGCCGTCCTGGCCTCGGTACTCAGCGTCGGCCTCGCCTTGGGCGTGAGCATGCCGCTGGTGTCCCTGCGCCTGGAAAGCTGGGGCTATGGCAACTTTGCCATCGGCATCATGGCGGCGATGCCGGCGTTCGGTGTGTTGTTGGGCGCCAAGGTCTCCAGCCGCCTGGCCTCCTGGTTGGGCACGGCGAACCTGATGCGTCTGTGCCTGTGGGCCGGGGCGATTTCCATCGGTTTGCTGGCGGTACTGCCCAGCTATCCGGTGTGGCTGGTGCTGCGGTTGATGATCGGGGTGATCCTGACCATCGTGTTTATCCTCGGCGAAAGCTGGATCAATCAACTGGTGGTGGAGCAGTGGCGTGGCCGGCTGGTGGCGCTGTATGGCTGTACCTACGCCTTGAGCCAGCTGTCGGGGCCGTTGTTGCTCGGCGTACTGGGGACCGATCATGACTATGGCTTCTGGGTCGGCGTCGGCCTGCTGATCGTTGCGCCGTTCCTGCTGCTGGGGCGCAGCGGGGCGCCGACGGCGGAGGCCTTCAGCGTGACCTTTGGCGACTTGTGGGTTTTTTGCCGGGGCCTGCCGGCGATTGCCTGGGCGGTGGCGTTGTTTGCCGCGTTCGAGGCGATGATTCTGACGCTGCTGCCGGTGTATTGCCTGCAGCAGGGTTTTACCGCTGAGGTGGCGCTGGCGATGGTCAGCACCGTGGTGGTCGGCGATGCCTTGCTGCAATTGCCGATTGGCGCGCTGGCCGATTACCTGCCCAGGCGTACCCTGTTTTTGGGGTGCGCGGTGCTGTTGCTGTTATCGAGCCTGGCCATTGCGCCGCTGCTCGATACCTGGCTGATCTGGCCGATCTGGGTGCTGTTCGGTGCCAGCGCCGGGGGCTTGTTCACCTTGTCGTTGATCCTGATCGGCGAGCGCTACCGTGACGATGCGTTGGTGCGGGCCAATGCCCATATTGCGCAGTTGTGGGGGATTGGTTGCCTGATCGGCCCGCTGGCGGCGGGTGCGGGCAGCCAGTGGATCAGCGGGCATGCGTTGCCGTTGCTGATGGCGGCGGGGGCCTTGGGGCTGGTGATTCTGTTGTTACGCCAAGGGGCGTTTGGCACCGAGCAGCCGGCCTGACCTGGAAGTGCTCCCAGATTGGATTTTGGTGGTGCTTAGAGCATGCGCTCCAGGCCCACAGTGGTGGCAAACCAGGCATTGAAGCGGCGCCACCAACTGCCCGGCTCGCGGGTCAGGGTGTGCAACTGGCCGTTGTCTTCTGTCACCCATACCACCTGGCCATCCTGCAGCTTCGCCTCATAACTCAAGGCCGGCGCCATCCCTTGCAGGGCCAGGTTGCGTACGTGCTCGGCCAGCTCGGGGCTGTCCACCAGCACGCCAACCTCGGTGTTCCACAGCACCGAACGCGGGTCGAAATTGAATGAGCCGATAAACGACTTCTGCCGATCAAAGATCATCGCCTTGCTGTGCAGGCTGGAGTCCGAGCCATGCAGCGCGCGGCTGCCCAGCAGGTGCGGGCCACTGCCGCCGCCGTCGCCCGGTTGGCGGCGCAGTTCGTACAGTTTCACCCCGTGCTCCAACAGCGCCTTGCGATAGGGCGCATAGCCGCCATGCACTGCCGGTACGTCGGTGGCCTCCAGGGCGTTGGTCAGCAGACGCACGTCGACACCGGCGTCCGCGCGGCCGGTCAGGTACACCAGGCCCGGCTGACCGGGGACGAAGTAGGCCGAAATCATCATCAGTTCACTGTGCACGCTTTCCAGCTCCGGCCCCAGTTGGGTGGTGAGCAACAGTTGCGGGTCAGGATCGGCCTTGGCCAGCACCTTGCTCGGCGCATCCCACAGCGCCTGGTTCCATGCCCAGATCAGCTCCCGGCGCCAGATGTCCATGCGGGGCTGGGTCTGGTAGGTGCGCAGGCGGTTGTACAAGGCATGGTTTTGCTGGCGCGACTCGGCCAGGGAGTTCTCCAGAAGCCCGCGCGCCGTGGCCAGGTCGCGGGAGGACGGGGCGCTGGAGATGAAGTCGGCAATGGGTTTGCTCAGCGCACTGTTCCAGTACTGGTCAAAGCTGTGGCCCAGTTGCTCGGCCACGGGCCCGACGCTGAGCATGTCGATATCGGTGAAGTTCAGGTTGGGCTCGGCATCGAAATACTCATCCCCCAGGTTGCGCCCGCCGACAATCGCCACGCTGTTGTCCGCCAGCCACAGCTTGTTGTGCATGCGCCGGTGCTGCAGCGACAGGTTGAACAGCCGGCCCATGGCCCGTGTCACGCCGGTGCTGCGCCCCAGGTGCAAGGGGTTGAACAGGCGAATCTGGATCTGCGGGTGCGCGGCCAGGGTGGCGATGACCTGGTCCAGGCCGTCGCTGGTGGTGTCATCCAGGAGGATGCGCACCCGCACGCCACGGTCGGCCGCCGTGAGTAGCTCGGCCACCAGCATGCGCGTGCTGATGCCGTCATGGACGATGTAGTACTGCAAGTCGAGGCTGGTCTGGGCATTGCGGATCAATTCGGCGCGAGCCATGAACGCTTCGCTGCTGTTGGGCAGCAGGCGGAACCCGGAGCGGCCCTGGTAGGGCGCGGCCTGGGCCTGGATCGAGCGGCCAAAGGCGGACTGCGTCGCCGGCAGCGCCTCGCTGGCCACCCTGGGCACATCCAGGGTGGCGCAACCGCCCAGGCCCAGGAACCCCAGCAAAAAAAACGCTAACAGCCGTTGGCTCATCAAGGCGACAGGTTCCGAATCAGGGCGTTGGTGGGCATATGACGGTGATTGCTGGCAAAAGGTCAGTCCACCCGCTGTTCGGCTTCGGCGAGCATTTTGATCGCCGTTGCCCCGACCTTGCGCGCCGCCTCTTCAATCTGGGGGGTTGGCTTGGCAGCGTAGTTCATCCGCAGGCAGTTACGGTATTTGCCCGAGGCCGAGAAGATGCTGCCCACGGCAATCTGTACGCCTTGCTCGACCAGGGCCCGGTTGAGCTTGAGGGTGTCGAAACCTTCTGGCAGTTCCACCCACAACATAAAGCTGCCCTGGGGCCGGCTGGCGCGGGTCCCGGCGGGGAAATAGCGGCTGACCCAATCGAGCATCAGGTCGCGATTGCGCTGGTATTGGCTGCGCATCCGCCGCAAATGCGGCTCGAAGTGCCCGTTCTTGAGGAACTCGGCAATGGCGATCTGCGGCTGGGTGGCGGTGGAGCCGGTGCTGATGTATTTCATGTGCAGCACCCGCTCCAGATAGCGGCCCGGCGCTACCCAACCGATCCGCAGACCGGGGGCCAGGGTTTTGGAGAAGGAACTGCAGAGTAGGACGCGGCCATCTTCGTCGAAGGATTTGATGGTGCGTGGTCGCGGGTAGCTGTAGGCCAGCTCGCCATACACATCGTCTTCGATAATCGCCACGTCAAAGCGCTGGGCCAGGGTCAGCAGCGCCCGTTTGCGTGCCTCGGGCATGATGTAGCCCAGGGGGTTGTTGCAGTTGGGGGTCAACTGGATGACTTTGATCGGCCATTGCTCCAGGGCCAGTTCCAGGGCTTCCAGGCTGATGCCGGTGAGCGGGTCGGTGGGGATTTCCAGGGCTTTCATGCCCAGGCCCTTGAGGGTCTGCATGGCGCCGTGGAAGCTTGGCGAGTCGACGGCGACGATATCGCCGGGCTCGCAAATGGCACGGATGCTGGAGGACAGTGCCTCATGGCAGCCGGTGGTGATCACGATGTCCTGGGCGTCGAGTTGGCAGCCGGAATCCAATGACAGACGGGCTATTTGTTCACGCAGCTCCATACAGCCGTAGATATTGTCGTAGTACAGGCCTGGCAGATCCTGGCGGCGGCTGACCCGGGCTAGGCTGCGCAGCAGGGGTTTGATGGTCGGTGACAGGACATCCGGCATGCCACGGCCCATCTGTATGACATCTTTGCGCGGCACCGCGCGGATCAGTTCCAGCACCTGGTCCCACTGGGAAATCTCCACCGGGCGCTGGGCCGGCCGACCCACGGCAGGCAGCGCGGGCAGTTCGCGACCGACGGGCACGAAGTAGCCGGATTTCGGCTTTGGCGTCGCCAGGCCGTTGTCTTCGAGCATTCGGTAAGCCTGTTGCACGGTGCTCAGGCTGACCCCGTGTTCCACACTCAAGGCACGCACGGAGGGTAAGCGATCGCCGGGGCGATAGAAGCCCTGTTCGATACGGGTGCCCAGCAGTTCGGCGAGGTTGATGTAGAGGGTCATGGCGGTCGCTCCCAGGGGACCAGTACAGATGTGAGGAAAATACAGGATTCAGCCTGTGGTTGGGAGTATCTGTATGGATTTAATAAAAGTGGGTTGAATCTGTAATGGTTTTGCCGTGCCGTCCATTCTAGTCACTCATGGCAACAGGCAAATGAGGGGCAGGACAATGAGTGGCTTGAGCGATGTGCGGCTGGCATTACACAGTCAGGAACTGGAAGCAGGGCAGGAGCGCGGGCTGACCGGGCTGGCGCCGGGTAATCCGAGCCGTTGGGAACTGTTCTGGCGCCGTCGCCACACGCGCCAGGCCTTGCTGGACCTGACCCCGGAGCAACTGCGCGATATCGGCTTGAGTACTGAACAAGCGCGCCGGGAAGGCTTGAAGCCGTTCTGGCGCGGTTGAGTCAGAGCAGTTCTTTCAGGCGGTGCCAGAGCATGCCCAGGGCCAGCAGCGGTGAGCGCAAGTGCTTGCCGCCAGGGAAGGTGATGTGTGGCACCTGGGCAAACAGATCGAAGCGCCCACTCTGCTGGCCGCTGATGGCTTCGGCCAACAGTTTGCCGGCCAGGTGGGTGGCGTTCAGGCCATGGCCGGCGTAGGCCTGGGCAAAGTACACATTGGGCTGGTCGGCCAGCCGGCCAATCTGCGGCAGGCGGTTGGCGCCGATGCCGATCATGCCGCCCCATTGATAGTCGATCTTCGCTTCGGCCAATTGCGGGAAGACCTTGAGCATCTTCGGCCGCATATAGGCGCCAATGTCCTGGGGATCGCGTCCGGAATAGTGGCAAGCACCGCCAAACAGCAGGCGCCGGTCGGCCGACAAGCGGAAGTAGTCCACCGTGACCCGCTGATCACACACCGCCATGTTTTGCGGCAGTAACTCGGCGGCCTGGGTTGGGCTCAAGGGTTCGGTGGCAATGATGTAGCTGCCGGCGGGCAGCACCTTGCCGCTCAGGTGAGGGTTGAGGCCATTGAGGTAGGCATTGCAGCCCAGCACCAGGGTCTTGGCGCGCACACTGCCGTGGGCGGTGTGGACTTTGACTTCAGGGCCGTAGTCGATGCGCAGGGCTTCGGACTGCTCGAACAGCCTCACGCCCAGTTGCTGCGCGGCGCCCGCTTCGCCAAGGGCCAGGTTCAGCGGGTGCAGGTGGCCGGAGCCCATGTCGATCATGCCGCCCACGTAACGGTCGGAGCCGATCACGCTGCGCATCTCCCCGGCTTGCAGCAGGCGCAGTTCGTGGCGATAGCCCAAGTCGTGCAGCTCTTCGGCGTCGGCGGCCAGGCCCTGCAAGTCGCGGGGCTTGTTGGCCAGGTCGCAGTAGCCCCAGGTCAGGTCGCAATCAATCCGGAAGCGCTCGACCCGCTGGCGCACGATTTCCACGGCTTCCAGGCCCATCAGCTTCATCTGCCGCACGCCTTCGCTGCCGACCACATTGGCAAACTGATCGAGCCCATGGCCGACGCCGCGAATCAACTGCCCACCGTTGCGCCCGCTGGCGCCCCAGGCGATCTTGCGTGCCTCCAGCAGCACCACGCTAAAGCCCCGTTCAGCCAGCTCCAGCGCGGTGTTCAGCCCGGAAAACCCGCCGCCGACCACGCACACATCGGCGACCACTTCGCCCGCCAGTGCCGGGTAATCGGGTTGCGCCAGGCTGCTGGCGGCGTAGTAGGAAGCGGTGTGCCGGGCGCTGGCGGTCATGGGGAGCATCCGTGTTTGGAAAATTTGACGCAGGATACAGCGGTCGGGTGAAGCTGTCTCACTCGGGGCTTTTAGGGCAAAATCCACGCCTATTCGCCGTTCGGTATGGGTTTCAATGAGTTGCAACAGCCAGAAAGTCAACGCGCTGCGCCGGCAGATCCCCTCGTTCGAGTGTGTGCCGGGTTGCCATGATTGCTGTGGGCCGGTGACTACATCCACCGAGGAAATGTCGCGCCTGCCGCGCAAGACTGCGGCCGAGCAGGAAGCGGCCATGGATGAGCTGAACTGTGTGCACCTGGGGCCCAACGGTTGCACGGTGTACGACGAGCGCCCGTTGATCTGTAGGTTGTTTGGTACCACGCCCAGCCTGCCATGCCCCAACAATCGAGGCCCGGTGGAGCTGATTCACCCGCGGGTGGAGAAGCAGATTCACGAGTACATGGCGACGACGCGGCAGGTGCTGGTCTGACAGATGTACCCGGTCAAAAGGTGGGAGCTGGCTTGCCTGCGATGACGGTGTAGCGCCCACAGGGTCAATCCGGGATCGGCAGGTTCAGGCTCTCCTTCACCTCTTCCATCACGATATAGCTCTTGGACTCGCGCACATGGGGCAGCTTGAGCAGGATATCGCCCAGCAGTTTGCGGTACGACGCCATCTCGGAAATCCGCGCCTTCACCAGATAGTCGAAATCCCCTGAGACCAGGTGGCACTCCAGTACATGGGGCAGTTTCAGCACGGCACGTCGGAATTCTTCGAAGGTATCGCCGGATTTGTAGTCGAGGCTGATCTCGACAAACACCAGCAGGCTACCCTTCAAGTGCTGCGGATTGAGGCGGGCGTTGTAGCCCATGATGATCCCCTCGCGCTCCAGGCGCCGGACCCGTTCGGTGCACGGCGTGGTCGACAGTCCTACCTTCTCCCCTAGCTCGGTAAACGAAATCCGCCCGTCGGCCTGCAGGATGCGCAGGATGTTGCGGTCGATCTTGTCCAGCTCCCGCTTGGTCTGGGTATTGGTCCGCATAGGGGATGCTCCTCCGTGAAAAGGGTTTTTGCCGAGAATTGTCGCCAAATATAGGCACTTATATAGTGAAATGCACTGGTCATTGCTTTTTATACTGCTCACATCTTTGTGCCGAACAACAAACGTCAGCGGTCAAGCCGTGATGAGGATATAAAAATGCGGGTTTTGGTCTTGGGTAGCGGTGTCATTGGTGTGGCCAGTGCCTACTATTTGGCGCGTGCCGGTTTTGAGGTGGTCGTGGTCGACCGCCAGCCGGCCGTTGCAATGGAGACCAGCTTCGCCAACGCCGGCCAGGTCTCGCCCGGCTATGCATCGCCGTGGGCCGCGCCAGGTGTGCCGCTCAAGGCCATCAAGTGGCTGCTGCAGCGGCATGCGCCGCTGGCGATCAAGGCCACCGCCGATATCGACCAATACCTGTGGATGGCGCAGATGCTGCGCAACTGCACGGCCAACCGTTATGCCGTGAACAAAGAACGCATGGTGCGCCTGTCCGAGTACAGCCGCGACTGCCTCGATGAGCTGCGCGCCGAAACCGGCATTGCCTACGAAGGGCGCAGCCTGGGGACTACGCAATTGTTCCGCACCCAGGCGCAACTGGATGGCGCGGCCAAGGATATCGCCGTGCTGAAAGAGTCCGGCGTGCCGTTCGAGCTGCTTGACCGCGCCGGCATTGCCCGCGTCGAGCCGGCCCTGGCCAGTGTCACGGATATCCTCGCCGGTGCCTTGCGCCTGCCCAATGACCAGACCGGCGACTGCCAGATGTTCACCACCCGCCTGGCCGACATGTGCAAGCAGTTGGGGGTGGAATTCCGTTTTGAGCAGGACATTCAACGCCTGGACCACGCCGGTGATCGCATCAACGGCGTGTGGATCGACGGCAAGCTGGAAACCGCCGACCGCTACGTGCTGGCCCTGGGCAGTTACTCGCCGCAGTTGCTCAAGCCGCTGGGGATCAAGGCGCCGGTGTATCCGCTCAAGGGTTACTCCCTGACCGTGCCGATCACCAACCCGGCGATGGCCCCGACTTCGACTATTCTCGACGAAACCTACAAGGTTGCGATCACCCGTTTCGACAACCGCATCCGCGTCGGTGGCATGGCTGAAATAGCCGGTTTTGACCTGTCGCTGAACCCGCGTCGGCGCGAAACCCTGGAGATGATCGTCAACGACCTTTATCCTCAGGGCGGTGATTTGAGCGAAGCGACGTTCTGGACCGGCCTGCGCCCGACCACCCCGGACGGTACGCCGATCGTCGGCGCCACGCCTTTCAAAAACCTGTTCTTGAACACTGGCCACGGCACCCTCGGCTGGACCATGGCCTGTGGCTCTGGTCGCCTGCTGGCGGACCTGATGGCGAAGAAAACCCCGCAGATCAGTGCCGCTGGCCTTGATATTTCCCGTTACGGCAACCCTCAGGAGTCCACAAAACATGTCAATCCAGCGCCAGCTCACCAATGAGCGCATGAGCCAGATCGTTGTCCACAGCGGTACCGTGTATCTGGCAGGGCAAGTCGGCGACGACATGAGTGCCGGAATTGAACAGCAGACCCGTGAAACCCTGGCCAATATCGAGCGTTTGCTGGATCTGGCCGGTACCGATAAAACCAAGTTGCTGTCGGTGACGATCTACCTCAAAGACATCGACGCCGACTTTGCCGGCATGAACGCGGTTTGGGACAAGTGGCTGCCAAAAGGCGTGGCCCCGGCCCGTGCCACGGTCGAGTCGAAACTGTGTGAGCCAGAAATCCTGGTCGAGCTGTCTGTCGTGGCCGCTCTGCCTTAAACGATCACTCTTGCGGTGCCGGCGCTATTGGCCGGTACCGGTTTTTTCTTCCCACCGCCGCCTAGAAGCCTGCCGCCATGCGTCCTGCCCGTGCCCTGATCGACCTACAAGCCCTGCGCCACAACTACCAATTGGCCCGCGAACTGACCGGGGCCAAGGCCCTTGCCGTGATCAAGGCCGACGCCTATGGCCATGGTGCCGTGCGCGTGGCCCAGGCCCTGGAAGACCAGGCCGACGGTTTTGCCGTGGCCTGTATCGAGGAGGCGCTGGAGCTGCGCGCCGCCGCAATTCGTGGGCCGGTGTTGTTGCTCGAAGGGTTCTTTGAGGCCGACGAACTGCCGCTGATCATCGAGCATGACTTGTGGTGCGTGGTGCATTCGCTGTGGCAACTGGAGGCGATTGAACAGGCGCGCCTGAGCAAGCCGCTGACGGTGTGGTTGAAGCTGGATTCGGGCATGCACCGGGTTGGTTTGCATCCCAAGGATTATCACGACGCCTACCAGCGCCTGCTGGCCAGTGGCAAAGTGGCCAAGATCGTGTTGATGAGCCACTTCGCTCGCGCCGATGAACTGGACTGCACAAGCAGCGATGAGCAGGTCGCGGTATTCGATGCGGCGCGCCAGGGCCTGGCGGCCCAGGTCAGCCTGCGCAACTCGCCGTCGGTAATGGGTTGGCCGGGCGTCTCCAGTGATTGGGTGCGGCCGGGCATCATGCTCTACGGCGCAACGCCCTTTGGCGAAGACCAGGCGGTTGCCGCGCGTTTGCAGCCGGTGATGACCCTGGAATCGAAAGTCATCTGCGTGCGCGAACTGCCGGCGGGCGAGCCCGTGGGTTATGGCGCACGGTTCGTGACGCCCAAGCCGATGCGTATCGGCGTGGTTGCCATGGGCTATGCCGACGGTTATCCGCGCCACGCGCCGACCGGTACGCCGGTGCTGGTCGCCGGCCAGCGCAGCCAGTTGCTGGGGCGGGTGTCGATGGACATGCTGTGTGTCGACCTGACCGATGTGCCCGAGGCCGGCCTGGGCTCGACCGTCGAGTTGTGGGGCAAAAACATCCTCGCCAGCGATGTGGCGACCGCCGCTGACACCATTCCCTACCAGATTTTTTGCAACCTGCGCCGAGTGCCACGGCTCTATTCCGGCGCCTAGCTGCCGGACGCCGAAGACGTCCAGCGGGATTCAGACCAAAGTGTTGTAAATACTGAACGCTGTCGCCATGATAACGCTCAATTACAACAAAGCCTGAATCCTAGGAGGCTCCTGCATTGGACGTCGGCGAACGACTGCAATCCATCCGTAAACTGAAAGGTCTTTCCCAGCGTGAACTCGCCAAACGTGCGGGCGTCACCAACAGCACCATTTCGATGATCGAGAAAAACAGTGTCAGCCCTTCCATCAGCTCCTTGCGCAAGGTGCTGGGCGGCATCCCCATGTCGATGGTCGAGTTTTTTTCCGAGGAGATCCTCCAGGAAAAACCGACTCAGATCGTCTATAAAGCCAATGAGCTGATCGACATTTCCGATGGTGCGGTGACCATGAAGCTGGTGGGCCGTGCGCATCCCAGCCGGGCGATTGCGTTTCTCAACGAAATCTACCCGCCGGGCGCCGATACGGGCGAGGAAATGCTGACCCATGATGGCGAGGAAACCGGGATTCTGTTGGAAGGTCGTCTGGAATTGGTCGTGGGCGTCGAAACTTTTGTGCTCGAAGCTGGCGATAGCTACTACTTTGAAAGCACCAAGCCGCACCGTTTTCGCAATCCGTTCGATGTGCCGGCGCGACTAATCAGCGCAGCCACACCCGCGAACTTTTAACAGAAGAGGCGCCCTGCCTACCTTGCAGAGGTGCCCGTAGTTGTATTTCGCCATACTGAATCCCCCCTTGGATAATAGGGTTGTTTCAGTGAGGCGGCCTAACCGTTATACTTTCGCCGCCTGCGAAACCGTGGCCGCAGGCGTGAATAGCCACCATGAGGGTGAACGCGTGAACCTAATTATGAAAATGCTGGCTGTACCAGCAACCGTACTGGCCCTTTGGGCTGCCAGCGCTCAAGCTGCGACCAATGATGATATTGCCAAGCGTCTTGAACCCGTCGGGAAGGTCTGTATTCAGGGCGAAGAATGCAAGGGGATGGAAGTCGCTGTGACAGCTGGCGGCGGCGGTGCGAAAACGCCGGACGAGATCATCGCTAAACACTGTAATGCTTGCCACAGCACTGGCCTGTTGGGCGCACCGAAAATCGGTGACACCGCCGCCTGGAAAGAGCGCGCCGACCACCAGGGCGGCCTTGATGGCATCCTGGCCAAGGCCATCACTGGTATCAACGCCATGCCGCCTAAAGGTACCTGCGCCGATTGCTCGGATGCTGACCTCAAGGGTGCGATCGAGAAGATGTCTGGTTTGAAATAAACCGATCTTCGCCAAAAAGCCGCTGACCAGCGGCTTTTTTGTGGGCGCAATTTGGCGGCCAAGGCTGTTCATTGCAGCAAAGACCCGGCAAGCTCGGTCCAACCCCTAATCATGGAATGTCAGGAGGGTCGGATGGTGCAGTTGTGTTCAATCGAGCAAGCGGTCGATGACGTACTGGAGCGCTTGCCTGCGCATATCCACATGGGTATGCCGCTGGGCCTGGGCAAGGCGAATCTGTTTGCCAATGCCTTGTACCGGCGCATCGCCAAGCTGCCTGAGCGGGCGCTGACGATTTACACCGCGCTGAGCCTGGGTCGCCCGCCGTTGGGCGATGGCTTGCAGAAGCGTTTTCTGGAGCCGTTTATCGAGCGGGTGTTCGGCGATTATCCTGAGCTGGACTTCCTCGCCGCCCTGCGCAAGGACAGCCTGCCGGCCAATATCCACGTGCAGCAGTTTTTTATGCAGCCCGGCAGCCTGCTGCATAGCACCTCGGCCCAGCAGGATTACGTCAGCAGCAACTACAGCCATGCCGCCCGCGATATCAACGCCGCCGGCCTGAACCTGATCGCGCAGTTGGTGGCCAGCAGCAGTGAGCACCCGGATCGCCTGAGCCTGAGCTGCAACCCCGATATCACCCTCGACCTGTTACCGATGATCGCCAAGCGCCGCGCGGCAGGCGAGACCATCCTGGTGGTGGGCCAGGTGCATGATGATTTGCCCTACATGCCCGGTGATGCTGAGCTGGGCATGGATCAGTTCGACTTCCTGATCGACGAAAAAGACCGCACCACGCTGTTTTCCACGCCGAACATGCCAGTGGGTTTGCAGGACCACTTCATTGGTTTGCACGCCAGTACCCTGGTACGCGATGGCGGCACCCTGCAGATCGGTATCGGTTCGATGGGCGACGCCCTGACTGCCGCATTGCTGGCGCGTCAGGCCGATAACGAAGGCTACCGGCAGTTGCTCACCGACCTGGATGTGTACCAATGGGCGCCGCTGATCAGCCGCGAGGGCGGGGTCGAGCCGTTTGCCCGGGGCCTCTATGGCTGCAGCGAAATGTTCGTCAATGGCCTGCTGGTGCTGGCCGACGCCGGTATTGTGCGGCGCAAGGTGTACCCCGATGTGGCGACGCAGCAGCAGGCCAATGCGGGTCTGCTGGACGACGCGGCACAACCGGATGGCGTGTCGATCCACGGTGGCTTCTTCCTCGGCCCCCGCAGTTTTTACCAGCGCTTGCAGGAAATGACCCACGCCAAGCGCCTGGAATTCAACATGACCCGCATCAGCTATATCAACGAGCTGTACGGGCAGGAAGAACTCAAGCGTTTACAGCGCCTGGATGCGCGGTTTATCAACAGCGCCATCATGGTCACGTTGCTGGGCGCTGGCGTTGCCGACCAACTGGAAGACGGTCGCGTGCTCAGTGGCGTGGGTGGGCAATACAACTTTGTGGCTCAGGGCCATGCGCTGGAGGGCGCACGCTCGATCCTGATCCTGCGCAGCTGGCGTGAAGCGGGCGGTGATGTCAGCTCCAATATCGTCTGGGAGTATGGCCATTGCACGATTCCCCGGCACTTGCGCGATATTGTCATCACCGAATACGGCATCGCCGACCTGCGTGGCCAGACCGACGCCAAGGTGATCGAGGCGCTGCTCAATATCACCGACTCACGCTTCCAGGCGGACTTGATCGAGCAGGCGCAAAAAGCCGGCAAGTTGCCCAAGGACTTTCAGCTCGACCCGCGCTTTGCCGACAACACGCCAGAGCGTTTGCAGGCGGTGCAAGCACGGCATTCAAGGCTGTTCCCGGAGTACCCGCTGGGCAGTGACTTCACCGATGAAGAACGGGATTTGTTGCGCGCGTTGAACTGGCTCAAGAGCAAATTCAAGCTGACGGAGATTCTGGAGTTGGGCAAAGCGGCGCTGGATGCGCCTGAGCCTGAGGCGTTTCCCGAGCACTTGGTGCGGATGCGCCTGGATAAGCCGGAGGGGTTTAAAGAGGATTTGTATCAGCGCCTATTGCTTGCTGGCCTTAAGGCCACCGCACACTAACGGCCACCACAAACCAAATGTGGGAGCGGGCTTGCTCGCGATAGCGATGGATCAGCCACTCGTGAGTTGACTGACAGACCGCTATCGCGAGCAAGCCCGCTCCCACATTTTTAAGCGTGCCCGCTCAGGTTTAATCGATGAAGGTCACGACGCCACCGGCCAGGGACTTGACCCGCGCCAGCGACTCAACCCGGTAACCCTGGGCATCCAGCTCAGCACGCCCGCCCTGGAACGACTTCTCGATCACAATCCCCAGGCCCGCCACGGTGGCGCCGGCCTGTTTGATGATCGAAATCAGCGCCTGGGACGCCTTGCCGTTGGCCAGGAAGTCGTCGATCACCAGCACGCGGTCGCTGCTGGTCAGATGGCGTGGGGAGATTGCAACGGTGCTTTCGACTTTCTTGGTGAAGGAATACACCGTTGCCGATAGCAGGTTTTCCGTCAGGGTCAGGGACTGCTGCTTGCGGGCGAAGATCACCGGTACGCCCAGGTTCAGGCCGGTCATGATCGCTGGCGCGATGCCTGAGGCTTCGATGGTGACGATCTTGGTGATCCCCGAATCCTTGAACAGCGCGGCGAATTCGTCGCCGATCAGTTTCATCAGCGCCGGGTCGATCTGATGGTTCAGAAAGGCGTCGACCTTGAGTACCTGGTCGGAAAGCACGATGCCTTCTTCGCGAATTTTCTTGTGCAGTGCTTCCACAAAAGCTTCCTCTGGTGGCGCAAGGGGCGCCGAAAGTAGATTAAAAAGTAGTCGATTCTAGCGCTTTAGCATCGCGCGTATATCCGCCAGGGCGGTGTTACCGCGTACCGCCTTGACTTCAGTTGGGGTGTCGTCGTTGCCTTCCCAGGCCAGGTCGTCCGGTGGCAGCTCATCGAGGAACCGGCTTGGGGCGCAGTCGATGATTTCGCCGTATTGCTTGCGCTTGGCCGCAAAGGTGAAGGCCAGGGTCTGACGTGCGCGGGTAATGCCCACGTAGGCCAGGCGCCGTTCTTCCTCGATGGTGTCGGCTTCGATACTGGAGCGGTGTGGGAGGATTTCCTCTTCCATGCCCATGATGAACACGTAGGGGAATTCCAAGCCCTTGGACGCATGCAAGGTCATCATTTGCACACCTTCGGCGCCGTCTTCCTCTTCCTGCTGGCGCTCGAGCATGTCGCGCAGCACCAGCTTGCCGATGGCGTCTTCGACGGTCATTTCGCCGTCTTCGTCTTTTTCCAGGGTGTTCTTCAGCGCCTCGATCAGAAACCAGACGTTGCCCATGCGGTAGTCCGCGGCCTTGTCGCTGGAGCTGTTGGTGCGCAGCCAGTTTTCAT
Source organism: Pseudomonas sp. DD1 (assembly GCF_044510355.1). Taxonomy (NCBI): domain Bacteria; kingdom Pseudomonadati; phylum Pseudomonadota; class Gammaproteobacteria; order Pseudomonadales; family Pseudomonadaceae; genus Pseudomonas; species Pseudomonas sp. DD1. Next base: position 301,254 of record NZ_MSAJ01000022.1, on the reverse strand, counting down.
AGTCGATATCCATGACCATGCTGCGCAGGGCGCTGATCGGGTCTTCGCCGGCGCATTGCTCGCGCACCCTGTCCATAAAGCGCTTGAAGCGCGACAGGCGATCGGTGAAGCGCGTGTCCAGGTGTTCGCCCAGGCCGATTTCGTCGGTGGCGGCGTACATCGAGATCTTGCGTTCGGTGGCGTAGTTGCCGAGCTTTTCCAGGGTGGTGGAGCCGATTTCCCGGCGCGGCACGTTGATCACGCGCAGGAAGGCGTTGTCGTCATCCGGGTTCACGATCAGCCGGAAGTAGGCCATCAGATCCTTTACTTCCTGGCGTCCGAAAAAGCTGTTGCCGCCCGACAGACGATACGGCACCTGATGGTGCTGCAACTTCAGCTCGATCAGCTTGGCCTGGTAGTTGCCGCGATAGAGGATCGCAAAGTCGCTGTAGGGCCGGTCGGTGCGCAGGTGCAGGCTGAGGATTTCCACGGCCACGCGTTCGGCTTCGGCGTCTTCGTTGCGGCAGCGGATCACGCGGATCTCATCGCCGTGGCCCATCTCGCTCCACAGCTGTTTTTCGAATTCGTGGGGGTTGTTCGAGATCAGCACGTTGGCGCAACGCAGGATGCGGCTGGTGGAGCGGTAGTTCTGCTCCAGCATCACCACTTTCAGGGACGGGTAGTCGTCCTTGAGCAGCATCAGGTTTTCCGGGCGCGCACCGCGCCAGGCGTAGATCGACTGGTCATCGTCGCCGACCACGGTGAACTGGTTGCGCGTGCCGATCAGCAGCTTCACCAGCAGGTATTGGCTGGCGTTGGTGTCCTGGTATTCGTCCACCAGCAGGTAGCGCACCTTGTTCTGCCACTTTTCGAGGATATCGGCGTGTTCCTGGAACAGCTTCACCGGCAGCAGGATCAGGTCGTCGAAGTCCACCGCGTTGAACGCCTTGAGCGTGCGCTGGTAGTGGGTGTAGACGATGGCGGCGGTCTGTTCCTTGGGGTTGCGCGCGTTTTCCAGGGCTTCGGGCGGCAGGATCAGGTCGTTTTTCCACGAGCCTATCATGTTCTTGATCTCGTCGACCCCGTCGTCGCCCGCGTATTCCTTCTGCATGATGTCGGTCATCAGGGCCTTGACGTCGGTCTCGTCGAAGATCGAGAAGCCCGGCTTGTAGCCCAGCCGCACATGCTCCTTGCGGATGATGTTCAGCCCCAGGTTGTGGAAGGTACACACAGTGAGGCCACGGCCTTCGCCACCCTTGAGCAGGGTGCCGACGCGCTCTTTCATTTCCCGCGCCGCCTTGTTGGTAAAGGTCATGGCGACGATGTACTGGGCACGGATGCCGCAGTTCTGGATCAGGTGCGCGATCTTGCGGGTGATCACGCTGGTCTTGCCGGAGCCAGCACCGGCGAGCACCAATAGAGGGCCGCCGACGTAGTTCACGGCTTCTTGCTGCCGGGGATTGAGTCGGGACATACAGGGTTTTGGGAGTCTTTGAGCGAAAAGGGCGGGCATTTTAACAGGCTGGCAAGATTCTGCCGCCTCTGAACGACAGTGTGACGTACCACTCGATCTAAATTTGCCGGTTTTGTTACTTTGCCGCAGGATGTGCGGGGTTTTTGGGTCTATTGTTCGATCTAGACCTGCACTGCGCGCATTTGATAACCAATATCATTTGTCATTATCAGGCTGCACGTCATAATGCCCGCCGCCAACGAATTTTTGCAAAGTCTAGGGAGCTAGCTTGTCTACGCCTGTCGAACCCTTGCGTTTGCTGCTACTGGCCGATGAGCCAGCGTGGGCAGCGTTGTTGCGCGAGTGCCTGGCGCCGATGGGCGATGGGGCTGTGCTGATCAGTGCGCCAAGCTGGGAGTCGGTGAGCAGCCTGTTCGACGACGACCGCACGGCTGTCTTGCTCACCACCCCGGGTCTGCAACCTGGCCCTGGCCGTTGTAACCTGCCCACCGTAATGCTGCTGGAGCAGGAACCGCTGGTTGCACCGTTGGGCGCGAGCGATTGGTTGATCCGTGGCGCGTTTGATGTGGATACCCTGCGCCGCTGCCTGCGCCATGTACGCGAACGCGGCTTGCTGGAAAACACCCTGCAACGCCTGGCCGCACAAGACCCCTTGACCGGCATCGCCAACCGCCAGGGTTTCCAGACCCTGCTGGCCGCACGCCTGGCGGAAAACGACGGGCGTGGCCTGGCCCTCGGCCACCTGGACCTGGACAACTTTCGCCACGCCAACGATGCCCTCGGCCATCAGGCGGGCGACCGGCTGATCCTGCAAGTGGTCTCGCGGCTCAAGAGCCAGCTGGAGGTCGGCGACCAACTGGCACGCCTGGGCAGTGATGAATTTGCCTTGTTGATCGACACCCGCCGTGCGCCGCAACGCGCCGAGTGGATGGCCGAGCGCATCACCGAGGCCATGGCCGAACCTTACTGGGTCGATGGCGAGAGCCTGTTGATCGGCTGCAGCCTCGGTGTGGCCCATGCCCGCGCCAAGGCCGGCGCCGACCCGTTGATGTGGCACGCGCATATCGCCATGCAACAGGCCAAGAGCACCCAGGGCTGTACCTTTCATATCTTCAATGAACGCATCAACCGCAATGCCCGCAGCCTCGCCGACCTGGAAAGCGAACTGCGCCGGGCGCTGCGCCGTGACGAACTGGAACTGCATTACCAGCCGCGGCTGGACCTGGACGATGGGCATATCGTCGGCCTCGAAGCCCTGGTGCGCTGGCGCCACGGCGAGCGTGGTTTGCTGCCGCCGAGCGAGTTCGTGCCGCTGGCCGAGCAGAGCGGCCTGATCGTGCCGTTGGGCTACTGGGTGATTTCCCGGGCCCTGCGCGATATGCAGGACCTGCGCGAGCGCGGCCTGCCGCCGTTGCACATGGCGGTCAACCTGTCGTTCCGTCAGTTCCAGGACAGCCAGTTGCTCTCGACCCTGAGCCGTTTGATTGCCGAGCGTGGGGTGGAGGCGCAATGGCTGGAATTCGAGCTTACTGAAACCGCCGTGATGCGCCGCAGCGACCTGGTCAAGCAGACCATGGATGCCTTGGGCCGCCTGGGTGTGCGCTTCTCCCTGGATGACTTTGGCACCGGGTTCTCGTCCTTCGTGCACCTCAACAGCCTGCCGATTGCCTTGCTCAAGATCGACAAGAGCTTTGTCGGCGGTATGGAAGAGCGCGAAGAAAACCGCAAGCTGGTGCACGCCATGATCAACCTGGCCCACAACCTCAACCTGGAAGTGGTGGCCGAAGGCGTGGAAACCCCGGAGCAACTGGCGTTGTTGCGCTTGTTCGGCTGCGACCAGGCCCAGGGTTACCTGATCAGCAAGCCGTTGCCGCTGGCGGAATTGGTGGAATACCTGACGTTTGGCAGCAGCCAGCAGGCGTTGTTGGGCGATGTGATCTAGCCCTGTAAACCAATCAAAAAGGTGGGGGCTGGCAAGCCAGCTCCCACACTGACCGAGTACATCCTTCAGTTCGGCTGTGGGACCGCATCGACTTGCGGCTCCAGGGCAATCATCCGCTTCATCTTCGCCTCAAACGCCCAGGTCAGGGTAATCGCCGCACAGGCAAGCCCCAGCGCCAGACCCCACCACACGCCAGTCGGGCCCCAGTCCAGGGTAAACGCCATCAACCAGGCCGCCGGTGCGCCAATCAACCAGTAACAACCCAGGCCGACGAGGAACGTGGTCTTGGCATCCTTGAGCCCTCGGATGCATCCCATGGCGATGGTCTGCACGCCGTCGAACAGCTCGAACCACGCCGCCACGGCCAGCAGGCTGACCGCCAGGCTGATCACTTGGGCAAAGGCCGGGTCGTCATGGTCGAGGAACAGGCCGATCAGCGGGTCTGAAAACAGCCAGAACACCATGGCAAACCCCAGCATCACGCTCGCGCCGAAGGCGATACCCACGCGCCCGGCCAGCCGTGCGTCGAGCAGTTGCCCGCCGCCATAGTGCAAGCCGATGCGCATGGTGACGGCATAGGACATGCCCGCCGGCACCATGAACGCCACCGAGACGATTTGCAGGGCAATCTGGTGGGCCGCCAACTGCGTACTGCCCATGGTGCCCATGCACAGCGCGGCAAAGGCGAACAAGCCGACTTCCACCGCATAGGTGCCGCCAATCGGCAGGCCCAGGCGCCACAGCTCGCGCAAGTAATGCAGGTTGGGCCGCAGCAGGCCCTTGCCCAGGGGGTAGGCCGCGTAGGCGCGGTTGTATTTGATGTACCACAACAGTGCCAGGGCCATGCAGTTGGCGACAATCGCCGTGACCAGGCCAATGCCCATCAGGCCCAGCTTGGGCAGGCCGAACATGCCTTCGATCAACGCATGGTTGAGCAGGTAGTTGAGCACCGTGCCGCACAGGCTGATCACCATCACCGGCGTGGCTTTGCCGATGGCGCTGGTGAAGCCGCGCAGGGCCATGAACGTCAGGTAGCCGGGCAGGGCGAACGGCAGGATCATCAGGAATTGCCCGGCCGACTGCACGTTGGTTTCGGTCTGGCCGAACATCAGCAGCACCGGCTTGAGGTTCCACAGCAGCAGGCCGGCCACCAGGGCCATCAGCCAGGCCAGCCACAGGCCGGCCTGGGTCAGGCGGGTGGCGCCCTCGATGTCGCCGGCGCCCTGGCGAATGGCGACCAGGGTGCCCACGGCGGCAATCACGCCGATGCAAAAGATCGACACAAACGAATAGCTTGCCGCACCCAGCCCGCCGCCGGCCAGGGCTTCGGGGCTGAGGCGGGCCATCATCAGGGTGTCGGTCAGCACCATCAACATGTGCGCCAACTGCGAGGCAATCAACGGCCCTGACAGCCGCAGAATGGCCCAGAGTTCGGTACGCGCCGGATGCTGCATGATCATCACGCTCAATAATTGCACAAGGGGTAGAAGGGTTGATTCTCGGCGCTCTCAGCGCTTTGCACAAAGGGATAAATGCGATCATTCGCATGATTAAAACTCATGCCAGGATGAATCTGGTAGGGTTTCGGAATCGTGCCGTCGGAGTTTTCCTCATGTCTCGTCGTCTGCCTCCGCTGTATGCCTTGCGTGCATTTGAAGCCGCCTCACGGCATAACTCCTTCACCCGTGCGGCCGAAGAACTGTCCATCACCCAAAGTGCAGTCAGCCGGCATATCCGTACCCTGGAGGAGCATTTCGCCTGCCGCCTGTTCCAGCGCAGCGGGCGCACCTTGCAGTTGACCGAGTCGGCGCGCCTGCTGCTGCCTGGGGTGCGCGAGGGTTTCGCCGCCCTGGAGCGCGCCTGCCATACCTTGAATGCCGAAGATGACATCCTGCGCATGAAGGCCCCGTCGACCCTGACCATGCGCTGGTTGCTGGCGCGCCTGAGCCGGTTCCGGCACTTGCAGCCGGGCAACGAGGTGCAGTTGACCAGCGCCTGGATGAGCATCGACGAAGTGGATTTCAATCAGGAACCGTTCGACTGCGCGGTCTTGCTGAGTGACGGGCACTTTCCGGCGGACTGGGAAGCCAGCTACCTGTTTCCCGAACTGTTGATCCCGGTGGGCGCGCCGAACCTGCTCAATGACGGCCCCTGGGATGTGGAGCGCCTGGCCAGCGCTGAACTGCTGCACCCCACGCCGGATCGGCGTGACTGGCGCCGCTGGTTGCAGCGTACGGGGCTGGCGTCCCGCGTCGCCATCAAGGGCGGGCAGGTGTTCGATACGCTGGAGCTGGGGATGATTGCCGCTGCCCGGGGCTATGGCGTGTCCATGGGCGATCTGTTGATGGTCGCCGAGGATGTGGCCCAGGGCCGCTTGAGTTTGCCATGGCCGACTGCGGTCGCCAGCGGCGAAAGCTATTACCTGGTCTGGCCCAAGACCCGCCCCGGCGGTGAGCGCCTGCGCAGGCTGTCGGACTTCCTGCAAAGTGAAGTCCAGGCCATGGCCTTGCCGGCGGTGGAACAGCTCGAGTGAAACGATGCAGCTCCCTACACACGGTGCCTTTGAGTGATGCCCCTGTAATTTGCTCAAGTATTGATTGGGGCCGCCGAAGTAGGTGTGTCGGAGTCGCCATTAGTTGCGGCTCAGCGTGCCCCCAATCCAAGAAATTTGCCGATTAGCGCTATGAGATCAGGACGATCCGGGCCTCGGCCAGGAGCTGTCATGTCTCAACCCCGCGCCCGCATCGCTTCGCAGCTGGGCATTGCCTTGGCGGTCATATTGGCTGTCGTGATCAGCGGCAGCACGGTATTTGCCCTGCGCTCCCTGGACTCGGCCAACCTGCTGACCCGTGAAGAACACCTGGCCAGCGAAGCGCGTTTGCTCGCCGACCAACTCAATACCTTCCACAGCACCCTGCGTGAGAGCACCCAGCGTTTGAGCGGGTTGTTTGAAAAGCGCTTCGGCGCCGGGTTGAGCGTACGTCCCGAGCAGATGGTGAGTGTGGCCGGGGTGCAGACCCCGAGCCTTTACCTGGGCACTGAAGTACTGAACAACAACTTCGACGAGGTCGATGAGTTCAAGCAGATGTCCGGCGGCGTGGCCACGGTGTTCGTGCGCAGCGGCGAAGACTTTGTCCGTATCAGCACCTCCCTGACCAAACAGGACGGCAACCGCGCCATCGGCACCGTGCTGGATCGCCAGGGGCCGGCCTACCAGCGCCTGCTCGCCGGGCAGAGCTACATCGGTCGCGCGGTGCTGTTCGAACGTTCCTACATGACCCAGTACAGCCCGGTACGTGATGCCAGCGGCCAGGTGATTGCGGTGTTGTTCATCGGTTTCGACTACACCGATGCGCAGAACGCCCAATTCGCCAACCTCAAGCGGTTCCGCATTGGCCAGACCGGCTCGCTGGCGCTGCTGGACGAGCAAAAACACTGGCTGGTGCCGCCTGCCGGCGTGCAGGCATTGGAGCAGGCCGTTCCGGTGATCCTGGAGCTGGCGCAAAAGCCTGGCCAGGGGCGTTTCTGGAGTGACAAGGGCGAAGACTTCTACAGCGTTGCGGTGCCATTTGACGGCGGCCCGTGGTCGGTGGTGGCGAGCATGCCCAAGGCCGAGATCCGCGCGGTGACCTGGGCCGTGGGTATCCGCCTGGTGATCGGCAGCGTGCTGGCGATGCTGTTGGCGGTAGGCGCGGCGGTCTGGTTGCTGCGCAGCAAATTGCAGCCCCTGGGCGACCTGGTGCGCCAGGCCGAAGCCCTGGGGGCCGGTGATTTGAGTGCGCGGCTGAATGTGTCCAGCCACGATGAAATCGGACAGCTGGCACGCAGCTTCAACCAGATGGGCGAGGCCTTGTCGACCATGGTCTCCCATATCCGCAAGGCGGCCGAAGAGGTCAACAGCCGCGCCCAGGCGCTGTCAGGTTTGTCGGGAGGCGCTTATGAGGGCATGGAGCAGCAATCCGGCGAGATCACCAGCATGGCCGGCGCGGTAGAAGAGTTCAGCGCCACTTCGCTGAACATTGCCGACAACATGGGCAATACCGAACGCATGGCCCAGGAAAATGCCCAGCAGACCCGCATTGGCCGCAACTCGATGCAAGAGGCGTCGTCGTCCCTGGAGCATATCGCCACGGCACTGAACAGCACGGCCAAGGTGATCAATACCCTGGGCCAACGTTCCCAGGAAATCGGCGGCATCGTCGGCGTGATTACCTCGATCGCCGAACAGACCAACCTGCTGGCACTCAACGCCGCCATCGAGGCGGCGCGGGCCGGGGAGCAGGGGCGTGGATTTGCCGTGGTCGCCGATGAGGTGCGCAACCTGGCCTCCCGTACCCGCCAGGCCACCGATGAGATTTCCGGGATGATCCAGAGCATCCAGCAGGAAACCGGCAATGCCATCAGCACCATGGAGCAGGGCAATGTGCTGATGCAGGAAGGCTTGTCGCGCAACGCCGACGTGGCCTCGGCCCTGGCGCGCATCGACGAGCAAAGCCGCTCGGCGGGGCAGCAGTTTGCCGCGATTACCACAGCGACCCAGGAGCAAAGCAGCACCGCGACCTTGCTCAGCAGCAACCTGCAGAGCATTGCCCTGGCTAACAGTGAGCAGCGGGAAGTGGTCTCGAACCTGGCGATTACCGCCAGGGAGCTGGAGACGTTGGCGGCAGGGCTGCGGCAAGAGGTGGATCGGTTTCGGTAAGGCTGATCAATTCCCGAGTCCCGGATCCACCCGTTTGCCGATGTCCTTGAGCCGCGCCAGTTGATCAACCATCCCTGGCGCTTCGTCGAGGCTGCTGACGAAGGTCCACAGGTACGTCATCACCGCATAGACATGGCCGGCCTTGACCGCTGGCGACAAGGCCAGTTGGCTGATCGCTACGATGAACAGTAGCGCTGCCAGCGCGCCGAGAAACAGGTAGGCGACGGCTTCGCGGTCCGACAGCCAGATACGCAGGCGTGACAGCAGTTGGTAATGGCGTCGCAACGTCTGGGCGCCAACCTTTTCCACCAGGCCAATCTCTTTCTCCAGGCGGTTATTCAACCGTTCGTGCAACTGCTCGTTACGGCGGGCGAAGCGCGGTAGCAGGATGATGCAAAGCAGCAGTGCCGCAAAGCAGGCCAGGCCTACCCAAGGTTCAATCACCAATAACATCGCGGCCGCGCCAACGATGGAGACCAAGGCTGTTGCGATCACCGGCACATGCTTTTCGAAGAAGTCGACAAAGTCCCGCGCCAGCACCACCCGTGCGGCGGCCTTGGACGTGCTGTGATTCTGTAGACGCTGGTTGAGAATCACAGGCACGGCAAGATCGGCGTAGATCCGCGTGAAGGTCCGGGTATCCAACGCCCGGCGTGCGGCACCGACCACCCAGAACGCCATCACCACGGCCGCATAGAACAGCGCACTGCTGGCATCGCCGCGCAGGATCGAGTCCACGGCGAAACCGGCAAACAGGGGATAGGCCAGCAGCAACGCGTTCTCCAGCGCAACCAACGACAGCGTGCAGAACAGCTTGCCGGGATAAGCCTTGGCGATTGCCTTGAGGGTTTGGCTGGCCGATTGCTGGCCGATTTTCTTGCTTTCTTCGATCAGGATCTGTGGCGTTGTGGATGGCATGGGTGCACCAAAGGAGTAATAGGCGCTACTATTGAGCGACTGCTCAAGTATCCTTGAGCGGTCGCTCAAAAAGCAAGCGCCGCTTATCTGACGGTGCCCGTAAGGAATTGCCCATGTCGCGTATCGACCGTAAAGACCAGATCATCGCCGCTGCCCTGGAGCTGTTTCGCAGCAAGGGCTTTGCCGATGTCTCCACCCGCGATCTGGCGGAGCATGCGGGCTTGTCCCGCAGCCACGTGTATCACTACTTCAGCGACTGGAAAGAACTGCGCCGCGAAGCCTTTGTTCGCTTCGCCAATGAGCAGTTGGACGAAGTGCGCGGGCCATTGGCAGATGCGCCGCCGCTTGAGGCCTTGGTGGGTTTCCTCAGGGGTTGCCTGCCCTGTACCGCCGACGCCGGCTGGGCGCTCTGGCTGGATGCCTGGGATGAGGCGATGCACGACGCGGAACTGGCTCAGGCGTATCTGCTGGTCAATGCCCAGTGGCAAGCCATGCTTGCCGATGTGATCGAGCAGGGGATCGCTGCCGGGGTATTCCGCTGTGGCTCATCCAGCCGTGCGGCCCGCCAGATCTTTGCGGTGACGATGGGTTATACCGATGACCTGTTGCTCAAGCCCTCCGTCGAGTCGGCGCAAGTGGTACTGGGTGAGGTGATGGAAGTGGCGGGGCTGCTGCTGGATTTGCCCAGGGATCGCTAAGTCACGGCGGCTGGCCGGTACTGCAACGCTTCGGCCAGATGATGGCGAGCGATGGCGTCTGCCTGTTCCAGGTCGGCCAGGGTGCGCGCGACCTTGAGTAGCCGATGAGCTGCGCGCAACGACAGGGTCAGGCGCTCACAGGCGCTTTCCAGCCAACCCTCATCGGCTTTCGATAGCTCGCAGTGGCGCCGCAAACCCGTCAGGTCGAGGAATGCATTTGCACAGCCCTGGCGTTGTTGCTGGCGATCCCTGGCGCTGGCGACGAGGGTTGAAGCGCTGGCAGTGTCATTGCCGGTTTGTTTGGCTGGGTTCAGCGCGGTGCTTTCCCGGGCAACGGTCAGGTGCAGGTCGATTCGATCCAGCAACGGCCCAGAGAGCTTGTTGCGGTAGCGTTGGATCTGTTCCGGCGTACACCGACAGCGCCCGCTGGGTTCGCCCATATAGCCGCAGGGGCAAGGGTTCATGGCTGCCACCAGTTGAAAGCGTGCGGGGAAGCTCACGCGGTCGCGCGCCCGGGAAATCACGATATGCCCGGACTCCAATGGCTCGCGCAGCACCTCCAGCACCTTGCGATCAAATTCCGGCAGTTCATCGAGAAACAACACGCCGTGATGGGCCAGGGTGATTTCCCCAGGTTGTGGCTTCGAACCGCCGCCCACCAGCGCCGGCCCGGACGCCGAATGGTGCGGCTGACGAAATGGCCGGTGGGGCCAGTGGCTCAACGGTGCGAGGCTGACCACCGACTGGATGGCCGCCACTTCCAGGGCTTCCTGTTCGCTCAAGGGCGGCAGCAGGCCGGGCAGGCGGCTGGCGAGCAAGGTCTTGCCGGTGCCGGGTGGCCCGCTGAACAGCAGGTTGTGGGCACCCGCTGCGGCAATCAGCAACGCGCGCTTGGCGGCAAGTTGGCCCTGCACCTCGCTCAGGTCCGGGTAAGGTTTGTTCAGGTACAGCAGCCCGTCGGACTTGTACGGCTCGATCGGCACCCGTCCATTCAGGTGCGCCACCACTTGCAGCAGATGATCCACTGCAATCACCTTCAACCCGGAGGCCAGGCACGCCTCCTCGGCATTGGCCCTGGGCACGATCACGCTGCGCCCGGCCTTGCGTGCCGCCAGCGCGGCCGGCAACACCCCTTTGACGGCACGCACTTCGCCAGACAGGGCCAGTTCGCCAAGGCATTCAACGTCATCCAACTCCAGCGCCGGTACCTGCACGCTGGCCGCGAGAATCCCCAGGGCAATCGCCAGATCAAAACGCCCGCCGTCCTTGGGCAGGTCGGCGGGCGCCAGGTTGAGGGTGATACGGCGTGCGGGGTATTGCAGCGCGCTGTTGAGAATGGCGCTGCGCACCCGGTCCTTGCTCTCCTTGACCGCGGTCTCCGGCAGGCCCACCAGGGTCAGGGACGGCAAGCCATTGGCCATATGCACTTCGACAGTGACGGCAGGGGCTTCGACGGCGATCTGGGCGCGGCTGTGGACGATGGCGAGGGACATGCTCGTTCCTTGAAAGGGAGGGCCGCGTGTTGCGGCTTTTTCAAGGGTAGACGAGGGCGGGTGAGGCGCTGTGCGCAGGTTTTACAGAACGTATCCAGGCGCTGTCATTGCAGGAGCCGGCAAGCCGGCTCCAAGAGGGGACGCGGTGGTTATTCCTGAGGTGGATTCAGCCGCGCTTCCAACTCCGCCACCTTCGCCTCCAGGCTCTCCAGCCGCGCACGGGTGCGGGCCAGGACTACCATCTGGCTGTCGAACTCCTCACGGCTGACCAGGTCCAGCTTGCTGAACCCGCTTTGCAGCAGCGCCTTGAACTGGCTTTCGATTTCATTGCGGGGCAGCGGGGTTTCGCCGCTGAACAGGCGAGAGGCGTGGCCGCTCAGGGCGTCGAGGAGGTCTTTGGGCGCGAGCATGGGAAACATTCCGGAAAACAGTTGGCCGGCAGTGTATCACGCAGCGCCTATAGTCTTTTCAGCGTGGCCTGCGCACGCTTTTCGCGCATTGGGCTGAATGCGGATGCACTGTTTTTGTGCGTATCCAGGCTGCTGCACCGGCCCATTGGTGGGCGTAGACGGGCAACGGATTGATTTCAGTGACTTTTACGGAGCTGGCAAGGTTTCTGCTTAGACGATCATGACCCATGCACTGATGCAGTCGCTGTGACGAATGCAGTGCGCTGACGGACCAGGGTACATGTTTCGTCACCAACGGTTAGCTGGCGTCGCAAAGGCATTTGCCGAGGCGACGATGCGTTACAAAGCCAGGCACTGCGCTTAGACTTGAGACGGGTTTGTTTTCCTGGGGCAAGTCCACCAATTCGGGAGAGAGTTTTCATGAAGCTAGTCACTGCCATCATCAAGCCGTTCAAGTTGGACGATGTACGCGAGTCACTGTCCGAGATCGGCGTGCAGGGCATTACCGTCACTGAGGTCAAAGGCTTCGGTCGGCAGAAGGGTCATACCGAGCTGTATCGCGGCGCGGAATACGTAGTCGATTTCCTGCCGAAGGTGAAGATTGATGTCGCCATTGACGACAAGGATCTTGATCGGGTTATCGAGGCGATAACCAAGGCGGCCAACACCGGCAAGATCGGTGACGGCAAGATCTTCGTGGTCAATCTGGAACAGGCTATTCGCATCCGTACCGGCGAAACCGATACCGACGCAATCTAAGCCGCCAAACCCCAACGCCCCAGGAGAAAACAATATGACTCTGCGTAAATTCGCAGGGCTAGGAGCCCTGTTGTCCATCGTAATGCCCAGCCTGGCCATGGCGGCAGACGAAGTGGCGGCTCCAGTCCTCAATTCCGGCGACACTGCCTGGATGCTGACAGCCACCGCACTGGTGCTGTTCATGACCATCCCTGGCCTGGCGCTGTTCTACGGCGGCATGGTCCGCTCCAAAAACATTCTTTCTGTGATGATGCAGTGCTTCGCCATTACTGGTCTGATCAGCATCCTGTGGGTCGTCTACGGCTACAGCATCGCGTTCGACACCACGGGCATGGAACAGGGCGTCGTCAACTTCAACTCGTTCTTCGGCGGCATGGGCAAGGCGTTCCTGGCGGGTGTCACACCGTCCAGCATCACTGGGCCTGCGGCGCTGTTCCCGGAAGCGGTGTTCATCACCTTCCAGATGACCTTCGCGATCATCACCCCGGCGCTGATTGTCGGTGCGTTCGCCGAGCGCATGAAGTTCTCCGCCATGCTGCTGTTCATGGCCATCTGGTTCACCCTGGTCTATGCGCCGATCGCGCACATGGTCTGGAGCGGCAACGGCGGCCTGATGTGGGACTGGGGCGTGCTGGACTTCGCCGGCGGCACCGTGGTGCACATCAACGCCGGTGTGGCTGGCCTGGTGGCGTGCATCGTGCTCGGCAAGCGTAAAGGCTACCCGACCACCCCAATGGCCCCGCACAACCTGGGCTACACCCTGATCGGCGCGGCGATGCTGTGGATCGGCTGGTTCGGCTTCAACGCCGGCTCCGCTGCTGCGGCCAACGGCACGGCCGGCATGGCGATGCTGGTGACTCAGATCGCCACTGCTGCTGCGGCACTGGGCTGGATGTTCGCCGAGTGGATCACCCACGGCAAGCCAAGCGCCCTGGGCATTGCCTCGGGTGTGGTAGCCGGCCTGGTGGCCGTTACCCCGGCCGCCGGTACCGTGGGCCCGATGGGCGCCCTGGTGATCGGCCTGGCGTCTGGCGTGATCTGCTTCTTCTGCGCCACCAGCCTCAAGCGCAAGCTGGGCTACGATGACTCCCTGGACGCCTTCGGTGTGCACGGTGTGGGCGGGATTGTCGGGGCGATTCTCACCGGCGTATTCGCGGCGCCGATCCTGGGTGGCTTCGGCACCGTGACCGATATTGCTGCACAGGTCTGGATCCAGGCCAAGGGCGTAGGTTTTACCGTGATCTATACCGGCATCGTGACCTTCGTGATTCTCAAGGTGCTGGACTTGACCATCGGCCTGCGTGTGACCGAAGAGGAAGAGGCCGTTGGCCTGGACCTGGCGGAGCACAACGAACGTGGCTACAACTTGTAAGAACGTATGAAAAAAAACATGCCCGGCTTGCCGGGCATTTTTTTGTCTGGTATTTGCCTGTGGTGACGGCGCGTGAGCATTTCTGTGCCGAGTTTGTGATTGGATCCACACGGTACTTTTCAGTGTGCGAATGTCTTACAGGCATGTAGGCGTATTCGGCACTTTGTTTTTTCCCAGAGCGCGCTAGAATGCGCGCCGATGGGCGCAGAACTGTATATGGCGACAGACCCTGATTACCCTGCGGGCCAAGCCCCGGGTCATTTCAAGGGCAGCCTATCGGGTCGCCAACTGAGTTTGCCGGTCAAGGCCGGCCACTTGGCAATGGGCACATGGCAACGCGTTTATCTGGACGAGCACCCTGATCATGGCGGTGCTCGTAAAGTCCTCGCCACCTGCACGGTGATGGGGCATAAGCCACTGGTTATCCGGTGGACGTTGATTTTTTTCCGGCAGCCTTCGACAGATGGTGAAGCTGGGCTATAACTAATCTGCTTTTCGCAAGTCATGAGGTAGAACATGAGCGACGATGATCTGGAAAACGACGAACTGGAAGTAGGTGACGAAGACGACACCGAAGAAGGTCTTGAAGCGGTAGCGGAAGACGTTGCTGACGATGACGGTGGCGATGATGCACCTGTTCCGGCCGCCAAAGGCAAGGCCAAGGCTGCTGTTTCGGTAGACGAACTGCCGAGCGTCGAGGCCAAGAACAAAGAGCGCGATGCGCTGGCCCGTGCGATGGAAGAGTTCCTCGCCAAAGGCGGTAAAGTGCAGGAAGTCGAGGCCAACGTGGTGGCAGATCCACCGAAGAAGCCGGATAACAAGTACGGCAGTCGGCCTATCTGAGGCCGGTTACTTGCTTGCTGAAAAAGCCCGCCGTCGCTGCGGGTTTTTTCATGCCTGGAACAAACTCCAGCAGGCTCCCACCTTGGATTTCCAGTGGTATCGCAGCCGTGTTATTTCCAGCTGTGGAGCAGCTCCGGTAGCTCGGTCAGGCTGCGAATCTGCGCATCCGGCAATGCCTCACCTTCCCAAACCTTGCCGGTCGGGTTGAACCACACGGCTCGCAACCCCGCCTGCTGCGCCCCGGCGATGTCATCGCCAGGGTGATCGCCAATATGCACCGCCGCACTGGCATCCACCCCGCCCCGCTGCAACGCCTCTTGAAACAAGCGCGCATCCGGCTTGGCGATGCCGATATCCTCGGCCCTCAGGGCAAAGTGGAAGTAATCCGCCAGGCCTACGCGCTGCACATCGGCATTGCCATTGGTGATCACCCCCAGCAGAAAGTGCTGGCGCAGGGCTTGCAGCATCGGCTCGGCTTCGGGGAAGACGGTGAGCTGGTGCCGCGCATGAATGAACGCTTCAAAACACACATCGGCCATCTCCGTGGCTTGCGGCTGTGGATAACCGGCCTCTTCAAAGGCGTGCATCAGCACCCGCTGGCGCAGCACACTGATCCGGTGTTTGAGCTCGGGATGACGTTGCAGCACCTGCTGGCGCAGGCTGGCGAAATGCTCCAGGGGCAGGTCGCCGACCTTGGACGCATGGGTCGCCAGCCATTGGCGCATCGACGCTTCGGCGCTGATGATGACGGGGACGTTGTCCCACAGGGTGTCGTCCAGGTCGAAGGTGATTAGCTTGATGCTCATGAGTCGCCGCCTTTAACGCGTTTGGCCCTGGGATGGGCGCTGTCGTACACCGTCGCCAGGTGCTGGAAGTCCAGGTGGGTGTAGATCTGGGTGGTCTTGATATCCGAGTGGCCGAGCAGTTCCTGCACGGCGCGCAAGTCTTGTGACGATTCCAGCAGGTGGCTGGCAAAGGAGTGCCGGAGCATGTGCGGATGCAGGTTCTGCCCCAGCTCCCGCTCGCCGGCGGCCTTGACCCGCAACTGAATGGCCCGTGGCCCGAGGCGTCGGCCTTGCTGGCTGACAAACACCGCGTCGTCCGGCGGATTGCTCAGGGCTCGCAGGGGCAGCCACACCAGCAGGGCGTCGCGGGCCTTTTTGCCGATGGGCAGCACGCGGGTCTTGCTGCCTTTGCCGTGCACTTGCACCAGGCCGTCGGCCAGGTCCAGTTGCTCGAGGTTGAGGCTGGTCAGCTCCGACAGGCGCAGGCCCGAGGAATAGAACAGCTCCAGGATCGCCTGGTCGCGGTGCGCCAGGAAGTCATCTTCGACCGCGCCATCGAGCAATTGCAGGGTGCGGTCGGCATCCAGGGTCTTGGGCAGGCGGCGCTCACCCTTGGGCGGCGCCAGGCCGTTGGCCGGGTCGTGATCGCACAGGCCTTCGCGGTTGAGGTAGTGATACAGACCACGTACCGCCGACAGCAGGCGCGCCAGGCTGCGGGAGGATTGGCCTTGCTGGTGCAGGCGTGCAATCAGGCTGCGCAGGCCCTGGATATCAAGGGCCTTCCAGCTGCTGATCTGGTGTTTCTGGCAGAACGCCAGGACCTTGTTCAAGTCCCGTCGGTAGGCTTCCAGCGTATGGGGAGACACCTGGCGCTCGCTGCGCAGGTGAGCGCAGTAGGCGTCCAGTTGCCGTTCCATGGCTAGCGCACCGCGCGCAGGGCAGTGGTAAAGCGCGGCAGGCTGCGGCTCAACACTTCGGCAATGTAGGTCAAAAACAGCGTGCCTACCGTGCTCTTGTAGTGCTGCGGATCACGGCTGGCGATGGCCAGGACGCCATGCAGGCCTTGATGGTTGAGGGCGACCACGGCAGTCGAGCCGATCTGCACGCGCTGGTCCTCGCCAAACAGGAAGTCCAGCTCATGCTCGCGCAGGGTGCCGCTGATGGTCTTGCCTTCCGACAACAGGCCGCCAATGGCGGTCTGCGCTTCGCTGCCCTTGACCCAGCGCCCGACCGGCATCGGGTTGTCACTGAACAGGATCAGGCTGACAAACGGCACCTGGAAGTCCTGGCGCAGGCTGTCTTCGACGGCAATGGTCAGGTCTTCCAGGCTGGCGGCATCCAGCAGTGCCAGGATCAGGCGGCGGGTCTTGTCGAAGAGGCGGTCGTTGTCGCGGGCCACGTCCATCAACTGTGAGAGCCGATGGCGCATTTCGATATTGCGTTCGCGCAGGATCTTCATCTGCCGCTCCACCAGCGACACGGTATCGCCGCGCTGGTGAGGGATGCGCAGGGCCGGCAGCAGTTCGTCGTGTTCGACGAAGAAGTCCGGGTTAGCCTCCAGGTAAGCGGCGACGGCCGCTGCCTCCAGGCTTTCGCAAGGGGATCCTTCGGGCTGCTTGGCGGGTGCCTGGGGCTTATCGGTCATTGGCGAGTCGCTCTCATAGACGGACCTGTCCTTCGTATACACGGGATGCCGGGCCGGTCATCTTCACCGGTTGGCCTGGGCCTGCCCATTCGATGGACAGGCGTCCGCCGGGCAGGTCGATCAACAGGGGCGAATCCATCCAGCCCTGGCTGATCGCAGCCACGGCGGCGGCGCAAGCGCCGGTGCCACAAGCCTGGGTTTCCCCGGCGCCGCGTTCCCACACGCGCAATTGCGCGCGGGAGCGGTCGATGACCTGCAGGAAGCCGACGTTGACCCGCGCCGGAAAGCGCGGGTGATGTTCGATCTTCGGTCCCAGTTCATGCACCGGCGCATTGTTGATGTCGTTGACCCGCAGCACCGCATGGGGGTTGCCCATGGACACAGCGGCCACCTCGACCACAGTGCCGTCGACATCCAGTGGATAACTCAAGGCCTGGGCCTCTGCCTGGAAAGGAATATCGGCCGGCACCAGGCGCGGGGCGCCCATGTCGACGCTGATCTGGCCGTCGCTGCGGATATCCAGCTCGATAATGCCGCTTTTGGTCTCGACGCGAATCTGCCGTTTGGCGGTCAGGCGCTTGTCCAGCACGAACCGGGCGAAGCAGCGCGCACCGTTGCCGCACTGTTCCACTTCGGAACCGTCGGAGTTGAAGATCCGGTAACGGAAATCCACCTCCGGATTGCTTGGCGCCTCGACGATCAGCAGCTGATCGAAACCGATGCCGGTATGGCGGTCGCCCCACAGCTTGGCGTGCTTGGGCAGGATATGCGCGTGCTGGCTGACCAGGTCAAGGACCATAAAGTCATTGCCCAGGCCGTGCATCTTGGTAAAACGCAGCAGCATGGCTTACTCCGGCAGCAGGCTTTCGCCAGCAAACAACTCGGCTACCGTCTCGCGGCGACGCACTTCAAACGCTTGATCACCGTCCACCAACACTTCGGCGGTACGCCCGCGGGTGTTGTAGTTGGAGCTCATGACAAACCCGTAGGCACCGGCCGAATGCACGGCCAGCAGATCGCCTTCTGCCAGGGCCAGTTCACGGTCCTTGGCCAGGAAGTCGCTGGTTTCACAAATCGGGCCGACGATGTCATAGGTGCGCGGGGCGCTGTCGCGCGGGCGCACGGCGCTGACATCCATCCAGGCCTGGTACAGCGCCGGGCGGATCAGGTCGTTCATCGCCGCATCGACGATGGCGAAATCCTTGTGTTCGGTGTGCTTGAGGTACTCGACCTGGGTCAGCAGTACGCCTGCATTGGCAACGATGTAGCGGCCCGGCTCGAATATCAGCTTCAGGTCGCGGCCTTCGGTGCGCTCGCGTACGGCCTTGACGTAGTCGGCCACCAGCGGCGGCTCTTCGTCGCGATAACGCACGCCCACGCCGCCGCCCAGATCAATGTGGTGCAGGTAGATGCCGCACTCGCCGAGGCGGTCGATCAGCGCCAGTAGGCGGTCGAGGGCATCGAGGAAGGGGGGCAGACTGGTCAGTTGCGAACCGATATGGCAGTCCACACCCAGTACTTCCAGGTTTGGCAGTTGGGCGGCGCGGATATACACGTCTTCGGCGTCGGCAATCGCGATGCCGAACTTGTTCTCTTTGAGACCAGTGGAAATGTACGGGTGGGTACCGGCATCGACATCCGGGTTGACGCGCAGGGAGATCGGCGCACGCACGCCCATCTCGGCGGCCACCACTTGCAGGCGCTCCAGCTCGTCGGTGGACTCGACGTTGAAGCAATGCACGCCGATTTCCAGGGCGCGGCGCATGTCTTCGCGGGTCTTGCCGACACCGGAGAACACGATTTTGTCAGCCTTGCCGCCTGCGGCCAGTACACGCTCCAGCTCGCCACGGGACACGATGTCAAAACCAGCGCCCAGGCGCGCCAGGACATTGAGTACACCCAGGTTGGAGTTGGCTTTTACTGCATAGCACACCAGGCTTGGCGTGCCCTCCAGTGCATCGGCAAAGGTGCGGTATTGCGCTTCGATATGCGCTCGCGAGTACACATAGGTCGGGGTGCCGAAGCGTTCGGCAATCGCGGACAGCGCCACGCCTTCCGCGAACAGCTCGCCGTTCCGGTAGTTAAAAGCGTCCATGAAATTCCCTTAGTAGGTGTCGTGCTTGTGCGCTTTGGATTGCGACGTTTGCGCCTGTTCATTCGGGTCTTTGCTGTCATCGGGCAGGTACAACGGGCCTTTTTGACCACAGGCACTGACGAGGCAAGCGACCGCGACGAGCGCAGCAAGGGAAGAGATCAGGCGCTTCATGGCTAAATCCTTGAATATGCATTAATTGCGCCCGAGTATACCGACCACCCGCCAGCTTGCCTATGTGCCGGGACACCCGTCCGGCGGGGCTTTGCCGAGTATGTCGTGAAGTGACCTACATTAATTTGGGATATTTCTCGCGGCTGATGGGAACGAAATCGGTATTCTTTGCAATCATGATGGCGCCTCCGTATCGTGCGGCGCTTGAGCGTGAGTAGACACTTTTTGAGGTTCCCACCATGAGTTTGACCGAAGCCCGCTTTCACGACCTGGTCGATGCGACCCAGCAAGCGCTGGAGGATATTTTCGACGAGAGTGGCCTGGATGTGGATCTGGAAAATTCTGCCGGCGTGCTGACCGTCAAGTTCGAGAACGGTAGCCAATTGATCTTCAGCCGCCAGGAGCCGCTGCGTCAGTTGTGGCTGGCGGCACGTTCCGGAGGTTTTCACTTCGACTATGACGAAGAAGAAAAACGCTGGTCCCACGACACCAGCGATGAGCTGCTGAGCGAAATGCTTGCACGCATCACTCAGGAACAGGCCGGCGTCGAGCTGGATTTCGACGAGATTTGATCGTGACCCAGCCCACACCCGCCCGTCCGCCCAAGCCGCTGTTCAGCAATGTCAGCCCGGCAGTGCCGTCACCTTGTATCAGTTTGTGTCGGCTGGATGAGCAGAAAGTCTGCCTTGGCTGCTTCCGACACGTGGAAGACATCCGGGAATGGCGTTCCGCCGACGATCAGCGGCGCCGCGTGATCGTCGCACAGGCCGAGCAACGCAAGGCCGGTGCCTGACCTTCAGACCAGCCCATCTTGTTTATTTGGTGTGCTGTGGTAGTGTCCGGGTACACCTCAACTCATCGAGGTCCGTGAGAACCCCGCCGTTTATTGGCGGGGTTTTGCTTTTTTGTGCAGAAAAAAAGGAGTCTGCCGCAATCATGACTGCACCTTCCATCATCCTCACCCGTCTCGATGTGCAACGTCTTGAGCAACTGATCGACCGTATGGACGATAAACTGCCAGGCGTCATCGCCCTGCAAGCCGAACTTGACCGCGCTGAAGACGTGGTTGGCCACGATGAAGTGCCTGCCGGTGTCGTGACCATGAACTCTAGCGTGCATTGCCGCGAGCAAAGCAGCGGCAAGGACTATCACCTGACCCTGGTCTACCCCAAGGACGCGAATGCCGACGAAGGCAAGATCTCGATCCTCGCCCCGGTGGGCAGTGCGTTGCTGGGCCTGCAGGTTGGCCAGCACATCGACTGGCCCGCTCCAGGTGGCAAGACCCTCAAGCTTGAGCTGCTGAGTGTCGAAGGCCAGCCTAAAGACGGCGGCGCATTCACGCTCTAGACCTGATTCAAGGCCTGGTTGAGCGCCTGCTCCAACTCGGCCTTGTAGCGCAGGTAGAGATTGCTTGGGCTTTGAACATCACCGAGTAGCCCGGACAGGTCCAGGTCGGTGATGTAGCAACGATAGCGCTCGGTTTCCCGACGCTGCCCGACGATCTCCTGGGCGACCACTGCAAACAGCTGGTCGCCAAATTCCAGTTCACAAAACTCCCGCTGATTGCAGTACAGGGTAATCCCTACCTGGCCTGGCGCGCCCTTGCCGATAATCGCCTGCACGTCGTAGAACGGTTTGTTGGCCGGGACCTGGGGGGCCGGTCGTGGCTCGACCCGACGGGCCCGACCGCTTGCCGATGGCAACAGCTGGTAATACAGCGTTTGCACGGCCCCCAGTGGCTGCTGCGGGTCCAGCGGTGAGAGCGCGTCCCGACGATAGATGACCGACTGCAGGAAGCGCTGCAAAGGGGCGAGCAAGCTTTGCTCATCATGAAACGGCAGGCGCTGTTGCCAGAGGGCGTTGAATTCGTCGAGCACGTACAGCTCGGCGAAACCGTCATTGATGCGGTAGAACACCTGCACACAATCCGCCTGGCCCATAGGTAGCAGCGCTGCCAGATCATGGTCTTCCAGGGCCATGGCATCCAGGTGCAACGGGCTGTAGCTGGCCAGTTCTTCACAGAGGTATTCCACCAGCGCCTGCTGGTTGGCCAGGGACACATGATTGGCCTGCCCCGGCGCCAGTTCCATGACGTGATAGTGCTGCTGCACCTGGATCAGATAGCGGTGGTTGAGCTGGCTGAGCATCAGGTTTTGCGCGGTATCGAAAATCTCTTCCACACGCTGGGCAATGAACTGCGCACGGTTATGGCAGAAACAGCGCACCCGCAGCCGTGGCAGTTGGTCGTGTGGTAACTGATTCAGGTAATCGCGCAGGCAATCGAGCAGGGCGTGGGGGCCCTCGTAACGGCTGACCATTACCTCGTTCCAGCTGTTGAGTGTCACCTGGTCCAGGGTCAACACCAGGTTTTCCCTGACGCCGGCGTAACTCAGGGAGTCGGTGCGCTCGGTGGTCATCAGGATATTCAAGTCACGGTGGTGCTTGAGCGGGTCGACGCCGACGTTGACCAGCAACAGCACCTCCTCGGGTATCGCCGTACGCAGCAGGCGTTCCTCATCCACCGTGGCCAGGGGCAGGGCGACGGTCTGTTGCAGGCTGCCCAGCAGATTGAACAGCTCGAATTCGCTCAAATCGCTGGTGCCCGGATGCAGGGCCAGGCGCGTGCTGCTGTCGATCACGCCGTTGCGATGGCACCAGGTGAGCATCTCCAGCAGGTCGCGGCTGCGTTTGATCGGCGCAAAGTGCTCCCATTCCAAGGCCGTCAGGCTGCCGTTGTACAGGCCCCAATGGTACTGGCCCGGCTCCTTGCGATTAGGCGAGTGGACCAGGGTGAGGGTGTCTTCGGCCAGGTCCGGGGCAATCCCCGGGTTGATGAACTCGACCTTGCCGGCCTTGCGTTCAAAGGCAGCGTACAGGCGCCGGCCCAGCACATTGAGGTCGCGCTTGTTGATCAGGCTCACGGTCTGTTCGGTGCGGGCGAATTGGGTCAGGAAGCGATAGCTGTAATTGAGCTCATTGACCAGGGCGCGGCGTTCGGACGCGACCTGTCGCACTTTCCACTGGCTGCGGCTGTCGAGCAGGGCCAGTTGCCGCTGGTCCCAGCCCCATTCATGGGCCAGGCGCTCCAGCAGCGCACGTTGCCAGCCGGTGGCGCGCTGGCCGGTGGTGAGCTTGCGGTTGACCTTCAGGTACAGGCTGCGCCGCACCAGTTCCAGGCGCTCGGGTTCGTTGCGCCCGCGCAGGTATTCCTCGATGCGACGGTAGACCACGATATACGGGTCCAGCTCATCCAGGTCCAGTTGGTTGGCGAACACCGCACGTTTGAAACGCAGGCTCAGGCACTGCACCTTGGGGTGCTCGCTGGCATACACCTCGGTGAGCAACAGCTTGAGCACCGACTTGTAGGGTGACTCGATACCCTTGAACAACTGCCACAGGCCGGCGCCGATAAATTCTCCCGGCGGGATATGGGCCAGGTGCCCGAGGTCGAGGGTTTCGTCGGCGCGGATAAAACGTTTGGAAATCAGCGCGTGGGTAAATTCGGCGTAGCGCGCTTCTTCGTAGACTGGCACCAGCCACCAGATTGGCGTGCGCCCGGCCAGCCAGATGGCGGTGCGGTAGAACTCATCGAGCAACAGATAGTGCTGGCTGGTGCCGCAGTCATCTGAGCTGAGCTGGGTATCGCGACCGCCCTGAGCAAAACGGCTGGGTTCGATCAGGAAAAAATGCGCCTCGGCGCCCATGCTCAGGGCCCAGGCCTCCAGCAACTGGCACTTTTTGCGCAATTCGACCAGCTCGGCCTCGTTTACCTCGGCGGCGTGGCAGACCCACACGTCCATATCACTTTGGTCGGCCTGGGCCAGTGTGCCAAGGCTGCCCATCAGGAACAGACCGTGGATCGGGGTGGGCGGGTTGCCGTGGCGTGGCTTGTAGGAAAACGAGCGGGTCAGGCGCTGGGCTTCGGCCAGGACCTGGGCATCCGGTTCAAAATTCGACAAACCGGCCGGCGTACTGCCCGAGACATAGCCAGGCAACAAGGGGTGATTGACATGGAAAAACAGCGGCAGCAGTGCCAGCACGCTTTGCTGGCGCGGCGTCAGGCCTTCGACAGCCCGGGCCGTGCGGCCGGCATTGAGGGTGAGGAAACGCGAGCGCAGTTGGGCCAGTACCTTGCGGTCAATGCCTTCATCCAAGTCAGGGCGGATTTCATGGGTACTGGTCATGTCGAACTCAACGGCTCGCAGGCCCGGCGTGGGCGGCCGTGTAGGAGTTTACAGACAGAATCGTAGGAGGTTTAAGGGGAATTTGTTTTTGGCGCCAGAATTTTATCGTCGGCGCAGAAGTGCCCGCGGAATCCGTGAACAGAGGATTCCGTGGGCGATACGGTGGGTCAGGCGGCTTCTTTGGTGGTAGCGGTGGTCAGGATCGTCAGCAGTGTTTGCGCTTGTTCTGCTGCGTCGCGGCCCAGACTGGTCAGGTAGCCGCCATCTGGCTGGTCGATCAGTTTTTTCTCGAACAGGCGTTTGGCCGCAGCAATGGCAGTGGGAGCAGCGGTCTGATGGACTTTCAGACCTTCCTGGGAACTGCCCAGGTTGAAAAGTGCAAGGATTTCCAGTTCGGCAACCAACTCAGGGGTATACGACATAAGGACTCCAGACGTTCTAGGAATTGTCAGACGCTAGCAGCCCCTAAGGTGAACGTACTTGGGCGAACTGTCCAGTCTGGAGGAGCGAGCTTGCTCGCGAAAAGCGTTAACGTTGACCCGGGGCAGTTGGAGAAACGCGGCGCGCTCAGGTTTTTCGCGAGCAAGGGCAGGGTTACTGGTTTTCCGGCGGCAGCTCTGGCAGGGCGCGCAGGGCGGTTTCATACCAGTCGGTGTTGAACGGCCGGTCTTCTTCCAGCATCGCGTCGATTTCCACGGCCAGCACGTGAGCCATCAGGTTCAGGATGTCTTCGCGCTCGTAGCCCACCAGGGTCAGCTTGTTGAATGTGGCCTTGGCCGCCGGCGGGTTATCGCTTTCGATCTGGTTTTCGATCGCTTGGGTCAAGGTGGATTCGGCGAACTCTTCGTCGTCGTTGTCGATATCGGTTGGCTCGCTCATGGCTGCCTCCTGTCAGGAAAGGGCGCCAGTCTACCTCCATTCAGCCCGGTGATGCTGCTGGTCAGGTGGCGCGTCACGTTCTATAACCTAACCAGCCAACCCCTGCACGGCCTGGAGGCTTTGTGATGCTCAAGCTCTACGGATTTTCGGTCAGTAACTACTACAACATGGTCAAGCTGGCGCTCCTGGAAAAGGGCCTGCCCTTCGAGGAAGTGGCGTTTTATGCCGGGCAAACCCCTGAAGCCCTGGCGGTGAGCCCGCGCGGCAAGGTGCCGGTGCTGAAGGTGGAAAACGGCTTTATCAACGAAACCAGCGTGATTCTCGAGT
This sequence comes from Pseudomonas sp. DD1, assembly GCF_044510355.1. Lineage (NCBI taxonomy): Bacteria > Pseudomonadati > Pseudomonadota > Gammaproteobacteria > Pseudomonadales > Pseudomonadaceae > Pseudomonas > Pseudomonas sp. DD1. Next base: position 276,581 of record NZ_MSAJ01000022.1, on the reverse strand, counting down.
ACCTCGAACAGACGCAATCGGGCCCGGCCCTGCTGCCAGGCGATGCGTTCCAGCGTGCCCAGGTGTTGGCGTTGTGCAGGGAAATCGAGTTGTACATCGAACTGCCGGCCCGGGCTTGCTATGGCGAGGCGTTCTTTGGCATGCCGGTACCGCAGGCGATCAAGGACAAGGCCAAGGCCGAGTTGCTGTTAGGGGTTGCTTCGCTGGGGCGGCACGGCAAGTTTGCGCCGTATGTGGCAGGGGAGCGTTTTACGCTTGCTGATGTGTACTTCATGTACAGCGTGGACTTGGCGTGCGCGGTCGGTGGGAAGCTGTTCGGCCTGGATCTGCTGGCTGAGTTGCCGAAGGCCAAGGCTTTGCTGAAGACGCTGCAAGACCTGCCCAACGCCCAGCGAGTGGCGGCGGACAAGGACGCGGCGATGCCGGCCTTTATGGCGATGGTCGCGGCGAAGAAGTAATAAATGTGGGAGCTGGGCTTGCCCGCGATGCAGGCACCTCGGTGTGTCAGTGACACTAAGGTGATGCTATCGCAGGCAAGCCAGCTCCCACACAAGCCAGCTCCCACAGTTGACCGAGGTGATTGAAGGCCACGGTCAAAGGTGGGAGCTGGCTTGCCTGCGATGCTTTTAGCGGCTGGCGAGCAGGGCCTGGCCGCGCACCACGGCTGCCTTGACCTGGGCTGGAGCCGTGCCGCCGATATGGTTGCGAGCATTGACCGAGCCTTCCAGGGTCAGTACCGCAAACACGTCTTGCTCGATCTGGTCGCTGAACTGGCGTAGCTCTTCCAGGCTCATTTCCGCCAGATCCTTGCCAGTATCCACGCCGTATTTCACCGCATGGCCAACGATTTCATGGCAGTCACGGAATGGCAGGCCACGGCGCACCAGGTAGTCCGCCAGGTCCGTGGCGGTAGAGAAACCGCGCAGGGCCGCCTCGCGCATGATGGCGTGCTTGGGCTTGATCGCCGGGATCATGTCGGCAAACGCGCGCAGCGAGTCGCGCAGGGTGTCGGCGGCGTCGAACAGCGGTTCCTTGTCTTCCTGGTTGTCCTTGTTGTAGGCCAGAGGCTGGCCTTTCATCAGGGTCAGCAGGCCCATCAGTGCGCCGAATACACGGCCGCTCTTACCCCGCACCAGCTCTGGCACGTCGGGGTTTTTCTTTTGCGGCATGATCGAACTACCGGTGCAGAAACGATCTGGCAAGTCGATGAACTGGAACTGCGCGCTGGTCCACAGCACCAGCTCTTCGGAGAATCGCGACAAGTGCATCATCGCGATGCTGGCGGCGGCGCAGAACTCGATGGCGAAGTCGCGATCCGATACGCCGTCCAGGGAGTTGCCGCCCACGGCGTCGAAACCCAGCAGTTGCGCGGTGTATTCGCGGTCGATCGGGTAGGTGGTGCCGGCCAGCGCGGCGCTGCCCAGGGGCATGCGGTTGGCGCGTTTGCGGCAATCGACCAGGCGCTCGTAGTCGCGGCTGAGCATTTCGAACCAGGCCAGCAGATGGTGGCCAAAGGTCACAGGCTGCGCGGTTTGCAGGTGGGTGAAGCCGGGCATGATGGTGTCCGATTCACGCTCTGCCTGCTCCAACAGACCTGTTTGCAGGCGGGTGATTTCGGCCAGGATCAAGTCGATTTCATCGCGCAGCCACAGGCGGATATCGGTGGCCACCTGATCGTTGCGGCTACGCCCGGTGTGCAGTTTTTTGCCGGTCACGCCGATGCGGTCGGTCAGGCGCGCCTCGATATTCATGTGCACGTCTTCAAGGTCCACGCGCCAGTCGAAGGTACCGGCCTCGATTTCGCCACGGATCGTGGTCAGGCCGTCAATGATGCTGTCGCGCTCGGCATCGGTCAGCACGCCGACCTTGGCCAGCATGGTGGCGTGGGCGATGGAGCCCATGATGTCGTGGCGATAGAGGCGCTGGTCGAAATTGACGGAGGCGGTGAAGCGCGCGACGAAGGCGTCGACGGGCTCACTGAAGCGGCCGCCCCAGGACTGGTTGGTCTTGTCGGTGCTCATGGATTCGCTCGTGATCTGCTTAAAAGAGGCATGAAAGTGTGCCGCCGATAATAACAGGGTTGCTGATGGAGGCGTTGATACGCCGCGTCGGCATTTTTATTTGTTTGCTGGATGGCAAAGTGCCTTGCCGTCTGCCGCGTCCGGGATGAGACTGGAGGTGGGAGTGACGCGGGGGTTTAACCCGGCCGGTTCCTGAGGTAAACAAAGGATGTTTATTGAAACGATATTTGACGATTGAGCAATGTCGTCTTCATGAGCGTCTACAGTTGCACTGACAGGGGTGCACTGCACCAATGCCAGGCAATGAGGTCGAACTCCAGGCTAACCTTAAAGTAGAGGGGGTGTTCATATTGTGTATCAGCAAACCCTATGACGATGCCCTGCGGTATCGGGTTATGGGCGGTATTGAACAGGTCCGGGTAAATATTGGTGTCGCTCTCGGGGCACTTTTTGCCGCTCGCGCTAGTCTTAGCGTGGATCGCCGTGACGGAAGTCACCGCACCTGTCTACGCTATCCTTGTGCGAGACTCACGCAGGAATCCAGCGCAATATGAATGTCCTGATCGTTGATGACGAACCCCAAGCCCGCGAGCGACTGAGCCGTATGGTCAGTGAGCTTGAGGGATACAGTGTCCTTGAACCCAGCGCTTGCAGTGGCGACGAGGCATTGGCCTTGATCGAAAGCCTGAAGCCGGATGTGGTGCTGCTCGATATCGCCATGCCGGGCCTTGATGGCCTGCAGGTAGCTGCCCGCTTGAGCGAGCGCGAGTCGCCGCCGGCATTGGTACTTTGTGCCAGTGAAGAGGAGTTTCCCTCCCAGGCCCTGGAGGCCAGCGGTGTCAGCTTCCTGGTCAAGCCAGTGGCTGCCGATGCGGTACTCAAGGCCTTGAAGAAGGCTGAGCGACCCAATCGCGCCCAACTCGGCGCCTTGACCCAGCCCGCAGCGCAAAGTGGCAACGGCCCGCGTAGCCATATCAGCGCGCGGACCCGCAAGGGCATCGAGCTGATTCCCGTGGACCAGGTGATTTATTTTATCGCCGACCACAAGTACGTGACCTTGCGCCACGAGGTCGGCGAAGTGCTGCTCGATGAGCCGCTCAAGGCCCTGGAAGACGAATTTGGCGAGCGCTTTGTGCGCATCCATCGCAATGCGCTGGTGGCCCGCGAGCGTATCGAGCGCCTGCAACGCACGCCCCTGGGGCATTTCCAGTTGTTCCTCAAAGGGCTCAACGGCGATGCGTTGATCGTCAGCCGACGCCATGTCGCAGGCGTGCGCAAAATGATGCAGCAGCTTTAGCCCGAGGGCTTGAGCGACCTGCATGCCCCGAATCCCGGAGTGACGCGGCCAGGGAGGCCCCGCACTTGCTGATTCAAATCAAGGCGGTTCTGCCTGAGCTGTTATTATCTGCCGTATCTATTCAGTACGGATTGATCCATGTCCTCTCGCGAAATCCGCATCGCCACCCGTAAAAGTGCCCTGGCCTTGTGGCAGGCCGAATACGTCAAAGCCCGCCTTGAGCAAGCCCATCCGGGCCTTACGGTGTCCCTGGTGCCCATGGTCAGTCGCGGCGACAAGCTGCTCGACTCGCCACTGTCGAAAATCGGCGGCAAGGGGCTGTTCGTCAAGGAGCTGGAAACCGCGCTCTTGGAGAATGAAGCCGACATCGCCGTGCACTCGATGAAAGACGTACCGATGGACTTTCCCGAAGGCCTGGGCCTGTATTGCATCTGCGAGCGTGAAGACCCGCGCGATGCCTTCGTGTCCAACACCTACGCCTCCCTTGATGAGTTGCCCCTGGGCAGCATCGTCGGCACATCCAGTCTGCGTCGCCAGGCCCAGTTGCTGACCCGTCGCCCGGACTTGCAGATCCGCTTCCTGCGGGGCAACGTCAATACCCGCCTGGCCAAGCTGGATGCCGGCGAGTACGACGCGATCATCCTGGCGGCGGCCGGCCTGATTCGCCTGGGCTTTGAAGACCGCATCACGTCGGCCATCAGTGTCGAAGACAGCTTGCCGGCCGGTGGGCAGGGGGCCGTCGGTATCGAATGCCGTACCGCAGACCGTGAAATCCAGGCGCTGCTCAAGCCTCTCGATCATCAGCAAACCGAAATTCGCGTCACCGCCGAACGCGCCCTGAACAAGCACCTCAACGGTGGCTGCCAGGTACCGATCGCCTGTTACGCGGTTCTTGAGGGTGACAACCTCTGGCTGCGCGGCCTGGTGGGCGATCCCGACGGTGGTTTACTGCTCACCGCTGAAATCCGCGGGCCACAAGCCGAGGCCGCCAGCCTGGGTGTGAAGGTTGCCGAAGAATTGCTGGCCAAAGGCGCCGGCGCCATTCTGCAAAAAGTCTATGGCGAGGCCGGTCCGCAGTGACCGGTTGGCGTGTGCTGCTGACGCGGCCTGCCGAGGAATCGGCAGCCCTGGCGGCCTCGTTGTCCGAAGCCGGTATCTTCAGCAGCTGCCTGCCGTTGCTGGAAACCGAACCCTTGCCCATCACTCCTGAGCACCAGGCGGTTTTCCAGGGCCTGGATCGCTACTGCGCGGTGATCGTGGTAAGCAAGCCGGCCGCACGCGTGGCGCTGCAATTGCTCGATCAGTACGCGCCAGCGGTGCCGGCGTTGCCGTGGTTCAGCGTCGGCGCAGCAACGGCCCAGGTTCTGGCTGACCAAGGCCTGGATGTGAGCTACCCCGAGGTTGGAGATGACAGCGAAGCCTTGCTTGAAGTGCCCAGGTTGCGCGAGGCTGTCGCCATTGCCGATGCCCGGGTATTGATCCTGCGCGGGCAGGGTGGGCGAGAGTTGCTGGCTGAGCGTTTACGCGGCCAAGGTGCTAGTGTCGATTATCTGGAGTTGTATCGTCGGTTTCTGCCGGCCTACGACCCGGATGTGCTCGCCCAGCGCATTGCTGTGGAACGCTTGAACGGCCTGGTGGTCAGCAGTGGGCAGGGTTTTTTGCATTTGCAAAGCCTTGCCGGCGCCCATTGGCCACGCGTGGCACAGTTGCCGTTGTTCGTGCCCAGCCCACGCGTCGCCGAAATGGCGCGGGCGGCGGGCGCGGAAAAAGTTGTGGATTGCCGCGGTGCCAGTGCCGCGGCTTTGCTAGTGGCGTTACGGAGCCAGCCCGTTCCCACTCTCTAATAACGCAAAGGATGGACACGTGAGCGAAACAGCCTTGCCTAAAGATGAAGCTCAGCCCGCGCTTGATGCGCCTGTTGAGACCCCGGTCACTGCGCCGCGCCGTGGCAACGGCCTGGCGGTCTTCGCCTTGCTGCTCGGTGCCGCCGGTGTTGCGGCCGGCGGCTGGGGGCTCTGGCAGGTCCGGGCCCTGCAAGCGAGCAGTCAGCAACAGTTGGGGCAGGTGCGTACCCTGGATGAACAAGCCCAGGGTATTGAGCAGGCACAACAGCAGTTGGCCGCGCGCCTGGCGCAATTGCCGGGTGCTGATGAGCTGGAAGAACGCCGTCGATTGGTGGCGCAATTGCAGGGCGACCAGCAACGCCTGAATCAGCGTCTGGAAACCGTCCTGGGCGCTAGCCGCAAGGATTGGCGCCTGGCCGAGGCCGAGCATCTGCTGCGTCTGGCCAGCCTGCGCCTGTCGGCCTTGCAGGATATCAACAGTGCCCAGGCGCTGGTGCAGGGCGCCGATGAGATCCTGCGCGAGCAGAGCGATCCCGGTTCCTACGCCGCCCGTGAGCAGTTGGCCAAGAGTTTGGCGGCCTTGCGCAGCGTCGAGCAGCCAGACCGTACCGGGCTGTACCTGCAACTGGCGGCGCTGCGGGACCAGGTGGTGCAACTGGCCGCCGTGTCCCCGGAATATCAGCTGCAAGAGAGCCCACAGGGCCGTCCGAGCACCGACACGGACAGTCGCTGGAGCCAATGGTGGGAACAGATCTCCCGCTACTTCCGGATCGACTTCAACCCCGACGATAACATCCGCCCGCTGCTGGCAGGCCAAGGCTTGAACCAGGTGCGACTGTCCCTGAGCCTGGCGCTGGAGCAGGCGCAATGGGCGGCGCTCAATGGCGAACCGGCGGTGTACGCCCGTGCGTTGGGCGAGGCGCGCAGCGTCTTGCAAGACAACTTCAACCAGGACAACCCGCAAAGCCAGGCCATGCTGGCGCGTATCACCGAGCTTGAGCCCAAGGCCGTCTCGGTGGTGACCCCGGACCTCGCCGCGAGCTTGTCTGCGGTGCAGGCTTACCTTGAACGCCGCCATCTGTCTGCCGATGAAGCCAAGGCTTCCGCCGGTAAGCCGGCGACCCAGGAGTAAAGCCGATGAAGCGTTTCTATGTGATCCTGGTGCTGGCGATTGCCCTCGCCCTGGCGCTGGCGGTAGGCATCTCGAAACACACCGGCTATGTGCTGATCACCTATCCCCATGTGCTGCATTACGAGTCTGGCCTGTGGTCGACCCTGGTGGCGGTGTTTGTCGTCGGCCTGGCGATCTATCTGCTGCGGGTGCTGCTGGGGCTGGTGACAACCTCTGGTGGCGTGGTCAATCCCTGGTCGCGCCGCAATCGCAGCCGACGGGTGCAGGTCGCCATCGAGCAGGGGCAGATGGACCTGGCGGAAGGCCGCTGGGCCAGCGCCGAGCGACACCTGCACCGTGCTGCAGAAGCCGAGCGCCAGCCGCTGCTGTATTACCTTGGCGCGGCCCGGGCCGCCAACGAGCAGGGGCGTTATGAAGAGTCCGACGGCTTGCTGGAGCGCGCCCTGGAGCGTCAGCCCCAGGCCGAATTGGCCATCGCCTTGAGCCACGCGCAGTTGCAGATGGACCGTGGCGACACCGACGCCGCCCTGGTGACGCTGCAGGCCATGCATGAACGCCATCCGCACAACCCCCAGGTATTGCGTCAACTCCAGCGCTTGCACCAGCAGCGCGGTGACTGGTCTTCGGTGATCCGCCTGTTGCCAGAACTGCGCAAGGACAAAGTGCTGCCTGCCGCCGAACTGGCAGATCTGGAGCGCCGGGCCTGGGGTGAAAACCTGAGCCTGGCGGTCCAGCGTGAAGAGCACGGTGAAGCCGGCCTGCAATCCCTTGAGCGGGCCTGGCAGCAGTTGACCTCGGTCCAGCGCCAGGAGCCCCAACTGGTGCTGGCCTATGCCGAGCAGTTGCGTCAGCTGGGCGCCGATGCCAAGGCCGAAGAGGCGTTGCGTGTGGCGCTCAAGCGCGGTTATGACAGCCACCTGATCCGGTTGTATGGCCTGTTGCGCGGTAGCGATCCGGCACGCCAGCTGAAATTCGCCGAAGGTTGGCTCAAGGATCATCCGGGGGATGCCAGCCTGTTGCTGACCTTGGGTCGGCTCTGCCTGCAAAACAGTTTGTGGGGCAAGGCGCGGGACTATCTGGAAAGCAGCCTGCAAGTGCAGCGCAACCCCGAGGCCTGCGCCGAGTTGGCGCGGTTGCTGGCGCAGTTGGGTGATACCGAGCGCAGTAATCAGCTGTTCCAGGAAGGCCTTGGGCTGCTGGATAGCCGTCTGCTGGCTTCACCGCTGCCGGTGCCTGCACGGGTTTGACGTAGGATTTTTTGAAGGGTTGGCTGGGAAACATCTGGCAGCCAGCCCTTCAAATCCCCTTGGTTAGGGGCGTTTCAGGGGCTGAGGTGGTTTCCCACACTGAGCCACGCAAAGTTACCTACCTTCTGACGGTATATCCCTGCGATCTCACGGAAGCGTCTGCTCCAGCGCGTATTGAAAGGGGTAAGGTCTTTCCTCTACCGTAACTACCTATCTCTTGCGTTGCGGATAAACAATGTCTTTGGCCCCCTCACGCTCCTTGTTCTTCCTGGCGTTCATGGCCGGTGTGCTGACGTTGGGCGCGTCTTTTTATCTGGAATATGGGGCATTGCTGCGACCTTGTTTCCTGTGCCTGATCCAGCGCAGCCTGCTGGCGGTGTTCACCCTGATCAACCTGATAGCGACGCTCCATGGCCCCAGGCGTGTGGGCATTTACCTGTATTGGGCGGCGAGCATGGGCTGTGCATTGCTCGGCGCAGTGACAGCGGTGCGCCAGGTGCTGTTGCAGAATATCCCGCCTGACCAGATGCCCAACTGCTGGCCAAGCCTGGAATACATGATCGAAAACCTGACGCTGGGGCAAGCCCTGCAACTGGCATTCAAGGGCACCGTCGACTGTGTGGAAATCAACTGGACGTTGTTCGACTTGAGCATCCCGGAATGGAGCCTGCTGTTCTTCATTGCCATGCTCATCCTGGGAGGGACGCAGTTTTCACGCCTGTTGTCCGGTCAGGGTTTGCGGTTTGTGAAGCACTGATTGGGGTTGTTGGCTCGTAGGATGGGATTAAACACTTGTATGAACTTTCTGGTCTGCGTACCTTGAAGCCATAGTCATGCGGGCATAATCTGGCCCGCACGCGTTATTGAAACAGTTTGTTCGATGCGGCGTTGTCCGGTGCCGCTTTATCCTCGAAGTGTTGCGCGGGCAAAAGCGGCACCGCCCATAAGGGAAGAGATCATCATGTTGGAAAGTTGTCAGAATGCTCAGGAACGCTGGGGTGGTGTGCATAAGCTGATCGACAGCTGGTTGAAGGCACGTCACGAATTGGTTCGAGCCTTTGATGCTCTCGGTGAGAAGCCCGAAGCGCTGGCTGAGAACCGTGGATCTCTGCAGGACTTCTGTGGTGTCTTGGTGGATTACGTCTCGGCAGGTCACTTCGGGGTCTATGAGCAATTGACCAAGGAGGCCGAGGCCTTCGACGACCAGCGTGGCCTGGACTTGGCCGAGACTATTTACCCGCGCATTGATGTCATCACCGAAAAACTCCTGGCCTTTAACGACCTTTGCGACAAAGGCAAGTGCGTTGCCGAAAAATTCAAAGAGCTGGGCGGCCTGCTCCATGAGCGCTTCGAACTAGAAGACTGCCTGATCGAAGTGCTGCACAACGCCCACAAGGAAGAGCCTGCAACCCAGGCTTGAGCCTCAGCGGCAAGACAAAAAACGGTGCGCATGGCGCACCGTTTTTCGTTGGGTTCAGCTACCGATTGCGAGCAGCTCAATCTCGAAAACCAGTGGCGTGTAAGGCGCGATCAGCTCACCCGCACCGTCTGCGCCATAAGCTTGGGCCGATGGAATGACCAGGCGCCACTTCGCGCCAACCGGCATCTGTTGCAATGCGCTTTGCCAGCCGCTGATCACGCTGTCCAGGCGAAACCATTGGGGCTGGGCACTCTGGTCGAAAATCGTCCCATCGGGCAATCGCCCCACGTACTTCACTTGAACCCTGTCACGGGCGCCCGGCTTTTTCCCGCTGCCGGCGGCCAACTCTGTGAGCAAGATACCGTCGGCCAATTCGCGCACGCCGGCCCGGGCTTTTTCCGTGGACATGAATTGTTGCTCGGCGGCGAGGGCCTTTTCGCTTTGCGGCACTTGGGCCTCGGCGCTGGCCTGTGCTTCGTGCTGGGCAAGAATTTGTGTGATACGTGCGTCATCCAGGGCCAGGGGCTTGCCTTGATAGGCCTGCTTGAGACCTTCGAGCAAGGCCTGGATCTGCAAGTCGGGGACTTCCTGGCGCAGGCGTTCGCCTAGGCTGGCGCCCAGGCTGTAGGCCAGATCGTGGCTGTCTTTGGACGCCGTCGGCTCACTTGCGTTGGCCACTGAAAGCGACAAACCCAGGATGAAAAAAAGGTAACGCGACATGGGTGTTCTCCAGCCGAAAGTGCGGTGGATTATGCCAGTGTGGATGGGCAAAAACCGGAGCGGTTTTTCGTTATATCAATAAGATTTTTTGTGCGGTGCAACGCAACGCATTCGATACTGTCAACATGCCCTAGCGGCGGTAAGAGCAGAGGGCTAGTATGAGCCGCACCCACGTCAGCCAGGAGGTAAACCATGTCGGCCAAACAGAAGCCTGTTAATACCCCGTTGCACTTGCTCCAACAACTCTCGGGCAGCCTGCTCGAACATTTGGAAAGTGCTTGCTCCCAAGCCTTGGCTGATGCAGAGAAATTGCTCGCCAAGCTGGAAAAACAACGCGGCAAGGCTCAAGAAAAACTGCACAAATCCCGCACTAAACTGCAAGACGCCGCGACCGCCGGCAAAGCCAAGGCGCAAACCAAAGCCAAGGGCGCCGTCAAAGAACTTGAGGACTTGCTCGATGCCCTCAAGGATCGTCAATCCGAAACCCGCACCTACATCCTTCAACTCAAGCGCGATGCCCAAGAGAGCCTGAAACTGGCGCAGGGCGTGGGTCGTGTGAAAGAAGCTGTGGCCAAAGTGTTGAGCACTCGTACACCAGCCAAGGCAGTTGCGGCCAAGGCGCCGGCCAAAGTTGCGGCCAAGCCTGCTGCTAAAAAAGCGCCTGCTAAAGCTGCTGCTGCGAAACCAGCCGCCAAGCCAGTTGCTAAAACTGCTGCTGCAAAACCAGCCGCCAAGCCTGCTGCTAAAACTGCTGCTGCAAAACCAGCCGCCAAGCCTGCTGCTAAAACTGCTGCTGCAAAACCAGCCGCCAAGCCTGCTGCTAAAACTGCTGCTGCGAAACCAGCCGCCAAGCCTGCTGCTAAAACTGCTGCTGCGAAACCAGCCGCCAAGCCAGTTGCTAAAACTGCTGCTGCGAAACCAGCCGCCAAGCCAGCTGCTAAAACTGCTGCTGCGAAACCAGCCGCCAAGCCAGTTGCTAAAACTGCTGCTGCAAAGCCAGCGGCCAAGCCAGCTGCCAAACCTGCTGCTGCGAAACCAGCGGCCAAGCCGGCTGCCAAACCTGCTGCTGCAAAACCAGCGGCCAAGCCAACTGCCAAACCTGCTGCTGCAAAACCAGCGGCCAAGCCAGCTGCCAAACCTGCTGCTGCGAAACCAGCAGCCAAGCCGGTTGCCAAACCTGCAGCTGCCAAACCCGCGCCAGCTCCAGCAGCTGCCAAGCCAGCGACTCCTGCCGCACCGGCAGCGCCAGCCGCTACCACTGCACCGGCCAGCAGCACGCCTGCCCCGGTAGCACCAGGCACCACCCCAACCAGCGCTTCCTAAGTGCCGGTGGCCGCGGCGCGCAGCTGAAGCAGCGCGTCGTGGTCAAGGTTGGCGGCTTCGGTCGCCAGTCCTTCAAGCCATGTCGGATGCGTGGCGCGTTCTCCCGTTGGCCAAGCCTGTGCCAGCGCTTCCAGACGTAACAGCAACTGCTGTTCGGCTTCCAGTTCCAGGGCCTTGACCCGCTCGCGCAACGCTCCCAGCCCCACATCCTGCTGCGCCATGGCGCGCCATTGCTTGCGCACCCTGCGCAAGGGCTCCACAACGTCTGCCTGCCAGGGATCGGCGATTGCTCGCAGCGCCTGCACGCGTCCAGGTTCAAGTGCGACCCCGCGCTGTTCCAGCCACAGCCCGCACAACAACAGACACACATCCGCCCCTTGCTCCTGCAAGCGCAGGCAGGCATCTTCAGCGCCCGTACGGGCGTAGGTCGAGAGGGCAAAGCTCCACAGGTCAGCGCACATGTTCACACCCAAGCCAGCGGCCAACGAAGCTGGTAGACTCCGCCGCCATTATGATCCGACTTCAAAGCCTAACATTACAGCGTGGCCCGCAACGTCTTCTCGAAGACGCCGAGCTGACCCTGCACGCCGGTCACAAAGCCGGCCTGATCGGTGCCAATGGCGCCGGCAAATCCACGTTGTTCGCCCTGTTGCTCGGTGAGCTGACCCCGGATTCCGGGGACTGCCTGCTGCCAGCCGACTGGCGTATCGCCCATATGCGCCAGGAGATCGACACCCTGGACCGCATCGCGATCGACTACGTGCTCGATGGCGACCTGCGTCTGCGTCAGGTGCAACACGACCTGGCCGAGGCCGAGAAAGCCCAGGACGGTGCCGCCCAGGCCCGCCTGCACTCGGAACTCGACAGTGCCGACGGCTACACCGCCGACGCCCGCGCGCGCAAAATGCTCGCCGGCCTCGGGTTCACCAACGAACAGATGGACCGCCCGGTTGCCGACTTCTCCGGTGGCTGGCGCATGCGCCTGAACCTGGCCCAGGCGCTGATGTGCCCCTCGGACCTGTTGCTGCTCGACGAACCGACCAACCACCTGGATCTGGATGCAATCCTGTGGCTGGAGGATTTCCTCAAGAGTTATCCAGGCACGTTGCTGCTGATCTCCCACGACCGGGATTTCCTCGACGCCGTGGTCGATAACATCGCCCATGTCGAACAGAAGAAAATCACCCTCTATCGCGGCGGCTACACCGCGTTCGAGCGGGCCCGTGCCGAACGCCTGGCCCAGCAACAGCAGGCCTTCGAGAAGCAGCAGGCGCAACGCGCGCATATGGAAAGCTACATCGCCCGGTTCAAGGCCCAGGCCACCAAGGCCCGTCAGGCCCAGAGCCGGATCAAGGCCCTGGAACGCATGGAAGAGCTGTCGGCGGCCCACGTCGATTCGCCGTTCGACTTTGTGTTCCGCGAGTCAGTGAAAATCTCCAGCCCCTTGCTCGACCTCTCGGATGCCCGCCTGGGTTATGGCGACAAGACCATCCTGGAGAAGGTCAAGCTGCAGCTCACCCCGGGCGCGCGCATCGGCTTGCTCGGCCCCAACGGCGCGGGCAAGTCGACGCTGATCAAGAACCTGTCGGGCGAGCTGCAACCCCTGGCCGGGCGCCTGACCCGTGGCGAGAACCTGGTGGTGGGCTACTTCGCCCAGCATCAATTGGACTCCCTCGACGCCAAGGCCAGCCCGCTGTTGCACCTGCAACGCCTGGCGCCAACCGAGCGCGAACAGACCCTGCGCGACTTCCTCGGCGGTTTCGACTTCCGTGGTGCGCGCATCGACGAGCCGGTGCTGAATTTCTCCGGCGGCGAAAAAGCCCGCCTGGCCCTGGCCCTGATCGCCTGGGACCGTCCCAACCTGCTGCTGCTCGACGAACCGACCAACCACCTGGACCTGGAAATGCGCCTGGCGCTGACCATGGCCCTGCAGGAATTCAGTGGCGCTGTGCTGGTGGTGTCTCACGACCGCCACTTGCTCAAGAGCACCACCGACAACTTCCTGCTGGTGGCCGATGGCAAGGTCGAAGAGTTTGATGGCGACCTGGACGACTACGCCCGTTGGTTGACCGACTACCGTCTGCGCAACGCGCCGGTCAGCAACACCCCGGTCAACCCGGACAAGACCGACAAAAAAGCCCAGCGCCAGGCTGCTGCGGCCCTGCGCCAGCAGTTGGCACCGCACAAACGCGAAGCCGACAAGCTTGAAGCCGAATTGGGCAAGGTCCACGAACGCCTGGCCAAGATCGAAACCAGCCTCGGCGACAGCGCGGTGTACGAAGCTGCCCGCAAGGATGAGTTGCGCGACCTGCTGGCCGAACAGGCCAAGCTCAAGGTGCGCGAAGGGCAACTGGAGGAGACCTGGATGGAAGCCCTCGAACTGCTGGAAGGCCTGCAAGCGGAGTTGGAGGCGCTGTCCTGATGGAAGCCTTGCAGCTGCCACTGCCAGCGCAATGGATCGAACCGGTGTGGGTCGGCGTGCAAATCCTGCTGATCCTGCTGGCCGGTTACCTGGCCCAGCGCTTTGTCGCCAAGGGCCTGACGCGCCTGGGTGAGCGCTATCCGTTTCCGCCGCAACTGCTGATGCCCCTGCGTGGTGGCCTGCGCTGGCTGATCATGGGCAGTGCGCTGATCTTCGTCCTTGAACGCCTGGGGGTCTCGGCCACCGTGCTGTGGACCGCGCTCTCGGGTTTTGTGGCCGTCGCGGCGGTAGCGTTCTTTGCCATGTGGTCGGTGCTGTCGAACCTGCTGTGCGCGATCCTGATCTTCACCGTTGGGCCGTTTCGCCTGGGTGATGTGGTCGAGTTGGTGGACACCGTCGACAAGCCCGGCGTCAAAGGCCGGGTGATCGCGATCAACCTGCTGTACACCACGTTGATCGAAGTGGCTGAAGCGGGCACCGACAGCGCCGTGGTGCAAGTACCCAACAGCCTGTTCTTCCAGCGCTCGGTACGCCGCTGGCGCGGTAGCGATATCAGCCCTTTACCTTAAAAATTCTCTAGCCAGCCCTCGGCCCTCGGAGTTAGCTTAGTGCTGACAACGAATTTGCTACGAGGTGTGTAATGGCGCTCGACACATGGCTGGCCTTCTTCCTGGCCAGTTGGATTATCAGTCTCTCCCCCGGCGCGGGCGCCATCGCCTCCATGTCCAGCGGCCTGCAATATGGTTTCCTGCGGGGTTACTGGAACGCCATTGGCCTGCAATTGGGCCTGGCGATGCAGATTGCCGTGGTGGCGGGCGGCCTGGGCGCCGTTCTGGCGACGTCCTCAACCGCGTTCTATGCGATCAAATGGTTTGGCGTGGTGTACCTGGTGTACCTGGCCGTCAAGCAATGGCGCGCCCTGCCCATGGACATGAGCGATGACGCGCCAGTCCGCCCGATTGGCAAGCCGCTGGCGATGATGTTCCGTGGTTTCCTGGTCAATGCCAGCAACCCCAAGGCCCTGGTGTTCATGCTGGCGGTGCTGCCGCAGTTCGTGAACCCACAGGCGCCGCTGCTGATTCAGTACCTGATCCTCGGTGCGACCATGATCGGCGTGGATATGATCGTGATGGCGGGCTACACCGGGCTGGCATCGAAGGTGCTGCGCCTGTTGCGCACGCCCAAGCAGCAGAAACGCGTGAACCGCACGTTTGCCGGGTTGTTCGTGGGCGCTGCGGGTTTCCTCGCCAGCCTGCATCGCGCCACGGCCTGACTGAACAAGCCCAATCAAAACTGTGGGAGCTGGCTTGCCTGCGATCGCATCACTGCGGTGTATCAGTGACACCGCGGCGCTTGCATCGCAGGCAAGCCAGCTCCCACATTGATGTGTGCTAGCCGAGCCATTGAGCTTCAGTGCAGGATTTTCGGCGCCTCATCCCTTGGCAGGTTGTTGCGCAACGCCGGCTGCCCAGGCTCCTGGTAGCCACCGCCCAGTTGCTCCTGCAGCTGGCGCGCCACATCTTCACCCAAGGTTTTCGACACTTCCTTCACCACCCGTGGCCGGCTCAGGCTGACGCGCACGTCGCGACTGTTCACCAGCTTGGTGTCCTGGCCCTCACCCATGGCGGTAAACGCCGAGGTGATTTCATAGGTGCGGGTGTTGATCAGGCTGAAGTCCGCCACGACCGCCAGCCCCAGCACCGCTGAATAGCTGTTGGTGCGATCCAGGGCGTTGATGTCCTGGGTGAAGTCGATATCCGACAAAGTACCAAACAGCACATAGTCGGCGCCCTTGAAGTGGCCGGCCTTGATCCGCTTGATCACGTCGTACACATCGCCCTTGGCCTCGCTGGTGTAGGGCGTGCCCTGGACCAACTGGAACTGGCGCGACTTGAGAATCTCACCCTTGATATCGCCGCTGAATTTACGCAGCTCACTCTGTTCGATGTAGCTGTTGCGGCTCTCGAACTCGGTGTAGCTGGACGCACCGCTGGCGTTGTAGGGGCTGGCCTGGAAGTTATTGGTCGCCGCGACGGCGTGGATGTATTCCTCCACGCGCGCCTCGTAGGCCAGGTCCGTCACCGCGATTTTCGGCGCCGCCCAGGCGCCAACGCTGCACAGCAGGGCGATGATGCCGATCCATGGACGCATGGCTTAGCGCTCCGTGGTCTTGCGGATTTCTTTTTCGTCCATCCATTCCGCCAGGCCGCTTTCGACGTCGATCAATTGCAGGCTGAACTTGTAGAACACGTCCTTGTAGTCGGCGCTGCGCTTGACGATGGAGCTGATGGAGCCTTCCAGGCGGTACTTGGCGGCAACCATGTTGCCGGTCTTGCTGACCGTGGATTTCTTGTACAGGCCGCTCTGGTTTTGCAGCTTGAGCTGGTCGACCTGGCTTTGCATATCGGTGTTGTCGCTGGCGAAGCGGGCGGTGCCGGTCTTCATCAGTTGGGTCTTGATCGAGGTGGTGATCTCGCGGGTGTCGATGTACTCGCTGGTCTTGTTCTTCACGTCATACACCTGCACCACCGGGCGGCCCTGGAGGATGCCGGACTGCGCCAGGGAGCGGGTCATGCTTTCGGCGATCATCTGCAGGTCGGTGGAACCGAACTCGTTGGTCACCAGTTCCACGGCCTTGGTGTCGCCGTAGCTGATATTTTTACCGCCGATGACCGGCGAGGTTTTGGCGCAGCCGCTGGCCAGGACGGCGATTACGGCGAGGAACGAAAAGCGTGCAAACATGGGAATGTCTCTCGAAAACTGAATAGGGGGCTGGCTCAAGGCGTCTTGACTTCAAGGCGGAAGTCGGCGGCCTGGGGCAGGTTGGCGATGGCCGGCAGGAAGGTGGCCTGGTTGGCGTAGAGGTTCAGCACTTTCCAGGTTTCTTCGTCACCCACCGGGAAACCATCGGCGCCCAGCCAGGCGAAGCGGTAATACATCATCTGGTTGCTGCTGGTGATGTTGCTCAGTTGCACCTTGGCCGTCAGGAAACCGTTCTCGCGGGCTACCCGAATGGCGCCGACGGCGATGCCCTTGAACTTGCCCATCACCACGACTTTGCTCGCGGCGCTGCCCGGTTCCGGCGGCGGGGTGGCGCAACCGGCGAGGAAGATCAGCGCCAGGGCGCCGAGGATGAAATGACGCATAGCGTGCTCCTTAAGGTTGTTTGAGGCTGGCGACGGCCTGGGCCGGGTTGCTCGCGACCACATGGGCGGCCACGCCGCTGGTGAAGACCTGGTTGCCGACCACTCGCAAAGTGATCACCTGATGGCGTTGTTCGGCCTTGACCGTCACCAGGGTGCCGCCCAAGGCATTGGGCAGGCTCACCTGGTGCTCACCGTGCTTGAGGCGCAGGCGCGTGACCTGGGTCAGGTCCGGCAGGGTGCGCCAGGTGCGGGTATCGGCGCCTTCGGTGACGGCGGACGCGATGCCCAGCACCAGGCCGGCCATCGGGTTGGTCTGGTTGAGGTTTTTTTGCGTCACGCCGCGGCTGATGGCGCGCACGGTGGTACGCAGGATGATCCCCGGCATGTCGTCGCGCAGGGCGCGGCGCGACATTGCAGTGGTGCTGTTGAGGGGCGTGAGGTTCTGCTGCCGACCATCGACGCCGATCTGCGCAAAGGTGGCCGTCGAAGTGTCTGGCTTGATCACCGGGAACGACAGCGGTGTGATCACCCAATGCCCGTCGATAGGGATCGGCAACGGCAGGCGGATCGAGTCGCGGGCCGGCGCCAGGCCGCTCTGCACCACAATCAGTACGTCGCTTTCGTCAGCGGCCACGCGGGAGGCATCCAGGTCGAGCAGGGCCTGTTCCAGCAACGGTGTATTGGGGCGCAGTTCGGCGGCCTTGCGGTAGCCCGGCGCGGCCAGGTCCTTTTCGCCCAAGGCTTCGTAGATGAAACCGGCCAGGTAATGACTGAACGCGCTCTGGTAGCTGTTCTTCAGGCCCACCACGTCCGGCGCATCGAGACTTTCCACCGGATAGCCGCGCAGATCCTTGAACTGCGTGGCCACGCCCTGGCGCTCGGCTTCGTTTTCGCGCTTGAGGTATTCCTTGTCCCGCAGTTCGGCGATCACCGCTTCGCGTTCGTGGGTTTTCTTGATTTCGGTGCGCGCGCCGTCGAAGTCATTGACGGCCAGCAGGTTCAACGCCATCTGGGTGGTGAGCATGACTTTTTCATAGTCATACCCTTCGTAGCGTCGCACCTTGTCGTTGACCAGAAAGCTACCGAATTGCGCGAGATAGCGCTCGGTGTCGAACTTGACCGACTCCTCCCACTTGTACACCACCAGGTCTGCCCGGTGCCAAGCCGCCTGGCTGCCGGTCAGATCGCCCTTGGCCCGCAGCAACTCGCCTTTTTCGAAGTAGTAGAGAAGGTCTTTGTCTTCGCTGCTGTTGTTCTTCTCCAGCAGGGTCAGCGCGCCATCGACATTGCCGCTGGCCAACTGCTGGTTGGTGGCTTGCAGTTCAGTGTCGTAGCTGCGGAACATCGAACAGCCCGACAGCAGCGTGAGTGCCGCGAGGGCAAGGGAGGTAAAGACGCGAGATGCCATTGAGGTGCTGCTTCCCTGAGCGTAATCGGCCGAAGGGGCTGGTCGGGCCAAATAACCAAGCGCAGGAAAAACCTTTTCCCACACATCCCTCATAAAAAGAGGAGCCTAAATGCCGTTTCGCGATAACGAAGGCGGCGCATTATAGGCCTCGTTACTGGCAAAACAATGGCTTTTCCGCTGCTTTCTTTGAGGGTTGGCCCCTACCTGAGCGAGTCATTTCAGCGGCCAAAGCACTAACGTCTTGAGTCAAACCGATTAACATTCGACAATGTGTTACTTCTTGTTTCCATTTGGGATTCATTCATGACTGCCCCCTCCCGTTTTCTCGCCTGGCTGTTGCTGCCGGCGTTGGTGTCGTGCAGCTTCAATCTGCTGGCTGCTACCGCAGAGGGTGCGCCCCAGGCCCTGCATTTACTGGACTACATTGGCGCTGACTATCCGCCGACGGTGGAGGCGGGCAAGGTGGTCGACGACTCCGAATACCGCGAACAGGTGGAGTTTCTCGGCGTGTTGCAGGGGCTGGTGGCAGAGCTGCCCGACAAGCCCGAGCGTGCGAGCCTGGTCAAAGGCGTCGATGAGCTGCTGGCCGCTGTCACTAACCGCCAGGATGGCAACGCGGTAGCGCGCCAGGCGCGTCAACTGGGTGCGCAACTGGCGGCCGCCTATGAGGTCAGCCAGGCGCCGGCCATTACCCCGGACCCTACGCGCGGTGCGCCGCTGTACGCCCAGCACTGTTCGGTGTGCCACGGTGACGCCGGTGCGGGCGATGGCCCGGCCGGTGTCGGTATGGCCCCACCGCCGGCCAACCTGCGCGATGCCCAGCGTCTGGACCGCCTGAGCCTCTACGGCATCTACAACACCCTGGGCCTGGGCGTCGAAGGCACCGACATGCCGTCGTTCGCCGACCAGTTGGATGACCGGCAGCGCTGGGACCTGGCCACCTACATCGCCGGCTTTACTGCCGACCCGACCGCCGCAAAAAGCGAAAAATCCTTCAACCTGGCCGACCTGGCACGCCAGACCCCGGAAGAAGTGCTGGCCGCCGAGGGGCCGGACGCGGTCCGGGTGTTCCGCGCCCAGCGCGCCCAGCCGCCCCAGGTCCAGCGTGGCCCGGCGCAGTTGCTGGAGTACACCGCTGCCACCTTGGACAAGAGCCTGGCAGCGTTCCGCAGCGGTGAGCACGAACAGGCCTACGACCTGTCGGTAGCGGCGTACCTGGAAGGCTTCGAGCTGGTGGAAAGCTCCCTGGACAACGTCGATGCCAACGTGCGCAAGGACACCGAGAAAGCCCTGATGGCGTATCGGCAGTCGTTGCAGGATGGTTTGCCGATCGAGCAGGTCCAGCAGCGCCTGGACGTGGCCAAGGGCAAACTCACTGAAGCGGCCGGCCTGTTGGGCGGCGACGGCCTGAGCTGGTCGTTGAGCTACATCTCGGGCTTGCTGATTCTGCTGCGTGAAGGGTTGGAAGCGATTCTGGTGCTGGCGGCAATCCTGGCCTTTTTGCGTAACACCGGCCAGCAATCGGCGGTGCGCAGTGTCAACGTCGGTTGGGCCCTGGCGTTGGTCGCCGGTGCGGCGACCTGGGCCCTGGCGGCGTATGTGATTGACGTCAGCGGCGCCCAGCGTGAACTGCTCGAAGGCTGTACGGCGCTGTTTGCCAGCGTGATGGTGCTGTGGCTCGGGGTGTGGATGCACGACCGACGCCACGCGGCCGCCTGGCAGGACTACATCAAGAGCAGCCTGGTCGGCGGCGGTGGGCGTTTTGGGTTTGCGGTCCTGGCGTTCTTCTCGGTGTACCGCGAACTGTTCGAAGTGATCCTGTTCTACGAAACCCTGTGGTTGCAAGCCGGTCCTGCCGGGCATAACGCGGTACTGGCCGGTGGCGCCACGGCGCTGGTGCTGTTGATGGGCTTGGCGTGGATCATCCTGCGCGGCTCGGCGAAGCTGCCGTTGGCGCTGTTCTTCGGGATTAACGCGGCGTTGCTGTGCGCGCTGTCGGTGGTATTTGCCGGGCATGGCGTGAAGGCGTTGCAGGAAGCGGGCATCTTCGGCACCCGGCCGGTGGCGTTCTTTGACTTCGACTGGCTGGGCATCCATGCCGATGCGTATTCGTTGAGTGCCCAGGCCGTGGCGATCATTGCGATTGTGGTGCTGTACAGCCGCAGCCGGTTGGCCGATAAGCGCAGGGTGGCGGCTTCCTGAAGGTCCTGGCGGTCAAATTGTGGGAGCTGGCTTGTGTGGGCGCTGGCTCCCACACAAGCCAGCTCCCACGTTTTTAATCGGTGTCGCCCATTCAGTCGTTTTCGTGGGTCAGCTCCAGTACCCGGTCCACCAGCTTGTTGATCCCCGATGCCACTTCGCTGATGTTCTTGCCCAGCATATAGGCCGGCGTGCTCACCAGCTTGCGCGCCTTGTCTTCGACGATTTCGTCTACCGCGCATTCCTGGTGGGTGGCGCCCATCTTGTCCAGGGCGGCCGCGGTGTCGGCGTCGTTGCCGATGGTGCAGGTCACGCCTGGGCCGTAGATTTTTGCCGCCAGGGCCGGCGAGATGCAGATCAGCCCCACGGGCTTGCCTGCTTCGGCAAAGGCTTCGGCCAGTGCCAGTACGTCCGGGTTGACGCTGCAACCGGCGCCTTCGATGGCAAAGTTCGACAGGTTCTTCGCCGCGCCAAAACCTCCGGGCACGACCAGCGCATCGAACTCTTCCACGCGGGCCTCGCGAATGTCTTTCACCTCGCCTCGGGCGATGCGCGCCGACTCCACCAATACATTGCGCGACTCGGGCATTTCTTCGCCCGTGAGGTGATTGATCACATGCAGCTGCGCGATGTCCGGGGCAAAGCACTGAACCTGAGCGCCGCGCTGATCCAGGCGCAGCAGCGTGATAACACTTTCATGGATTTCAGCGCCGTCGTACACGCCACAGCCGGAAAGGATCACTGCAATCTTTTTGCTCATGGGCATTTCTCCTGATTTATGGCGTTAAATGTCTACTTATTTGTCTCGCATTGCCATTGGGATATCCGGTCACTGGCCTAACCTTGATGTAACAATAATTGACCGGACTGGCCCATGGACTTCGTCCCTTACGCGGTACCGTTTTTCATTGCCTTGATTGTGGTCGAACTGTTGGCTGACCGTTGGCGCGGCGAGCGCAACTACCGGGTGGCTGACGCCATCAACAGCTTGAGCACCGGTGTATTGTCCACCACCACTGGGCTGCTGACCAAAGGCGTGGGCCTGCTGACCTACGCCTTCGCCCTCAAGCATTGGGCGCTGTTCGAGCTGCCAGCCCAGAGCGTCTGGACCTGGGTGTTCGCCTTTGTCCTCTACGACTTCTGCTACTACTGGCTGCATCGCTGCGGCCACGAGCGCAATATTCTGTGGGCGGCGCACTCGGTGCATCACCAGAGCGAGGACTATAACCTCACCACCGCCTTGCGCCAGACCAGCACGGGCTTTTTGCTGAGCTGGATCTTCTATCTGCCACTGGCTGTCGTCGGCGTGCCGCTGCTGGTGTTTATCAGCGTGGCGTCGCTCAACCTGTTGTATCAATTCTGGGTGCATACCCGCCATGTGCCCAAGCTCGGTTGGTTCGAGTGGTTTTTCGTCACCCCGTCCAATCATCGGGCCCACCATGCACAGAACGCTCTCTACATGGATCGCAACTACGGCGGGGTGTTCATTATTTGGGACCGTTTGTTTGGCTCGTTCCAGGAAGAAGACGAAAACGAGCCGGTGATCTTTGGTGTGACCACGCCTCTGGCCAGTTGGAATCCGCTGTGGGCCAACCTGCAGTTCTATGCCCAGCTGTGGAGTGATGCCCGGCGTACCGAAAGTGGGTGGGACAAACTGCGCATCTGGTTCATGCGCACCGGCTGGCGCCCGGCGGACGTCAAGGCCAAGTACCCACTGGCCAAGCCGGACTTGAGCCAGTTCCGTAAATTCGAGGTGCCCCTGGACGCGCGCCAGCAGATTTACATCGCCCTGCAATTTGCCGCGTATGTGGGTTTGGGCAGCTATCTGATGAATGTTGGCGAGGGCATGCTGACGGCTGCGCTTGTGCTGGGTTGGAGTGTGATGGCGCTGGGCCTGTTTACCCTGGGCGTGGCCCTGGAAAATCGCCCGTGGGCCTTGAAGGCCGAGCTGCTGCGGTTGGGGCTGAATGTGCCGCTGGTGTGGCTGGCGCCGCTGGTCGGGTTGTGGCCGGCCAGTGCGTTGGGCTGGTCGGGGCTGGCCAGCTATAGCCTGCTCAGTGTCATCGGCCTCTACTGTTGCAGGGGCCGGCTTACTCGATGGGTGTCGTAGGCTCGGGCTTTTTCGGCTCGGCCAGTTGCTCCTGCTCCAGCCGGGCTTTTTCGGCCGCGCAGTTTTCCCGGGTCAGGCGGGCGTTGCGGATGCGCCGGCGCAGCCACAAGCCCAGGCCGAGTACCAGCAAGGCACCCAGCACCCACAGCTCATATTTCTTGACGCTACCCAGCATGCCTTCGAGCACGGCGCCGAAGTGGTAGGCCGCCGCGCCCAGTGCTGCTGCCCAGATCGCCGCGCCGATGCCGTTGAGCAACAGGTAGCGCCCCGGCGGGTAGCCGGACAAGCCAATGGCCACGGGCATGACCGTGCGCAGGCCATAGACGAAGCGGAAACTCAGAACCCAGATATCGGGGTGTCGGCGGATATGCTCCAGTGCCCGATCGCCCAGCAGTTGCCAGCGTGGCCTGCGCGCCAACAATTTGCGCCCATGCTTGCGGCCCATGAAGTACCAGAGCTGGTCGCCGGCGTAGCTGCCGAAGAACGCCACCACCACCACCACGTTGATATCCATGTATCCGCGGAACGCAAGGAAGCCTGCGAGAACCAGGATGGTCTCACCTTCAAAGAACGTCCCCAGGAAGAGGGCAAAGTAGCCAAAGTCATTCAGAAATTGTTGGAGCATTGTCTGGGTGCTGGCGAAATGAACGCGCAGCCTACGCCTTCGTGAACATTCATGAAAGTATCGAGATGTGTCACGAAGTGAACATTTCCTACGGAAAGCATGAATGCGACTACAGGTCACATGCCGGTCGTATGAGTAAGCACAACTGTCATTCCTTCGTCATAATGGCCGCTTATAACTGTCACGCTCGCCCGTCAAGCCGGGCTCAGGAGTCTGCCGTGAGCTTTACCCCCGCCCAACGCCTGTTTCCCGCTACCCGTCTGCGCCGCAACCGTCGTGATGATTTTTCCCGTCGTCTGGTGCGTGAAAACGTCCTGACGGTGAATGATCTGATCCTGCCGGTGTTTGTGCTCGACGGTGAAAATCGTCGGGAAGCGGTGGCGTCGATGCCGGGTGTCGAGCGTTTGACCATTGATCTGCTGCTGCAAGAGGCGGCGCAGTGGGTTGAACTGGGGATCCCGGCGCTGGCGCTGTTCCCGGTCACACCCGCCGGGCTCAAGTCCCTGGACGCCGCCGAGGCCTGGAACCCCGAAGGCATTGCCCAGCGTGCGACCCGCGCCCTGCGCGAGCGTTTCCCGGAGCTGGGGGTGATTACTGACGTGGCGCTGGACCCGTTTACCACCCACGGGCAGGATGGCATCCTGGATGAAGAAGGCTATGTGCAGAACGACATCACCGTCGACGCACTGGTCAAGCAGGCGCTGTCCCATGCCGCTGCGGGCGCCCAGGTGGTGGCCCCGTCAGACATGATGGACGGCCGGATTCAGGCGATCCGCGAGGCGTTGGAACTGGCCGGGCACGTCAATGTGCGGATCATGGCCTATTCAGCCAAGTACGCCAGCGCCTACTACGGCCCGTTCCGCGATGCGGTCGGCTCGGCGTTGAACCTGGGCAAGGCCAACAAGGCCTCGTACCAGATGGACCCGGCCAACAGCCACGAAGCCCTGCACGAAGTGGCGGCGGACCTGGCTGAAGGCGCTGATATGGTGATGGTCAAGCCCGGTATGCCGTATCTGGACATCCTTTATCGGGTCAAGGAGGAATTCAAGGTGCCGACCTTTGTCTATCAGGTCAGTGGTGAATACGCCATGCACATGGCTGCGATTCAAAATGGCTGGTTGAGTGAAGGCGTCATCCTGGAATCCCTTACCGCCTTTAAACGTGCGGGTGCCGATGGCATCCTGACTTACTTTGCCGCCCGTGCCGCCCAATTGCTTAGAGAGCAACAATAGCCCTCACAGGAACACTCGATGAATACCGAAGGACTCACAGAAGTTGCCGTAAAAGATGCGCACCCGGTAGTTGAACAGGTTGCCGAAACCCCGCCGGAGCTTGCGCCTGAGCAGCCTGCCGTGGTCGCGGAGCCGGTGGTGGCGGCACCGCCTATCGTGATTCCGAACCTGGATGACAGCAGCCTGTACATCCATCGCGAGCTGTCGCAACTGCAATTCAATATCCGCGTGTTGGAACAGGCACTGGATGAGTCCTATCCGTTGCTGGAGCGTTTGAAGTTCCTGCTGATCTTCTCCAGCAACCTGGACGAGTTCTTCGAGATTCGTGTCGCCGGCCTCAAGAAACAGATCACCTTTGCCCGTGAACAGGCGGGCGCCGACGGCCTGCAGCCGCACCAGGCCCTGGCGCGCATCAGCGAGCTGGTGCATGGCCATGTGGATCGCCAATACGCCATCCTCAACGACATCCTGCTGCCGGAGCTGGAAAAGCACCAAGTGCGCTTCATCCGTCGCCGCAACTGGACCGTCAAGCTCAAGACCTGGGTCCGACGCTATTTCCGTGACGAGATCGCGCCGATCATCACCCCGATTGGCCTGGACCCGACGCACCCGTTCCCGCTGCTGGTGAACAAGAGCCTGAACTTTATCGTCGAGCTCGAAGGGATCGATGCCTTCGGCCGTGATTCGGGCCTGGCGATCATCCCCGCACCGCGCCTGTTGCCACGCATCATCAAGGTACCGGAAGAGGTCGGGGGGGCTGGCGATAACTATGTATTCCTTTCGTCGATGATCCACGCCCACGCCGATGACCTGTTCCAGGGCATGAAGGTCAAGGGTTGCTACCAGTTCCGCCTGACCCGAAACGCCGACCTGGCGGTAGACACCGAAGACGTCGAAGACCTGGCCCGCGCCCTGCGTGGCGAGCTGTTCTCGCGGCGCTACGGTGACGCGGTGCGCCTGGAAGTGGCGGATACCTGCCCCAAACATTTGTCGGACTACCTGCTCAAGCAATTCAACCTGGCCGAGACCGAGCTGTACCAGGTCAACGGTCCGGTGAACCTGACGCGCCTGTTCAGCATCACCAGCCTGGACAGCCATCCGGAGCTGCAATACACGCCGTTCACCCCGCAGATTCCGAAACTGCTGCAAAACAGCGAAAACATCTTCAGCGTGGTCAGCAAGCAAGACATTCTGCTGCTGCACCCGTTCGAGTCGTTCACCCCGGTGGTCGATCTGTTGCGCCAGGCCGCCAAGGACCCCCATGTCCTGGCCGTGCGCCAGACCCTCTACCGCAGCGGTGCCAACTCGGAAATCGTCGATGCGCTGGTGGACGCCGCGCGTAACGGCAAGGAAGTCACGGTGGTGATCGAGCTGCGTGCGCGGTTCGACGAAGAGTCCAACCTGCAACTGGCCAGCCGCCTGCAAGCGGCCGGTGCGGTAGTGATCTATGGCGTGGTGGGCTTCAAGACCCACGCCAAGATGATGCTGATCCTGCGCCGCGAGGCCGGTGAGATCGTGCGTTACGCGCACCTGGGCACCGGTAACTATCACGCCGGCAACGCTAAGCTCTACACCGACTACAGCTTGCTGACTTCCGACGACGCGCTGTGCGAAGACGTCGGCAAACTGTTCAGCCAGTTGATCGGCATGGGCAAGACGCTGCGCATGAAAAAGCTGCTGCATGCGCCGTTCACCCTGAAGAAGGGCATGCTCGACATGATTGCCCGCGAGACCCAGTTCGCCCTCGACGGCAAGCCGGCGCACATCATCGCCAAGTTCAACTCGCTGACCGATCCGAAGATCATCCGCGCGCTGTACAAGGCCAGCCAGTCCGGCGTGCGTATCGACCTGGTGGTGCGTGGCATGTGCTGCCTGCGCCCGGGCATTGCCGGGGTGTCCCACAATATCCACGTGCGTTCGATCATCGGCCGCTTCCTGGAGCACACGCGGGTGTTCTACTTCCTCAATGGCGGTGAAGAGCAGATGTTCCTCTCCAGCGCCGACTGGATGGAGCGCAACCTCGACAAGCGTGTGGAGACCTGCTTCCCGGTGGAAGGCAAGAAGCTGATCATGCGGGTCAAGAAAGAGTTGGAGAGTTATCTGACCGATAACACCCACAGCTGGAGCCTGCAGTCCGATGGGCGCTACGTGCGCAACACCCCGACGGGCAACCAGAACCCGCGCAGTGCCCAGGCCACGTTGCTGGAGCGGTTGGGCAGCCCGTTGCTGGCGGTTCGCTGATATCGACTAGACCTACATCCCTCACTGGGAAATCGGACAGGACCGTCAGATTTCCCAGGTTGGGGATCCCATGCTCCCGTTCCTAGACTGACCTTGGGCTATCAGACGATAGCCTGTACAGGGCAGTTAAGGAGTTTTCGATGGTGGGATCAGGCATAGGTATCGGGTTCGGAACTGCGGGGCTATTCGAGGCGCTGGCCTTGCCGCCGAAGGGCTACCGCAGTGCACAGGCCATGGCGTCCGATATGGCTGGGGCGGTAGTCACTTCAGAGTCCCTGGTGCGGGACTCATTAAAAAGTATTGCCAACATCGATCAGGGTCTGCAGGGCGGCAATGCCTTTGTGCAGGTTAACCCCGATGCGCGTGAACAGGCTCGGGCGCGTGACCAGGAGCGAGCCAGCGGTACCGTGCGCGGTTTTTTGCACGGCGTGCCGATTGCCCTGAAAGATGTCTTCGAAACCAGTGGGAAAATGCACACCAGTGCCGGTTCCCGTGCGCTGGTCGGCTCACCGACGAGCAAAAACGCCAAGGTTGTGGATAACTTGCTCAAGGCCGGGGCTGTGATCGTGGGCAAGACCAATATGAGCGAACTGTCCAACTTCCGCTCCAGCGTGCCGGTGGATGGCTGGAGCTCCCGTGGTGGGCAAACGCTTAACCCCCATCGGCTGGGAGGGCAGGTGGCAGGGTCCAGTTCGGGATCGGCGGTGGCGGTCGCCCAGGGGCTTGTGCCGCTGGCATTGGGCATCGAGACCAATGGCTCGGTGATTGCCCCGGCGGCCTACAACGGCGTGGTCGGTTTGAAAACCACGGCCGGGCTGGTGAGTACCGAAGGGGTGATGACCAGTTCAAAACTGGACGCGGTGGGCACCTTTACGCGCAACGTGCGCGATGCTGGCGAAGCGCTCAATGCCATGACCGAAACAACGGCCTACACCGCCGGGCTCACACCGGATGCCTTGCAGGGCAAGCGCATTGGCTACACGCCGCTGCCGGTGCTGTCGCCTGAAGACGCCAGGGACCCGGCCCTGCGTGCGGACCGGAAGCACTTCGAAGACGCGATCGCGATGCTCGGGGCCAAGGGGGCAGTCATGGTGCCGATAGGCAGGCTGGACGCGGGTGTCTCACGTGAGGCTTACGATCAATACAGTGACGCGCTGCTGGCCGGGATCAAGCAAAACCTGGACAGTTACCTGGCCGCCCGGGAAGGGCTGCCAGTGAAGTCGCTGGCTGAACTGATTGCCTTCAACGAGCGCGACAAGCAAGCCGGGGAACCGGACCAGGCGTTGCTGGAGCACATCAACAGCCTGGACGTGACGGATGAGCAGCGCGAGCAACTGTGGGCGGCCGTTCTGCCGATTTTCAAAGGCACCCTCGACAAGCCGCTGAGCGAACACCGCCTCGATGCCATCGTGTCGAACTTTCGCGCCGACAGTTACTACTTTGCCGCCGCCGCCGGTTACCCCGGCATCTCGGTGCCCTCGGGCATGGATGATGAGGGTATGCCGACCGCGCTGCACTTTTACGGTACGGGCAACAGTGAAGCCACACTGCTCTCGGTCGCCTATGGTTATGAACAGGCCACGCAGGCTATTCGTGAGCCGGCGTTCCTGCCGGGGGCGCCGGTGTCGTCCGAGAGCGTCTAGGGGTTAGTGCACATTCAGGCTGAAGCCCACTCGCGTCAGCCACTCGGCTTCCTGGGCGAAATCCGCCTGGGTCAGTTGGTTCTCATCCAGCCAGCCTTTAGGGAACACCACATCCAGGCTGTCGCCGTTGGCGCGCAGGGTGACTTGCGGCATCTGCTGAGTGCCGCGAATGTGGTGGAACAGGATCGCAAAGCGCAGCAGGGCACACAGGCGAATCAGCTTGATGCCCTCGGCGCCGAACTCGGCGAACTTGTCCCTGGGGATGTTACGGCGATGGCCGCGCACCAGCAGCGCCAGCATCTGCTGGTCCTCGCGGGAAAACCCTGCCAGGTCGGAGTGCTCGATCAGGTACGCACCGTGTTTGTGGTAATGGTAGTGGGCGATATCCAGCCCTACTTCATGGACCTTGGCGGCCCAGCCCAGCAGTTCACGCCAGACCCCGTCTTCCAGTTCCCAATCTGCAGCGACCTGGTCGAAGGCATGCAACGCTTTGCGCTCGACCCGCGCCGCCTGTTCCAGGTCGACGTGGTAACGCTCCATTAGCGAGCCCAGGGTGCGTTCACGCACGTCTTCGTGGTGATGGCGACCCAGCAGGTCGTAGAGCACGCCTTCACGCAGGGCGCCATCGCAATGGTCCATGCGTTGCAGTTCGAGGGCGTCGAAGATGGCTTCGAGGATTGCCAGGCCTGCAGGGAAGATGGTCCGGCGGTCGGGCTTGATGCCGTCGAAGTCGATTTTTTCGGCATCCCCGAGCTTGAACAGTTTGCGCTTGAGCCAGGCCAGGCCTTCGGCATTCACCTCACCGGTGCCATGGCCGCCGGCCTTCAGGGCCAGGCCGATGGCGCGGATAGTGCCGGATGAGCCGATGGCTTCATCCCAGGTCAGGCGGTGCAGGGCGTGTTCGATGCTCATGATCTCCAGCCGCGCCGCCGTGTACGCCTGGGCGTAGCGGGCCGGGGTGATCTTGCCGTCCTTGAAATAGCGCTGGGTGTAGCTGACGCAACCCATTTGCAGGCTTTCGCGCAGCAACGGCTCGAAGCGCTGGCCGATGATGAACTCGGTGCTGCCGCCGCCAATGTCGGCCACCAGGCGCTTACCGGGGGTATCGGCCAGGGTGTGGGAGACGCCGAGGTAGATCAGGCGTGCTTCTTCACGGCCGGAAATCACTTCTACCGGGTGCCCGAGGATCTCCTCGGCACGGCGGATGAATTCGCCGCGGTTACGCGCTTCGCGCAACGCGTTGGTGCCAACGATGCGCACGGCGCCCTGGGGCATGCCGTTGATCAGTTGGGCAAAACGCTTGAGGCAATCGAGCCCGCGCTGCATGGACTCTTCGTTGAGCTTGCGCTCGTCGTCGATTCCGGCAGCCAGTTGTACCTTTTCGCCGAGCCGCTCAAGGATGCGGATCTCACCGTTCTGGGCCTTGGCCACGACCATGTGAAAGCTGTTGGAGCCCAGGTCGATGGCGGCGATCAGGGACAGATTCTTGGCTTGGGATTGCGGCATGGGTAGGGGATCTCGGTCGATAACCTCGCCATCGTGCCACGATCAAACGCTGACGCCAACGCGTAGTGCGCAGAGGAGTTCTCCTACGGAGGTTCGGGACACAGGTTTGTAGGGAATGTAGGGGGGCTCCATTGGTTCCTTGTAATTATTCCGTAGGATCTATGGGAAACAGTAGAATTTCAAAATTTGGAAACTTCTCTTGATTTAACCTACATCTTAAGATCAGTTATACCCATTGGTTATTTTTTTGGTACTACTCTTGAGTTGGGTTAAGGCGACGATTGTTTTTTATTGTTCTGACAGTAATCAGGGTATTGTCTTATTCTTTAGTGGGGTGCATGCGGGAGAGACTGTCACTCGGCAATTCTGCCTTGGTGTTATTTATTTACAGCTCATTTGTCACGGATGGCGGGATGTTGGGCAATGCAATTGCCCGGGTAGGAATAAAGGCACCTGATAACTTCTAGTGACAGGTTCAGCATGAAAAAAATATCTGGTTTGGTAATGGGTGTTGTCTGTTTGGCCGCAAGCGTGGTTGCACACGCCGATACAAGTGGTTCGGGGAACTTGAGGGTCATTGGTACTATCAAGCCAGCGCCCTGCACGGTCAGTATCAGCAGCGGCGTCATTGATTATGGTCAGATCAGTGCAGCTTCTATCTTGCCAAATGCTTTCAACCCCTTGCAGGAGAAAACCCTGCCGCTGTCCGTGAACTGCGGCACCGCGGCTACGCAGATGGCGCTGTCGGTATCTGACACGCAGGCGGCCAGCACCGTTGCGGGTATCCTGGGAACCGGCTTCGCTGAATCCCAGAACTTTGGCCTGGGTGCGGTGGATGGCCGGCGTACCGGTGGCTATTCGGTCAGGCTTTCGAACCTGTCCAGCGCCGGTGCCAGCCTGCTACCGCTCAAAAGGACCAGTTCTGTCGCAGCCTGGATGTATAGCGCCGATGGCCGGGTCGACAAGTTCCCGTACCAGCACTCCTGGAGCCGCACCACCAGCCCGGTTCCAGCACTGGTCAACGTTGTCAGCGGCACGATCAACGTCAAGGCCGTCATCAACCGGGGCAGCGCCCTGGACCTGAGCAAGGATGTTCCTTTGAACGGCCTTGCCACCTTAGTCGTTACTCGTATCTAAACAGGTAGTAAATCCGCACTGCAGTCGTAACTGGCTGTTGCGACTGCGTGCGGGCTGCTTACAGTCCTGGGTCTATTGACGGTCTCTTAAATTGTGTGTGGGTAGAACTTGATGAGTTTTCTTTTCAATACAGTTACTGCCCTGCTAGGGGGCGTAAGTCTATCTCTGCTACTACATGGCAACGTACTGGCTGACGGTATGGAGCCTGAAACATCTGTTGTAATTCTTTATGAAGAAAATGGCGAAGCGACTATTAATGTCAAGAATGCCGATGCCGGTCCGGCTTTATTACATTCGGTCATTCAAAATCTTGCTGAAGACCCGGAACCATTATTGATTGTTACGCCGCCGATTGCGCGCGTGGAACCTGGCGAAACACAACTAGTGCGCTTTATCGCAACCCTCAAGGAACCACTCAAGACTCAACGCTTGAAGCGGGTCACTTTTGAAGGGATTCCCCAGGCCAGGGCCGAAGGGCGTGCGACCATTGGTATCACCATTCGCCAGGACCTGCCGCTGATCCTACACCCCCAGGGTTTGCCGCGGCTTGAAGATCCCTGGAAGTTGCTCAAGTGGACCCTGCAAGGCAATCGCCTGGCCGTGCAGAACGACAGTGCCTACGTTGTCCGCCTGGGTTTACAGGTGCAGCTGCTGCCGGCCAAGCGCCCGGCAATATTGTCGCGCACCTATGTGCTGCCTGGCGAAACGCTTTGGACCACGGTCGAGGGCAATGTCGCAGGGGTCAATGCCGTCGAGATTCAACCGGCGACGGTCTACGGCTATTCGACCTCCGTCTACCAGGCTCCCGTTGCTGTCGAGGCGGGTTGATCGAGCTATGAGAACTGTCGATAAAGCCGGTTGTTTCAATCAGTCCGCATCGTTCTTCCGGGCCCCGGGCTCCCTGGCGTATGGCTCGGGCATTGTCATCGGGCTGGCCTCACTGTGCAGCGGGCCTGCCCATGCCTTGGAGCTGGGAGAGGGGTTTGATCTTGCCGTTCTCTCTGCGAACGGTATTGACCCGAAGGTTGCCCATTATTTTCGCAGTGCGGCGCGCTTTCGCGAGGGCGTCCATGTGGTCGGGTTGAGGGTCAACGGCAACCCACTGGGCTTGGTGGAAGCGCGTTTCGACTATGAAGGGCAGCTGTGTTTTACCCCCGGCCTGCTGGAAAAGGCCGGGCTGCGCGTCCCGGCGACGGTCACTCGGCAGGGCATCGCGCGCGATCAGGCGTGCCATGATTTTGTCGGTGAGTACCCGGCGACCCTTGTGCGGCTGAGCCCTGGCAGCGATGAAGTCTCCCTGGTGGTGCCCACCCAGTCGATGCGCGAGTTTGAATGGGGCGGGGGCAATGCTTCCCAGGGTGGCATGGCGGCCTTGTTCAACTACGACGTGCAGGGTTTTGAGGATCGTTTCAACAGTGGCTCTTCCCGCTCCGTCTCCGCCTATACCGATGCGGGGTTCAACCTGGGCAACTGGATTGTGCGCAGTCGCCAGTTTTATATCTCCGATAATGGCAAGGCCAGCAGTGAGCATGTGAACGCCTACGCCCAGCGCGACTTCGCGGGCCTGCGCTCGACCTTCCAGGTGGGTCAGATCTCCAGCAACAACCCGGTGTTCGGCGGGCTGCAGCTCTCCGGCCTGCAACTGTTCCCCGATGGGCAGTCGCGCGCGGCCGGCGGCAGCGCGGTGGTGGTCGAAGGGCTGACTCGCAGCCCGTCCAGGGTGGAGGTGCGCCAGTCAGGGGTGTTGATCCATACCACCCTGGTACCGGAAGGCCCTTTTTCCCTGACTGACCTGCCGTTGCTCAATGGCACCAGCGACCTGGAGGTGAACGTGATTGGCACCCGTGGCGGTGGGCACAGCTTCAGGGTACCTGCGGCGTCCTTTGGTGCGAGTGTGCCGGTGGTGCCGGGCTACTTCTTTTCCATGGGCAAGGTGCGGGGCGCAACGCTGGACGAGCGGGAGCCCCCGGTGGTGGCGATGGCCAGTGGTACCTGGGGCCTTGGGCGCAGTTCTTCGCTGGGTTTTGGCCTATTGAGCACTGACGAGTACCAGGCCGCGGGCGGAACATGGAGCAGCGTTTTTTTCCAGCGGCTGGCAGTGGGCGGGCGTCACAACCTGTCTCGCGATGGTTCAGGCAATGTCAGCGGCGCTCGCAGCTCCATTTCATTGAGTAGCCCGCTGTCTGCCAGCCTTGAGGCCAACCTCAGCGCTACACGCCAGACGCGGGGGTATCGCGAAGTCACGGAGGCCGGGCTGTCGAGCGCCCGCGACGACCTGGACGCGCGCTTCAAGAACCAATACACCCTGGGCCTGAGCTGGGCTGACCCGCTGCTGGGTGGCTTCTCCATCAGCTACTCGCACAGTGCGCAATTTGACGGGCAATCGGCTGAACATGTCTTTGCCTCCTGGAACCGAGACTTCAGTGGCACTCAGGTGTCGTTGATCGCCGACTCCCGGGTGGGTGGGGCTCGACCGCGCAAGGAGCGGAATATCCGCCGCCACGAGCGCAATGATGCTCTCGAGACAGGGCTGTCGCTGCGATTGCAAGTCACCATGCCATTTGGCGGCGAACGTCGTGTCACTTCCTATGCCAGCCGGCGCGGGGGCGAGGTGGAGTTCGGCAGCGCGTTCAGTGATCGGGTGAACGACTATGTGAATTATGAGGTGGGTGTTGCCCGGGAGCAGACGAGTGGTGATCAGTCGGTTCAAGGCCGGGTAAATGCCATACCGCGTTACACCCAGGTTGGCTTGGGCATGCGTCGCGACTCTTTCAGTACCAGCTACACCGGGCAATTGCAGGGCGGCGTGGTGGCCCATGAACGCGGTGTGACGTTCTCGCCCTACGCCGTCCAGGACACCTTTGGCATCGTCTCGGTGGGCGATGTTGGCGCGGTCAAGGTCGCGACCCCCCAGGGCCCGGTCTGGACCGATTATCGCGGGCAGGCGGTGATCGCCGGTTTGCCGGCCTACCTCAACAGTAACGTTGAGGTGCAGACCCGCTCCCTGCCCAAGCGTGTCGACCTGAAAAACGGCACCAAGGCACTCACGGCGGGTCGTGGATCCTTCAATACCGTTGATTTCGAGGTGGTGAAAGTGCGCCGCCTGCTGCTGGAAGTGCGTGACGAGCAAGGGCGCCCCTTGCCTCAAGGGGCCTCGGTATTCGGCCCGGGCAATGCCTTCCTGACCAGCGTGGTGGGTGAGGGCATTGTGTTCCTGAACAATCTGGACGAGTCGCAAACCCTGAGCGTCTCCCTGCCGGATTCAACCTCCTGTGTATTGCAACTCAACCCTGAGCCAGAAACCGATGACGACAAACTCTACGAAACAGGTTCGGCAGTCTGCCGTGCGCAGTGAATCCCTGAACCGCTTTGGGCCTGGCCTCGCTCTGTGCAGCGTGCTGCTGTGGGCGGGGCTGATGCCGGGGGAAGCGCTGGCGGGTGAATGCCGTATGTCCTTGAGCCAGCCCCGGGTCGACTACGGTTTGATCCGCAGCGCGGAGCGGGCGGGAGACCAGTTGGCCCTGGGGAAACGCACGCTGCAACTGAACATCGCCTGTGCCGAGTCGGCACCCATGGCCCTGCGTTTCACGGGGGTGTCTGCCGGGTCGAAAGGCTTTCGGTTCGGCCGCCAAGGCTATTTCACCCTGAGCCTGCAGCATCCTCAGGTGGATGGGCAGGCGGTGGAGTTGCGGGTGTCGGGAGAGCCGCCAAGCGGACAGTTGTTGCCCGGCCAGACGCTGGTCGCATGGGCAGGCGGCGCCCCGATACACGGGCGCCGATTTACAGCGCTGGTGAACATCGAGACCTTTGTGCCAGCGGTCGGGCTGGCAGTGCGTGACGAAACGGCCTTTGAGGGGCAGGGCAGTTTCGAATGGGTACCCGGCGCCTGAAGCCTCAGCCTGGCTGTTCCACCGAGCCTATAAAGTTAGCCAATTCGGGCGTGCGCGGTTGGGCAAACAGGACGTTCGGGTCGCCGACTTCATGCACCTTGCCCTGATGCATGAACACCAGCTTGTCGCCGACCTCACGGGCAAAGCGCATTTCATGGGTGACCATGATCAGGGTCATGCCGTCCTTGGCCAGTTGGCGCACCACGCTGAGGACTTCATTGACCAGTTCAGGGTCCAGCGCCGAGGTAATTTCATCGCACAGCAACACCTTGGGCGACATCGCCAGCGCGCGGGCGATCGCCACCCGTTGCTGCTGGCCGCCGGACAGGCGATCGGGGAATGCATCGAACTTTTCCCCCAGGCCGACCCGCTCCAGCATCTGCCGGGCCAGCTCCGCAGCCTTGGCCTTGGCGACTTTTTGCACGACCTGGGGCGCGAGCATGACGTTTTCACCCACGGTCAAATGGGGGAACAGGTTGAATTGCTGGAACACCATGCCGACTTTTTGCCGCAGGCTGCGCAGGTCGGCGCGGGCCGCGTCGAGGTATTCGCCGTCGACCTCAATCACCCCGTCATTGATCGACTCCAGGCCGTTGAGGGTGCGCAGCAGCGTGGATTTTCCCGAGCCGCTGCGGCCGATGATTGCCACCACCTGGCCTTCCTCGATACTCAAGTCGATGCCCTTGAGCACATGGTGATCGCCGTAATACTTATGCAGCGCGGATATTCTAAGCAGAGGCATGCAGTCTCCTTTCCAGGTAGCGGGCACTGAGGGACAAGGGGTAGCAGAGCAGGAAGTAACCGAGCGCCACCAGGCCGTAGACCATGAAGGGCTCGAAGGTGGCATTGGCGAGCATGCCGCCGGTCTTGGTCAGTTCGGTGAAGCCGATGATCGAGGTCACCGCTGTGCCCTTGACCACCTGCACCGAGAACCCCACCGTCGGCGCCACGGCAATTCGCAGGGCCTGGGGCAATATCACGTAGCGCAGTTGCTCATAAGGGTTGAGGGCCAGGCTGGCGGAGGCTTCCCACTGCCCGTGGGCGATGGAGTCGACACAGCCGCGCCAGATCTCGGCCAGGTAGGCGCTGGTAAACAGGGTCAGGGCAATCGCGGCGGCCAGCCACGGCGAGATATCAATCCTCAGCAAGGCGATGCCGAAAAACACCAGGAACAGTTGCATCAGCAGCGGTGTGCCCTGGAACAGTTCGATATAGGTCCGGGCAATATTGCGCGGTAGCGCCTTTTTGCTGATGCGCAGGGTCATTACCAGCAGGCCAATCAGCCCGCCGCCGACAAACGCCACCAGCGACAGCAGCAGGGTCCATTGCAGGCCGGTCAGCAGGTTGCACACGATGTCCCAGAACGAAAAATCACTCATCGACTGTTCCTCATCACATAGCGGCGACCGATCCAATTGAGCAACTGGCGGATCATCAGCGCCATGCACAGGTACACCAGCGTGGTCAGGGCATAGGTTTCAAAGGCGCGGAAATTGCGCGATTGAATAAAGTTGGCGGCAAAACTCAACTCTTCAGTGGCGATCTGCGAGCACACCGCCGAGCCGAGCATCACGATGATGATCTGGCTGCTCAGGGCCGGCCAGACCTTGCCCAGTGCTGGCCGCAGCACCACATGGCGGAACGCTTCGAAGCGGGTCATCGCCAGCGCCGCTGCGGCCTCCAGTTGGCCACGAGGGATCGCCTGGATCCCGGCGCGGATGATCTCCGTGGAATAGGCCCCCAGGTTGATCACCATCGCCAGTACTGCGGCCTGCCATTCGGAAATCTGTACCCCCAGTGAAGGCAGGCCGAAGAAGATAAAGAACAACTGCACCAGAAACGGCGTGTTGCGAATCAACTCGACATACACCCCGAAGAGCCAGCAGAACGGCTGGATTTTCCATGCCCGCACCACGGCGCCGACGATGCCCAGGGCTACGCCGAGGAGGGCGCCGATGGCTGTCAGCTCCAGGGTGAACAGCGCGCCGCGCAACAACAGGTCGGTATGGGCCAGCACCGGCACAAAGTCGAATTGATAGGCCATCAATCAGCTCCGCTTCAGAGATCGGCAGGCAATGGTTCTTTGAGCCACTGCATCGCGTTCTTTTGCAGGCTGCCGTCAGCCTTGGCGGCGACCAGGATCTGGTTGACCTTCTCCAGCAGTGCCGGCTCGTTTTTGTTCACGCCGACATACACCGGCGAATCCTTGAGTTTGACTTTCAACGCCGGCACCCGCTTGGGGTTGCGCTCGCTGATCGCCACCATCACCACGTTGCCACTGGCGATCAGGTCCACCTGGCCGGCGAGGTAGGCGGCGATGGTCGAGTTGTTATCCTCGAAGCGCTTGATCGTGGCTTCCTTGGGTGCGGCGGCGCTCAACTCGATATCTTCGATGGCACCGCGGGTCACGCTGATGGTCTTGCCCTTGAGATCGTCCAGGGTCGCAATCGCCGCCTCAGGCGGGCCGAACACGGCGAGATAGAACGGCGCGTAGGCCTTGGAGAAGTCGATGACCTTCTCGCGATCCGGGTTCTTGCCCAGGCTGGAAATCACCAGGTCCACTTTGCCGGTGGTCAGGAACGGGATGCGGTTGGTGCTGTTGACCGGGGTCAGTTCCAGTTTGACCTTGAGCTGCTCGGCCAGCAGTTTTGCGGTGTCGATGTCCAGGCCGCGCGGCTTCATATCGGGGCCGACCGAGCCGAAGGGCGGGAAGTCCTGGGGCACTGCGACCTTGAGGGTGCCACGGGCGACGATATCGTCCAGGCCATTGGCCTGGGCTGGCGTCTGGCTGAGCATCAGGCTGGCAAACAAGGCAGTGAGCAGGGCGCTGCAACGCTTGGTCATGGCAACTCTCCGAAAAGGGCGAAGGGATTTTCTGAGTTTTGCCAGTGCACAGCCCATGCCATGCCGCGCCAAAGCGGCTGCAAGGCAGGGTTTTACAGGTGTACAGCGGTCTTACTGGTCTGAACAGTCAGAAGCGATTGCGCACCCTTTTCGAGCGCCCGCAAAACCCGGCGAGCCCCTTTGGGGCGTGGCTTGCCGGCCAGCGAGAATAGATTTACAACTAGCCTCACTGTTGACCGAAATCTTGAGTTTTTTATGAATTCCATCGCCCAAGCCGTACCGGAAGCGGCTTTGCAAGCCATCCGCAAACTGATCAAGCAACGGGGCTTCGGGCCAGGTGATGCACTGCCTTCCCAGCGCGACCTGGCATTGCAGTTGGGGGTCAGTCGGGCCTCGTTGCGCGAGGCCTTGTCTTCGCTCAGTGCACTGGGGCTGGTCAGCGTGCAGCCGGGCAAAGGCGTGTTTGTGCAAGCGCCACCGACGGCCGACATGAGCGGGGTGGCCTGGCCCTTTACGGCGCAGGCCAGCCCCCTGGATATCTTCCAATTGCGTTATGCGCTGGAGGGCTTTGCGGCGGGGCTGGCGGCCATGACCCTGACCACCGAGGAACTGGATGGGCTCGAAGACAATGTCCAGGCCATGCGCCGGGAACTCAAGGCCGGGGATTTCGAGGCCGCTGCGCGGCTGGACTTCGCGTTCCACCAGCGCATCCTGTTGGCCAGTGGCAATCAGGCGATGATGAGCATCCTCAGCGCCAGTGCCGAGGTGTTTCTGGAAAGTCAGAAGCTACCGTTCATCCGACCGGAACGGGCGATGGAAACCTGGCAGGAGCATCGCAAGATCCTCCGGGCCCTGGCCCGGCGCAGCAGCGCGGCGGCGCACAAAGCTATGCAGGAACACGTGCGTAACGCTGCGTTGCGCACGGGAATAGCCTTTGTGACTCCGACGGCCTCTTGAACCCGCCATATCCAAAATGATGACGCTCCATAGCAAGAGTCAATCAGCAGCGGCTTCCTGAACGCAGGAAGGGCGGCTATGATGGGCAACGTTTTTTTTGCTTACAACCCGGAGACATCCATGAGCAACGATCTTATCAAGCA
Organism: Pseudomonas sp. DD1; assembly: GCF_044510355.1. Taxonomy (NCBI): domain Bacteria; kingdom Pseudomonadati; phylum Pseudomonadota; class Gammaproteobacteria; order Pseudomonadales; family Pseudomonadaceae; genus Pseudomonas; species Pseudomonas sp. DD1. Next base: position 238,074 of record NZ_MSAJ01000022.1, on the reverse strand, counting down.
CGTCACCGACGCGACCTTTGAGGCCGAAGTACTGCAGGCCCAGGGCCCGGTGCTGGTTGACTACTGGGCTGAGTGGTGCGGTCCTTGCAAAATGATCGCTCCGGTCCTGGACGACATCGCAACCACCTACGAAGGCAAACTGACCATTGCCAAGCTGAACATCGACGAGAACCAGGAAACCCCGGCCAAGCATGGCGTGCGTGGTATCCCGACGCTGATGCTGTTCAAGAACGGCAACGTCGAAGCGACCAAGGTCGGCGCACTGTCCAAGTCGCAATTGGCTGCATTCCTCGACGCCAACATCTAAGCGTCGTCAAAAAGCCCCGCAAATTGCGGGGCTTTTTCGTAAAGCAGGGCTAGACGCTCTGAAATTCAGGTGGTACATTCGGCCCCGCACTGGTTTCTCCACTGCCCCCTGCAAGCCGTCGCCGACGCATTCCTTTCGATTAGTACGCGATCCTGTCGCCTTCTCTGCGGCGCGGCCTCATTAAGCCAAAAGCTTAATTCCCCCCCTCTATAAATGATTACGTCATTCCTATATGAATCTGACTGAACTCAAGCAAAAGCCGATTACCGACCTGCTCCAACTGGCCGAAGAAATGGGCATAGAAAATATGGCCCGTTCGCGCAAGCAGGACGTGATTTTCTCCCTGCTGAAAAAGCACGCGAAAAGCGGCGAGGAAATCTCCGGTGATGGCGTGCTGGAGATTCTCCAGGACGGCTTCGGCTTCCTTCGCTCTGCAGACGCGTCCTATCTCGCCGGCCCAGACGATATCTACGTCTCGCCGAGCCAGATCCGTCGCTTCAACTTGCGCACCGGTGACACCATCGTTGGCAAGATCCGCCCTCCAAAGGAAGGCGAGCGTTATTTCGCCCTGCTCAAGGTCGACACGATCAACTTCGATCGTCCTGAGAACGCGAAGAACAAGATTCTCTTCGAGAACCTGACGCCGCTGTTCCCGACCGTGCGTATGAAGATGGAAGCCGGTAACGGTTCCACCGAAGACCTGACCGGTCGTGTGATCGACCTGTGCGCCCCGATCGGCAAGGGCCAGCGTGGCCTGATCGTCGCACCGCCGAAAGCCGGTAAGACCATCATGCTGCAGAACATTGCAGCGAACATCGCGCGTAACAATCCTGAAGTTCACCTGATCGTGCTGCTGATCGATGAGCGTCCGGAAGAAGTCACCGAAATGCAGCGCACCGTGCGCGGCGAAGTGGTTGCCTCGACGTTCGATGAACCGCCAACCCGCCACGTGCAGGTTGCTGAAATGGTGATCGAGAAGGCCAAGCGCCTGGTCGAACACAAGAAGGACGTGGTGATCCTGCTCGACTCCATCACCCGTCTGGCCCGTGCCTACAACACCGTGATCCCGAGCTCCGGCAAGGTATTGACCGGTGGTGTCGATGCCCACGCCCTGGAGAAGCCGAAACGTTTCTTCGGCGCCGCGCGTAACATCGAAGAAGGCGGCTCGCTGACCATTATCGCCACCGCGCTGGTTGAAACCGGCTCGAAGATGGACGAAGTGATCTACGAAGAGTTCAAGGGTACCGGCAACATGGAACTGCCTTTGGACCGTCGCATCGCTGAAAAGCGTGTGTTCCCGGCCATCAACATCAACCGCTCCGGCACTCGCCGCGAAGAGTTGCTGACCGCCGACGACGAACTGCAGCGCATGTGGATCCTGCGCAAGCTGCTGCACCCGATGGACGAAGTGGCAGCCATCGAGTTCCTGATCGACAAGCTGAAAACCACCAAGACCAACGACGAGTTCTTCCTGTCGATGAAACGTAAGTAATACGACGTTTCAGGTCCGAAAGAATGGCGCCCCCAGGGGCGCCATTTTTTTGCCTAAAATCTTTAACCACAGCTGGTGGGCAATTGCGCCGTCGATAGGGCTGCCAGCCGCCCTCAGAGCAGGTACGATGTACGCCTATTTTACGGGTGGCATGGTTAATGAAATTCAAGGATCTTCGGGATTTCGTGCAGCAACTTGAGCAGCGCGGAGAGTTGAAACGTATTCAGGTGCCGGTTTCCCCGGTCCTGGAAATGACTGAGATTTGCGACCGCACCCTGCGTAACAAGGGGCCGGCGCTGCTGTTCGAAAACCCCACAGGCTTTGATATCCCCGTGCTGGGCAACCTGTTCGGCACGCCCGACCGGGTGGCGTTCGGCATGGGGGCCGAGTCGGTCAGCGAACTGCGCGAGATCGGCAAGCTGCTGGCCTTCCTCAAGGAGCCCGAGCCGCCCAAAGGCCTGAAGGATGCCTGGTCGAAGCTGCCGATCTTCCGCAAGATCATTGCCATGGCGCCCAAGGTGGTCAAGGACGCGGTCTGCCAGGAAGTGGTCATCGAAGGCGATGATGTCGACCTGGCGATGCTCCCGGTGCAGACCTGCTGGCCCGGCGACGTCGGCCCGCTGATCACCTGGGGCCTGACCGTCACCAAAGGCCCGAACAAGGACCGCCAGAACCTGGGGATCTACCGTCAGCAAGTGATTGGCCGCAACAAGGTGATCATGCGCTGGCTGAGCCACCGTGGCGGCGCCCTCGACTTCCGTGAGTGGTGCGAGAAGCACCCCGGCCAGCCGTTCCCGGTTTCCGTGGCCCTGGGGGCCGACCCGGCCACCATCCTCGGCGCTGTGACGCCGGTGCCCGACAGCCTGTCCGAATACGCTTTCGCCGGCCTGTTGCGCGGCAATCGCACCGAACTGGTGAAATGCCGTGGCAACGACCTGCAAGTGCCGGCCACCGCCGAAATCATCCTCGAAGGCGTGATTCATCCGGGCGAGATGGCCGATGAAGGCCCTTACGGCGATCACACCGGCTACTACAATGAAGTCGACAGCTTCCCGGTGTTCACCGTCGAGCGCATCACCCACCGGGTCAAACCGATCTACCACAGCACCTACACCGGCCGGCCGCCGGATGAGCCGGCGATTCTCGGCGTGGCGCTGAACGAGGTATTCGTACCGATCCTGCAGAAGCAGTTCCCGGAAATCACCGACTTCTACCTGCCGCCCGAGGGCTGCTCGTACCGCATGGCCATCGTGACCATGAAGAAGTCGTATCCGGGCCATGCCAAGCGCGTGATGCTCGGTGTGTGGTCGTTTTTGCGACAGTTCATGTACACCAAGTTCGTTATTGTCACCGACGACGACATCAACGCCCGGGACTGGAACGACGTGATCTGGGCGATTACCACGCGCATGGACCCCAAGCGCGACACGGTGATGATTGATAACACACCCATCGACTATCTCGACTTCGCCTCGCCGGTGTCGGGCCTGGGTTCGAAGATGGGCCTGGATGCCACCCATAAATGGCCGGGTGAAACCACCCGTGAGTGGGGCCGGGTGATCGTCAAGGATGAAGCCGTGACGGCGCGTGTCGATGCGATGTGGAAAGAATTGGGAATAGATTGATGCGTGTAACCCTGCAACCTTCCGGCGCGGTCCTCGACTTGCAGCCGGGCGAGCGGATTCTTGAAGGTGCGCGGCGCCTGGGCTACGACTGCCCGCAGGCGTGCCGTAACGGTGTGTGCCATGTGTGCGCGGCGCTGTTGGTCGAGGGCCGGGTGCAACAGGCCGGCGAGGTGCGTGACCATGGCGAGTTCTACACCTGCATCGCCGAGCCGCTGGAGGATTGCATCGTGCTGTGGGATGGCGTGCTGGCGCCGGGGGAGTTGCCGGTGCGCACGCTGGCCTGCCAGTTGAGCGAGTGCGTGGAGCTGGGTGGCGATGTGTGGCGCGTGCGCCTGCGGGCCCCGGCCGGCAAAGCGGTGCGTTACCACGCTGGCCAGTACCTGATGATCGAGCGCGAAAACGGCGAGAAGTCGGCGTTTTCCCTGGCCTCGGCGCCCCACGCCGGGCGCGAGCTGGAATTGCATGTGCTGGTACGCGAAGACAGCGCCCGCAGCCTGATCGAGCAGTTGCAGCGTAACCAGATGGCGCGGGTCGAGCTGCCGTTTGGCGATACCCACCTGGCCGAGCTACCCGACGGCCCGCTGGTACTGATCGCGGCCGGAACCGGCATGGCGCAGATGCACAGCCTGATCGAACATTGCCGGGCCACGGGGTTCAAGTATCCGGTGCACCTGTACTGGGGCGTGCGTCGCCCTGAGGATTTTTACCAGGTTGAACATTGGGAACAGTGGCAGCAATTGCCCAATCTGTTCCTGCACAAAGTGGTCAGCGACCTGTGTGGTTGGGAAGGGCGCTGTGGCTTGTTGCACGAGGCGGTGTGCGAAGACATAACCGACCTCAAGGCCGTGCATGTGTATGCCAGCGGATCGCCGGCGATGATCTACGGCACGCTGGACGCGCTGGTGAATGCCGGGATGGATGCGCACCAGATGCGCGCTGACGTATTTGCCTACGCCCCTCGCTCCTGAGCGCTATGAAAACATTCTCGTAAGCCGATCAAACTGTGGGAGCGGGCTTGCCCGCGATAGCGGAGTGTCAGCCAACAAATCTGGCACTGATACACCGCCATCGCGGGCAAGCCCGCTCCCACATTGAACTGTGTCTACTCAGGTGTGCGGCGTCAGAATCGCACGCCCGTGGTCACCATCGCCGCATTGAACCCCAGCAACACAAACTCCGCCGCCACCGGCCCGTAGTGCGCACCCACCGACGGAATGATCACCGGCGCCACGCCGTAGCGGTTCAGCGGGATCTTGTCGCGGTACTTGCCGCGATAGCCCTGGATCGCCCCGCCGGTCAGTTTCAGATACACCGGATAGTCGGCCATGTCGAAGCGCTTGCCGGCGTAGGCGTAGTACGAGCGTTGGCGAAACGAGTTGCGAAAGGTCGCACCGCCATACACCCACCCCGCAGCGTCATTGCGCTCCAGGCCGATCAGGTCTTGATGGTTATTGTGCTCGGGGTCCGGCGCAAAGTGCCGGGTGTAGACGCTGGTCTGGGCGTACCAGAAGCCTTTGTCGTCGTTGGCCGGCGCTTCGGCGGCCAGGGCGGTGGTGGCCTGCGCCAGGAGCAGCAGGCCGGAAAGTCGGTTTTTCATGGTGCGACCTCGATAGTCGGTGAATGCGCGGCTAAGTGGGTCGTGACGTGACGCTATTTTGAGGTCCCGTCGGGCATAAAGGCTGAACGGGCGCTGAAAATAGCGCGGTTTTGCGCGGCAAACCTGACGAATGGGGCCTATTGCTCATGCTTTTTCATATTTTTAAAAGGTATTGATTGCAAGGGGAGCGGTATGGGGAGCGGTCGACATATTGAAGTGCTGCGCGAGGGTGCGTCGGCCCGCTAAGGGTCTGACGCGGTGGCCGGGGTGATCAACCGCCAGCAGTGGCGGCAACCTGGCCCATAGTACTTTTTCGCCTTACGGTTACAGCGGCGCGTTCTATTACGGTAAAGTCGCCTATAACTGGTAGTACACAGGAGACCTAAGCGATCTGCCATGACCGTTCTCGAATCCGAACTTCTGCAATTGGCTTACCCGCCGCGGCTTGATCTGGGGCCGCAACTCACTCACGAACAATTGATGAGCTCGATGCAGGCCACCATGGGTCTGCACAAGGGTGGGCCGGTCTGGCTGTTTGCCTATGGCTCGCTGATCTGGCGCCCTGAGTGTTCGGCAACCCAGCGCCTGCGCGCCCGGGTCCATGGCTATCATCGAGGCCTGTACCTGTGGTCCCACGAGCACCGGGGTACGCCGGAGTTACCGGGGCTGGTGTTTGGCCTGGATCGCGGCGGCTCGTGCAGCGGCTTTGCTTACCGCCTGCCGGAAGATCAACTGGAGGCCTCGCTCTATGCCTTGTGGCAGCGCGAGATGCCTTACCCATCCTATCGGCCACACTGGCTCAGTTGCCGGCTTGAAGACGGCAATCAGGTGCAGGCATTGGGTTTTGTGCTGGAGCGACACCTGCCCAGCTATGCCGGTAACTTGCCCGACAGTGTGCTGAACCAGGTGTTTGCCAGCGCTTGCGGGCGTTACGGCACCACTCGCGATTATGTCGAGCAGACCGTCAACGCCCTGCGTAGCCACGCCATGCCAGACAAGAATCTGGAGGCGCGGCTCAAGCGATGTGCCAAAGGCATCGCGGCGATTAACGTGCCGAGCTGACGCTATTGGTGTGCCACAGGGTTGGGATCAGGAACGCGATGGCCAGCAGGCACGCGCCGATCAGCAGCACAAAGCCGCCGTCCCAGCCGAAGTGGTCCACGGTGTAGCCCATGGCTGCACTGGCTGCCACCGATCCACCCAGGTAACCGAACAGGCCGGTAAAACCTGCGGCTGTACCTGCGGCTTTCTTCGGCGCCAGTTCCAGGGCCTGCAGGCCGATCAGCATCACCGGGCCGTAGATCAAAAAGCCAATGGAGAACAGCGCGATCATGTCGACCATCGGGTTGCCTGGCGGGTTGAGCCAGTACACCAGGGTCGCCACGGTCACCAGAGCCATGAACACAATGCCGGTCAGGCCACGGTTGCCACGGAAGATCTTGTCCGACATCCAGCCGCACAGCAGCGTGCCGGGGATCCCTGCCCACTCGTAGAAGAAGTACGCCCAGGACGACTTGTCGACGGTGAAGTGCTTGGCTTCCTTGAGGTAGGTCGGTGCCCAGTCCAGCACGCCGTAGCGCAGCAGGTAGACGAACACGTTGGCGAAGGCGATGTACCACAGCATTTTGTTGCGCAGCACGTACTTGACGAAGATTTCCTTGGCGCTGAATTCGTCTTCGTGGCTGGCGTCGTAGCCTTCCGGGTAGTCGTTCTTGTACTTCTCGATCGGCGGCAGGCCCACCGATTGCGGGGTGTCGCGCATGGTGATGAAGGCAAACGCCGCCACTGCCAAGGCCACGGTGGCCGGGACGTAGAACGCTGCGTGCCAGTCGTTGAACCAGGCCATGCCCAGCAGGAACAGCGGGCCAATCAGACCGCCGCCGACGTTATGCGCCACGTTCCACACCGACACCACGCCGCCGCGTTCTTTCTGCGACCACCAGTGCACCATGGTCCGCCCACTTGGCGGCCAGCCCATGCCCTGGGCCCAGCCGTTGATGAACAGCAGAATGAACATCATGGTCACGCTGGAGGTTGCCCAAGGCGCGAAACCGAAAATGAACATCACCCCGGCCGATACCAGCAAGCCAAACGGCAGGAAGTAGCGCGGGTTGGAGCGGTCGGACACCAGGCCCATGAGGAACTTGGACAGGCCGTAGGCAATGGCGATTGCCGACATGGCCAGGCCCAGTTGACCACGGGTATAACCCTCGTCGATCAGGTACGGCATGGCCAGGGAGAAGTTTTTGCGCAGCAGGTAGTAACCCGCGTAGCCAAAGAAAATACCGGCGAAGATCTGCCAGCGCAGTCGTCGGTAGGTACTGTCGATCTTTTCTTCAGGCAGGGGTGCCTGGTGGGGGGCAGGACGAAAGAAAGCAAACATTCAAGAGCTCCAAATTTCTTGTTTTGACTGCGGATGCGAATGTTACAGTTTCGTTACCGAAAATAGCATCGCCTCTTATCTGCAAACACAGGAAACGGGAGTAATTGCATGTTCTTTTACGAACATGTCGCTAATAGATAAGTATGGGGCGCGATCAGATTCCTCACGGCACTTGAGATCAAATGTAGGAGCTGGCTTGCCTGCGATGGCGGTAGACCAGTTACCAAAGACGTAGCTGACCCACCGCCATCGCAGGCAAGCCAGCTCCTACATTAATTGCATTTCAAATCACTGGCGGACCTGCACGACCACCTTGCCCACTGCCTTGCGCTGCCCCAGGTCATTGATCGCCTGCGCCGCGTTGTCCAGCGGATACACCTGCGACACCAGCGGCTTCAACTTCCCCTCGGCATACCAACCAAACAGCTGCTGGAAATTCGCCGCGTTATCCTGCGGCTGGCGCTGGGCAAACGAGCCCCAGAACACCCCGACCACCGCTGCGCCCTTGAGCAGCGCCAGGTTCACCGGCAGGTCGGGGATACGCCCGCTGGCAAACCCCACCACCAACAGACGGCCGTTCCAGGCAATGGCGCGGATGGCCTGGTCAAACAGGTCGCCCCCTACCGGGTCATAGATCACATCGGCACCGTTGCCATCGGTCAGGCGCTTGATCTCATCCTTGAGGTTGCTTTCGCTGTAGTTGATCAACTCATCGGCGCCCGCCGCCTTGGCCACGGCCAGCTTGTCGGCACTGCTGGCGGCGGCAATCACCCGGGCACCCATGGCCTTGCCGATCTCCACGGCAGCCAGGCCCACGCCACCGGACGCGCCCAGTACCAGCAGGGTCTCGCCAGCGGCCAGGTGGCCACGCTGCTTGAGGGCGTGCATCGAGGTGCCGTAGGTCATGCTGAAGGCGGCAGCGGTGTTGAAATCCATGCTCGGCGGAATCGGCAGCACGTTATAGCCCGGTACCGCGACCTGCTCGGCAAAGCTGCCCCAGCCGGTCAGCGCCATGACCCGGTCGCCGACCTTTAGGTGGCTGACCTTTTCCCCGACTTCGCTGACCACCCCAGCCGCTTCGCCGCCCGGCGAGAACGGGAAGGGCGGTTTGAACTGGTACTTGCCCTCGATGATCAGCGTGTCCGGGAAGTTCACCCCAGCGGCATGGACGTCCAGCAGGATCTCGTTCTTCTTGATCGCCGGGCTTTCGACGTCTTCCAACACCAGGGTTTCGGCAGGGCCGAAGGCTTTGCACAGCACGGCTTTCATCGGACTATTCCTTTTGGCGTATTGGCCGATAAGTGTAGGTGGGTAAGGTCACGGGTCAACGAGCATGCCCCGGCCTGATAAGTCGCCATAAGCTTGTGCTCTGCCTTGCTAGCGTTATGCTACTGGCAACCGAATGTGAGGAATGAACTGTGAAAGCGTGGATCCTGTTGATGCTGGCCCTGACGTTGCCGATGGCAGCCCATGCCGAAGAAGCCAAGGAAGGCGAAGCGCCGAAGGTCAGCTATTACAGCCTGACGCCGCCTTTTGTGGGCAACTATGCCCTGGATGGCGGCCCGAAACTGCGGGTGTACAAAGCGGATGTGGCCCTGCGCGTGACCGGCCCCGAAGCGGCGGCGGCGATCAAGGCCAATGAGCCGTTGATCCGCAACCAACTGGTGGCGTTGTTTACCCAGCAGACTGTCGAGAGCATGGGCAGTGTCGAGGGTAAGGAAAAGTTGCGTCAGGAAGCGTTGAAGCAGACGCAGCAAGTGATGAATGACGAGACGGGCAAGCCGGTGGTTGAGGATTTGTTGTTTAACAATCTGATTATCCAGTAACGCCCATCCTGTGGGCGTCGGCTTGTTGGCGATGGGGCCTTGAAGCTATCGACGCTCACAAGACCGTCACCGTCAGCAACCCGAACTTTGGCGCCAACCTCAGGAGGGGTAACGCCTCTGCACGATGATGATAAAGATTCAGAGGGTCGGTTGGTTTCCATTGTGGAGGTTTTTCTATCGCAAACGTTATGCTTTTGGAGACGGAAATTGTGGGGCCTCCGCCTGATCCAGGATTATCGAATATAAAAGTAAAACGATAAGTTGTTCCTTTTGAAATATGGGTATCCTCGGACGATATCCAGCTGTGCCAATTACCGCCCTTTATAGGTACTCTTGCCAGTACCACCCCACTGGGGCATATAACTTCAAATATCGGATTTCTGCTTTGGTTGAGTCCACTAAATTTATACTGGATCGTGGATGCAAGTCCGGATGGGCGGGAGTTCAATGAGTTTGGAAAACCAGCAACTAAGTTGCTGGTTATAATAGGGCTTATATATAGATTTTCACTCTTTTTCTATCCGTTCGCCATACCCCGTCGGGGGGCGCGTCGAAGACAAAGTAGAACTCGAATGTGTCTACTGTGTTAGATGTTGTGTATTTTGTTGACGACCCCCAAACGCGCCATTGGCCATCTTGTGGAGGGTGGACTGCTAGTATCGGGCCGCCGAAGGTAACAGAGTGAATCTCGAAACGCGGGTTTTTTCCCGTCACCGCACCTCGTTCAAACATATAGCGGAGCGCATGTATGATGTAAATGCCATTACTCCAAGTGGCTTCAACCTCGATTGCTCCTTTGTATCCATGTAATGAATATTCCCCTCTCACTGTTGTTACGCTGGTGGGGTTATTTCGGTCGACCTTAATCTCTATTGTTTCTGAGGGGGCTTCGTCGCTGGAGCCCTTCTTGTCCGACTCTGATATGTCGCTCATTTTTTGCTCTCCCGAGAGTCTCGATGCAATGAATTTGCGGTCGATTGTTATAGTTAATAACGAGAGATAAACGCCGGCTACTGTCAGAATTGACAGTTTTTCATTTTGTTTTTTAATAAGCTCAGTGATTTTTATAAGTGAAAGTTCAAGAGGCCAGACTCTTCCTGAACCGCGCCAACGCCACCGCAAAAAACAACAAGCCAATCCCCGCCAGCGCCAGCAAATCCGGCCACACCACGCTCACCCCCGCATCGCGAAACAGAATCGCCGCACTCAAACTCACAAAATGTGTGGATGGCGAGCCCTGCATCACCCATTGCAACCATTCGGGCATGCTGTCCAGCGGCGTACTGCCGCCTGACAACAGCAGCATCGGAATAATCACCGGGATCGCCAGCAAGCCAAACTGCGGCGTCGAGCGGGCGAGGGTAGCGAGGAAGATGCCCAGGGCAGTGCTGGCAAACAGATACAGCGCGGTTACCAGCAGGAACAGACTCAATGAGCCGGCCAGCGGCACGCCGAGCATGCCCTTGACCACCACTTCCAGTGACAGCCAGGTACACAGCACCACCACCAGCATGTTGCTCCAGATTTTTGCCAGCATGATTTCCAGGGCGGTCAGCGGCAGCACCAGCAAATGGTCGAGGGTGCCATGTTCGCGTTCGCGCAGCAGCGCGGTGCCGGTCAGGACGATGGCGAGGATGGTGATGTTGTTGACGATCTGGATCACCGCCAGGAACCAGCCGCCTTCCAGGTTGGTGTTGAACAATGCCCGGGTGGTGAGGGTCGCCGGTGCGCGCTGGCTGGTGTCCGCCTGGCCGCTGTAGGTCAGCAATTCACGCTGGAAGATCCGCCCGATATAGCCCGCACCCATAAAGGCCTGGCTCATCGCCGTGGCATCCACATTGACCTGCACGCTCGGCTGGCGGCCGGCCAGCAGGTCGGCCTGGAAATTGGCCGGCACGTTGATCACGAAAGTGTACTGGCCGCTGTCCATGACCTTATCCAACTGGTCGTAGGCCAGTGGCACGGCGGGCTGGAATTCCGGTGGTTGCAGGGCTTCGGCCAACTGGCGTGACAATTGGCCATGGTCTTCATCGACAACGGCCACGCTGGCGTTATGCACGCCAATCACTGAACCGGCCGCTGGCATATAAATGGCGACGGTGAAGGCGTAGAACAGAAACAGCAGCAACACGCTGTCGTGGCGCAGGCTGGTGAGCTCTTTGATTCCCAGGCGCAGGATATGGGCGAACTTATGCATCAGGCCTCCTGCTTCTTGAGCATCACCAGGCTCAGCCCGGTGAACCCCAGGAAAAACCCGAACAGCGCCAGGCACTGTGGCCACAGCTGGCGCAGGTCCAGGGCTTTGGTAAAGGTGCCGACGGCGACATCCAGGAAGTAGCCGGCGGGAAACAGCATGCCCATCAGCGCGGCCGCCCCTTCCAGGGACGAGCGCGGCACGATCAGCCCGGAGAACTGGATGGTCGGCAGGCTGGTGATGATCATGGTGCCGAGAATCGCCGCGATCTGGGTGCGGGTGAACGCAGAAATCAGCAGGCCCATGCTGGTGGTGGCCAGCACATACAGCAGGCCGCCAAACGCCAGGGTCACGCCACTGCCCTTGAACGGCACGCCGAACAGCCAGCGGTTCATCGCCACCAGCAGCGCCAGGTTGATCAGGCTGATAACCAGATACGGCGCCTGCTTGCCGAGGAGAAACTCCAGGCGGGTCAGCGGTGTGGCGTAGAAGTTAGTGATCGACCCCAGCTCCTTCTCGCGCACGATGCCCAAGGCGGTGAGCATGGCCGGGATAAACGCCAGGATCAGTGCCATCACGCCGGGGCCGATGGCATTTACGCTGACCACGTCCTGGTTATAGCGAAAGCGCGTCTCCAGTCTGGCGGCGGCGGGCTGGGCTCGCGGGGAGCTGTTGAGTTCCGCCAACTGCTGCAGATTGGCCTGGTGTACCGCTTCGACATAGTTGCGGCTGGTCTCGGCGCGAAACGGCATGCCGCCATCCAGCCAGGCGGCCACTGCCGGTTGGCGCCCGGCGTACAGGTCGCGGCCAAATCCGGGAGGAATCTCCAAGGCGAGTTTGATTTCCGAGCGTTGCAGGCGCCGGTGCAGCTCGGCCGAATCGCTGATCGGCGGCTGTTCGGCGAAGTAGCGCGAACTGCGAAAGGCCTCCAGGTAGGCGCGGCTTTGTGGGGTCTGGTCCTGGTCATACACGGCGAAGGCGAGCTTCTCCACGTCCAGGGAAATGCCGTAGCCGAAGATCACCATCATGAAAATCGCCCCGAGCAGGGCAAAGGCCATGCGCACTTTGTCGCGCAACAACTCCTTGCCTTCGCGACTGGCCACTGCCAGCAGGCGGACCAGGCTGAAGCCGCGCTTGCTGACCGGCGGCGTGGTCGGTGTGCTGACGGTTGCGCTGGGCGCGGCGGCCTCTGGGGCTTCCTGGGCTTGTTCCAGACAGGTGACAAATGCGGCTTCCAGGGTCTCGCCGTGGAAGTGTTGCTGCAGGGCGTCCGGAGTGTCGCAGGCCAGCACCTTGCCGGCGTGCATCAACGAGATGCGGTCGCAGCGCTGGGCTTCGTTCATAAAGTGGGTGGAGAGAAAAATCGTCACCCCTTGCTCGCGGGACAACTCCACCAGCAAACGCCAGAAATCGTCGCGCGCAGCGGGGTCCACACCGGACGTGGGTTCGTCGAGGATCAGCACTTCCGGGCGATGCAACACCGCCACGGCCAGGGACAGGCGCTGGCGCAAACCCAGGGGCAGCTCGCCGGAGGGTTGTTCGGCGACACTGCCCAGGTCAAAACGCTGAATCAATTCTTCGATGCGCGGGCCGCTGTCGGCCTTGGGCAGGTCGAACAGCTGTGCGTGCAGCACCAGGTTCTGGCGCACGCTGAGCTCACCGTACAGCGAGAAGCTCTGGGACATAAAGCCCACGCGTTTGCGGGTCGCCAGGTCCTTGGCATTTACCGGGTTGCCCAGCAGTGTGGCGCTGCCTTCACTGGCCGGCATCAGCCCGGTGAGGACTTTCATGGTGGTGGTCTTGCCGCAGCCGTTGGAGCCGAGAAAGCCGAAGATCTCGCCACGGCCAATGGCGAAGCTGACCTTGTTGACTGCCGTAAAGTCGCCAAAGCGCAGGGTCAGGTCGTGGGCTTCGATGGCGATGTCGGTGTTGTCGTTTGCCCGAGGAGGGATCACCAGCGGCTGGTTGTTGTGCGCGCTGTCGCCCTGGAAATGGGTGAAGGCCTCATCCAGCTTGCCGCTGGGCGTGACCGCAGCCAGTTCGCGGCTCAGGCCATCGGCGATCAGCTTGCCGCGGTCGAGCATCAGGCAGTGCTCGAACTGCTCGGCTTCTTCCATGTAGGCCGTGGCCACCAGCAGCGTCAGTTGCGGGCGTTCGCTGCGTACGGTTTCTACCAGTTCCCAGAAGCGCCGGCGTGACAAAGGGTCGACGCCGGTGGTGGGTTCATCGAGGATCAGCAAGTCCGGGTCGTGGATCAGCGCGCAGCACAGTCCCAATTTTTGCTTCATCCCGCCCGACAGTTTGCCCGCCGGCCGGTCGGCGAAGCGTGCCAGATCGGTGGCCAGCAGCAGGTTGTGCATGCGCTGCTCGCAATCGGCTTTGGACAGGCCAAACAGGGTGGCGAAAAAACGGATGTTCTCGCTGATGGACAGCTCGGGGTACAGGTTGCCGCCCAGGCCCTGGGGCATAAACGCGATCAACGGGTACAGGCTGTTGCGGTGGCGGCGGTCTTCGATGGAGCCGCCCAGCACCTGCAAGTCACCGTCCTGCAGTTTTTTCACCCCGGCGATCAAGCCCAACAGGCTCGACTTGCCCGCGCCATCCGGGCCGATCAACCCGCAGCGGGTACCGGCCGGCAGGCTGAAGGCGATGTCGATCAGCGCCTGTTGCTTGCCGTAGCAGTGGTTGATGCCCGTGGCCTGCAGCGCCAGCCCGGTCATTGCAGGTTGGCCGGCCAGTCCAGGTCGGCGGTGCGCACATAGCCGGCGCCGGGCATGCCGGGCTTGGCCTGGGGCACGGCGCTCGGTTGAGTCAGGCGCAGTTTGACGCGGAACACCAGTTTCTGGCGCTCGTCGCGGGTTTCCACTTCTTTGGGGGTGAACTGCGACTTGGCGGCGACAAAGCTGATTTTCGCCGGCAGGGGTTGATCCGGCAGGGCATCGAGCACGATCCGCGCTTCACTGCCCACGGTCAGGCGACCGGTGACGGAGGCGGGCAGGTAGAGGTTCATGTACTGGTCATTCGGATCTATCAGCAGCAACACGCGCCCGCCGGCACCGAGCACTTCGCCAGGTTCGGCCAGGCGCAACTGGATGATGCCGTCGATGGGCGCGCGCAGGCTGCTGTCTTCGATCTCGCTGGTCAGTTGTGCCACCTGGGCCTGGGCCGCACCGATGGCGGCCTTGACCGCATTGACCTGGGCCTGGGCTGCCGTCACCGCCGCATTGCCGGTGTTCTGCCGTGCCTGTTGCTGGTCGATCAGCTGTGCGCTGGCGAAGCCGCGGCGGTACAGCTCCTGGGTGCGCTTGAGTTCCTGGCTGGCCAGCAGGTTTTCGCTCTGGCGCAATTGCACGTTGGCTTCGGCGGCGGCGAAGTTCTCCTTGGCGCGCAGCACTTCGGCCTCGGCCTGGGAACGCTGGGCTTCGAGGGTGCGGGTGTCGATACGCGCCAGCAGTTGGCCCTTGAGCACTTTGTCGCCTTCATCGACCCGCACTTCAGCCAGGCGGCCGGGGATCTTGGTGGCGATCTGCACTTCGGTGGATTCCAGCCGGCCATTGCCCATGTTCAAACCTTCCGGCAGGCGGTCCAGGGTGGACTTCCAGTAGCCGAAGCCACCGGCGGCCACCAGCAATAGAATCAGGAGAAAGGCAAAGAAGTGCGAACTGCGATGTGACGTCGACATGGGTGCATCCTGCGGTGTTAGCGTCCTAGTTTGCCGGGATCGTAACCGATAGCCGTTGATACCGGTCAAATGAATACCGTTAGGCGTTAACGCAGGGCCATTACCGCCGCCCATTGCTGGGCCGTCACCGGCATCACCGACAAACGACTGCCTTTTTGCACCAGCGGCAGTTCGGCCAGGGCCGTCTGTTGTTTGAGGTAGCCCAGCCCGAGAACGTTGGGGAAGGTCTCGACATGCGCCACTGTAATGGCGCTCCATGGATTTTTTTCCGGGGTGGCCTTGGCATCGAAGTAATGGCTGTCAGCTTCCAGCGCTGTCGGGTCCGGATAAGCCGCCTCAATGATTTTCCCTACGCCGGCAATCCCCGGTTCGGGGCAACTGGAGTGGTAAAAAAAGAACGCGTCACCCACGGCCATGGCCCGCAGGAAGTTGCGTGCCTGGTAATTGCGCACGCCATCCCAGCGCGCCTCGCCGAGTTTTTCCAGGCCCTTGATGGACAGCTCATCG
This sequence comes from Pseudomonas sp. DD1, assembly GCF_044510355.1. Lineage (NCBI taxonomy): Bacteria > Pseudomonadati > Pseudomonadota > Gammaproteobacteria > Pseudomonadales > Pseudomonadaceae > Pseudomonas > Pseudomonas sp. DD1. Next base: position 222,461 of record NZ_MSAJ01000022.1, on the reverse strand, counting down.
GGCTCGGACTTCATCAGCCAATAGGCCATGGTTTTGCTCCTTTGCAGGGGATTGGGCAGGTTGTCTGTCAATTTCATGACAAACCGACGGTCGGTTGACGTCAAGGTTTGCGTGTTGGTTCACGTTACCGCAGAATGCCGGGATTTTAAGCTTGACGCAGCTGGAACGGACTACTTTGGAACGTTGCTGTCATCGTGTGTGATAGGCCTGAAGGGGGGCAATCGATGAAACGCAAACCGGATTTACTATGGATTTTGGTTATTTTGTTCGGTCTGGGCGTCGTGACCACCGGGTATGCGCAAAGCCTGTGGTCGAACAAGACCGAAGCCCCGGTTGAATTTGCACAGCAGCAGCCACAAACCTTCAAGCGTTGATGCTATTTCGGCGCCGTTGATTCCAGCGGCGTCCCCTCTGCGATATACCACTTCTTATCGGTAACGGTGCCATTCAATGGCACGTCCCAGCTGGCCTGCGCCAGTCGTTTGACTTTCTGGCACTCATGGGCCAGGCCCAGCAGCGTCGGCTTGCGCCACGACGAGCGGCGCGCCAGGTACGCCAGGCTGCGATCGTAAAAGCCGCCGCCCATGCCCAGCCGCCCGCCCGCATCATCGAAACCCACCAATGGCAGCAGCACCAGGTCCAGGGCCCAGACCTTGCGCTGGCGCCCGATATTGACCTGTGGCTCAAGAATGCCGAAGCGATTGGGCGCAAGTTTTTCCCGGGGACGTACCCGTTGGAACACCATCTTGGTCCGTGGCCAGGCACTGAGCACCGGCAGGTAGGTGGCCTTGCCCCGGCGCTGGGCAGCGCGCAGCAGCAAGCGCGGATCGATTTCGCCATCCGTTGGTAGGTATAAAGCAATATGTTTGGCCCGGCGAAACAGCGGATGCTGTGCCAGTTGCCGATACAGGCCAAGAGCTGCCTGGCGCTGCTCGCCCGGCGTCAGGGCGCGGCGGGCATTGCGCAACATGCGTCGAAGTTGCGGACGGGAAAGCGGCGCAGGTTCGGTCATGGTGTTCGGCTCATAAAACAATGCCAGTCCGGGGACTGGCATTGAGTTTGGGAATTCAGGCTCCCCGACAGAACCGCTGTCGACTAAGCCCTTGAACCCGAAAGTTCAAGGTGGAAGAAGCAGTAGGCTTTAAGGCTTTCCGTCTAGCGGACATGCACACCAGCCCAACGTGCAACTTCCAGGGTAGTGCGAATCGGCTCCGGGACATCGCCGACTGGCAAGCACGCCAGGGAGTGGGGCGAGTATACCCCAAACAGACTCGGCAATCAGCCCTTGGGTGCGTCTGAATCGCTGGAAAGCACCAGATCCACACGTTCCAGCAGGTCACGCACCTGCTCGCGTGTCGAGCCGCTGGCCTGTACGTCAGGGCGCTCCTGCTTATGCAGCAAATCGTGGGTAATGTTCAGGGCGGCCATCACGGCGATACGGTCGGCACCGATGACTTTGCCGCTGCTGCGGATTTCACGCATCTTGCCATCCAGGTAGCGGGCGGCGCTCACCAGGTTGCTGCGCTCTTCCTGGGGGCAGATGATCGAATACTCTTTGTCGAGAATCTGCACGGTGACGCTATTGCTTGAACTCATGAGTCTTGCTCCAGGGCCTTCAGGCGCGAAATCATCGACTCGACCTTACGCCGGGCGATTTCGTTTTTTTCAATGAGGTGAGCGCGTTCCTCGCGCCAGGTCTTTTCCTGAGCTAATAGGAGTCCGTTTTGACTCTTTAGTTGCTCGACCCGGGTAATTAGCAATTCGAGTCTGGCCATCAGCGCTTGCAAGTCGGCGTCTTCCATAGGGTTCCACTGGATTTGTCTGATGAATGGCAACTGCAGGATAAACGATCTGACGCCCTTGATAGTCGGGTGCGTCTGCCGGTGCTAGGATACAGCGCTTCATTCTAGACATCGCGCCGCCTGGCGCCTAGCTCATCATGCCTATTCAGAATTGCCCGTACGACGCTTTTTCCAAACTGCTGAGCTCCAGCGGTCACCCTTGCTCGCCTGCCGAACTGCATGGCGTGCTGCTGGGCCGTAGCTGCACCGGTGTCGGCTTTGACGCCGACAACTGGCTGGCCGACGTCGCCGAGCTGCTGGAAACCGAGCCTACCGAAAACGTGCGCAACGCGTTGATCGGCTTGCAAGAAATGGTTAAAGGCGAGCTGACCGGTGATGACGTCACCGTAGTCCTGCTGCTGCCAACCGATGATGCGCCGCTCACCGAGCGTGCTGCTGCACTGGGTCAATGGTGCCAGGGCTTCCTCCATGGCTTTGGCGTGAACGCCGGCGGCCTGGAGTTGAGCACCGACGCCAAGGAAGTGTTGCAGGACCTGGCAGCCATCTCCCAGGTGCAAGACGCCCTGGAAGAGTCCGAAGACGGCGAAGGCGACTATATGGAAGTCATGGAATACCTGCGCGTCGCGCCGCTGCTGCTGTTCACCGAGACCAAAAAGTCTGCTGAACCCGCAGCAGTCAAGCCGTCGCTGCACTAAGAGAGGGAACCCACCTGCCCATGATCCATATCCCCAAAGCGGAATACACCCGCCGCCGCAAGGCGCTCATGGCGCAGATGGAACCCAACAGCATCGCGATCCTGCCGGCCGCCGCCGTGGCGATCCGCAACCGTGATGTCGAACACGTCTACCGCCAGGACAGCGACTTCCAGTACCTGAGCGGCTTCCCCGAGCCCCAGGCAGTGATTGTGTTGATGCCTGGGCGCATTCACGGCGAGTACGTGCTGTTCTGCCGTGAACGCAATGCCGAGCGCGAATTGTGGGACGGCCTGCGCGCCGGTACCGAAGGCGCGATTCGCGAATACGGCGCCGACGATGCCTTCCCGATCACCGATATCGACGACATCCTGCCCGGCCTGATCGAAGGTCGCGACCGGGTGTATTCGGCCATGGGCAGCAATGCCGAGTTCGACCGGCACCTGATGGAGTGGATCAACGTGATCCGCTCCAAGGCGCACCTCGGTGCGCAGCCGCCGAACGAATTCGTTGCCCTGGATCATCTGCTGCACGACATGCGCCTGTATAAATCCGCCGCAGAAGTGAAGGTCATGCGCGAAGCCGCACGGATTTCCTGCGCGGCCCATATCCGGGCAATGCAGGCCAGCCGCCCGGGGTTGCATGAATTCAGCCTGGAAGCCGAGCTGGACTACGAGTTCCGCCGGGGCGGGGCGAAGATGCCGGCCTACGGCTCCATCGTCGCTTCGGGGCGCAACAGCTGCATCCTGCACTACCAGCAGAATGATGCGGTGCTCAAGGACGGTGACCTGGTGCTGATCGACGCCGGTTGTGAAATCGACTGCTATGCCAGCGATATCACCCGTACCTGGCCGGTCAACGGCAAGTTTTCCGCCGAGCAGAAGGCGATCTACGAAGTGGTGCTGGCCTCCCAGGAAGCCGCCTTTGCGCAGATCGCGCCGAACAAACACTGGAACCAGGCCCATGAGGCGACGGTGCACGTCATCACCGCCGGGCTGGTGAAGCTGGGCTTGTTGCAAGGTGACGTGGACGAGTTGATCGCCAGCGAAGCCTACAAGGCGTTCTATATGCACCGCGCCGGGCACTGGCTGGGCATGGATGTGCATGATGTGGGCGAGTACAAGGTCGGCGGCGAGTGGCGGGTGCTGGAAGTGGGCATGGCCCTGACCGTGGAGCCGGGCATCTACATTGCCCCGGATAACCAGAACGTGGCAAAGAAATGGCGTGGCATAGGCGTGCGCATCGAGGATGACGTGGTGGTGACCAAGCAAGGCTGTGAAATTCTGACCGGTGGCGTGCCCAAGACCGTGGCCGAGATTGAAGCACTGATGGCGGCCGCCCGATGAGCCGGGTCAACCTGGCGATTATCGGTGGCGGCCTGGTGGGTGCCAGCTTGGCGCTGGCGTTGCAGGCCGGGGCCAAGGCTCGCGGTTGGAAGATCGTGCTGATCGAACCCTTTGCCCCCGGCGACAGCTACCAGCCGAGCTACGACGCACGTTCCTCGGCGCTGTCCTTTGGCGCGCGACAGATCTACCAGCGCCTGGGTGTGTGGCAAGACATTTCCCGGCGCGCCGAGCCGATCAAGCAGATCCATGTTTCCGACCGTGGGCGCTTCTCTACCGCGCGCCTGTCGGCGCTCGAAGAGGGCGTACCGGCCCTGGGCTATGTGGTGGAAAACGCCTGGCTCGGGCAGTGCCTGTGGCAAGGCCTGGACAAGGACGTGATCAGTTGGCGTTGCCCTGCAGAAGTCAGCCGCATGGAACCGCTGGCCGACGGCTACCGCCTGACCCTCAACGATGAAACTGTCATCGAGTGCGATCTCGCGGTACTGGCCGATGGTGGCCGCTCCGGCCTGCGCGAGCAGTTGGGCATTGGCGTCAAGCAACGGCCTTACAACCAGAGCGCCCTGATCGCCAACATCACCCCCAGCGAAGCCCATAACGGCGAGGCTTTCGAGCGTTTCACCGACGAAGGCCCGATGGCCTTGCTGCCGCTGGCAGACAACCGTTGCGCACTGGTCTGGACCCGCGTCGGCATGGATGCCCAGCGCTTGGCGCAGCTGGATGAACGCAGTTTTCTCAGCGAGTTGCAGGGCGTGTTTGGTTATCGCCTGGGCACCTTGAAACAGGTTGGCGCGCGCCACTTGTATCCGCTGACCCTGGTGGAGGCCGAGGAGCAAGTGCGCTCGCACCTGGTGATCCTCGGCAATGCCGCCCACAGCTTGCACCCGATTGCCGGCCAGGGTTTCAACCTGTCGCTGCGCGATGCCTATGCGCTGGCCGAGGCCCTGTTGGCCGGGCCGCAAGTGCCGGGTGACCTGGCGACCTTGCAGGCCTACCGCGAACGCCAGCGTCTGGACCAGCAATTGACCGTGGGCTTCTCCGACCAGGTCACCCGCCTGTTTGGCAGCGGCCAGCCGCTGGTCGCCATGGGCCGCAACCTCGGCCTGCTGGGCCTGGACCTATTGCCGCCGGCCAAGCGCTGGTTCGCCCGGCAGGCCATGGGCCTGGGCACGCGTCCCGATGCGTAAGTGGTTGACGGAGCGCCTGGGCAAGGCGCGGTTGTTGCGCTGGATCATGACCCTGTATCCGCCGTATCTGGGCGCAGGCGTCCGTGTGCAGCACATGAGCGCTGATTTTCGTCAGGTGAAGGTGCGCATGGGCCTGGGCTGGTACAACCGCAACTACGTCGGTACGCAATTTGGCGGCAGCCTCTACTCGATGGTCGACCCGTTCTACATGCTGATGCTGATGGAGAACCTGGGGCGCGACTACATCGTCTGGGACAAGGCCGCGACCATTGATTTCATCTCGCCGGGCAAAGGCCCGGTGTTTGCCGAATTCTCCATCGACCAGGCCTTGCTCGATGAGGTGCGACGGCAGACCGAGGGCGGCGAGAAATACTTGCCGCACCTCAAGGTGCAGATTCACGACGGCTCCGGCACCCTGGTGGCGCGAGTCGACAAAACCCTTTACGTGCGGCGCAAGCCGCCAGCGAGACAGGCATAAAGCATGGACATGCGCGCAGATGTGCTGATTGTCGGGGCCGGAATGGTCGGAAGCGCCCTGGCGCTGGCGTTGCAGGGCAGTGGCCTGCAGGTGCTGCTGCTCGACGGCAGCCCAATGAGCGTCAAGCCATTCGACGCCGATGCGCCGTTTGAACCGCGGGTGAGCGCCTTGTCGGCCGCCAGCCAGCGCATCCTCGACCGCCTGGGTGTGTGGGATGGCATCGCCAGCCGCCGCGCCAGCCCCTACGGCGAGATGCAGGTGTGGGATGGCAGCGGCACCGGGCAGATCCACTTTTCGGCGGCCAGTGTGCATGCCGAGGTGCTGGGGCATATCGTCGAAAACCGCGTGGTCCAGGACGCCCTGCTTGAGCGCCTGCACGACTGCGACCTGGGCCTGCTGGCCAATGCACGCCTGGAGCAGATGCGCCGCTCCGGCGATGACTGGCTGCTGACCCTGGCCGATGGCCGCACTTTGCGCGCGCCGCTGGTGATCGCCGCCGACGGCGCCAACTCGGCTGTGCGCCGCCTGACCGGCACCGCCACCCGCGAATGGGATTACCTGCACCACGCCATCGTCACCAGCGTACGCAGCAGCCAGCCGCACCAGCGTACCGCCTGGCAGCGCTTCACCGACCATGGTCCGCTGGCGTTCCTGCCGCTGGTGCGCGATGGCCAGGAAGATTGGTGCTCGATCGTCTGGTCGACCACGCCAAGTGAGTCCGAACGCCTGATGGCCCTGGACGACGACAGCTTCTGCCGCGAACTGGAGCGCGCTTTTGAAGGGCGCCTCGGCAGCGTGGTCAGCGCCGACCCGCGTCTGTGCGTACCGCTGCGCCAGCGCCACGCCAAGCGCTACGTCGCCGAAGGCCTGGCGCTGATTGGTGATGCTGCCCACGTTATCCACCCATTGGCGGGGCAGGGGGTGAATCTGGGGTTCCTCGATGCCGCCGTGTTGGCCGAGGTGCTGCTAAAGGCGTGCGAGCGCGGTGAGCGCTTGGCGGATGTGAAGGTGCTCAGTCGCTACGAGCGTCGGCGCATGCCGCACAACCTGGCGCTGATGGCGGCGATGGAGGGCTTTGAACGGTTGTTCCAGGCTGACCAGTTGCCATTGCGCTGGTTGCGCAATGCGGGGCTGAAGATGGTCGACCAGATGCCCGAGGCCAAGGCGCTGTTTGTGCGCCAGGCATTGGGCTTGACCGGAGACCTGCCGGATCTGGCCAAGGCCTGAGGCCATCTGTCGCACCTTAAATGGCACTCGTGCAACATCTCGTAACTCCTCCGGCCAGTGTTCGGTTGAGATGCTAAATGTGAGTCCTTATCATTTGCGCTCACTTTTCCTACGAGAGACCGCACCTATGTTGGCACCCAAGCGCCTCCTGACTGCCCTGGCACTCACCCTTATCGCCAGCACCACCGCCCAGGCGGCTGACGAAGTGGTGGTCTACTCCTCTCGTATCGACGAGTTGATCAAGCCGGTGTTCGACGCCTACACCAAGAAAACCGGGGTGCAGGTGAAGTTCATCACCGACAAGGAAGCGCCGCTGATGCAGCGCATCAAGGCCGAAGGCCAGAACGCCACCGCCGACCTGCTGCTGACCGTCGATGCTGGCAACCTCTGGCAAGCCGAGCAGATGGGCATCCTGCAGCCGTTCACTTCCAAGGTGATCGACGCCAACATCCCCGCGCAATATCGCGCTTCCAGCCACGCCTGGACCGGCTTGAGCCTGCGGGCGCGGACCATCGCGTACTCCACCGACCGCGTGAAGCCGGCAGAGCTGACCACCTACGAAGCCCTGGCTGACAAGCAATGGGAAGGCCGCCTGTGCCTGCGCACCGCGAAGAAGGTCTACAACCAGTCGCTGACCGCCACCCTGATCGAGACCCATGGCGCAGAAAAGACCGAAGAACTCATCAAGGGCTGGGTGAATAACCTGTCCACCGATGTCTTCTCCGATGACGTCGCGGTATTGCAGGCAATCAACGCCGGGCAGTGCGACGTGGGGATCGTCAACACTTACTACTACGGCCGCCTGCACAAGCAGGACCCGAAGCTGGCAGTCAAATTGTTCTGGCCGAACCAGGGCGACCGTGGCGTGCACGTCAACCTGTCGGGCATTGGCCTGACCAAGTACGCCCCGCACCCGGAAGCCGCCAAGGCTCTGGTGGAGTGGATGACTACGCCTGAGGCGCAGAAGATCTTTGCCGACGTCAACCAGGAGTTCCCGGCCAACCCGGCGGTAGAACCCTCGGCTGAAGTGGCGAGCTGGGGCAAGTTCAAGGCTGACACCCTGCCGGTGGAAGTGGCGGGCAAGCGCCAGGCCGAGGCGATTCGCCTGATGGATCGTGCGGGCTGGAACTGAGTACAATTTGTAGGACGCCGCAGTTCTAATGTGGGAGCGGCTTGTGTAGGAGCTGGCTTGCCTGCGATAGCATCACCCGGTATCGCTGATAAACCGAGGTGTCTGCATCGCAGGCAAGCCAGCTCCCACACAAGCCCGCTCCCACAGTGTTTTGTGCAGGTCTCCACATCATCCACTGCTTGAGAATTCCTTTTGGCCCACCCCGCCCAACGCCGCTGGTACCTGCCAGTCTTCACTGTCGCCGCCCTGGTGCTGCTGCCGTTGAGCGTGTTGTTGCTGTCCTGGCAAAGCATCGACACGCAAATCTGGTCGCACTTGTGGGACACCCAGATGCCGCGTCTGCTGGGCAACACCTTGACCCTGGTGCTGGGCGTCGGGGTCGGTGTAACGGTGCTGGGCGTGAGCCTGGCGTGGCTGACCAGCCTCTGTGAGTTCCCCGGCCGGCGTTGGCTGGACTGGGCGTTGATGCTGCCGTTTGCCATCCCGGCCTATGTCCTGGCGTTTGTCTTCGTCGGCCTGCTGGACTTCTCCGGGCCGGTACAAACCCTGCTGCGCGAGTGGTTCGGCACGGGCCTGCGCCTGCCGCGCGTGCGCTCCACCAGTGGCGTGATCATCGTGCTGGTGCTGGTGTTCTATCCCTACGTCTACCTGCTGGCGCGCACCGCCTTTCTGGCCCAGGGCAAGGGGTTGATGGAAGCGGCGCGGGTGTTGGGCCAATCACCCTGGCAGGCATTCTGGCGGGTGGCCCTGCCCATGGCGCGCCCGGCCATCGGCGCCGGCGTGGCCCTGGCGTTGATGGAAACCCTGGCGGATTTCGGCGCAGTGTCAGTGTTCAATTTCGACACGTTCACCACCGCCATCTACAAGACCTGGTATGGCTTTTTCAGCCTGTCCAGCGCCGCGCAACTGGCGAGCCTGCTGCTGTTGGTGGTGATGCTGGTGCTCTACGGCGAGCGCCGGGCCCGTGGCGCCAGCCGCCCGAGCAACGAGCGACCGCGGGGCAAGGCGCTGTATCACCTGAGTGGCTTCAAGGCCGCCGCCGCCACTGGCTGGTGCGCCCTGGTGTTTGCCTGCGCCTTTGTCATCCCGATGCTCCAACTGCTGGCCTGGTTCTGGCAGCGCGGGCGTTTCGACCTCGACGAGCGCTACGCCGGGCTGATCGTGCATACCCTTTACCTGGGTGGCATGGCCGCGTTGATCACCGTCAGCGTGGCGTTGCTGCTGGCGTTTGCCAACCGCCTGGCGCCGACCCGTGCCATCCGCGCCGGGGTCAGCCTGGGCAACCTGGGCTATGCCTTGCCGGGTTCGGTATTGGCGGTGTCGATCATGCTGGCGTTCAGCTATTTGGACCGCGAGTTGGTGATCCCTGTGTCCAGTTGGCTGGGCGGTGCTGGCAAACCGTTGCTGTTGGGCAGCCTGTCGGCGCTGCTGATGGCCTATCTGGTGCGCTTCCTGGCCGTGGCCTACGGCCCACTGGAAAACAGCCTGGCGCGCATCCGCCCGTCCTTGCCGGAAGCAGCGCGCAGCCTGGGGGTCAGTGGGCCACGACTGTTTTGCAAAGTGTATCTGCCACTTTTGTTGCCCGGCACCTTGAGCGCCGCGCTGCTGGTGTTTGTCGATGTGCTCAAGGAAATGCCCGCGACCCTGCTGATGCGCCCGTTCGGCTGGGATACGCTGGCGGTACGCATCTTTGAGATGACCAGCGAAGGCGAGTGGGCGCGTGCCTCCTTGCCCGCCCTGACCCTGGTGTTGGTCGGCCTGTTGCCGGTCATCGGCTTGATCCGACGTTCGGCGCGACGAATCGGTTAGGTGTCAGTCCTACGGCTTGAGGCTACAATGCGCGGCATTCGGTGCGGCCCGTCTTTCGGGTTGGGCTGCTGATTGTGGCTGCAAGCCTTGTATTTCAAGGTGTGTAGCCCGAACAGCAACCGTCCGCACCTTCGCCACGCCCGGAAGGAGAAACCCATGGGACAGCGTACGCCTCTGTATGACCTGCATCTCGCCCTTGGCGCGAAAATGGTCGATTTTGGCGGTTGGGATATGCCTCTGCACTACGGCTCGCAAGTCGAGGAGCACCATCAGGTGCGCCGTGACTGCGGGGTGTTTGATGTCTCCCACATGACCGTGATCGATATCTCGGGCCTGCAGGCCAGGGAATGGCTGCAGTACCTGTTGGCCAATGATGTCGATCGTTTGCATGGCTGCGGCCATGCGCTGTACAGCGCCATGCTCAACGAGCAGGGCGGGGTGGTGGACGACATGATTGTCTACCGCACCGAAGAGGGTTACCGGCTGGTGGTCAATGCGGCCACCCGCGACCAGGATATCGCCTGGATGCAGAGCCAGTTGGGCAGCTACCAGGTGCTGATGCGCGAACGCCCGGACCTGGCCATGCTGGCGATCCAGGGCCCCCAGGCCCGGCACAAGATTGCCGAGTTGGTCACCCAGTCTCGCGGCGTGTTGATCCAACAGCTCAAGCCTTTCGAGGGGCGTGCCGACGGTGACTGGTTTATCGCGCGCACGGGCTATACCGGCGAAGATGGCCTGGAAATCGTCCTGCCTGCCGATCAGGCCCCGGGGTTTTTCAACGACCTGGTAGGCGCGGGCATCTCGCCCATCGGCCTCGGTGCTCGCGATACCCTGCGCCTGGAGGCCGGCATGAACCTCTACGGCCAGGATATCCACCTGAATGTGTCACCGTTGGCCGCCAACATGGCCTGGAGCATCGCCTGGGAACCCGTCAGCCGCGATTTCATCGGGCGCGCCGCCCTGGAAGCCGAGCGTGCGGCCGGGGTGCAGCTCAAACTGGTAGGCCTGGTGCTGGAAGAACGCGGGGTTTTGCGCGCTCATCAAGTGGTTCGTATCGCCAATGTTGGCGAAGGAGAGATCACCAGTGGTAGTTTCTCTCCTACGCTAAGCAAATCCATTGCCCTGGCGCGTGTACCGATGGCAACCGCCGACCGTGCCGAGGTAGAAATTCGCGGTAAGTGGTACCCGGTGCGAGTGGTCAAACCGACCTTCGTGCGCCATGGTAAAACCTTGATCTAATCTTTTCCGGGCCAATGGCCGCTGACATTTCTTTTTGAGGACACAGACTATGAGCGATATCCCTGCCGCACTACGTTTTGCCGAAAGCCACGAATGGGCACGCCTGGAAGCTGACGGCAGTGTGACCGTCGGGATCTCCGATCACGCCCAGGAAGCATTGGGTGATGTGGTTTTTGTTGAGTTGGCTGAGGTGGGCAAAGTGTTCGCTGCAGGCGACGCAGCAGGCGTTGTGGAGTCGGTGAAGGCTGCTTCGGATATTTATTCACCAGTGTCGGGCGAAGTGATTGCGGTCAACGAGGCCTTGGCCGATGCCCCTGAGTCGCTCAATGACAAGCCGTACGAAGCCTGGATCTTCAAGGTCAAGCCAAGCAATGCCGCCGAACTGGACAAGCTGCTGGATGCCGCTGGCTATAAAGCCGCCATCGGCGAGTAACACCGCCCCCTGTAGGAGCCGGCAAGCCGGCTCCTGCAAAGGTCAGGGCTTGAGCGCCTGCTTCACCGCTGCGACAGCACGCTCCACATCCGCCTTGGTCATCGCCGTAAACATCGGCAACGACACAATCAAACGCCCGACTTTTTCCGCTACCGGGAACATGCCTTCCCTGAATCCCTGTGCCCGATACAAACTCAGCAAGTGGATCGGTGGGTAGTGATAGCCGATGCCCACGCCCTGAGCCTGCATGCGCTCCATAAACGTGGCGCGGGCCGGCAGGCCATCCCCACGCTCAGGCAGTACCAGTTGGAACAGGTGCCAGTTGCTGTTTTCAAAGTCCGCAGGCGGTAATTGCGCGCCGTACGTTGTCTCGAAATCGCTACCAAAACACTCGAAATAATGCCGGGCCAGCGCTTGGCGATGGGCAGTTATCTGCTCGATATGGGCAAACTGGCCCAGGCCAATGGCGGCGGCGATATCGGTCATGTTGAACTTGCCGCCCAATACATCCACGTCCAGGCCATCAAACCCGCTGCGGGTCACGCCTTGCAGGCGGTACTTCTCCGCCAAGCGCGCTTCCTCAGCATTGTTCAATACCAGGCAACCGCCTTCGGAACAGGTGATGTTCTTGTTCGCCTGGAAACTGAACGAGACAAAATCCCCGGTGGCGCCAATGCGCTGGCCATCCCAACGGGAGCCCAGCGCCTGGGCGGCATCCTCGATGATCCGCAGACCGTACTTGTTGGCCAGCGCGTAAAGCATCGGCATGTCCAGCGGCAGGCCGGCCAGGTACACCGGAATGATCGCCTTGGTGCGCGGCGTAATAGCCGCTTCCAGTCGGGCCAGGTCGATATTGCGGGTCACCGGATCAATATCGGCAAACACCGGCGTGGCGCCCACCTCCAGAATCACATTGGCCGTTGCCACCCAGGAAATCGGCGTGGTGATCACTTCATCCCCCGGCCCGACACCGGCGATGCGCAAGGCAATCTCCATGGTGCAGGTGCCGGAGTTGAAGGTGCGTACCGGCCGGCCGCCAAAATAGTCCGACAGCTGCGTTTCGAACGCCTGCACCTTGGGCCCGCTGGTGATCCAGCCGGAACGCAACACATCACCGACCGCCGCGATGGTGGCTTCATCAATGGTAGGCTTTGAAAACGGCAGGAAGGGCAGTTGGCTCATGACGTTGAAGGCATCCGTTTTAAGAAGAACTAAGAATAAAAGCTCATATCAACCCCGGTATCGTCGCACGGGGCAACTGAATATAGCCTGTCGTCCGTGAACGAATCGTCGAACGACGAGCGCAAAAAAGCCGCTTCACAAGCGGCTTTTTTGCGTGTCGTGTATTACTCGGCGGCGATGGCGTTCTTCGCCAGGATGGCGTTGGCCAGTTCCATGTCAGTGGCCTTCAGGCCGGGGTTGTCGGCACGCACTTTCTGCATGGCGGCTTCCAGGTAAGGGCCACGGATGCCGCCGTCGCTGGCGACGAAGCTACCGGCGTCGTCCTGGGCGGCGACTACCAGCTTGTGGTCCTTGAAGGTCAGGTACGTGGAGCCGGTGGTGGCGCCCGATGAGATGACATTACGCCAGAAGCTATCGGCCATGGCCGATCCAACTGGGAGAGAGAGCACGGCGAGGGTGGCGACAGCATATTTGAGACGCATGATGGGTGACTCCGACTGGGTTATCTGAACGGTTTGATTGTAGATAACCCAGCCTAGTTCCATGACGGACTAAACAGTTTCGATCCGTAAAATCACGCCGTCCTGACCAATCACCCGTACTTGAGCCCCTACAGGCGCATCGGGGCCGGTGACCATCCAGACGCCGTCACCGACCTTGATCTTGCCCCGACCGTCGATAATTGCCTGATGCACCACAAAGGTGCGGCCAACCAGCTCCGATCCGCGCATATTCAGCCCTGGCTGGTCGCTGGCCTTGGCACTGCTGCGCTGGCGCTTCCACCAGTACACCGCCGTCAGTATGGACAGCACGGCAAACAGCAGCAGTTGCAGTTCCAGCCCAAGCCCCGGAATCAGGAACTTGAGTACGCCAACGGCCGCCGCCGCGATCCCCATCCACAGCAGATAACCGCCGGCACCAAACACTTCAAGAATCAACAGCACCGTGCCCAGCGCCAGCCAATCCCAGAACGACAGGTGTTGCAGGAATTCCCACATGGTGCCGGCCTCAGGCTTTCTTGTTGTCGAAGGTAGCCTTGACGATTTCGCCGATGCCGCCCACCGCACCGATGACCTGGCTGGCCTCCAGCGGCATCAGAATCACTTTGCTGTTGTTGGCCGAGGCCAGCTTGCCCAGGGCATCAATGTATTTCTGCGCGACAAAGTAGTTGATGGCCTGCACGTTACCGGTGGCAATCGCTTCCGACACGACCTGCGTAGCGCGGGCTTCCGCCTCGGCCTGACGTTCACGGGCTTCGGATTCGAGGAACGCGGCCTGACGACCCCCTTCAGCCTCGAGGATCTGCGCCTGTTTCTTGCCTTCAGCGGTCAGGATTGCAGAAGCCCGCAGGCCTTCGGCTTCGAGGATCTGGGCACGCTTGATCCGCTCGGCCTTCATCTGACCGGACATGGCAGCCATCAAGTCGGCAGGCGGGCTGATGTCCTTGATCTCGATACGGGTGATCTTGATGCCCCAGGGAGCAGTGGCTTCATCGACCGTGCGCAGCAGCTTCTCGTTGATGCCGTCGCGCTGGCTGAGCATGGCGTCCAGCTCCATGGAGCCGAGCACCGTACGGATATTGGTTTGCAGCAGGTTGCGGATCGCATGTTCGAGGTTGTTCACCTCGTACGCCGCCTGGGCGGTGTTCACCACCTGGAAGAAACACACTGCGTCGATCTGCACCGTGGCGTTATCGGCGGTGATCACTTCCTGAGGTGGAATATCCAGCACGCTTTCCATGACGTTGATCTTGCGACCGATGCGGTCCATCACCGGAATGATGATATTCAGGCCCGGCTTGAGCGTATTGGTGTAGCGGCCGAAGCGCTCCACTGTCCACTGGTAGCCCTGGGGTACGACCTTGAAGCCCATGAACAGGATGGCGATGGCCAAGCCTACGAAGAGAAGAAGCACTGTTCCGATCTGCATAACGATTCCTTGTCTGGTGGTGGCGGTAACGCGAGGTCTGTCGATTGTAACGGGCTTGTCGCAGATAAGAACGGTTTACTCGTTCGCAGGCGTGACCCTTAACACTTCTTCCAGGGTGGTCAGCCCCGCCGCAACCTTGTGGGCGCCCGACAATCGCAGGCTGTGCATGCCGCCCTTGAGCGCCTCGCGACGCAAGGCCTGCAGATCGGTATCGGCGCTGACCAGGGCCTTCGCCGCGTCATTCATCAGCATGATCTCGTAGACCCCGATGCGTCCACGATAGCCACTTTCCCGACACTCTGCGCATCCGTTGGCCCGGTATACGCTGGCGGGGGGCGGCGTGCAGGACTGGGTGGCGCTGCGCCAATCGTCCTGGTTCAGTGCCACCGGGCTTTTACAGTGCGGGCACAACCGGCGCACCAGACGCTGGGCCATGACCCCAATTAATGTGGCCTTGATCAAGTAATGGGGGATGCCCAGTTCCAGCAGGCGACTGATCGCGCTGGGGGCGTCGTTGGTGTGCAGGGTCGACAGCACCAGGTGGCCGGTCAATGCCGCCTGGATCGCCATTTCAGCGGTTTCCAGGTCGCGGATCTCGCCGATCATGATGATGTCCGGATCCTGGCGCATCAGCGCGCGGATGCCGCTGGCAAAGGTCAGGTCGATATTGTGCTGGACCTGCATCTGGTTGAAGGCGGGCTCCACCATCTCGATCGGATCTTCCACCGTACACAGGTTGACCGTGCGGGTCGCCAGCTGCCGCAGGGTGGTATAGAGCGTGCTGGTCTTGCCTGATCCGGTGGGACCTGTGACCAGGATGATACCGTTGGCCTGGCCGGTCATATGTTGCCAGCGCTGCAGGTCATCGGCCGACAGTCCCAACTGCGGGAAGTCCTGAAGCAGCACCTGGGGATCGAAAATCCGCATCACCAGCTTCTCGCCGAAGGCCGTGGGCAGGGTCGCAAGGCGCAGTTCCACTTCGATACCCGTGGGCGTCTTGGTCTTGACCCGGCCGTCCTGGGGTTTGCGCTTCTCGGCGACATTCATCCGGCCGAGGCTTTTCAGGCGGCTGACCACGGCGGTCGTGACCTGGGGCGGAAACTGATAGACATCGTGCAGCAACCCATCAATACGGAAGCGCACGCGGCCCTGGTCGCCGCCGGGTTCGATATGGATATCGCTGGCGCGCTGGCCAAAGGCAAATTGCAGCAACCAGTCGACAATGTTGACGATGTGCGCATCGTTGGCATCGGGCTCCTGGTCGCCGGCACCCAGGTGCAGCAGTTGTTCGGCAGGGACCGCCGTGGGGGTGGTCTGGTCGGCCCCGCTGACCGACCGGGCCAGCCGGAAGAACTCCTGGGTACAACTGCGGATCGTCTGGGGGTTGGCCAGTACGCGCTTGATCGAGCGTTTCAACACGTGGGCCAGGCCGGCCTCCCACTCTCGCAGGTACGGTTCGGCACTGGCCACCGTCACGCTGTCGCGATCAAGGGCGACGGCAAGGATATGGTGGCGCTGGGCGAAGGCGTGGGACATCAGGGGCACCATGCTTGCTACGTCGATTTTCAGCGGGTCGATGCGCAGATAGGGTTGCCCCACATGACTGGCGAGCCATTGCGTCAGTTGCTCCAGGGACAGCGCCATGCCGGGCCGGGCGGGATCGGGCAGTGACTGATTGGCAAGCAATTCCAGCGGGTGCAAGCCATTGCCCGGGGTGCGCCGCAAGCGCTCGGCCAGGGCGTTGTCGAGCATGCCGTGGGCGGTGAGGGCGGGCAGCAGTTCGTCGAGGCAAAGCCTGCGATCCTGAAGTTCTGGCGCAGCGGGCATGGTGGTTTCCTGGGCGGTTTCAAGTGGTAGCGCCAAGGCTAGTCCGGTCCTGGTTGCTGTCGCCCCGAGGGTTGTTGCCGCTTTTTACTGCGCCACTGCCTGTACGGTTTGCAGCCTCGTGGATTCAACGGGTTGCAGTTCGAGCGAGCACACGCTGATCAGGTTACGAAGTTTTTCGCCGATCACCTGGGCGCGGTGCCAGCTCAGGCCATCCATCACCACGTCGATGTTCAGCAGGTCTTCGTCGCGTGTCACGCTCACCTGTTGTGGCACCAAAAACTGCAAGGCGAAGTAATTGAGGATCCGACACAGCACATCGGGTTCAGCCTCGGCGAGGATCTGATAGCGCGCCTGGCAATGGCTGTTGCTGACTGCCCAGGCGTCGAGGCGCGTGGCTGGGCTGGCGGGGACTGAATGCATGGCCGTTCTCCGAGTTTGACTGGAGAAATTTTTACATGGGCTGTGGGGTATTTCTTATCCATGTTGGAGTGATATGCCTTATAAATGAATCAGGTAATTCGCAGAATATGGATTGAAAGGTATTTTTATGCACAGTGAGTTGGATATCTACGACCGCCGGATTCTGGCGCTGCTCCAGGAAGACGCATCGCTCTCCAGCGCGCAGATTGCCGAACAGGTCGGCCTGTCGCAGTCGCCCTGCTGGCGACGGATCCAGCGGCTCAAGGAGGAGGGGGTGATTCGAGGCCAGGTGACGTTGCTCGACCGCAAGAAAATCGGCCTTAACACGCAGATCTTTGCCGAGGTCAAACTCAACGCCCACGGGCGTTCCAACTTCACGGAATTCACCGAGGCGATTCGCGGGTTCCCGCAAGTGCTGGAGTGTTATGTGCTGATGGGGTCGGTGGATTTTCTACTGCGCATTGTCACCTCGGATATCGAGGCATATGAGCGTTTCTTCTTCGAGAAACTGTCGATGGTGCCGGGGATACAGGAGGTCAACTCGATTGTGGCACTGTCGGAGATCAAGTCCACTACCAGTCTGCCAGTGTTGCGGTGAGAGGGCGGGTGTCATCGCGGGCAAGCCCACCTTCAAACCGGTCTACTTTAGAAAGCTCGGTCAAATGTGTGTGGGCTTGCCCGCGAAAGCAATCTTACATGCGCAACAAGGTCTTCCAGGCACGGTTCTGATACACCGCAATCACCTGATGCATCCGCGCATCCAGCGACTCATCGGTGATCGGCTGGTTGGCCAGTGCCGCCAACTTGTTCAGTTCACCGTACAAGCGATCCAGTTCTGGAACCTCCAGCAGGTGACGGGCATGGTGCAGCCAGGCCTGCAGACGCTCGATGCGCGGCAGTTGCTCGGCCAGGTCTTCCGGCTGTTGCTGGTAGCGCGGCAGGCGCAGGGCGACGGCTTCGTCGGCCAGCAGACGTGGCAGCCAGTTGGCGACCTGGGCCGCACCTTGGCGGTTGCCGCGCACATTGCGCTCCAGGGTCCAGGTGCGGGCCAGCAGCCAGCGGGACGTGTTCAGTGAGAACAGGCCCCAGCGCACGTCGGTCAATTCTTCGAGGAACTGTTCCGGCGCGGCCTTGCGCACGTCTTCATCGTCTTCACCGGCCTGGACCAGCGGGCGCCAGTCTTCCAGCAGGGCGTCGAGGGCGCTGCGCAGTTCGCTGGTGGATTGGCGTGGCGCGGCCTGGCCAAGGCTGCCGATCAGGGCGCGCATTTCGGCGAGGTTGTCTACCCAGTCCTGCAACAGGCGCCAGTGCCCGTTGAAACGGTACTGTTCGGCCAGGCGCTGGCTGCTGCCCAGCAAATGCCAGGTCAGCGCGGCGAAGGCGTCGTCCAGGGGCATTTCTGGTTGCAGTTGCGGGGCCGGCAGGCTCAGGGAATAGCTGTTGGCGTCGAACAGGCGATAACCGCGCTCGGCCTTGCTGATATCGCAGGGCATCAGCGCCAGGGTCTGGGCCAGTTCGGCAGCCAGTTCCAGCAGGGCGGCAGGTTCGCCTTCGCGCAGCTCCAGCTCCAGCTCGCAGATTTCTTCCTTCTGCTTGCCGGCAATCACATGGCCCAGGTCCAGGGCGGCTTCGATCACCACCTTGGCCTTGCCACGGCCCCAGGCGATCTCGGCACGTTCACGCACGAAGTCGGTGGTGAAGATCGGCTTGAGGGTCTTTTTGTCCAGCTCGGCCAGTTGCTCGGGCCAGCATTCGCCGTCGAGTTTTTTCACGTCGAGCTTGGCCTTGGCCAGTTTCCAGTCGTATTCATTACGCTCCGACAAGCCGGCAACGCTGTGGCCGCGGGTCTTGAGGGTCTGGATCACTTCGTCGCCATCCTTGCGCAGGCGCAGGGCAACCTTGGCCTGGGCCAGGTCGCGCTCGGGGGTGTCGAAGTACTGGTTCATCAACTCACGGCGTTCCCAGCCACTTTTGTTGCGTTTTTTCAGGAGCGGGTGCTCACGCAGCGCGGCGAGGGTCTCGCGGCTGACGCGGAGCTTGATTTCGGTTTCTTTTTGCATGGCCGGAACATCCAGGATCGGGAGTGCAGCCGGGAGAATAGGTGGCTGCCAAGGTCGTGCAGTGTACAGGACTGAGCCGGGCAACGTGCCGCAACGGGTTTATTGTGCAGCGCAGATGGTTCTATGATGGGTTTCATCTGTGGAAGTTGAGAGACAGCGCATGCCTTTACCGTCCATGAAAGAACAATTTGCCGCCCTGATTGCCGCGCCCTCTGTCAGTTGTACCCAAGCGTCTCTCGACCAGACCAACCGCCCGGTGATCGACTTGCTTGCCACCTGGCTTGGCGACCTGGGTTTTGCCTGCGATATCCAGCAAGTCAGCCCCGGCAAATTCAATCTGTTGGCCAGCTTCGGCAGCGGCCCCGGTGGCCTGGTGCTGGCGGGGCACAGCGATACGGTGCCGTACGACGAAGCGCTGTGGCAGACCGATCCGCTGAAGCTGACGGAAGTCGACGGCCGTTGGGTAGGGCTGGGTAGTTGCGACATGAAGGGGTTTTTCGCGCTGGCCATCGAAGCGGTCCTGCCGCTGTTGGATCAACCGTTCAAGCAGCCGCTGCTGATTCTCGCCACCTGTGATGAAGAAAGCTCCATGGCCGGCGCCCGCGCCCTGGCTGCAGCCGGACGCCCGCTGGGGCGTGCCGCGGTGATTGGCGAGCCCACAGGCCTCAAGCCGATCCGCCTGCACAAAGGCGTGATGATGGAGCGCATTGATATCCTCGGCCGCAGTGGCCATTCGTCGGACCCGAGCCTGGGCCACAGCGCCCTTGAAGCCATGCATGACGCCATGGGTGAGCTGCGCGGCCTGCGCCTGGCCTGGCAGCGGGAGTACCGCAACCCACAGTTCAGCGTGCCCCAGCCGACCTTGAATTTTGGCTGCATCCACGGCGGCGATAACCCCAACCGCATTTGCGGCCAGTGCTCCCTGGAGTTCGACCTGCGGCCCTTGCCCGGCATGGATCCCCAGGTGTTGCGCGAGGCCATCCGCCAGAAACTGCGGCCCATCGCCGAGCGCCATCAGGTGCAGATCGACTACGCGCCGCTGTTCCCCGAAGTGCCGCCCTTCGAGCAGCCTGAAGACGCCGAACTGGTGCGGGTCGCGGAACGATTGACCGGTCATCGTGCCGAAGCAGTAGCGTTCGGCACTGAAGCGCCTTATCTTCAGCGCCTTGGTTGTGAAACCCTGGTACTCGGCCCTGGGGACATCGCCTGCGCCCACCAGCCGGGCGAGTACCTTGAAATGTCACGCTTGACGCCTACAGTGCGTCTATTGCGGGAATTGATTGAACATTACTGCCTCAAGCCTGCATAAATTAACCCCATTGCATCCCGTACTTAAAAGGAGAGCGAGCGTGTCGCCAAGCCTGTTCCGACGATAACCATCAGCCCGCTGTGCGTTTAGCGATTCATCCTTTTTTGGCTGCTTTTTATTACAGGCCCAGGTTTTATGCCCGAATACGTCAATTGGCTTCGTCACGCTTCGCCCTACATCAATGCCCACCGTGACTGCACCTTTGTGGTCATGCTGCCGGGTGATGGTGTAGATCACCCCAACTTCGGCAATATCGTCCATGACCTGGTGCTGCTGCACAGCCTCGGCGTGCGCCTGGTACTGGTGCATGGTTCGCGCCCGCAAATCGAAACCCGCCTCGCCGCTCGCGGCCTGACCCCGCATTACCACGATGGGATGCGCATCACCGATGCCGCGACCCTGGAGTGCGTGATCGACGCGGTCGGCCACCTGCGTATCGCTATCGAAGCGCGGCTGTCCATGGACATGGCGTCCTCGCCGATGCAGGGCTCGCGCCTGCGGGTGGCCAGTGGCAACCTGGTGACCGCGCGGCCTATCGGCGTGCTGGACGGCATCGACTACCACCACACCGGCGAAGTGCGCCGGGTCGACCGCAAGGGTATCAATCGCCTGCTCGACGAACGCTCCATTGTCGTCCTGTCGCCCCTGGGCTATTCGCCGACCGGGGAGATTTTCAACCTGGCCTGTGAAGATGTGGCCACCCGCGCTGCCATCGACCTGGGCGCCGACAAGTTGCTGCTGTTTGGCGCAGACCTGGGCCTGATCGACGAAAACGGCCGGCTGGTGCGCGAACTGCGTCCCCAACAAGTACCGGCGCACCTGCAGCGCCTGGGCAACAATTACCAGGCCGAACTGCTGGATGCGGCGGCCGAGGCCTGTCGTGGGGGCGTAGGGCGCAGCCATATCGTCAGTTATGTCGAGGACGGTGCGCTGTTGACCGAGCTTTTTACCCGCGACGGCGGCGGTACGCTGGTGGCCCAGGAGCAGTTCGAGCTGGTGCGTGAGGCGGCGATTGAAGATGTCGGCGGCTTGCTGGACCTGATCAGCCCGCTGGAAGAACAGGGCATTCTGGTACGCCGCTCCCGGGAAGTGCTGGAGCGGGAAATCGAGCAATTCAGCGTAGTGGAACGCGAAGGCATGATCATCGCCTGCGCTGCGCTGTACCCGATTGCCGACTCGGATGCTGGCGAACTGGCGTGCCTGGCGGTCAATCCGGAGTATCGCCATGGCGGCCGTGGCGATGAGCTGTTGGAGCGCATCGAAACCCGCGCCCGCACCCAAGGCTTGAAGACCTTGTTCGTGCTGACGACCCGCACCGCCCACTGGTTCCGCGAGCGCGGCTTTGTGCCGAGCAGCGTGGATCGCCTGCCGTCGGCGCGGGCCTCGTTGTACAACTTCCAGCGTAACTCGAAGATCTTCGAAAAGACCCTGTAAACACGGTATTCGGTACACCCAATACCTAATGTGGGAGCGGGTTTGCTCGCGAAGGCAGTGTGTCAGTCAGCGCATTTATTGACTGGCACACTGCCTTCGCAAGCAAGCCCGCTCCCACATTCTTTGTCCGGGTTTATTCTTTGATGAATTTTCCGGTCACATAGGCCGAATAGTCCGGTAACACGGTCTCTACTTTCCCTTGTTCCTTAAGAAACTTCGCCGTCTCCCCAATGGCCTTGGCTGTCCCACCATTGAGCAAGGCGTCGGTTCGCTGCGCCTGTGCATCGGGGAAGGTGCTGCCTTCCAGCAGTTCGGGGATGTCTGCGGCGTTTGCGCCGGTCAACCGGGCGATCTTTTGCACCGGGGCGGAATCCACCGTCCAGCTGCTTTTATTGGCTGCATAGTCGGCAAACGAATCCAGGGTGATCTTGGCAAACTTGGCCACGACCTCCGGATGTTTCTCGGCAAAGTCCTTGCGCACTACCCACACCTCGAACGTCGGCGCGCCCCATTGGCCCACCTCGGTGGCGTCGGTCAACGTCTTGCCGGTCTTGCGGATTTCTCCCAGGGCCGGCGACCAGACAAAGGCGCCGTCGATATCCCCGCGTTTCCAGGCTGCGGCAATTTGCGCCGGTTGCAGGTTCACCACTTTCACCTGGCGGGTGTCCAGGCCCCAGTGTTTCAAGGCCCCGAGCAGGCTGTAGTGGGATGTGGAGACAAAAGGAGTGGCAATGGTTTTGCCGATCAGGTCCTTGGGTGCGTCAATTTGGCTACCGTTACGCACTACCAAAGCTTCAGAACTATTGATTTGAGCCGATACGATGAACGCCACAATGGGTAGATTACGGGATGCGGCGGCCGCCAACGGGCTGGAGCCGAGATTGCCGATCTGCACATCGCCTGAGGCAATCGCGGTGATGACTTCCGGGCCACTGTTGAAGCGGCGCCAGTCGATTTTCTCGCCAATGGCTTGTTCGTAAAGGCCATCGGCCTGGGGCACTTTGCTCGGATCGATGCCGGTCTGGTAGC
This sequence comes from Pseudomonas sp. DD1, assembly GCF_044510355.1. NCBI lineage: Bacteria > Pseudomonadati > Pseudomonadota > Gammaproteobacteria > Pseudomonadales > Pseudomonadaceae > Pseudomonas > Pseudomonas sp. DD1. Next base: position 199,929 of record NZ_MSAJ01000022.1, on the reverse strand, counting down.
CGATGGTGAGGTTGGCTGCCTGCACGCCAATAGAAAGTGTAAGCGATAGTAAAACTGTAACAAATTGACTAGAGGATGCGCGTTTGGCCATGATGGCGTCGCCTTTTTGATCGTGAGTGACGTGTGCGGGATTCTGCTCACACTAAACGATCTAAAAAATGGCCAACAAATACCCTTTAGGAATTAGCTTATGGAGCGATACCCCACTGCGGGCTGGTTGCTCCATGGAAGGTGTTATTCCTGAATGGTATGAAAAAGGATGAAATAATTCTTTTTGGGTGTATGAAAAACTCATTACCCTGCAAGGACCAAATCAACTGCGGTTAGACGAAAGTAGTAGACACACAAGGTTACGATTGACTTGTCAGTCACTATCTGGCGCTAATCGCGCATCTGTGGATCGAGGGCGTCAGACCCGAGACCAAAGAACTACAAAAATTAGAAACGAGAGGAGCGGTACATGAAGAAGTCCACATTGGCGTTCGCCATCGCGGCTGGGGTTTTGGCTCAGCAAGCAGGCGCCGCTGGTTTTGTTGAAGACACCAAGGCATCCGTCAGTTCTCGGACCCTGTATTTTGATAACGATCAACGCGAAGGCGGTGCTGACCAGCGCGAAACGGCCACTGGCCTGAAGTTCAACGTCCAGTCTGGTTTCACTGAGGGCACAGTTGGCTTTGGTATCGATGCCCAGGCATTGGTCGGCTTTCACCTGGACGGTGGCCGTGGTCACCACCCAGACAGCAACTCCTTTGTTCCAAGCGACACCGACGGTTCGGCCGTGAGCAGTTGGAGCAGCGCAAGCGCCAACGTAAAAGCTCGCTTCTCCAAGACCGAAGCCCACCTGGGTGGCGCTCTGGCGCCAAACCTGCCGGTCGTGATCGCAAGCGATGGTCGTCTGCTGCCACAAACCTTTGACGGTGGCACTATCACCTCCAAAGAAATCGACAATGTAACGTTCAACGCCGGTCAGCTTGAGCACGCTACCGGGCGTGCTTCGACCAACAGCACGGGCCTGTCTGTTGCCGGTGCTAGTCAGGAAAGCAACCAGTTCCGTTATGGTGGTGCTGACTGGAAGGTCACCAAAGACCTGACCTTGCAGTACTACTACGCCAACCTGGAAGACTTCTATAAGCAGCACTTCCTGGGTCTGGTTCACGTCTACCCGATCACCGAAGGCCAGTCGTTCAAAACCGACGTGCGCTACTTCGATAGCAGCTCCGACGGTAAGAACGGTCAGGCTGGCTACCAGTTCAACAACAATGGTGGTTACGCGAAGGATGCTGGCGAGGTTAATAACAAAACCTGGAGCGCCATGTTCACCTACTCCCTGGGTGGCAGCGCGTTCATGGTCGGTCACCAGCGTGTCAACGATGACGGCGGTTTCGTTTGGTTGAACCAGGGCGGTGTGGTTGACGGCAATGGCCGTAACGAAGGTGCCGGGGGTTCCAGTTTCTACCTCTTCACCGACAGCATGATCAACTCCTTCGTACGTGCGGGTGAAAACACCACCTTCGGCCAGTACTCCTATGACTTCGCTGCATTGGGCGTTCCAGGTTTGAAAACCTCGATTGCTTACCTGCATGGCGACAACATCAAAGCCAAGAACGGTGGCAGCGATCAGTCCGAGTGGGAACGCGATATGCGTGTCGACTACACCATTCAACAGGGCGCGCTGAAAGGTTTCGGTACTACGCTGCGTCATGGTGTCTACCGCGGTAGCGGTACCGGCATTCAGGATCAGGATCAGACTCGTCTGATCTTTAACTACACTTACAGCTTCCTGTAAGCCAAGTTAAGAAAAAACCTCGCGATAAACGCGAGGTTTTTTTTTGCTCGTTTTGCACAAGTCAGGCTCACCCCCGCAAGCCCTTCCTGAATCCCTCTTTTTTACAGCGTCTCAAGGCCTTCTCGAACCTTGGGTGCATGTTGGTCTACGCCTCTGCCGCGGTCCAGTGAACAGACTTTTAATATTCCTTTATCGTCTAAATAAATTGATATTTATTCTTTTTAAAAATTATTCAGCACAGGCACAGTGGTTCCCATAAGCACTCATCAGGAGCCACACCATGAGCCTCAGACTGGGCGATATCGCCCCCGACTTTGAACAGGATTCCAGCGCTGGCAAGATTCGTTTCCACGAGTGGCTGGGCGACAGCTGGGGTGTGTTGTTTTCCCACCCGGCGGACTTCACCCCGGTGTGCACCACCGAGCTGGGTTTTACCGCCAAGCTCAAGGACGAGTTCGCCAACCGTGGGGTCAAGGCCATTGCCCTGTCGGTGGATCCGGTGGACTCCCACCACAAGTGGATCGAGGACATCAACGAGACCCAGCACACCGTCGTCAACTTCCCGATCCTGGCCGATGCCGACCGCAAGGTCTCGGACCTGTACGACCTGATCCATCCCAATGCCAATGACACGCTTACTGTGCGTTCGCTGTTCGTGATCGACCCGAACAAAAAGATTCGCCTGACCATCACCTACCCGGCCAGCACCGGGCGTAATTTTCACGAAATCCTGCGGGTCATTGACTCGCTGCAGCTGACCGACAACTACAAGGTCGCGACGCCGGCCAACTGGCAGGACGGTGATGAGGTGGTGATCGTGCCTTCGCTCAAGGATGAGGAAGAGATCAAGAAACGCTTTCCCAAGGGCTATCGTGCGGTTAAGCCCTATCTGCGGCTGACCCCACAGCCCAACCGGTAACCCGAATCCAATGTGGGAGCGGGCTTGCTCGCGAATGCGGTGGTTCAGCAAGAAATGTGCTGACTGATACGCCGCAATCGCGAGCAAGCCCGCTCCCACAAGTTAATCGCATTTCAGGACTCACATAGCAGGGGTTTTCAGGCCGTTTCGACGGCCTTTTTTTTCGCCCGCCGAATGCTCTTTCTCATATGCAATTTAAGAATAAACAAATGAATAAATAAGATTTATAGATATATAAATCTGCTGATATGGTCTGTTCCATCTTGGCGCCATCGCTGCACTGCGAACCGCCGACACTTGCTCAAGGAAACTCCAGATGCTGGTCGTAACACTTGGTGGCAGTCCCAGTCAGCGTTCCCGCTCCGGGGTCTTGCTGGATCATTCCCGGCGCTGGTTGCAGCAGCAAGGCGTGGAAGTGGTGAGTTATCAGGTGCGGGACTTCCCGGCCGAAGATTTGCTGTATGCCCGCTTTGACAGCCCGAAGGTGCTCGACCTGCTGGCCCAAGTGGCCAATGCCGATGGTCTGGTGATTGCCACGCCGGTGTACAAGGCCTCGTTTTCCGGCGCGTTGAAAACCGTCCTCGACCTGCTGCCGGAACGGGCCCTGGCCCACAAAGTGGTGTTGCCCATGGCCACCGGCGGCAGCATTGCCCACATGCTGGCAGTGGATTACGCCTTGAAACCAGTACTGTCGGCGCTGAAAGCCCAGGAGCTGCTGCACGGGATTTTTGCCGAAGACAGCCAGATCGCCTACGGCGAAGGCAGTGCCCAGGCGCAGTTGGTGCCGATCCTTGAGCAACGCTTGAGCGAAGCCCTGGAGCAGTTCTACAGCGCCATGGCTCGCCGCCCGCAACCGCTGGACCCCCATGTGTTGAATGAACGTTTGTTGAGTGCTCGCTGGAGCATCTAAGCCGAACCCGAATACCAGAAACCCTCACCTTACTCAGCCGCCAACGGCCAAGCAGGTGCAGCCACAATCCTCATCGTCAATTTGGAGAGCGCCATGCGCACTGTCATCTTGCGTCGGGGCCTGGTCGCACTGTTTGCTGCGGCTGTGTCCTTCGGCGCCATTGTTCAAGCCCAAGCCGCAGAAACCCTGCGGATCGGTTATCAGAAGTACGGCACCCTGGTGCTGCTCAAAGCCAAGGGCACCCTGGAAAAACGCCTGGCGGACCAGGGCGTGAACGTGCAGTGGACCGAATTTCCCGGTGGCCCGCAGTTGCTTGAAGGGCTGAATGTGGGCTCCATCGACTTTGGCGTCACCGGCGAGACTCCGCCAGTGTTCGCCCAGGCCGCCGGTGCCGATCTGCTCTACGTCGCCTACGAACCGCCAGCGCCGACCAGCGAAGCCATCCTGGTACCCAAGGACTCGCCGATCACATCGGTGGCCGAGCTCAAGGGCAAGAAAGTCGTGCTCAATAAGGGCTCCAACGTGCATTACCTGCTGGTGCGCGCCCTGGAAGACGCGGGCCTGAAATACACCGACGTACAGACCGTATTCCTGCCACCCGCCGACGCCCGTGCCGCCTTCGAGCGTGGCAGTGTCGACGCCTGGGTCATCTGGGACCCGTACCAGGCGGCTGCCGAGAAGCAACTGCAAGCCCGCACCCTGCGTGACGCCACCGGCATTGCCGATAACCACCAGTTCTACCTGGCCACCAAGCCTTACACCGAAAAACACCCCGAGGTGATCAAGGCGCTGATTGAGGAAGTGCGCGCCGTGGGCGAATGGTCCAAGGCCAACCCCCAGGAAGTCACTGAGCAAGTCGCACCGCTGCTCGGCCTGCCGGCGGACATCACCCTGACTTCGGTGAAGCGCCAAGGCTACGGCGCGCTGTTTCTGACCCCGGCAGTGGTCGCCGCCCAGCAGAAAATCGCCGACAGCTTCTACCAACTCAAATTGATTCCCAAGCCCTTGAGCATCAAGGACGTGATCTGGACGCCACCTGCGAGCGTTGCCAAAGCGCCGTAATCCGATTTCTTCAGGAGACAACTCCATGAGCCTCACTATTTTCTGGTTCCTGCCTACCCATGGCGACGGCCATTATCTGGGCACCGCTGAAGGCGCTCGCGCCGTGGATCACGGTTATCTGCAACAGGTGGCCCAGGCCGCTGATCGCCTGGGCTTTGGCGGGGTGTTGATCCCTACCGGACGCTCCTGCGAAGACTCGTGGCTGGTGGCCGCCTCGTTGATCCCGGTGACCCAGCGTTTGAAGTTTCTTGTCGCTCTGCGCCCCGGGATCATTTCCCCGACGGTGGCGGCGCGGCAGGCGGCGACCCTGGACCGGCTGTCCGGTGGCCGGGCGCTGTTCAACCTGGTGACCGGCGGTGATCCGGAGGAGTTGGCCGGCGACGGTCTGTTCCTCAGCCATGAGGAGCGTTACCAGGCCTCGGTGGAATTCACCCGCATCTGGCGTCGCGTGCTGGAAGGCGAAACCGTGGACTACGACGGCCAGCACATCAGCGTCAAAGGCGCCAAGCTGCTGTACCCGCCGATCCAGCAACCTCGGCCGCCGCTGTACTTCGGCGGATCTTCCGAAGCGGCCCAGGACCTGGCAGCCGAACAAGTGGAAATGGTCCTGACCTGGGGCGAACCGCCGGCTGCGGTGGCGGAAAAAATCGAACAGGTGCGGGCCAAGGCGGCCAAGCTCGGGCGCACTGTGCGCTTCGGTATTCGCCTGCATGTGATCGTGCGTGAAACCAACGAGGAGGCATGGAAAGCCGCCGACAAACTGATCTCCCATCTGGACGACGACACCATTGCGCGAGCCCAGGCATCCCTGGCGCGCTTTGATTCGGTGGGCCAGCAACGCATGGCCGCCCTGCATGGTGGCAGTCGCGACAACCTCGAAGTCAGCCCCAACCTGTGGGCCGGCGTCGGCCTGGTACGCGGCGGTGCCGGCACGGCGCTGGTGGGCGACGGGCCGACCGTGGCGGCGCGGGTCAAGGAGTACGCGGACCTGGGCATCGACACCTTTATCTTCTCCGGCTATCCCCACCTGGAAGAGTCGTACCGGGTCGCGGAGCTGCTGTTCCCGCACCTGGATATCGAACGTCCCGAGCTGCCGAAAAGCGCCGGCTACGTCAGCCCGTTTGGCGAAATGGTGGCCAACGACATTCTTCCCAAAGCCGCGTCGCAGAGCTGAGGCGCCGTCATGAACAGTCAACGGATTTTGCATCGACTGGCACCGTGGGCGCTGCCGATCCTGTTGCTGGCGGTGTGGCAGTTGTCGGTGTCGGCGGGCTGGTTGTCGACACGGATTCTGCCGGCCCCCAGCGCGGTGATTGCAGCCGGGGTGCACCTGGTCAGCAGCGGTGAAATCTGGACGCACCTGGCCATCAGCGGCTGGCGCGCCGGCCTCGGTTTTGTGATCGGCGGCGGCATCGGCCTGGCCCTGGGGTTTATCACCGGCCTGTCGAAATGGGGTGAGCGCCTGCTGGACAGCTCGGTGCAGATGATTCGCAACGTGCCGCACCTGGCGCTGATCCCGCTGGTGATTCTGTGGTTTGGCATTGATGAAACGGCGAAGATTTTCCTGGTCGCCCTCGGCACGCTGTTCCCGATCTACCTCAACACCTATCACGGTATCCGCAACGTCGACCCGGCGCTGGTGGAGATGGCACGCAGTTATGGTTTGTCGGGCTTCAGCCTGTTTCGCCAGGTGATCCTGCCCGGGGCCTTGCCCTCGATCCTGGTGGGGGTGCGTTTTGCCCTGGGCTTTATGTGGCTGACGCTGATCGTTGCGGAAACCATCTCTGCCAGTTCCGGTATTGGCTACCTGGCGATGAATGCCCGGGAGTTCCTGCAAACTGACGTGGTGGTGCTGGCGATTGTGCTGTACGCGGTACTCGGCAAGTTGGCGGACCTTGCCGCGCGTGGCCTGGAGCGGGTTTGGCTGCGCTGGCATCCGGCCTATCAAGTGCATAAAGGAGGTGCGGCATGACCGCCCAACAACCTCCACGTCTGCTGCGGGGCATCCCGCTGGCAGTGCGCACGTTGCGCAAGGCATTTGGCGCGCGGGAAGTGCTCAAGGGCATCGACCTGCATATTCCGGCGGGTCAATTTGTCGCCGTGGTCGGGCGCAGTGGCTGCGGCAAAAGTACCTTGCTGCGCCTGCTGGCCGGCCTGGATGAAGCCAGCAGCGGCGAGTTGCTGGCCGGCTCTGCAGCGTTGAGCGAAGCCCTGGAAGACACGCGGCTGATGTTCCAGGAAGCGCGCCTGCTGCCGTGGAAAAAGATCATTGATAACGTCGGCCTGGGCCTTAAGGGCAACTGGCGACCCCAGGCCCTGGAGGCGTTGGAAGCGGTCGGCCTGGCCGAGCGTGCCGATGAATGGCCAGCGGCGTTGTCCGGTGGCCAGAAACAACGGGTGGCCCTGGCCCGCGCCTTGATTCACCAACCGCGCTTGTTGCTGCTGGATGAACCCTTGGGCGCGCTGGATGCCCTGACCCGGATCGAGATGCAGCAACTGATCGAGAACCTGTGGCGCAAACACGGCTTTACCGTGTTGCTGGTGACCCATGACGTCAGCGAAGCCGTGGCCATTGCCGACCGGGTGATCCTGATCGAAGACGGCGAAATCGGCCTCGACCTGCACGTCGAACTACCGCGCCCGCGGGTCCGTGGCTCCCATCGCCTGGCGGCCCTGGAAACCGAAGTGCTTAACCGTGTGCTGTCACTGCCCGGCACGCCGCCTGAGCCGGAACCTGTTTCACCGTTGCCTACGCAGTTGCGTTGGGCGCACTAACTCACTTGTCCCTTGAGGAATAACACCATGACTATTAAAGCGATCAACGTGCGTAACCAGTTCAAAGGCACCATCAAGGAAATCGTCGAAGGCGACGTACTGTCGGAAATCGACGTGCAGACCGCGTCCGGCATCGTCACGTCGGTGATCACCACCCGCTCGGTGAAAGAGCTGGAGCTGGTGATTGGCAGTGAAGTGATTGCCTTTGTGAAATCCACCGAGGTGTCGATCGCTAAACTGTGATGATCGCTCCCACGCTCCGCGTGGGAATGCACCCCGTGACGCTCTGCGTCACAAGAGCGGACGCAGAGCGTCCTATGAGGCGTTCCCACGCAGAGCGTGGGAACGATCATTGAGGGCGCTTGGGCAAAAACACCGGCAAATAAAGCCCCACATACGCATCAAACACCCGCATCCCTTCCTCCGCCATGCGCGGGGTGATCTGCCCATGCTGATGCACCGAGCGTGCATACACGCGGTCGCTCAGCTCCAGCGCCAGGGCAAACACGTCCACATCCGCCGGCAGCACCGGCACTTCAAAGTGGCGGTTGAACACTTGCTGCATCAAGTCCCCCAACTCCAGGTCATGCTGGCGGTCGGCCTGGGTCACTTCGGTGAGGCCGTGCTGGGCGAGGATCAGTTGGCGGGCGGCGGCGTCCTTGCTGTAGATCGCCAGCATGCGCAACTCCACCAGGCGCGACAGGTCGCGCCAGTGGTGCAGGCTGTCGTGGTCGATCGGCGCTTGCAGCGCGGCGCGGAAGGCGGCGTGAATGTCAGCGGTCAGGGCTTCGAGCAAGGCCGGGACGCTGGCGAAAAAGTGATACACCGATGACGGCGGAATCTGCGCCCGTTCGGCCACGCTGTAGATCGACAGACTGGCCACGCCTTCGGCGGCCAGCAGGGTGCGGGCAGCATCGAGGATCGCGTCGATCCGGGCCTGGCTGCGGGCGCGGGGTTTGCGAGGGGCGGCGGGGCGGGTCATGGATGTCTCCTACAGGGCAGCGGGCATTGTACGCGACCTTGATCGTTCCCACGCTCTGCGTGGGCACGCCTCTTAGGACGCTCTGCGTCCGCTGTTGTGACGCAGAGCATCACGGGCTGCATTCCCACGCAGAGCGTAGGAACGAGATAGCAGGCCATAAAAAACGCCGCAGGCCATAAGCCTGCAGCGTTCATTTATTGCAGCATCCGCTTACACGGTATGCAGGTACCAGTTGTACTCAAGGTCGGAGATGGAGTGTTCAAACTCCTCCAGCTCACTTTCCTTACAGGCGACGAAGATATCGATGTATTTCGGGTCGATGTACTTGGCCATCACCTCGCTGTCGTCCAACTCGCGCAGGGCATCGCGCAGGTTGTTCGGCAGGCTTTGCTCGTTCTGCTCGTAGCTGTTGCCTTCCACCGGTGCGCCAGGTTCGATCTTGTTGGTCAGACCGTGGTGCACGCCCGCCAGGACCGAAGCCATCAGCAGGTAAGGGTTGGCATCGGCGCCGGCCACACGGTGTTCGATACGGACGGCGTCGGACGAGCCGGTCGGTACGCGAATCGCCACGGTGCGGTTGTCCAGGCCCCAGCACGGCGAGTTCGGCACGTAGAACTGTGCGCCGAAACGACGGTAGGAGTTGACGTTGGGGCACAGGAAGGCCATTTGTGCAGGCAGGGTCTCCAGCACACCGCCGATCGCGTGACGCAATGCGGCGTTCTGCTCGGGATCCTCGCTGGCAAAGATGTTCTTGCCGTCTTTGTCCAGGATCGAAATATGCACGTGCAAACCATTGCCGGCCTGGCCTGGGTAAGGCTTGGCCATGAAGGTGGTGTCCATCTCATGGTCGTAGGCAATGTTCTTGATCAAACGCTTGAGCAGTACCGCGTAGTCGCACGCCTTGATCGGGTCGGCGACGTGGTGCAGGTTCACTTCGAACTGCGCCGGGGCACTTTCCTTGACGATGGCGTCAGCCGGGATGCCTTGCTCTTTGGCACCTTCCAGAATGTCCTGGAGGCAGTCGACGTATTCGTCGAGGTCGTCGATCAGGTAGACCTGTGTCGAGTGCGGGCGTTTGCCGGAAATCGGCGAGCGGGGAGGTTGTGGCCGGCCGTTCACGTTCTCCTGGTCGATCAGGTAGAACTCAAGCTCGAAGGCGGCGCAGATGGTCAGGCCCATGTCGTCAAACTTGGTTACAACTTGGCGGAGCACTTCGCGCGGATCGGCGAAGAAAGGTTCACCTTCAAGTTCGTGCATGGTCATCAGCAGTTGCGCGGTAGGGCGCTTTTGCCAGGGTTCATTGCACAGTGTGTCGGGGATTGGATAACAGATTCGGTCAGCATCACCGATGTCCAGACCCAGGCCGGTGCTTTCCACCGTTGAGCCATTGATATCCAGGGCAAATAAAGAGGCCGGCAAGTTGATGCCTTTCTCGTAAACCTTGTGGAGGCTGGTGCGTTCGATGCGCTTACCGCGCACCACACCATTCATATCCGCAATTAGAAGGTCTACGTACAGAACCTCAGGATGATCCTTAAGGAACGCGTTCGCTTCGTTAAGCTGAACGGCACGCGGGGGTACCGACATGATGCAACACCTTTGTTGTTAAAAATATCAATCATTGATCTTTTCTGGTTTCAGTCAACCCGAACGGCTTGCCGAAGTCAAGCGAGGCCTTTTTTGCCCTAAAAAAGCGCCTTGAGGGGTTTTTTGCGGCTTTTTTGGGCAGTTTTGCCAGTTTGACCGGCTTGGGACTAGCAGGCTTGAGCGGGCCGTGTTGTATTTTTTACGGGGGTGTTGTGTAAAAAAATGAACAAGGCTAAGCTCGATTCAAACCCATAACAGCAATAATACCGGGGTGCTTCATGTCTGGCCTGCCGTTAATCGGCGTCACCGCCTGCTCCAAACAGGTTGGTCTGCATGCTTATCACATCAGTGGCGACAAATACGTCCGCGCCGTGGCAGTCGCTGCCAAGGGCCTGCCATTGATTATTCCGTCCCTGGCGGAGCTGTTCGAACCGGCCAATATTCTTGACGGTCTGGATGGCATTCTCTTTACCGGCTCCCCTTCCAATATCGAACCCTTTCATTACGACGGTCCGGCCAGCGCGCCCGGGACTGCTCATGATCCTGCACGGGACCAGAGCACCCTGCCGCTGATTCGTGCTGCGATTGCCGCAGGTGTGCCGGTGCTGGGGATCTGCCGGGGCTTCCAGGAAATGAACGTGGCCCTGGGCGGCAGTCTGCACCAGAAGGTTCATGAGTTGCCGGGTATGCTTGATCACCGCGAAGACGATACCCAGCCGCTGGACATCCAGTACGGTCCGGCGCACGCCGTGGCGATCACGCCGGGCGGGGTATTGGCGGGCCTGGGCTTGCCGGCCACGATCCAGGTCAATTCGATCCACAGCCAGGGCGTTGAGCGCCTGGCGCCGGGCCTGCAGGTCGAAGCGACCGCGCCGGATGGCCTGATCGAGGCTTTTTCGCTCAAACAAGGCAAGGCATTTGCAGACGCTTTTGCATTAGGAGTGCAATGGCACCCCGAATGGCAGGTAAGCTCCAACCCGTACTACCTCGCGATCTTCCAGGCATTTGGCGATGCCTGCCGAACGCGGGCGAAACAAAGAGACGCACACGCGTCAAACAACGCCTGACCTTTAATGGATGTCAGGAAACCCAGCCCAGAGGCATTTATGAGTAACAACCTCGACCAGCTCACCGATTGGTTGAAAGACCACAAGATCACAGAAGTCGAATGCATGATTGGCGACCTCACGGGGATCACCCGGGGCAAGATCTCGCCGACCAACAAGTTCATTGCCGAAAAAGGCATGCGCCTGCCCGAGAGCGTTCTGTTGCAGACCGTGACCGGCGACTATGTCGAAGACGACATCTATTACGAATTGCTCGACCCGGCCGACATCGACATGATCTGCCGTCCCGACCAGAACGCGGTGTTCCTGGTGCCCTGGGCCATCGAGCCCACCGCCCAGGTGATCCACGACACCTACGACAAGCAAGGCAACCCGATCGAGCTGTCGCCGCGCAACGTGCTCAAGAAAGTCCTCAAGCTCTACGCCGACAAAGGCTGGCAGCCCATCGTGGCGCCGGAGATGGAGTTCTACCTGACCAAGCGCTGCGAAGACCCGGACTTCCCGTTGCAACCGCCGATTGGCCGTTCCGGCCGCCCGGAAACCGGTCGCCAGTCCTTCTCTATAGAAGCGGCCAACGAATTCGACCCGCTGTTCGAAGACGTCTACGACTGGTGCGAGCTGCAGGAGCTGGACCTGGACACCCTGATCCACGAGGACGGCACGGCGCAGATGGAAATCAACTTCCGTCACGGCGATGCCCTGTCCCTGGCCGACCAGATCCTGGTGTTCAAGCGCACCATGCGTGAAGCCGCGCTCAAGCACAACGTGGCCGCCACCTTTATGGCCAAGCCGATGACCGGCGAGCCCGGCAGTGCCATGCACCTGCACCAGAGCATCATTGATATCGCCACCGGCAAAAATGTGTTCTCCAATGAGGACGGCTCCAAGAGCGAGCTGTTCCTGCACCACATCGGTGGCCTGCAGAAGTTCATCCCCGAGCTGTTGCCGCTGTTTGCGCCCAACGTCAACTCGTTCCGCCGCTTCCTGCCCGACACCTCGGCGCCGGTGAACGTGGAGTGGGGTGAAGAGAACCGCACCGTGGGCCTGCGCGTGCCGGATGCCGGCCCGCAGAACCGCCGCGTGGAAAACCGCCTGCCGGGCGCCGATGCCAACCCGTACCTGGCCATCGCCGCCAGCCTGCTGTGCGGTTATATCGGCATGGTCGAAGGCATCAGCCCGAGCGCCCCGGTGGTCGGTCGTGGCTACGAGCGACGCAACCTGCGCCTGCCGTTGACCATCGAAGATGCACTGGAACGCATGGAAAACAGCAAGACCATCGAGAAATACCTGGGTCACAAATTCATCACTGGCTACGTCGCGGTCAAGCGGGCCGAGCATGAAAACTTCAAGCGCGTGATCAGTTCGTGGGAGCGGGAATTCCTGCTCTTCGCCGTCTGATGCGCCGGGTGCGGCCAGGATGGGCCGCACCTTCACCTACTTTTTGGAGATTGGTATGTCCAGCAACAACCCGCAAACCCGTGAATGGCAAGCCCTGAGCAACGATCATCACCTGGCGCCGTTCAGCGACTTCAAGCAGTTGAAAGAGAAAGGCCCGCGCATCATCACCAACGCCAAGGGCGTTTACCTGTGGGACAGCGAAGGCAACAAGATCCTCGACGGCATGGCCGGCCTATGGTGTGTGGCCATCGGTTATGGCCGCGATGAGCTGGCTGACGCCGCCGCCAAGCAGATGAAACAACTGCCTTACTACAACCTGTTCTTCCAGACTGCCCACCCGCCGGTGCTGGAACTGGCCAAGGCCATCGCCGATATCGCCCCGGCCGGCATGAACCACGTGTTCTTCACCGGCTCCGGCTCCGAAGGCAACGACACCATGTTGCGCATGGTCCGCCACTACTGGGCGATCAAGGGCCAGCCGAACAAGAAAACCATCATCAGCCGCAAGAATGGCTACCACGGTTCCACCGTGGCCGGCGCCAGCCTGGGCGGCATGACTTATATGCATGAGCAGGGCGACTTGCCGATCCCGGGCATCGTGCATATCGCCCAGCCGTACTGGTTCGGCGAAGGCGGCGACATGAGCCCTGAAGAGTTCGGGGTGTGGGCCGCTAACCAACTGGAAGAGAAAATTCTGGAACTGGGCGTGGACAACGTCGGTGCCTTTATTGCCGAGCCGATCCAGGGCGCCGGCGGTGTGATCGTGCCGCCAGCAAGCTACTGGCCGCGCATCAAGGAAATCCTCGCCAAGTACGACATCCTGTTTGTCGCCGACGAAGTGATCTGTGGCTTTGGCCGCACCGGTGAGTGGTTCGGTAGCGATTTCTACGATCTCAAGCCGGACATGATGACCATCGCCAAGGGCCTGACCTCGGGCTATATCCCCATGGGCGGCCTGATTGTGCGCGACGAAGTGGTGGCGGTGCTCAACGAAGGCGGCGATTTCAACCACGGCTTCACCTATTCCGGGCACCCGGTGGCTGCTGCGGTGGCCCTGGAAAACATCCGCATCATGCGCGATGAAAAAATTGTCAGCCGCGTCCATGACGAAACGGCACCGTATTTGCAGAAGCGTCTACGTGAGCTGGCGGATCATCCGCTGGTGGGCGAAGTGCGCGGTGTCGGCATGTTGGGTGCGATCGAGCTGGTCCAGGACAAGGCCACGCGCAAGCGTTATGAAGGAAAGGGCGTGGGTATGATCTGCCGCACCTTCTGCTTCGAAAATGGCCTGATCATGCGCGCCGTGGGCGACACTATGATCATTTCGCCGCCGCTGGTGATCAGCAAGGCCGAGATTGACGAGCTGGTGACCAAGGCTCGCCATTGCCTGGACCTGACTTTGGCGGCATTGCAGGGCTAAGTGCTAGGCTCAGGATGCAGCGGCTGCGGCTGTTGCATTCGGGTAATGATAAATGCGGGGCTTTGGTTGAAAGCCGGCCCCTGAACTTGCCAGACTGTCGCCCTGTTTTGTCGCCCTTCGACGGGCCATGAAACGTAGAAAAATGTGGCCCAAAAAAGAAAAATTGGAGCATGACCGAATGAAGGCATTAGGTTTGAAGAACGCCGGCAAGACCCTCCTGGCCTTGTCCCTGATGGGCGCAATGGCAGGCACGGCCCAGGCTGCCGACAAAGTGCTGCACGTCTACAACTGGTCCGACTACATTGCACCGGACACCGTAGCCAACTTTGAGAAAGAGTCCGGCATCAAGGTGGTGTACGACGTTTTCGACAGCAACGAAACCCTGGAAGCCAAGCTGCTGGCGGGCAAGTCCGGCTACGACATCGTCGTACCGTCGAACAACTTCCTGGCCAAGCAGATCAAGGCCGGTGTGTATCAGGAGCTGGACAAGTCCAAGCTGCCAAACTGGAAGAACCTCGACACCGACCTGCTCAAGGCCGTGGGTGATGCCAGCGACAAAGGCAACCTGCACGCATTCCCGTACATGTGGGGCACCATCGGCATCGGCTACAACCCGGACAAGGTCAAGGCTGCGCTGGGCGTCGACAAGATCGACTCGTGGGATGTGCTGTTCAAGCCCGAGAACATCGAAAAACTCAAAAGCTGTGGCGTGAGCTTCCTCGACTCGCCAACCGAAATGATCCCGGTGGCCCTGCACTACCTGGGCTACCCGACCGACAGCCAGGACAAGAAGCAACTGGCTGAAGCCGAAGCGCTGTTCCTCAAGATCCGTCCTTCGGTGGGTTACTTCCACTCCTCCAAGTACATCTCGGACCTGGCCAACGGCAACATCTGCGTGGCCGTGGGTTACTCGGGTGACCTGGAACAGTCCAAATCCCGCGCGGCTGAAGCCGGTGGCAAGGTTAAAGTTTCCTACGCCATTCCCAAGGAAGGCGCAGGCAGCTTCTACGACATGGTCGCCATCCCCAAAGATGCCGAGAACCTGGACGCCGCCTACCAGTTCATGAACTACCTGCTCAAGCCTGAAGTCATGGCTGAAATCACCAACAGCGTACGTTTCCCGAACGGTAACAAGGCTGCCACGCCGCTGGTGAGCAAGGATATCTCGGGTGACCCGAGCATCTATCCGTCGGATGCAGTGAAAGCCAAGCTGTATGCAATCAGCGATCTGCCGGCCGCTACCCAGCGCCTGCTGACGCGCAGCTGGACCAAGATCAAGTCGGGTAAATAAGCCTTGATAGGTGTGGGAGGGGGTTTGAATGGGAGCGGGCTTGCTCGCGAAAGCGGCGTGTCAGTAGAGGCATATGCAGGCTGACACGCCGCCTTCGCGAGCAAGCTCGCTCCCACACAAGCCCGCTCCCACCCATTAAATGACAGAAAGCTTTGCCGGATCGGTTTATCGAGGGTAAGTTGCGCGCCGGTTTTGTTGTCGGGCAACAACTTTGGGCCCAACTATTTAAGAGGACCTCCACTTGCCAATTTCTTTATTTCGCAAAGCCTTGCTGGTAGGGGCGGGTCTCACGTTGGCAGTCAGCGTGCAGGCGGCTTCGACTGTGCATGTTTATAACTGGTCGGACTATATCGGCCCCGACACCCTGGCCAACTTTGAAAAGGCCACCGGCATCAAGCCCGTCTACGACGTGTTCGATTCCAACGAAACCCTGGAAGGCAAATTGCTGGCCGGGCGCACCGGGTATGACGTGGTGGTGCCGTCCAACCACTTCCTGGGCAAGCAGATCAAGGCGGGCGCGTTCCAGAAAATCGACAAGGCGCAGTTGAGCAACTACGCCAACCTCGACCCGGCGCTGCTCAAGCGCCTGGAAAAGAACGACCCGGGTAACCAATACGCCGTGCCTTACCTGTGGGGCACCAACGGCATTGGCTACAACGTCGACAAAGTCAAAGAAGTGCTGGGTGTCGACAAAATCGACTCCTGGGCCGTGCTGTTCGAGCCGGAAAACATGAAGAAGCTGGCCAGTTGCGGCGTGTCCTTTATGGACTCGGCGGATGAAATGCTGCCAGCGGTGCTCAACTACATGGGCCTGGACCCCAACAGTACCAACCCGGCCGACTACAAAAAGGCTGAGGAAAAACTCCTGAAAGTGCGTCCCTACGTGACCTACTTCCACTCATCCAAATACATCTCGGACCTGGCCAACGGCAATATCTGCGTGGCCGCCGGGTTCTCCGGCGATGTGTTCCAGGCCAAGGCCCGCGCCAGCGAGGCTGGCAAGGGCGTAAACATCGCCTACGCGATTCCGAAAGAAGGCGGCAACCTGTGGTTTGACGTGCTGGCGATCCCCAAGGACTCGACCAACGTCAAGGAGGCCCACGCCTTCATCAACTATTTACTGCAACCTGAAGTGATCGCTCAGGTCAGTGATTACGTCGGCTACGCCAACCCTAACCCAGGGTCGGATACGTTGATGGAGCAATCAATACGCACCGACGAAGCGGTTTACCCACCGCAGGCGGTTCTCGACCGGACGTTTGTCAACTTCGAGCTACCCCCGAAAGTGCAACGCTTGATGACCCGTAGCTGGACCAAGGTCAAGACGGGCAAGTAAGGCTCACACTATCTAAGGTTCGTCTGTATTGGACGTTCTGCACTCTTTTTTTCTGGGAGTTTCGTAAATGGCAGTTGCCTCCGGCGCCTATAAGAAAGCCCTCGAGGGCGACCAGACACCGAAAAAGGTGTTGGTCAAAATCGACCGGGTCACGAAGAAGTTCGACGAGACGATTGCCGTGGACGATGTGTCCCTGGAAATCAAGAAAGGCGAGATCTTCGCCTTGCTCGGCGGATCGGGTTCGGGCAAATCCACCTTGCTGCGCATGCTCGCAGGTTTCGAGCGCCCGACCGAAGGGCGGATTTTCCTCGACGGTGTTGATATCACCGATATGCCGCCCTACGAGCGGCCGATCAACATGATGTTCCAGTCCTACGCCTTGTTCCCCCACATGACCGTGGCGCAGAACATCGCCTTCGGCCTGCAACAGGACAAGATCCCCAAGGCCGAAGTCGAGGCCCGCGTGGCCGAGATGCTCAAGCTGGTACAGATGAGCCAGTACGCCAAGCGCAAGCCGCACCAGTTGTCTGGCGGCCAGCGTCAGCGGGTGGCCCTGGCCCGTTCCCTGGCCAAGCGCCCGAAACTGCTGCTGCTCGATGAGCCGATGGGCGCCCTGGACAAGAAGCTGCGTTCGCAGATGCAGCTTGAACTCGTCGAAATCATCGAGCGCGTCGGCGTGACCTGCGTGATGGTGACCCACGACCAGGAAGAGGCCATGACCATGGCCGAGCGCATCGCGATCATGCACCTGGGCTGGATCGCGCAGATCGGCAGCCCGATCGACATCTACGAAACCCCCACCAGCCGCCTGGTGTGCGAGTTCATCGGCAACGTCAACATCTTCGACACCGTGGTGGTGGATGACGCCGAAGGCCACGCAGTGCTCAAGTGCGCCGACCTGGACCGCGATATCTACGTGGGTTATGGCATCGCCACGTCGGTGGAAGACAAATCGGTGACCTACGCTATCCGCCCGGAAAAGCTGCTGGTCACCACCGAGATGCCGACCTGCGAGCACAACTGGTCCAGCGGCAAGGTGCATGACATCGCCTACCTGGGCGGCCATTCGGTGTTCTACGTCGAGCTGCCGAGCGGCAAGCTGGTGCAGTCCTTCGTCGCCAACGCCGAACGCCGTGGCGCGCGGCCGACCTGGGGTGACCAGGTCTACGTGTGGTGGGAAGACGACAGCGGCGTGGTACTTCGCTCATGAACATGAAGAAATTCAAACGGCGATTGCACCGAATAATTCCCAGCGGCAAGCAGGTGGTCATCGGGATTCCGTTCCTGTGGCTGTTCCTGTTCTTCATGCTGCCGTTCTTCATCGTCCTGAAGATCAGCTTTGCCGAAGCCGACGTGGCGATCCCGCCCTACACCGAGATCTACACCTACATCGAGCAGAAGCTGGAGGTGGTGCTCAACCTGGCCAACTACAGCCTGCTGGCCGGCGACGAGCTGTACATCGCGGCCTACCTGGGCTCGTTGAAGATGGCGTTTTTCAGCACGGCCTTGTGCCTGCTGATCGGCTACCCGATGGCCTACGCCATTGCCAGTGCGCGCAAAGAGATGCAGACCGTGCTGGTGCTGCTGATCATGATGCCGACCTGGACCGCGATCCTGATCCGCGTGTATGCGTGGATGGGCATCCTCAGCAACAACGGCTTGCTCAATGGCTTCCTGATGTCCATGGGCCTGATCAACGAGCCATTGCAGATCCTCAACACCAATATCGCGGTGTATATCGGCGTGGTCTATTCGTACCTGCCGTTTATGATCCTGCCGCTGTACGCCAACCTGGTGAAGCACGACCAGAGCCTGCTGGAGGCCGCGTCGGACCTGGGTTCGAGCACCTTCAACAGTTTCTGGAAAATCACCGTGCCGCTGTCCAAGAACGGCATCATCGCCGGCTGCATGCTGGTATTCATCCCGGTGGTGGGCGAGTTCGTGATCCCGGAACTGCTGGGCGGCCCGGAAACCCTGATGATCGGTAAAGTGTTGTGGCAAGAGTTCTTCAACAACCGTGACTGGCCGGTGGCTTCTGCGCTGGCGGTGGTGATGCTGGCGATCCTGATCGTGCCGATCATTCTGTTTAACCGCAGCCAAGCCAAAGAGATGGAGGGCAAGGTATGAAGCGCTTCAGTTTCTCCAGCTTCATGCTGGTCGTAGGGCTGCTGTTTATCTACCTGCCGATGCTGATCCTGGTGATCTATTCGTTCAACGAATCGAAGCTGGTGACGGTGTGGGGCGGTTGGTCGATCAAGTGGTACGTGGGCCTGTTGGACAACACCCAGTTGATGGGCTCGGTGGCGCGCTCCCTGGAAATCGCCTGCTACACGGCAGTGGCCGCGGTGGCGCTGGGTACGTTGGCAGCGTTCGTGCTGACCCGTATCAGCCAGTTCAAGGGCCGCACGCTGTTTGGTGGCCTGGTGACCGCGCCACTGGTGATGCCGGAAGTGATCACCGGTCTGTCGCTGTTGCTGCTGTTCGTGGCCATGGCGCAGATGATCGGCTGGCCCCAGGAGCGTGGCATCGTCACCATCTGGATCGCCCACACCACGTTCTGTGCGGCGTATGTGGCGGTGGTGGTGTCGGCGCGCTTGCGTGAGCTGGACCTGTCGATCGAAGAGGCGGCCATGGACCTCGGTGCGCGGCCGTGGAAGGTGTTCTTCCTGATCACCATCCCGATGATCGCGCCGTCGCTGGCGGCGGGCGGCATGATGTCCTTCGCGTTGTCCCTGGATGACCTGGTACTGGCCAGCTTCGTCTCGGGCCCGGGTTCGACCACCTTGCCGATGGAGGTGTTCTCGGCGGTGCGCCTTGGGGTCAAACCCGAGATCAACGCCGTGGCCAGCCTGATTTTGCTGGCGGTGTCGCTGGTGACGTTCCTGGTGTGGTTCTTCAGCCGCCGTGCTGAAGAGCGGCGCAAGAAGGCCATCCAGCAAGCCATCGAAGAAGCGGCAGCGGATGGCTGGAAACAGCCGGATGTACGCCGGGCGCCAGCACCGGTCTAACGGCCGGAACAGGCTCAAAATGTGGGAGCTGGCTTGCCTGCGATAGCAGAGGGTCAGTCACTGAAGATGTGACTGAACCACCGCTATCGCAGGCAAGTCAGCTCCCACATTTGATTGCATTTCAAGTTGATTAAGCCGTCCACGGCGACTGGCGAATCACTTCGACAAAGTTCATCGGCTTGAACCCCGGCTCCTGATCCACCAGCACATCGGTCTTCACGTTGCCAAACGTGGTCTGCGGGCGATGGCGCAACCCGTCGGCAAACGCGCAGATGATGCACTCCTTGAACCCTTCACCCCGTGGATGCGCATGCACCACCGCCTCGCGCTGCACGTGGGTAAACGCGGCGTAGTCCATGCCCAGCACGTCCATCTCCACGCCAGCGGTCACCAGGGCGACGGTAGGGCGCAGGTGCTTGGGCACGCCTGGCGTGGTGTGCAGGGCGATGGACAGCCATACTTGCTCGATATCGTCATCGCTCAAGCCATAGGGCTTGAGAAAGGCGGCGGCCGCGTTGGCGCCGTCCACTTCAAAACGCTCGTCATCGCTGCGATGCCCCTCCATCAGGCCCAGGTCATGGAACATCGCGCCGACGTACAGCAGTTCCGGGTTATAGGCCATCTGCTTGCGCTCGCCGCTCAAGGCACCAAACAGGAACACCCGGCGGGAGTGGTGGTAGAGCAGGTCGGATTCAATGTCGCGGATGTATTCGGTGGTGGCCTTGGCCAGGGCGCTGTCGGGGATTTGGATGCCGGCGATGGTGGTGCTCATGGTCATGATCCTCAAGAAAGCGCGGGGTTGGCGCTGATGAGTGCAGTCTGATCGCCCAGTTGCCAGGCAACCACCGCCGCAGGGGCGCGATCCCGGCCAATGTGCCTTCATATCGCGCCATGGTTGTACACGATCCAATGTGGGAGCTGGCTTGTCTGCGATAGCATCGCCTCGGTACATCAGGTATACCCAGGTGATGCCATCGCAGACAAGCCAGCTCCCACAGGGTTTTGCGACAGTCCGGAGGAAGGTTTACCCATGCACAAGACCGTCGCGATCCTGATCTTTCCCGGCGTCCAGTCACTGGATGTGACCGGTCCCATGGATGTGTTCTGCGAGGCCAATCGCTTCCTGGCGCCGGAGGATCATTACCAACTCGAAGTCATCGGCCAGGTCCAGGGTCAGATCGCCTGCTCCAACGGCCTGTCATTGCAGGCCCACACCCATTACAGCGAAGCCCTGCAAGCCTATGACCTGCTGTTGGTCGCTGGCGGCCCGCAGTTGCCCTTCGAGGATTTCGGCCTGGCGTTCAATCAATGGCTGCAGGACGCCAGCGCCAGGGCCCGGCGCTTCGGTTCGATCTGTAACGGCGCCTTCATGCTGGCCCGGGCCGGATTGCTGGATGGCAAAACCGTCACCACCCACTGGAGCGACGCGGCTGATTTGGCGCGCCTGTGCCCCTCGACTCAGGTCGACGCCGACCGCCTCTACGTGCAGGACGGCAATCTTTACACGTCGGCCGGGGTCACGGCGGGTATCGACCTGTCGTTGTACCTGCTGGCCCAGGACCACGGCCCGGAAGTGGCCTTGAGCGTGGCCAAGCGCCTGGTGGTGTTTACCCAGCGCAGCGGCGGCCAATCGCAGTTCAGCCCGTTTCTCACGCCCCACGCCGAAGCCACCTCAGCCGTGGCACAGGTGCAGTTGTACGTGCTGGCGAACCTGACCGGCGACCTGGGCATTGCTGACCTGGCCCGCGCGGCCAATATGAGTGCGCGTAATTTCTCGCGGGTATTTGCCCGTGAAGCGCAGATCACCCCGGCGGAGTTTGTCGAGCGGGCGCGGGTGGATGCGGCGCGGGTGCTACTGGAAAGCAGTACGGCGCCGCTGAAGACCGTGGCCTACCAATGCGGCTTTCGCGACGCCCAGCACCTGCGCAGTGTGTTCAATCGCCGGTTGGGGGTGACGCCGCAGCAGTTCCGACTCAACTTTGCGGCGCCGGTTTGAGCTCCCACATGTTTAGTGTGTTTCTTCAGGGCTGTTGTGGGGGGCGGGCGGGCAACAGTTTGAGGGTGCCACGGGTATTGGCCTGGACCTCTTCTTCATCAAAATGCGCCTGTTCGTACCCGCCTTCGATATAGGTCTCGGCCTGATCGGCATAGTGCTTGTCGAATGGCACGCCGCTTTGGCCCACCGGGTTGATGGTCAGGGCGTGAGCGGCGTCGGCGAAGTCCACCAGGCGTCGGGTGGACGGGCCGTAAGTCACCGGCCACGGTGCCGGGCCAATGATTGCCGACAGGTTGTTCGGCACTTCGTGGCTGCCCGGTGCGGCAAACGGCCCGACGTTGACGATCTGGTCCAGCGGCTGCTTGATGCCCAGCGGATGGCCGTGGGTCAGGGTATGGGCCTTGCCCCACTGCCATTGTGCCGGGTCGTCGCCGAAGGTGCTTTTCAGATGGGCCAGGCTGTTGTCCCAGGCGCGCTTGACGGTCGCGGCGCGCTGCCCGTTCCACCACGGCGAATCGGCAGCGGCGGCCAGGCGCGGCAAGGCGGCGTCGACCACACGGGTGGTGATCAGGGTCTTGAACATCTCGTCACCCAGCTTGGGACGAAAGGCCGCGTCGGTCAGGTCGTATAACAGTTGGTTGAACAGCGTGGCCGGGATCGACTCCACCGGGTAATCGCCTTTCCACGCGGCCAACTGTTCCAGCAACTTGAGTTCGGCGGGATCCTTGACCACCTCGCGCAGCACCGGCAACAGCGGCGCCAGCAGGCGTGGCCCGTAGGCGGTGGTGGTGCCCAGTTGCAGGGCCTGGCTGTTGTCCAGGTCCCATTTGACCTGGTTGTCGCTCAATTGCGCGTTCAACTGTTGGCCACGGTCCGCCAGGTTGTAGTAGCCGGGGATCTGCATGCCAGTAGGCGACACCGGCTGGGCATTGGCCGAGACCACGTAGCCACGGGCCGGGTTTTCTTCCTGGGGGTTGGCGCTGAAAGGGTAGAAGCCCAGCTTGTCGGCCTGGGCGGTGCTGCCATCGAGGATGAATCCGGCGTTGGCCCCGGCCGGGCGGATCGGCAACTGCGCTGCAGCCCACCAGCCAATATCGCCCTTGGCATTGGCCCACACGATATTCAGCCCCGGCGCATGCACCTTGGCCACTGCCATGCGGGCCTTGGCCAGGGTGTCGGCGCGGTTGAGCTGGTAGAAACCATCGAGGATCGGGTTTTCGGTATCGAGGAACGCCCACCACATGGCAATCGGCGTGGTGCCGGCATTGGCGCCGAGCACGTCGTTGATGATCGGGCCGTGGGGCGACTGGCGCAGGGTCAGCGTCACCGGGGCCTGGCCCTTGACCGCGATCTGTTGCTCGCTGGTCGTCATGTCGACCCACTGGTCGTGGTAGCGCACCTGGTTGGGGTTGTCCGGGTTGACCTGCTCGGCGATCAGGTCGAGGTCATCGTTCTGGAACATCGTCAGGCTCCAGCCGAACGCTTTGTTGTGGCCCAGGAACGCCACCGGCACCAGGGCGTTGTGATAACCGTAGAGTTCAAAGCCGGGCGCCGACAGGTGCGCCTCGTACCACACCGACGGCACCGAGAAGCGGATATGCGGGTCGCCCGCCAGCAACGGCTTGCCGCTCTTGGTGCGGTTGCCGCTGATGGCCCAGGCGTTGCTGCCTTCGAACTGCGGCAGGCCATTGTCGGCCAGGGCCTGCTCGCTGAGGCGGGCGATGGCACTCAAGCCCTGCCAGTCGGCGGCGGCCAGGCTCAGGTCGCCCTTGGGTTTCCAGTCGAGGTCAAACACCTTCAGGTAGTCGCTGCCCAGTTGGTCGCGCACGTAGGTCAGCAAGGGCTCTGTGCGAAAAGCTGCGGCAAAGCTGTAGGCCAGGTAGCCGGCGATGCTGATGGTGTCTTCGGCGGTGAACGGCCGCTTGGGGATGCCCAGCACGTCAAACTCCATGGGGCTGGCGTGGCGGTCCTGATATTGGTTGATCCCGTCCAGATAGGCTTGCAGGGCCTTCCAGTGCGGTGACTGGCGGTCCATCTGCGCCGCGTAGGTGGTGGCGCGCTCGCGGATGCGCAGGCTGCGGAACAGTTTGTCGGTGTCGAGCAACTTGGCGCCGAGCACCTCGGCCAGCTCACCGCGCGCCAGGCGGCGCATGATTTCCATCTGGAACAGGCGGTCCTGGGCGTGCACATACCCCAGGGCGCGATACAGGTCGGCCTCGTTCTCGGCGCGGATATGTGGCACCCCACGGTCGTCGTAGCGCACCGTCACCGAGCCTTGCAGGTTGGCCAGCTCCACCGTGCCCTGGCGGGTCGGTTGCTTGCTGTAGACGTACCAGCCAGCCCCGAGGGCGATCAACACCAGCAGGGCCGCGAGACCCGACAAGACGCGCTTCATGAACGATCCTTATTATTAGAAGTTGGGCTAGGAGCCTTTTGGCCAGGAACAATAGCAGCCCACCGCCAGGGTGTGGGTCGCATTCACCGCGCGGCCGCCGTTGAGCGCCTGCAGGATCGGTTCGATAAAGCTGTTGCTCGAATTACAGGTCAGGCCCTCGCTGTACGGGCCGAAATACGCCAGTTTGCCGTTGCGGTCCCAGATGCCTACCGCTGGGCTGGCGGGTACCTGGTCGGCGCCGGGCAGGGCGGTGATGATTTTCATCGCGCCGAGGTTCTCGGGCAGTTGGCCGTGGCTGCCGGCTTTTTGCAGGGCATAGAACTCCACGCCCTGGGGCGCGTATTGCTCGATCAGTTCGCTCAGGTGCTGCTGGTTGCCGACATTGCACGGGCAGGCTGGGTCCCAGAAGTGCACCAGGCGGATCGGGCCGGGCCCGGCGAGGTCGTCGGGCAGGCGCAGCAGGTCGCCGGAGAACACCGCCGTATGTTCGCTGAATGCCCGCAGGTAGCGGCCCTGGAACCAGTCATACGCGGCCCACAGCACGGCGGCGCAGATCAGCAGGATCAGGCTGGCGAGCAGGGCAGAGCGGTAGGGTTTTCGCATTCAGAACAATCCTCGACGGTGGCGTAGCTTGCCATGCTTGCCCTGACAGATGAATATCGCGACTCGATATTCATCTGTTCACTGCTGTGAAGCCCTAGTCTGGAAGTACTTATGCCCGTTACCTTTGACCCCGATCATCTGCGCGAAAGCTTGCGGCCCCTGGTGGACGCGCAGCCGCTTTCGGCTGAGGCCAGGGTCTACCAGCGCTTCTACGGGCTGGATCTGGCCGCGCGCAAAACCCTGGTGGCCAGCCGCCTGGGGCGCTTCGAAGTGGATGGGTTCGAGGTAGTCAGCCAGGTCTGGTGGCCGGCGCAACCTGTGGCAACACTGTTTATGTTCCACGGTTTTTACGACCACATGGGGTTGTACCGCAGCGTGGTGGAGTGGGGCCTGGACCAGGGCTTCGTGGTGATTGCCTGCGATTTGCCGGGCCATGGCCTGTCCAGCGGTGAGCGCGCCAGTATCGACGACTTCGCGGTGTACCAGCATGTGGTGCAGGGCTTGTTCGCACAGGCCGACGCGCTGCAGTTGCCCAAGCCCTGGCATCTGTTCGGGCAAAGCACTGGCGGGGCGATTGTGGTGGACCATCTGCTCAACCAGGGCGCCAGCAGCCCGGCGCAAGGCCAGACCTTCCTGTTGTCGCCACTGGTGCGGCCGCGTGCCTGGGGTTGGTCGCAACTGAGCTATTACCTGCTCAAGCCGTTCGTCAAAGGCATCGCCCGACGTTTCAGCGATAATAGCAATGACCCGGCGTTCCGTCCGTTCCTCGAAGCCGATCCGCTACAGCCCCGGCAGTTGCCGACCGCCTGGGTGGGCGCGCTGGCGCGCTGGATCAAACGCATCGAGGCCGCGCCCCGCAGCACGCGACGGCCCCTGATCGTGCAGGGCGAGGAGGATATGACGGTGGATTGGCAGCACAATCTGCAGGTGCTGCGCGGCAAGTTTGATCAGCCGCAGATCCTGATGTTGCCCAAGGGCCGGCATCATCTGGCCAATGAACTGCCGCAAATTCGCGAGGAATATTTCAAGTTTCTCAGCGACCATCTGACCTGACGCAATCAAATTTGGGAGCAGGCAAACCCGCTCGCAGATTGTTACGGGGCCAGGCTTGAAGTGCTTTGCCCCACCGCCAGCCCTGCGCGGATCGCCGCCAGTGCCGCCTGGTAGTAAGCCTTGCCTTCTGGCGATTCGGCAAAGGTGGCGAACTCTTCCAGCTCCGGGTCCGACAGATCCCGATAGACGTACAGCAAAGTGTTGTTCAGGTCATTGCCGATCTGCTGCATCAAGCGCTCGCGCTGGCCGTTGAGCATGCTTTGCGCCTGACCGCCGCCCAACAGGCCGGGGATCATCTGGCTCAGGCTGTCTGCGGCCACGCCGGCAATCGCCAGGCTGACCTCGGCCCCGGCTTCGCGGGCGGGCAGGGCCTGGGCCAGGTGGCCGATGATCAGGCTGCGGGTGGCGTCGGCCTGGATCTGCGGCAAGCCCTGGGCGTTCTTGGCCAACTGGTCACGGCGGGTCGCCAGCAACTCGGCGGCGACAATCTTGCGCCCCAGCGGCGATTGGAAAAACGCCAGCGCCGGTTTGGGGTCCGCCAGGTTCTGGCGCAACTGGGCTTCGGCGCGCTGATCCATGGCCTTGGGGGCGAAGCGTTTATTGCTGTTGTCCACCAGCGCCTGGTACACCGCCGGCGGCAAGCTGTTGCGGTAGCGCTGCTGGGCAGCACTCAAGGCGTCATTAAAATGCGCGCGTTGTTCCGGCCAGCCGGCGACCGCATACAACTGGTCATGGCTGTCTGCCCAGGCGGGCAATACGCAGAACATCAGCAAGGATAAAAACAAACGACGCATAGGGACTCCTGTCAGTCGGCCACTATTGTCCGTGTCGGGCGTAGGATTTGTCGAGAAGTCCTATCAGTCACCTGACTAAAGTGTGTTTAGGCGCTAGGCGGCGCTGTCGGTTTGCCAGGCGTATGGATACTATGCGCGCCATGCAAATATCCCCTGATGACCCGCTGCTGCTACGCATTGTCGACGACCTGGCCGTGAAGGGCTGGTCGCAGCAGAACATCTTCCTGCCAGAGGCTCTGACCCTGGAACTGGCGGCTGAGTGCCATAAACGTGCCGCTGAAGGTGAATTGGCACCGGCCGCTGTCGGACGCGGCCCGGCCCAGGAGATTCGCGAGGGGATCCGTGGCGACCATATCCAGTGGCTGGAGCCCGGCCAGGCAGCTATCTGTGACCGCTATCTGGCGTTGATGGACAGCCTGCGGCTGGCGATGAACCGTGGGCTGTTCCTCGGCCTGGAAGAGTTCGAATGCCACTTCGCCATGTACCCGCCGGGGGCGTTTTACCTCAAGCACCTCGACCGTTTTCGCGACGATGACCGGCGCATGGTCTCGGCGGTGGTCTACCTGAACCAGGACTGGCTGCCCGAGCACGGCGGCCAGTTACGCATGTACCTCAAGGACGGCGTTGAGCACGATGTGGACCCCGCCGGCGGTTGCCTGGTGGTGTTCCTGTCGGGGGAAGTGCCCCATGAAGTCCTGCCTGCCCACCGCGAACGCTTGTCCCTGACCGGCTGGTTTCGCCGGCGGGGCAACGAGCCGTTTTGAGCATGCAAAAGATTCTGGTCAGCCGCTGCCTGCTGGGGCATCGCGTACGTTACGACGGTGGGGCCAGCGGGCCGTTTGACCAACTGGCGACCTGGCAAGCCGAGGGCCGAGTGGTCGCGGTGTGTCCGGAAGTGGGCGGTGGCCTGCCTACCCCACGGCCATCTGCCGAGATTCCGGGCGGGCAGGGCATGGATGTGTGGGAAGGCCGCGCCCAAGTGTTGACCGCCAATGGCGAGGACTTCAGCGAAGCCTTCCTTGACGGCGCGCGCCAGGCCCTGGCTTTGGTGCAGCTTCATGGCATCCGCATCGCCGTACTCAAGGCCAACAGCCCGTCATGCGGCAACCTGCTGACGTATGACGGCACCTTCAGTGGGGTGAAAGTCACGGGCGAAGGCGTGACGGCGGCGTTGCTCAAGCGCCATGGGGTACTGGTGTTCAGCGAGCTGGAGCTGGTTGAGGCGGCTGCCGCCCTGGCCCAGCTCTCAAACCCCGCTTAAATCCCATGTAGGACCAGCCTTTTGTGGGAGCGGGCTTGCTCGCGAATGCGGTTTATCAGTGCCAGATTTGTTGACTGACACACCGCTTTCGCGAGCAAGCCCGCTCCCACACAAGCCCGCTCTCACACAAACCTGGCCCCACATTGGTTATTTGGCGGGTTTGCTGGTATCTGCCTCAAACCACTTTTCCGACAGCGCCGTCAGCCGCCCATCGGCCTTGATCCGCTCCAGTGCCTTGTCCAGGCTCGATTTGAACGCCGGGTTGCCCTTCTGGAAGGGGATGGCCAGGGTCAACGTGGCCTTGGCATCGACACGGCTGCGCAAATCCACGCCCGCGGTGGGCTTGGCGGCAAATTGACTGCTGGTGAGTGTATTCAGGCCGCTCAACAGGGGTTTTTGCTGCTTGTTAGCAAGCATCTGGGCATTGGCATAGCTATAAGGCGCGCTGAAATCGAAACGATCCTGCAGTTCAGGAGTCACAGCGATGTGGTTGATCGCCACGTCGTACTTGCCGCTTTCCACGCCGGGCAGCAAGTCGCTGTCGTCGGTGGTGATAAAGGAGGCGCGTACGTCCATTTCCCGAGCCAGTAACTCACCCAGTTCCACTTCAAAACCGGTGAGTTTGTCGCCTTCCTTGAAGTTGAAGGGCGGCGTGTCCGCTTCCAGGGCAATGCGCAGCTCCCCACGGTCAAACACGTCGTCGAACAGTTCGGCGTGAGCCAGGGGGCTCAGCAAAGGCAGCACAAGTAACAGGCCAGGCAGAAAACGCATGGTCACTCCTAAAGAATTCGAAGGTGCGAGACGCGGTTAAGGCTCGCTTTGCTATGGTGTCGAGTGCCTTGGACAACGTTTCGTCACTAAGTTGTCATAACCCTACAGATTTCACAGAAAAACTGGAGAAGTTAATGAAAGCCA
The DNA here is from genome assembly GCF_044510355.1 of Pseudomonas sp. DD1. Taxonomy (NCBI): domain Bacteria; kingdom Pseudomonadati; phylum Pseudomonadota; class Gammaproteobacteria; order Pseudomonadales; family Pseudomonadaceae; genus Pseudomonas; species Pseudomonas sp. DD1. The sequence continues at coordinate 171,371 of NZ_MSAJ01000022.1, read as the reverse complement.
TTTTGTCTCGTGCAACCCTGGCCAGCCTGCTGCTGGGGGCTTCAATGCTGGCGTCTGCCGCAGATATCCCACGTACACCGGCGCCAAAGGGTGCTGAAGTGTTCATTGTTTCACCCAAGGATGGTGCTACGGTCGATAAGACCTTCACCGTCGAGTTCGGCATCAAAGGCATGGACCTGGAACCCATCGACAAACAGGTGCCAGGCGCAGGCCATCACCACCTGCTGGTCGACCAGACCCAATTGCCTGACCCAAGCCAGCCGATTCCGGCCACCGATACCGTGATCCACTTCGGCAAGGCGCAAACCAAGACCGAGCTGACCCTGGCCCCAGGCAAGCACACCCTGCAACTGGTGGCGGGCGATAACCTGCATCGTCAGTTCGAGCCTACTGTAGCCTCAAAAGTGATCACCGTTACCGTCAAGTAAGATTTGTTCAGACGAAAAAAAGGGAGCCCCGAGGGGCTCCCTTTTTCGTACACGCTTGAAACCTTAGAACAACACGCGGCTACGAATAGTGCCGCTGATGTGCTGCAGCTTCTCTTGCGCCAGGTCCGAGTACTCGGCGTCGACGTCGATCACCACGTAGCCGACCTTCTCGTTGGTCTGCAGGAACTGACCGGAGATGTTGATGCCGTTTTCCGCGAAAACCTTGTTGATCTCCATCATCACACCCGGGATGTTCTGGTGGATGTGCAGCAGGCGGTGCTTGCCAGGGTGAGCCGGCAGGGCCACTTCCGGGAAGTTGACCGAGGACACCGACGTACCGTTGTCGCTGTACTTGACCAGCTTCTCTGCCACTTCCAGGCCGATGTTGGCCTGGGCTTCAGCGGTGGAACCGCCGATGTGCGGGGTCAGGATCACGTTGTCCAGGCCGCGCAGCGGGCTTTCGAAGATGTCGTCGTTGGAGCGTGGCTCCACCGGGAACACGTCGATGGCGGCGCCGATCAGGTGCTTGTCCTTGATCGCGTCGGCCAGGGCATCCAGCTCGACCACGGTGCCGCGTGCGGCGTTGATCAGGATCCCGCCCTTCTTGATGGCGCGGATTTCTTTCTCGCCGATCATCCACTGGGTCTCAGCGGTTTCCGGCACGTGCAGGGTAACGATGTCGGACATGCCCAGCAGTTCGGTCAGGCTCGACACCTGGGTGGCGTTGCCCAACGGCAGCTTGGTCAGGGTGTCGTAGAAGAACACCTGCATGCCCAGGCCTTCAGCCAGTACCGACAGTTGGGTACCAATGGAGCCGTAACCGACGATACCCAGCTTCTTGCCGCGGATTTCGAAGGAGTTGGCCGCGCTCTTGATCCAGCCGCCACGGTGGCAGGAAGCGTTCTTCTCAGGGATACCGCGCAACAGCAGGATGGCTTCCGCCAACACCAGCTCCGCCACGGAACGGGTGTTGGAGTACGGGGCGTTGAACACTGCGATACCGCGCTCGCGCGCTGCATTGAGGTCGACCTGGTTGGTGCCGATGCAGAAACAGCCGACCGCCACCAACTTCTTGGCGTGGTCGAAGATCTCTTCGGTCAACTGGGTGCGGGAGCGAATGCCGATAAAGTGCGCGTCGGCGATCTTTTCCTTGAGCTGGGATTCCGGCAGAGAACTGGTGATGTACTCAATGCTGGTGTACCCGGCGGCCTTTAGGACGTCGACGGCCGATGGGTGGACGCCTTCCAGAAGAAGGAACTTGATCTTGCTCTTATCGAGAGAAGTCTTGCTCATCTGCGTAAACCTGTATCCCGGAGAAAAATGGCAGGGAATCGGATCGCTTAAGCTGACCCGGACGGCAGGAAAGCCGTCACCGCAGAAACGCCCTTGGGCTCTGTCCTGCGGGGGCGGTATGCTAGCATACGCGCCCCGCTAAACACTCATTCCTGCGACGTGAAGCGTTCTCAGGATGACCATGAATTGTTCGAGAGTTCTGTCGATGACCCATCCTGCCCTGATTGATGAGCTAAAGACCCTGGTTGAGCCCGGCAAAGTGCTGACCGATGCCGACTCCCTGGAGGCTTACGGCAAGGATTGGACCAAGCACTTCGCCCCCGCGCCGACCGCGATCGTCTTCCCCAAGACCATTGAACAGGTGCAGGCCATTGTCCGCTGGGCCAACACGCACAAGGTGGCGCTGGTGCCATCCGGTGGGCGTACCGGTCTGTCGGCGGCCGCCGTGGCGGCCAATGGCGAAGTGGTGGTGTCGTTCGACTATATGAACCAGATCCTCGATGTGAACCTCACCGATCGCACCGCCGTGTGCCAGCCGGGTGTGGTCACCAAGCAGTTGCAGAACGTCGCCGAAGAAAACGGGTTGTACTACCCAGTGGACTTCGCCTCGTCCGGTTCCAGCCAGATTGGCGGCAATATCGGCACCAATGCCGGCGGGATCAAGGTCATTCGCTACGGCATGACCCGCAACTGGGTGGCGGGCATGAAGGTCGTCACCGGCAAGGGCGATGTGCTGGAACTGAACCGCGACTTGATCAAGAACGCCACCGGCTACGACATGCGCCAGTTGTTTATCGGCGCCGAAGGCACCCTGGGCTTTGTGGTCGAAGCCACCATGCGCCTGGACCGGGCGCCGAAAAACCTCACCGCCATGGTGTTGGGCACTGCTGACTTCGACTCGATCATGCCGGTACTGCACGCGTTCCAGAGCAAGCTGGACCTGACCGCCTTTGAGTTCTTTTCCGACAAGGCCCTGGCCAAAGTCCTCGGCCGTGGCGATGTGCCGGCACCGTTCGACACCGAGTGCCCGTTCTACGCCCTGCTGGAATTCGAAGCCACTACCGAAGAAGTGGCCAACCACGCCCTGGAAACCTTCGAACACTGCGTCGAGCAGGGCTGGGTGCTGGATGGCGTGATGAGCCAGAGCGAAACCCAGTTGCACAACCTGTGGAAGCTGCGCGAGTACATCTCCGAGACCATCTCCCACTGGACGCCGTACAAGAACGACATCTCGGTCACCGTGTCGAAAGTGCCGGCATTTCTCAAGGAAATCGACGCGATCGTCGGCGAACACTACCCAGACTTCGAAATTGTCTGGTTCGGCCATATCGGTGACGGCAACTTGCACTTGAACATCCTCAAGCCGCAAAACCTGTCCAAGGACGAGTTCTTCGCCAAGTGCGCCACCGTCAACAAGTGGGTGTTCGAGACCGTCGAGAAGTACAACGGCTCGATCTCCGCGGAGCATGGCGTGGGCATGACCAAGCGCGACTACCTGACGTACAGCCGTTCTCCGGTTGAAATCGAATACATGAAGGCAGTGAAAGCGGTGTTCGACCCGAACGGGATCATGAACCCGGGCAAGATCTTCGCTGTTTAACCATCACGAAAGAGGAAGCGGGCCATGAGCTATCAGCACAAGTACGTCGACGGCACCAACATCCACTTTCCACTGGGTAAAGTGGTCTGCATCGGGCGCAACTACGCCGAACACGCTAAGGAACTGGATAACCCGGTGCCGACCGAGCCTCTGCTGTTTATCAAACCGGGCAGTTGCGTGGTGCCGTTGGAAGGCGGCTTTGCCATTCCAGCCGAGCGCGGTTCGGTGCATTACGAAGCGGAAATCGCGGTGCTGATCGGCAAACCCCTGTCGAAAACCCCGAGCCGTGAAGAAGTGCTGGACGCCATCTCCGGCTTCGCCCCGGCCCTGGACCTGACCTTGCGCGACAAGCAGGCCGAACTCAAGGCCAAGGGCCTGCCGTGGGAAATCGCCAAGTCCTTCGACGGCGCGGCGGTCATTGCCCCGTTCGTGGTGGGCAGCACCTTCCCGGACTTTACCGATATCGGCATTCGCCTGAGCATCAATGGCCAGGTGCGCCAGGACGGTAACAGCGCGCAGATGCTCAACCCGATCGTGCCGATGATCCAGCACATGGCCGGTTGCTTCTCGCTGCAGGCCGGGGATGTGATCCTGACCGGCACCCCTGTGGGCGTGGGCCCGCTGGAAGTGGGTGACGAGCTGGTGCTGGAACTGCCGGGTGTCAGTCGCTTCGAAAGCGCCGTACGCTAACCCCATCCCTCTGTAGGAGCCGGCTTGTGTGGGAGCTGGCTTGCCTGCGATAGCATCCCCGCGGTGTGCCTGATACACCACGGTGCTTGCATCGCGGGCAAGCCCGGCTCCCACACAAGCCCGTACACAGATTATTTGTGCGTGCTGCGCACATCGGGGTTTTGCATTTTTTTCACACGCCATCCGGATAATCCTCGGCCATATGGCACCCAGGCGCTCTGAGCCCTGGGCCATCACCGACAGCCGATTATCTGGAATGCCTCCATGGCCGTACCCCTTTCTTCTGCGAATCCCACCCCGCGCCCGCGCCTGAATATGCGCTGGTACTCCTGGCTGTTGCTGGCCGGGGTGATCATGTATGGGGTTTCCTGGTTGATGCACTGGGATGACCGGGGCGCGTTATGGGTGTTGGAGCGCTTTGAAAGCCCGGTCGAACGCCGAGAAAGCGTCTGGCTTCCGGACTACCAGACGGTGATCGACGCCAAGCCATTGCCCGGCATGGAAAAGGACGAAGCGTCGGACCTGGCCTACAACCCGCAGACCAAAACCTTATTCGCAGTGATGGGTCGCAACCCGTTCCTGGTGGAACTCAGCCTGCAGGGCGATGTGCTGCGCAAGATTCCCCTGGTGGGCTGGAGCAACCCGGAAGGCGTGACGGTCATGGAAAACGGCGTGCTGGGCATCGTGGATGAGCGCAGGCACAACGTGACGCTGGTCAAGGTGGATGCCGACACGCGCCAACTGGCTTTCGCCGACTTCCCAAGCTACGACCTGGGCCCCTCCGAGAACCAGAACAAGGCATTCGAGGCCATTACCTGGGACAAACGCAATCAACAGCTGGTGCTGGGTATCGAGCGTCCGGCGCAGTTGTTTACCTGGGCCAGCGACGGCGGCCAGGTCCTGGCGGGCGACAAGCAGAAGTTGCCCAGCTCCGAACTGGATATCCGCAACCTCTCGGCCTTGAGTGTCGATCCGCGTACCGGCCACCTGTTGGTGCTGTCCGCCGACTCTCATCTGCTGCTGGAGCTGGACGAAAAGGGTCAACAGGTCAGCTTCATGACCGTGCTGGGCGGCTTCAATGGCCTGAAAAACACGATCCCCCGTGCCGAAGGCGTGACCATGGACGAAAACGGCACGCTGTACATGGTCAGCGAGCCCAATCTGTTTTATCGGTTCGATAAGCAGAAATAGCCGACTAATACGTCGGACTCTTCTCTATGCGCGGCATTCCCCAGACATTGAGCTGCGTTTAAGTTTAAATTCAGACGGCTGTGATATTCATTTGCCAGTTTTGACTTTGAGCCAGCCTCCATGCGCCGATTTGCCCGCCCCAAACCTGCCCTTCTTATTCTGTTGCTGATCGCCCTGGTTGCCGTGGGCGTGGTCGCCCAGCAGTTTCGATTATTCGAGCGCGCCTGGTTCAACTGGCAGACCTGGCGCCAGCCGTTGGATGAACGCTCCATTGGCCTGGCGGACTATGAGGTGGTGCTGGAAGCCCAGGTGATTGAGGGCTTGGATGATGATGTCTCGGCGTTGACCTACGACCCGGTGCGCAAGAGCCTGTTTACCGTGACCAATCAAAACGCCGAACTGGTTGAACTGTCCCTGGACGGCAAGATCCTGCGGCGTATCAACCTGGTGGGGTTTGGCGATGCCGAAGCGGTGGAGTTCATCAGCGAGAACACCTATGTGGTCAGCGATGAGCGTCAGCAGCGGCTGATCAAGATTCACCTGGAGGACGACACGCAGTTTCTCGACGCGGCCGAGGCCGAGCAGATGACCCTGGGTGTGCACCTGAAGGGCAATAAAGGCTTTGAAGGGCTGGCGTATGACTCGGTGGGCAAGCGCCTGTTTGTCGCCAAGGAGCGGGACCCGATGTTGATCTACGAAGTGCACGGCTTTCCCCATTTCAAACCGGAAAAAACCTACTCGGTCCACGTAGTCAACAACCCCCGACGCGATGCCGGGCTGTTTGTACGCGACCTGTCCAGCCTGCAATACGATGAGCGCAGCGGCCATTTACTGGCGCTGTCCGATGAGTCGTACCTGGTGCTGGAACTGGATATCGACGGTCGCCCCTTGAGCAGCTTGTCGCTGCTCAAGGGGCGCAATGGCTTGAAAAAACGCGTGCCCCAAGCCGAGGGTATCGCCATGGATGACGATGGCACGTTGTACCTGGTGAGTGAGCCGAACCTGTTCTATGTCTTCAAGAAAAAGCCCGAGCAGCGGTAGGCGCGGATCAGAACATCCATTGCACACCCAGCGAATAGCCGGTCTGGCTGCCTTCGGCATGGCCCAGGCGGCCGTTCACTTCGGCGTACACCCCAAGCTGCGGGGTGATCGCCAATTGGCTGCCGACCTGCGCGCGGCCGAAACTCTTGTCCACTGAACCCAGGCGTGCGGTGCGGGCCTGGCCGTCGGCGCGGGCGGTCAGGTCGAGGTCGTCGAGGCGGCCGTCGGCCAATTCCTTGACCCAGGCGATGTCGCCGTAGGGCATCAGGCTCAGGCCGTAAGGCAGGGCCACGGCGCCGCGCACACGCCAGCCGAGGCTGGCTTCCAGGGAATCGAAGGATTGCTCTTCATATTCGAGGGCGGTGCGCAGGTTCTGCTTTTCGTGGAACTTGTCGATGCGCGAGTGGCTGTAATCGAGCCCGGCAAACGGCCCGGTCTTGATCGCGCCCAGATCGAAGTCATAACCGCCGAGCACTCGGGCACCCAGGGACAGGGCGTCGGTCTCGCTAGTCAGTTGCTGGTTAAGCAGCACGGGGCCACCATTGGCCTGGATCAGCAGGTTGCGTTTTGAGTCGAAGCTGCTGTGGCCCACGCTCAGGTCGCCGGCCAGCCAGGTCGGGCCGCCGTCGTTCAACAGGGCGTAGACCGCAGCTTGCCAGGTGTCGCTTTGCAGCTTGCCACGGTGTTCCAGCTTGTCGCGGCCGTTGAGGTAGCTGAGGCTGGCGCCGATGTTCAGGCTGCTGCTCAGTTGATAGTCGCCCAGGGCATGCAGGCCCAGGCGCCGGGCCTCGGGGTTGGGGGCGGTGTCGAAGCCGCTGTCCGGGTTGTATTCGCCGTCCACGCCGATCTCGCCATCGAAACTGCCCACTTCGCGGCTGGCCGATTGCAGGGTCAGCCAGCGCCGGTCATGCAGGCGCACCATGGCCTGGTGCTGGCGCTGCAGGTTGTCCTGCATATTGCGCGCAACTGCGCCGCCCGAGCTGGTGGAGGCCATCAAGTCGGCATTGGTCAGCTCCAGCACCAGGCGGCTGAGCAGGCGCGAATAGTCGCGCAGGCGCTGGTCGATGCGTTCCTGGCCGAAGGCGTTGGTCAGGACCGTCTTGTTGTCTTCGGTGGGGTCGTGCCAGGTCGAGCCGCCGGGGATCGCCGGGTTGTCGGTCTGGGTGTAGCCGTCCAGGGCACCCAGTTCCCAGTTGGTGGCTTCCACATACAGGATTGGGATATTGAGCCCCTCGAAGGCTTCGCCGTCACTGCAACAGCCGGTGCCGGCGGGGTATTGCGCGTCCAGGCCGGGGTTGGTGAACAGGTTGATGTTCAGCTCCTTGGCGATCTGGAAGGTGTGCTCGCGCAATGAGGCGAGGGCCGGGTTGGCGGTGCTGTTCTGGCCGGCGTGGGCGTACATCATGTCGCCGGTGATCAGGCTGTCGAGGTTGATCATGGCCAGCATATTGGCGCGCTGGCTGGCGCTCAACGAATCGACAAAGGCCCTGGAGCCACGCAAGCCTTCCTCTTCGGCGCCGAAGCCGACGATCTGCAAGCCGTTTTCCAGTTGCAGGCCGCCGAGGTTCTTCGCCACTTCGGTCAGCACGCTGGCGCCGGAACCGTTGTCGTCCAGGCCTTGCAGGGCCGGGCGGCCGAAGTAGGTATCGAAGTGCGCGCCAATCACCACGTACTGCGGTTTGGTGCCGGCGGCGTAGGCCACCACGTTCTGCGAGGCGCGGCTGCCGCCATTCCAGGTGAAATCCTGGCGGCTGATGTCATAGGCGCTGCCCATCTGGCTCTGCATCCAGTCGGCGGCCCCGGCGAAGTTGGCCGTGCCGCGATAGCGGCCGGGGTAGTCGGTGATCAGCTTTTCCAGGGTGACATTGGCGTGCTCGCCATAGTCGTAGGCATGGGATTGAGTCGACAGCAGGGCACAGGCAACGCTGACAGCGAGGGCTAGGGGCTTGATCACAAGGTCTTCCTTGAGGTGGTTGAGGGAGTGGCTCGGCGGGACCGATTGCACAATGCGCGCCTCATTCCATGGGGCAAGCGCGAATTGGCGCGTTGTTGGAAGTGGGGGTCGCCTGGCTATAAGTTGTAACGGATTTGATACCAGATGCGGCGGGGGCTGCCGTGACCTGGCGCACAGATTGGGGCAGGCGGGGGAGGGGATGCTGCGAAAAGTAGCGTTTTTGTTACATGTCCATCGGATGGAGCGCGGTCAAAAATGTGGGAGCGGGCTTGCTCGCGAATGCGGTGTGTCAGCTAGCAAAATCGGTGACTGGCACACCGTATTCGCGAGCAAGCCCGCTCCCACAGGGGTTCTGTGTGTACTTAGGCCTTGAGGGTCTTCACGCCTTCACGGGTCCCCAGCAGCAGCACGTCCGCAGGCCGTGCCGCAAACAAGCCATTGGTCACCACACCGACGATGGCATTGATCTGGGTCTCCAGCTCCACCGGGTTGGTGATCTGCATGTTGAACACGTCGAGGATGATGTTGCCGTTATCGGTCAGCACACCTTCGCGGTACACCGGGTCGCCGCCCAGTTTCACCAGCTCGCGAGCCACGTGGCTGCGGGCCATGGGGATCACTTCGACGGGCAGCGGGAAGTTGCCCAGTACCGGCACCAGCTTGCTGGCGTCGGCGATGCAGATAAAGGTCTTGGCCACGGCCGCGACGATTTTCTCGCGGGTCAGGGCTGCGCCGCCGCCCTTGATCAGGTTCAGGTGCTCGTCGCTTTCATCGGCGCCGTCGACGTAGAACTCCAGGTCGCTCACGGTATTGAGCTCGTACACCGGAATGCCATGGCCCTTGAGGCGCGCGGCGGTGGCTTCGGAGCTGGCCACGGCGCCGTCGAATGCGCCCTTGTGCAAGGCCAGCGCGTCAATGAAGCAATTGGCGGTGGAGCCGGTGCCGACGCCGACGATGCTTTTATCGTCGAGTTTAGGAAGGATTAAATCGACGGCGGCCTGGGCCACTGCCTGTTTGAGTTGATCCTGGGTCATGCGGGCTCCGGAACGGGCGGGGAGTAAAGAGGGGCGCGAGTATAACCCAACAAAACCTCTGGATTCGTGTGGTCGTCCGGCCAAAAGGCGGGTTAGACTCCTCGGCCCTGCCCAACCCGCCCAGTGATGCTTTCCGATGCTCGAACAGTACGTCAAAAAGATCCTCACCTCGCGCGTTTACGACGTTGCCGTGGAAACCCCGTTGCAGACCGCCCGCCAGCTCTCCGAGCGCCTGGGCAACAAGGTCTGGCTCAAGCGCGAAGACTTGCAGCCGGTGTTTTCCTTCAAGATTCGCGGCGCCTACAACAAGTTGACCCAACTGACGGCCGAAGAACGCGCCCGTGGCGTGGTCACCGCCTCGGCGGGTAACCATGCCCAGGGCCTGGCCCTGGCGGCCAAGGTGCTGGGGGTCAAGGCCACGATCGTGATGCCCAAGACCACCCCGGAAATCAAAGTCGAAGGCGTACGCTCCCGTGGCGGCAAAGTGGTGCTGCATGGCGACTCCTTTCCGGAAGCGCTGGCGTATTCGCTGAAGCTGGTCGACGAAAAAGGCTACGTCTACATTCACCCTTACGATGATCCACACACCATTGCCGGGCAGGGCACCGTGGCGATGGAGATCCTGCGCCAGCACCCGGGGCCGCTGGACGCGATTTTCGTCCCGGTGGGCGGTGGTGGCCTGATTGCCGGTATCGCGGCGTATGTGAAGTACCTGCGCCCGGAGATCAAGATCATCGGCGTCGAGCCGGACGACTCCAACTGCCTGCAGGCTGCCATGGCCGCGGGCGAGCGCGTGGTGCTGCCGGCCGTGGGGATCTTTGCCGATGGCGTGGCGGTGGCGCAGATCGGCCAGCACACCTTCGATATCTGCAAGGACTATGTGGATGAAGTGATCACCGTCAGCACCGATGAAATCTGCGCGGCGATCAAGGATATCTACGACGACACCCGCTCCATCACCGAGCCTGCAGGGGCATTGGGCGTGGCGGGGATCAAGAAGTATGTGGAGACCCGTGGTGTCAGTGGCCAGACCTTTGTCGCCATTGATTCCGGGGCCAACGTCAACTTCGACCGCCTGCGCCATGTGGCCGAGCGCGCCGAGCTGGGTGAAGGTCGCGAGGCGATCATTGCCGTGACCATTCCCGAGCGCCCGGGCAGCTTCAAGGCCTTCTGCGAGGCTGTGGGCAAGCGCCAGATCACCGAATTCAACTACCGCTACCATTCCGGCAGCGAAGCGCACATTTTTGTCGGGGTGCAGACCCACCCGGAAACCGACCCGCGCAGCGCGCTGATTGCCAGCCTGAGCGAGCAGGGTTTCCCGGTGCTGGACCTGACCGAGAACGAACTGGCCAAGTTGCACATCCGCCATATGGTCGGCGGCCACGCGGCGCACGTCAGCAATGAACTGGTGTTCCGGTTCGAGTTCCCGGAGCGTCCGGGGGCCTTGTTCAACTTTCTTAACAAATTGGGCGGGCGCTGGAACATCTCGATGTTCCACTATCGCAACCACGGCGCGGCCGACGGCCGTGTGGTCGCCGGGCTGCAAGTGCCGGCCAACGAGCGCCATCTGGTGCCGGCGGCGTTGGCAGCGATTGGTTACCCGTATTGGGATGAAAGCGACAACCCGGCCTATCAGCTGTTCCTCGGTTGAGCGACTACGCTGATTGGGCGGCCTTTAAGGAATCGAGAGCATGGAATATCTGACAACCCTCAAGACGATCCACATGGTGGCAACGGTGCTGCTGTTGGCCAGTGGCCTGGCCCTGGCCGTGCTGAGCTGGCGCAAGCGCGCCGCTGGCCCGGCGGTTACGTTGCATCGGCCATGGCTGTTTGTCTGGTTGTTGATGGGCGTAAGCCTAGTGAGCATGCCGTTTACCGGCTGGTGGCTGGTGCACCTGGTCGGCTGGCCGTTGGGGCAGACGTGGATCCTGGGTTCCAGCGTGATCTACAGCATCGCGGCGCTGGCCTGGTTCTGGCTGGTGGTGCGCCTCAATCGCCTGCGGCTGGGCGGTACGGGCAGTGCGAAGTTCACCCTGGCCCTGGCGATTGTCAGCCTGGTGGGGTTTGTGGCGATTGCCGGCTTGATGGGCGCCAAACCCGTTTAAGGCTGGAAACCGGGTCGCCTTCATTCGCGAGCAAGCCCGCTCCCACATTCGACTGCATTCCAAAGGTGGAACCCGATCAAATGTGGGAGCGGGCTTGCTCGCGAAAGCTTTATCAGCCGCGCAGGCTAATCACCGGCCAGCCACGCTTCTGGGCCTCGGCCCGCAGATTTGCATCCGGATCCACCGCCACCGGATGAGTCACCTGCTCCAGCAGCGGCAGGTCATTCATCGAATCGCTGTAAAAATAGCTGTCTTGCAGGCTAAAGCCGGTTTCTTCCAGCCACCGATTCAAGCGCGTCACCTTGCCCTCACGGAAGCACGGTACATCGGTGCTGCGCCCGGTGTAGCGGCCATCGGCCATCTCGCATTCGGTGGCGATCAGGGTTTCAACCCCCAAACGTGCGGCAATCGGCGCGGTGACAAAGCGGTTGGTGGCGGTGATGATCACCAGCGTGTCACCGGCGGCGCGGTGTTTGGCCAGCAGTTCCACGGCCTGGGGCAGGATGATCGGCTCGATGCAGTCGCGCATGAAGTCGCGGTACCATTCGTCGAGCTGGGCCATCTCGGTGCTGCCGAGGATTTCCAGGCTGAAGTTCAGGTACGCGGCGTTATCCAGCTTGCCGGCCAGGTAATCCTGGTAGAACTCGTCGTTGCGGGTCTTGTAGGCAACGGCATCGAGGATGCCGCGTTCACACAGGTAATCACCCCAGGCGTGGTCACTGTCGCCGCCCAAAAGCGTGTTGTCCAAGTCGAATAAAGCCAGGCGCATTGCGGTTACTCGCTGAAAAGTCTGTAAAAAGGCGTCCAGAATACGGTCTTTTCACAAGAGTGCACATAAGGTAAGCAGCCTCGTTGCCGCTGCAACAAGCTTTGTGGAACAATGCGGCGACATGCGTTTGCGAGGTTGTTGCCGTGATCGACCCCGATGGTTTCCGTCCAAATGTCGGGATTATTCTTACGAATGATGCCGGACAGGTGCTATGGGCTCGCCGAATCAACCAAGATGCCTGGCAGTTTCCCCAGGGTGGGATCAACCCCGACGAAACCCCTGAAGACGCCCTGTACCGTGAGTTGAACGAAGAAGTCGGCCTGGAGCGCGAAGATGTGCAAATTCTGGCCTGTACCCGAGGCTGGTTGCGCTATCGTTTGCCGCAACGCCTGGTGCGTACCCACAGCCAACCGCTGTGCATCGGCCAGAAGCAAAAGTGGTTTCTCCTGCGCCTGATCTCCAACGAGCAGCGGGTGCGGATGGATTTGACCGGTAAACCGGAGTTCGATGGCTGGCGCTGGGTCAGTTATTGGTATCCGTTGGGCCAGGTGGTGACATTCAAGCGCGAGGTTTATCGTCGCGCTCTCAAAGAGCTTGCCCCGCGCCTTTTATCGCGCGACTGACGACGGAGTTCGACCCCGAGCCATGCTCAATACGCTGCGCAAGATCGTCCAGGAAGTTAACTCCGCCAAGGATCTCAAGGCGGCGTTGGGGATTATTGTGTTGCGCGTCAAGGAAGCCATGGGCAGCCAGGTCTGCTCGGTTTACCTGCTGGACCCCGAGACCAACCGTTTTGTGCTGATGGCCACGGAGGGCTTGAACAAGCGCTCCATCGGCAAGGTCAGCATGGCGCCCAATGAAGGTCTGGTGGGCCTGGTGGGGACGCGTGAAGAACCCCTGAACCTTGAAAACGCGGCCGATCACCCGCGTTATCGCTACTTTGCCGAAACCGGTGAAGAGCGCTACGCCTCATTCCTCGGCGCACCGATCATCCACCACCGCCGCGTTGTCGGCGTATTGGTCATCCAGCAGAAAGAGCGCCGCCAGTTCGATGAAGGTGAAGAAGCCTTCCTCGTGACCATGAGTGCGCAGTTGGCCGGGGTGATCGCCCATGCCGAAGCCACCGGCTCGATTCGCGGCCTGGGGCGCCAGGGCAAGGGGATCCAGGAAGCCAAGTTCGTCGGCGTGCCGGGTTCACCGGGCGCGGCGGTCGGTACTGCGGTGGTCATGCTGCCCCCGGCCGACCTGGACGTGGTGCCGGACAAGTCCGTCGATGACATCGACGCAGAAATCAAACTGTTCAAGACCGCCCTGGAAGGCGTGCGCGCCGACATGCGCAACCTGTCGACCAAGCTGGCCACCCAGCTGCGCCCCGAAGAACGGGCGCTGTTCGACGTGTACCAGATGATGCTCGACGACGCGTCCCTGGGTAACGAAGTCAAGACCGTGATCAAGACCGGCCAGTGGGCCCAGGGCGCGCTGCGCCAGGTGGTCACCGATCACGTCAACCGCTTTGAACTGATGGACGACGCCTACCTGCGCGAGCGCGCCTCGGATGTGCGCGACCTCGGTCGGCGCCTGCTGGCCTACCTGCAGGAAGACCGCACCACCAACCTGGTCTACCCCGACAACACCATCCTGATCAGTGAAGAGCTGACTGCCACCATGCTCGGCGAAGTGCCGGAAGGCAAACTGGTGGGCCTGGTCTCGGTGTTGGGCTCGGGCAACTCCCACGTGGCGATCCTGGCCCGGGCCATGGGCATCCCGACGGTGATGGGCCTGGTGGACCTGCCGTATTCCAAGGTCGACGGCATCTCGATGATCGTCGACGGGCACCGTGGTGAGGTGTATACCAACCCCAGCGAAGTGCTGCGCAAGCAATACGCCGAAATCGTCGAGGAGGAGCGCCAGCTGTCCCAGGGGCTCGATGCCCTGCGCGAACTGCCCTGCGTGACCCTCGACGGCCACCGTGTACCGCTGCTGGTCAATACGGGCCTGCTGGCGGACGTGGCGCGTGCGCAACAACGTGGCGCTGAAGGGGTGGGCCTGTACCGCACCGAAGTGCCGTTCATGATCAACCAACGTTTCCCGAGCGAGAAGGAGCAGCTGGCGATTTATCGCGAGCAACTGTCCGCCTTCCATCCGTTACCGGTGACGATGCGCAGCCTGGATATCGGCGGCGACAAGTCACTGTCTTATTTCCCCATCAAGGAAGACAACCCCTTCCTTGGCTGGCGCGGTATCCGCGTTACCCTCGACCACCCCGAAATCTTCCTCGTCCAGACCCGCGCCATGCTCAAGGCCAGCGAAGGCCTGAACAACCTGCGCATTCTCCTTCCGATGATCTCCGGCACCCACGAGCTGGAAGAAGCCCTGCACCTGATCCACCGGGCCTGGGGCGAAGTGCGCGACGAAGGCGCCGACGTGCCGATGCCGCCGGTTGGCGTGATGATCGAAATCCCGGCAGCGGTGTACCAGGCCAAGGAATTGGCACGGCAGGTGGACTTCCTGTCGGTGGGCTCCAACGACCTGACCCAATACCTGCTGGCCGTGGACCGCAACAACCCACGGGTGGCCGACCTCTACGACTACCTGCACCCGGCGGTGCTGCAAGCCTTGCAGAACGTGGTGCGCGACGCCCATGCCGAAGGCAAGCCGGTGAGTATCTGTGGGGAAATGGCCGGTGATCCGGCGGCGGCGGTGCTGTTGATGGCCATGGGCTTTGACAGCCTGTCGATGAACGCCACCAACCTGCCGAAGGTCAAGTGGATGCTGCGCCAGATCAACCTGAGCAAGGCCAAGGATCTGCTGGCGGAATTGATGACCATCGACAACCCGCAAGTTATCCACAGCTCGCTGCAGCTGGCCCTGAAAAGCTTGGGGTTGGCGCGGATGATCAATCCGTCTGCGACAAAAACCCTCTAGACCGAGGGGGGCCATCGCAGGCAAGCCAGCTCCCACACTTGGAATGCATTTCAAACTGTGGGAGCTGGCTTGCCTGCGATGACGGTCGCCCAGTCTCCACTAAATCCTCAGTTCCACCTCGCCCAGCCGCCCGCCATGGGGGCCAAAGCTGCGCTCGACCATGTGCCGCAGCCCATCGGCATGCACAATCAGCGCGGTACTCGCCCGCGTCCCGTAACTGGGGCTGGCGATAAACACACTCGATAACAGACTCTCCGTGGCCAACCCGACACCGGTATCCGGCAGTTCGGCAAAGGGTGCGGTCTGCGGGTCGCTCAAAATCCCCAGCAAGGCTTCAGGCTGCGGATCATCCAGCACTTGGGCCAGTGCTGCCTTGGCCTTGAGCAGCTTTGGCCAGGGCGTATCCAGCCCGGCATTGGATAAGCCATAGATCCCGGCCGTCAGTTGGGTAGGCGTCGACTCATTGGCGTTGTAGTGCCACAGCTCTTGAGGCGTGCCAATCAGCAGGTTGAAGCCGGCATATTCAATTGATCTGCCGTTAACATCGGCTAAATAGTGGTCAATCGGCAGGGAACCGTGGAGAAAACGCGCCACCAACTCGCCCCGGGACTTGCGCGCCGGTGGCTGGTGCGGGTCACGGATATTGGTCAGCGCGGCAAACCGTCCGTCGGCGCCGATCCCCAGCCAGGTGCCCCCGGCTTCCTGGTCGCGACCGGCATACACCTGCGGTGTATCGGGCCACTGGGCCAAGGGCAGGCTGGGCCGGGCGTAGAATTCGTCACGGTTGGCCGCGACGATCAGGGGCTGGGCATGTCCCGGCCGCCAGGCGAAAACAATCAGGCACATAAGGCGATCCTTTTGTGTTTTGCTCACTCTACCCATAGATCCGCCGGCTATCCATCGTATCCAAGTTGGGCCAGATGCCTCCCATCCGTTAACATGCCAGGCTGCTTGGCGCGGGTGCGAACTTCTTCATTTGATCGAGCCGCTGTAACGCAGGCTTAATCGTCCACCGGCAAGGTCCGTGCGCAATAACGAATGATTTAACGAGGAGTCGCAATGCTGCCTTACCCGCAGATCGACCCGGTGGCCCTGGCCATCGGTCCGCTGAAAATCCACTGGTACGGGTTGATGTACCTGATCGGCATCGGCGGCGCCTGGCTGTTGGCTTCCCGACGCCTGAACCGCTTTGATCCGACCTGGACCAAGGAGAAGCTCTCCGACATGGTGTTCTGGATGTCGATGGGCGTGATTGTCGGCGGGCGCCTGGGTTATGTGTTGTTCTACGACCTGAGCGCGTACCTGGCCAACCCGACCCTGATTTTCGAGGTGTGGAAGGGCGGCATGGCGTTCCACGGCGGTTTTATCGGCGTGATGCTCGCGGCCTGGTGGTTTGGCCGACGTAATGGCAAGTCATTCTTCCAACTGATGGACTTTATCGCGCCGATGGTGCCGATTGGCCTGGGTGCCGGGCGTATCGGTAACTTCATCAACGCCGAATTGTGGGGCAAGCCGACCGACGTGCCGTGGGCCATGGTGTTCCCGCCGTTCAGCGACCCGGCGCAGTTGGCGCGCCATCCGTCGCAGTTGTACCAGTTCGCCCTGGAAGGCGTGGCGCTGTTCCTGATCCTCTACATCTACTCGCGCAAACCCCGCCCAACCATGGCGGTTTCGGGGATGTTCGCCCTGTTCTACGGGATTTTCCGTTTCATCGTCGAGTTCGTGCGGGTGCCGGATGCGCAGTTGGGCTACCTGGCGTTCGGCTGGCTGACCATGGGTCAGGTTCTCAGCATTCCGATGATTCTTGCTGGCCTGGGCCTGCTCTGGTGGGCTTACAACCGCCCGCAGGCGATCAAGACCAGCGCGCTATAAATTCGAACGCCGGGGCCTGAGGGCCTCGGCTTCACCGATACAGGTAATGTCATGAAGCAATATCTCGAGCTGGTTGCCCACGTCATCAACAACGGCACCAAGCAGGCCAACCGCACTGGCGTGAACACCATCAGCTTCCCCGGTGCGATGTTGCGCTTTGATCTGCAGGAAGGTTTCCCAGCCATCACCACTCGCAAAATGGCCTTCAAGTCGGCGATTGGCGAGATGTGTGGCTTTTTGCGTGGGGTGAATAACGCCGCCGAATTCCGCGCCCTGGGCTGCAAGGTGTGGGACCAGAACGCTAACGAAAACGCGCAGTGGCTGGCCAACCCGTTCCGCCAGGGCGAGGACGACCTGGGCGAGATCTACGGTGTGCAATGGCGCAAATGGCCGGCGTACAAGCAGATCCCGTTGAGCAACCAGGCCGCTATCGAGCAGACCCTGGCCCAGGGCTATCGCCAGATCGCCGAAGGCGAGGAAGACGGTCAGGCCTACGTGGTGCTGTACAAGGCCATCGACCAGATTCGCCAGTGCGTCGACACCATCATCAAGGACCCGGGCAGCCGGCGCATCCTGTTCCACGGCTGGAACTGCGCCCAGCTCGATGAAATGGCCTTGCCGCCGTGCCACCTGCTGTACCAGTTCCACCCGAATGTCGAGACCAGGGAGATTTCCCTGACCCTCTACATCCGCTCCAACGACCTGGGCCTGGGCACGCCGTTCAACCTCACCGAAGGCGCCGCACTGCTGAGCCTGATCGGTCGCCTGACTGGCTACACACCGCGCTGGTTCACCTATTTCATCGGTGACGCGCACGTCTACGAAAACCACCTGGACATGCTCAACGAACAGCTCAAGCGCGAGCCTTTCGCCGCGCCGAAGCTGGTGATCAGCGAGCGCGTGCCGGAGTTTGCCAAGACCGGGGTGTACCAGCCGGAGTGGCTGGAGC
This sequence comes from Pseudomonas sp. DD1, assembly GCF_044510355.1. NCBI lineage: Bacteria > Pseudomonadati > Pseudomonadota > Gammaproteobacteria > Pseudomonadales > Pseudomonadaceae > Pseudomonas > Pseudomonas sp. DD1. Next base: position 153,520 of record NZ_MSAJ01000022.1, on the reverse strand, counting down.
TGATCGAGCCGAGCGATTTCTCGCTGGAAGGCTATGAGCACCATGCGCCGATGACGGCGCCGATGGCGGTCTAGTCGAGACCGCATCGTCTGCATCGCAGGCAAGCCAGCTCCCACATGTGACCGAGTAGTTAGGCACATGTGGGAGCTGGCTTGCCTGCGATGGCGTCAACTCAGTCACCCCATTATCTAATGCCCGTGACTACGACCCACATGTGAATGCTCCGCCTCACTGGCCGCCACACTCCCACTGACCTCCAGCCGCTGCAAAATCCCACACTGGTCGATCTCCGGCCCTTCGCCACAGCGCTGGCGCAGGTCGATCAACTGTTTCTGCAAGGCCAGCAGCCCATCAATCCGCGCCTTGACGTGATGGATATGCTCGTCGATCAGCGCATTTACATTTTCACACTGGTCCTGGGGGCTGTCGCGCAGGCCCAGCAGGCTGCGGATTTCCTCCAGGGTCATGTCCAGGCTGCGGCAGTTGCGGATAAACGTCAGGCGCTCGGTGTGGGCCTGGGTGTACAGGCGGTAGTTGCCCTCGCTGCGCGCCGGTGGCGGCAGCAGGCCTTCCTTTTCGTAATAACGGATGGTTTCCACCGGGCAGTCGGTCAGTTTGGCCAATTCACCGATCTTCATCGCAGCAATCTCCAAAAGGGTGCTTGACCCTATAGTGGCTACAGGGTCTTTACTTGGCAACAGGCACCTTCATGGACGCGACACAATGAGCGAATCCCTGCGCACCCCGCACAAGCACGACCACAGCCACGATCATGATCACGACCATGATCATAGCCATCACGACCACGGCCATGATCATGACCACAGCCATCATGATCACGCGCAAAAGCTTGCCCCTGTGAAAGAGCATGATCATGGCGGCGGCTCCTGCTGTTCCGGCGCGGCAGCCCCCTCGTTGGTGACATTGACGCAAACAACCAGCGCCAACGCGCGCCTGAGCACTTTCCGCATCGAGGCCATGGACTGCCCCACCGAGCAAACGCTGATCCAGAACAAACTGGGCAAGATGGCCGGTGTGCAGCAGTTGGAATTCAACCTGATCAACCGCATCCTCGGTGTCACCCACGACCTGCCGAGCACCGCGCCGATCGTCGAGGCCATCAAGTCCCTGGGCATGCAGGCCGATCCGATCGAGGAGGGCGTGCCGGCCGCCGCACCACCGGCCAAGAAGCACTGGTGGCCGCTGGCCCTGTCCGGCTTTTGCGCCCTGGCGGCGGAGGTGATTCATTTCACCGACGCGGCTCCGACCTGGGTGGTGGCGCTGGTGGCGCTGGTGTCGATCCTCAGTGGCGGCCTCACCACCTACAAAAAGGGCTGGATTGCCCTGAAAAACCTCAACCTGAACATCAACGCGCTGATGAGCATCGCCGTGACCGGTGCGATCCTGATCGGCCAGTGGCCGGAAGCGGCGATGGTGATGTTCCTGTTTACCGTGGCCGAGTTGATCGAGGCCAAGTCCCTGGACCGTGCGCGCAATGCCATCAGTGGCTTGATGCAGATGACCCCGGAGCAGGCCACGGTGCGTCAGGCTGACGGTAGTTGGGTCGAACAAGAGGTCAAGACCATTGAACTGGGTGCCATCGTGCGGGTACGCCCTGGCGAGCGCATTGGTCTGGATGGTGAAGTCACCGCCGGCCAGTCCACCATCGACCAGGCGCCGATCACCGGCGAAAGCCTGCCGATCGAGAAAACCGTGGGCGATAAAGTCTTCGCCGGCACCATCAACCAGGCCGGTTCCCTGGAATACCGGGTGACCGCTGCCGCCAATAACTCGACCCTGGCGCGCATCATCCACGCAGTGGAACAGGCCCAGGGCTCGCGGGCGCCGACCCAGCGCTTTGTGGACAGCTTCTCGAAAATCTACACCCCGGCGGTGTTCCTGTTTGCCCTCGGCGTGGCCGTGATCCCACCGCTGTTCATGGGCGCGGTGTGGTTCGACTGGATCTATCGCGCCCTGGTGCTGTTGGTGGTCGCGTGCCCTTGTGCCCTGGTGATTTCCACCCCGGTGACCATCGTCAGCGGCCTGGCGGCGGCGGCGCGCAAAGGCATCCTGATCAAGGGCGGCGTGTACCTGGAGGCCGGCTACAAGCTCGACTACCTGGCCCTGGACAAGACCGGCACCATCACCCACGGCAAGCCGGTGCAGACCGACTACCTGGCGTTGTTCCCCAATGTAGAAGACAACGCGCCGGCCCTGGCCGCCAGCCTGGCCGCGCGTTCCGACCACCCAGTGTCGCTGGCGATCGCCAATGCCGCTGTGGATAAAAAACTCCCGCTGCAGGTTGTGGATAACTTCGAAGCCCTGGCCGGGCGCGGGGTCCGTGGCGAGATCAACGGTGAGGTCTATCACCTGGGCAACCACCGCCTGGTGGAAGAGCTGGGCCTGTGCTCGCCGGCCCTTGAAGAAAAACTCTTCGCCCTGGAAAAACAAGGCAAGTCCGTGGTGCTGCTGCTCGACAAATCCGGCCCGCTGGCGCTGTTCGCCGTGGCCGATACGGTCAAGGACAGCAGTCGCGAAGCTATCCAGCAGTTGCACGACCTGGGCATCAAGACCCTGATGCTCACCGGCGACAACACCCACACCGCCCAGGCAATTGCCGCCCAGGTGGGCATCGACCAGGCCCAGGGCGATCTGTTGCCCACCGACAAGCTCAAGGCTATCGAGGACCTGTACGGGAAAAACCACCGGGTCGGCATGGTCGGCGATGGCATCAACGACGCCCCGGCCCTGGCCCGCGCCGAAATTGGCTTTGCCATGGCCGCAGCAGGCACCGACACGGCCATCGAGACCGCCGACGTGGCGCTGATGGACGATGATTTGCGCAAGATTCCGGCATTCATACGCTTGTCGCGACAAACGTCGAGTATCCTCAAGCAGAACATCGCCCTGGCGCTGGTGATCAAGGCGATCTTCCTGGCCGTCACCTTCATGGGCATGGCCACCATGTGGATGGCGGTGTTTGCTGACATGGGCGTGAGCCTGCTGGTGGTATTCAATGGTCTGCGCCTGTTGCGCAAATAGTCGATGAGAGGGTGGTGTGCTGAGTGCCGAGTTGAAGGCGTTTTACATGGTCGCCCGCCTGGGCAGCATTACCCAGGCGGCGAAAAAACTCGGCCTGAGCCAACCCACGGTGACCACCCAGATCCGCAATCTGGAAAGCCAGTACTCGGTTGAGCTGTTCTATCGCGGTGGCCGCCGCCTCACCGTCAGCGACGAAGGGGCGCGGCTGTTGCCGATGGTCAAGGCGCTGTTGCAGCAGGAGGCGGATATCGAGTTTTTCCTGCGCAACAGCGGCCAGGTCCAGGGCACGTTGCGCATCGCCGCGACCGCGCCCTATTACATCCTCGACCTGGTGAAAACCTTCCGCGAACGCTTGCCCCACGTGGAAGTGGCAGTGGAAATCGGCAACTCCCAACAGGTCCTCGAAGCGCTGGATGATTACCGGGTGGACGTCGCCGCCTCCTCGCAATTGCTGGAAGACCCGCGCCTGATCCGCCGGGTGCTGGGCACCGACCCGCTGGTGCTGGCGGTGCATCGCAATCATCCGCTGGCCGTGCTGGAACATGTGCCGCTCAGTGCGCTGGCGGGGCATACCCTGTTGATGCGCGAGGCAGGTTCGACCACCCGGCGCTTGACCGAAGAGATGCTCAAAGGCGCTGGCGTGGGTTATGGGCCGCTGCTGGAAATCGGCAGCCGTGAGTCGATCCGCGAGGCGGTGCTGCGCAATATCGGCATCAGCATCATAGCCCGCCAGGAAGTGCCCCATGACCCGCAACTGCGGGTGCTGACCATCGAGAATGCGCCGCAGATTCCTGAATACCTGTACTGCCTCAAGGAGCGTAAAGGTGCGCGGTTGCCGGCGGCGTTTCTGGGGTTGGCGCAGGAAATGTCGCCGCTCTGAAAGATTTTGGGTGGTTTTGAAATCGCCATCGCAGACAAGCCAGCTCCCACATTTGGAGCTGTGAATACCTTCAAGTGTGGGAGCCGGCTTGCCTGCGATAGCGGTAGACCCAACACCCCATGGCTCTGCCCCTACCCAAATCCACCAATACCACTATCACCCGCTTTTGCCTTCCTGCCACACCAGGGACGCATTTGCTGCCTAGCATGGCCTTCATCAGTTTGATGAGGTGCCACCATGAACACAGCCCAGCTCAACCCCGGCGCGCCGATGACGGTGCGTGGTATCCAGAAGCGCTTTGGCGCCTTTACTGCCCTGGACCATGTGTCCCTGGACGTCGCCGCCGGTGAACTGGTGTGCCTGCTCGGCCCCTCGGGCTGCGGCAAGACCACCTTGCTGCGTTGCATCGCCGGCCTGGAGCGCCAGGACAGCGGCGAGTTGTACCTGGGTGATCGTGACGTTTCCCTACTGGCACCCCAGGCGCGGGACTACGGCATTCTGTTCCAGTCCTACGCGCTGTTCCCCAACCTCAGCGTCGAGGCCAATATCGGCTACGGCTTGGCCGGCAGCGGGCGCGATGAAGTGCGCAAACGCGTGGCGCAGATGCTGGAACTGGTCGGCCTGACCGGCAGCGAAAAGAAATACCCCGGCCAACTGTCCGGCGGCCAGCAGCAACGGGTCGCCCTGGCCCGTGCCCTGGCGCCGGCCCCGTCGCTGTTGCTGCTGGATGAGCCGATGTCGGCCCTCGATGCCCGGGTGCGCGAGCACCTGTGCACCGAGTTGCGCCAGCTGCAACGCCGCCTGGGCATCACCACCCTGATGGTCACCCACAACCAGGACGAGGCCATGCTGATGGCCGACCGTATCGCCGTGATGAACAACGGCAAGGTCGAGCAGTACGCCACTCCCCAAGAGATTTACGACCGCCCGGCTACTCCGTTCGTGGCCGAGTTTGTCGGCCAGGGCAACTGGCTGCCCTTCAGCCGCAACAGCGCCAGCCACGCCCAGGTTGGCGGGATGAATGTGCGCCTGGCCGAAGACAGCGGCAAGGCCGCGTCGGGCCGCCTGTTCTGCCGGCCGGAAGCGATCAGCGTCAACCCGCCGGTACACGAAGAAAACCTGTTCCCGGCCAAGGTCCGCGAGATCACCTTCCTCGGCAACCGTTGCCGCATGAGCTTTGAACTGGACCAGTTGCCCGGCCATCCGCTGCTGGCCGAACTGGCGCCGGAAGCCATGCCACGCCTGGGTGCCCAGGATATCTGGGTGGCGCTGCCGCCGCGCAGCCTGCAGGTGTTTGCCTGAGATGGCCACTGATATGACCCTGCCAGTACCCGGCCGTGTGGCGCGTCAGGCTTCCCGTGCGCAAATCGGCGACCGTATCTTCGTACTGGGCGGCAAGCTACTGCTACTGTGCCTGTTGGGCCTCGCCGTACTGCTGCCGTTGCTGGCGATCTTCTGGCGCGGTTTCAGCGCCGAAGACGGCCAGGGCGGCGGGCTGGTGGCGGCGCGTGAGCTGCTGACCAGCGCCAACTTCCACTGGCTGCTGGGCAACAGCCTGAAGGTTTCCCTGAGCGTCGCGATCATTGTCGTACCCCTGGCCTACCTGTTTGCCTACGCCTTGCAACGCACACTGATCCCCGGCAAGACCCTCTGGCGCGGCCTTTCGTTGCTGCCGCTGATGGCGCCGTCGATGCTGCCGGGCATCGCCCTGGTGTACCTGTTCGGCAACCAGGGCATGTTGCGTGGCCTGCTGTCCGACAACATCTACGGCTTCTGGGGGATTGTCCTCGGTGAAGTGATCTACACCTTTCCCCATGCGCTGATGATCCTGCTGTCGGCGCTGTCCCTGGCGGATGCGCGCTTGTTCGATGCCGCCTCGAGCATGGGCGCCAGCCCGGCCCGGGCGTTTCGCAGCATCACCTGGCCGGCGACGCGCCAGGCCGTGTTCGCCGCGTTCTGCCTGGTGTTCACCCTGACCATCACGGACTTCGGCGTACCGGTGGTGGTGGGCGGTGACTATCAAGTGCTGGCGCTGGAGGCCTACAAGGCCGTGGTCGGCCAACAGCAGTTCGGTCGCGGCGCCTTGATCGGCATGGTGCTGCTGCTGCCGGCGTTGCTCAGTTTCGCGGTGGATACCTGGCTGCGCCGGCGCCACGGCGACTCCATGAGCGGCCGCGCCCAGGTGTTCCAGCCGGCGCCATCGCGTCTGCGTGATGGCTGCTACCTGGCGATTGTGCTGCTGATCTGCGCGGTGCTGCTGTTGGTGTTCGGCATGGCGGTGTACTCGTCGCTGGTGAAGTTCTGGCCGTACAACCTGTCGCTGTCGCTCAACCACTACCAGTTCAACGACACCGCTGGCGGCGGCTGGCTGGCCTATCGCAACAGCCTGACCATGGCGATCTGCACTGCACTGATTGGCAGTGTGCTGATCTTCACCGGCGCTTACCTGATGGAAAAGACCAAGGGGCAGAAGGGCTTGAACCTGGCGCTGCGCATGCTCAGCTTTGTGCCGATGGCGGTGCCTGGCCTGGTGCTGGGCCTGGGCTACGTGTTCTTTTTCAATCTCAACGGCAACCCGCTGCATGTGCTCTACGGGACCATGACGCTGCTGGTGGTGTGCACCATTGCTCACTATTTGACCACCGCGCAAATGACCGCCACCACCGCCCTGCGCCAACTCGACGCCGAGTTCGAAGCCGCCGCGCTGTCGCTCAAGGCGCCGCTGTACCGCCACTTTTTGCGGGTCACCGTGCCGATCTGCCTGCCGGCGCTGTTGGACATCCTGCGCTACCTGTTTGTCTCGGCGATGACCACCGTATCGGCCGCGATCTTTCTCTACAGCCCCGACACCATCCTTGCGGCGGTGGCGGTGCTGAACATGGACGACGCCGGCAACGTGGGCGGCGCGGCGGCCATGTCGACCCTGATTCTGTTCACTTCAGCCGGCGTCTCGCTGCTGCTGGCGTGGGCCTCACGCGGCTTGTTGCGCCGCTCCCAGGCCTGGCGCCAAACCGCGCCCGGTCAATAACTCTGCCCCACACAAGGAAACGCACCATGTTCAAGCCCCTGGCCCTCGCCGCTGCTGTGCTCACCGCGTTCAGCCTGAATGCCTTTGCTGCCAAGACCGAGTTGACCGTGTACACGGCCCTTGAAGCCGAGCAGTTGAAGACCTACAAGACAGCCTTCGAAGCGGCCAACCCGGACGTCGAGATCAAGTGGGTGCGCGACTCCACCGGCATCATCACCGCCAAGCTGCTGGCAGAAAAAGCCCGCCCACAAGCCGATGCGGTGTGGGGCCTGGCGGCCTCCAGTCTGGCGATCCTCGATCAGCAAGGCATGCTGCAAAGCTATGCGCCGAAGGATCTGGACAAAATTGGCAAGAACTACCGCGACGCCGCCAACCCACCGGCCTGGGTCGGCATGGACGTGTGGGCTGCGACCATTTGCTTCAACACTGTCGAAGCCGAGAAACAGGGCCTGAGCAAGCCGATCAGTTGGCAAGACCTGACCAAGCCTGAGTACAAGGGCAAGATCGTCATGCCTAACCCGGCGTCGTCCGGCACCGGTTTTCTCGACGTCAGCGCCTGGTTGCAGACCTTCGGCGAGAAGCAGGGCTGGCAGTATATGGATGACCTGCACCAGAACATCGGCCAGTACGTGCACTCCGGTTCCAAGCCATGCAAGTTGGCGGCTTCCGGTGAGTTCCCAATCGGCATTTCCTTCGAATACCCAGCGGTGCAGCTCAAGCGCCAGGGCGCGCCACTGGATATCGTATTGCCCAAGGAAGGCCTGGGCTGGGACATCGAAGCCACTGCGGTGATCAAGGGCACGGCCCACCCGGAAGCGGCACAGAAGCTCGCCGATTTCTCTGCAAGCCCCGCAGCGATGGAGCTGTACAAGGAAAACTTCGCCGTGCTGGCCCAGCCGGGCATTGCCAAGCCGCAGACAGAATTGCCGGCGGACTATGAGCAGCGCCTGATCAAGAATGACTTTGCCTGGGCCTCGAAAAACCGCGATAACATCCTGGCTGAATGGCGTAAGCGCTATGACGGCAAGTCGGAGAAAGTGGCAGGTCAATAATATTCGTTGGGGCTGATGGCCTCGTCGCCGGCAAGCCAGCTCCCACATTTGAAGGTGTTCACAATTCACCCTGTGGGAGCTGGCTTGCCGGCGATTGCGGCCTCAAATTCAGGACATCACTTAATGACACACCACAGCGATCTGCTGATCATCGGCGCCGGCATCCTCGGCCTGTCCCATGCCTACGCCGCCGCCAAACGCGGCCTCAAGGTCACGGTGTTCGAGCGCACGGCCACGCCCCTGGGCGCCTCGGTGCGCAACTTCGGCCAGGCCCTGGTCACCGGCCAACCGCCGGGGCAGATGCTCGACCTGGCCCGGCAAAGCCGCGAGATCTGGGGCCAGTGGGCGCAACAGGCGAACCTGCAGCTCAAGCGCAATGGCTCTTACCTGTTTGCCCGCACCGAAGCCGAAGAGCATCTGCTGGAGGCTTTTTGCGCCGGGCGCGCCAAGGCGCATGGCTACCGCGTCAACCTGTTGCAAGGCGCAGCGCTGAACGACTTGTATGGCGGCCAGTTCCGCCATCACCGCGCCGCGCTGCACGGCCTGGACGATCAGCAACTGTATTCCCGTGAGGCGCTGCCGGCGCTGATCGAGTACCTGCGCCGCGACCTCAAGGTGGAGTTCCACTTCTCCACCCTGGTGCGCGACATCGCACCGGGCCAGGTGCACAGCACCGCCGGCAGCTTTCGTGGCAAGCAGATCATCGTGTGCTCCGGCCACGACTACCAAACCCTGCTGGCCGAACAGATCGCCGCACTCCAGCCGCAAATCTGCCAACTGCAAATGCTGCGCGCTCGGCCCAAGGTGGAGCTGAACCTGCAACACGCGCTGCTGACCGGCCTGAGCTGTGTGCACTACGGCGCCTTTGCCGACTTGCCGGAAGCGGCGCCCGTGCAGGCGCAGATCCTGCGCGATACACCGCACCTGCATGAACATGGCATCCACCTGCTGATCAGCCCGACGCCCCATGGCGAGTTGATCATCGGGGATTCCCACCATTACGGCAGCGATCCTTCGCCATTCAACGCCGAACAGGTGGACAACTGGATGATCGAACTGGCCGAGCAGACCCTGGGCTGTCAGATTCAGGTCGTCGAGCGCTGGCAAGGGGTCTATGGTTCCCGTGGGCCGGGGCCGTTTTCGTTCCTGCGCGCCGCCGAGGGGGTCAGCGTGGCGTTGATGCACACCGGCGTGGGCATGAGCGTGGGGCCGGCGCTGGCCGAGCGCAATATCACTGAACTGTGGGGGCAGGCGTAATGAACGCTGAGCAGGTGGTCGCTGAAGTCTTTGGCCTGTACGAGCAGCACGGCGCTGCCGATTACATTGGCGAGCCGGTGTCGCAGATCGAGCATATGTCCCAGGCCGCGCAACTGGCCATGGCTGAAGGCTTTGACGATGAAGTGGTGCTGGCGGCGTTCTTCCACGATATCGGGCACATCTGCGGCCAGGGTGGGGAGAATATGGGCGGCTACGGCGTGGTCAGCCACGAACGCCTGGGTGCCGATTACTTGCGGCGTGCCGGGTTCAGCGAGCGCCTGGCGAAACTGGTGGAGTATCACGTGCAGGCCAAGCGTTACCTGACCTTCAGCCAGCCGGACTACTATGCGCGCTTGAGCGAGGCCAGCCGCCGCACCCTGGGTTACCAGGGCGGGGTGATGACGGCCGACGAGGCCCGTGTGTTTGAGCAGGACCCGCTGTGTGCGGTGAGCCTGCGCATGCGCCACTGGGATGAGCAGGCCAAGGCAATGCACGTGCCGGTGCTCGACCTTGAGGTGTTGAAGGCCAAGGCCCGGCACCTGCTGGCGGCTTAAGCCTCGTCCAGGCGCTGGGCCAGGGCTTCGATCTGTTCCTGGCGCTCGGCCTGGCTCAACCGTGCATGGGGGTTGAGCGATGACCATTGCGGATGGGCACGCGCCTTGTGCAGGGCCTCAGGCAGTTTGCCTTCGCGCCAGCTCTTGTCCTGCGGGGTGTCGACCTTGATGCTGTGCATCGCCGCGTGCCCCCGCAGGTTCAGGGCCTTGAGCAACTGGCGCTGGCGCAGGGCCAACAGGCGCAACACGCTGTCATCCACGGTCAGCTCGCGCTGGCCCTTGATCTTGCCCAGCAAACGGCTGCCGTAGCTGCGCGCAGTTTGCAGGGCGCCCCCGGCAATCGCCCCGGCCAGGGCGGCGGCGCCCAGGGTCAGGCCGCCGACCAGCAAGTCCACGCCGGCACCGGCCGCAGCTCCCGCGGCAATCCCGCCGCCGACCCGCACCCCCAGTTGCTTGAGGGTTTCGGGGTTGAACAAATCATCGCCCCAACGTCCGTCCAGCAGCGGCAAGTCGCTGGCAGCGGCGTCTTGCGCACGGAAGCCGTAGAGTTTGAGCAGGGCCTCGACGCAACGTTGTTCGCGCTGGCGCACGGCTTTGCGCAGATCGCTGACGGCTTGCTGTTCATCCTCGATGACCACGCTGCGCCGGCACGCGGCGCAGTCGATCAGCAGCTCGGCGATCAGGCGTGCGGCGCTTTGCTGGCGCGCCTGGCGTTGGGCCTCCTGGTCGAGAATCAGCCGCTCCAACTGTGGCCGTGAGCTTTCCAGCAACAGGGCCAGGCTTTCATACAGCCGCCGCTCGCCATCTTCTGGGGGCGCCACGCTGTCAAAGCGCACCAGCGCATGCAGGCCCAGGCGGGCCAGGGCTTCGCGCCAGTCCGGCTCGCGGTGTTCGGCGCTGCTGACAAAGTTGAGCACCGGCAGCAGCGGTTTGCCGCAACTGGCCAGCACTTGCAGCTCGTCGCGGTACTTGGCCAGCACCGGTTCCCGGGCGTCGATCACGTACAGGCCGGCATCGGACGCCAATAACTGGCGCAGCACCTTGGCCTCCTGCTCAAAGCGCTGGCGGGCTTCGCTGCCTTCGAGGAAGCGCGCCAGGCGGGCCGGGCCATCCAGGCGTTCGCCGGGGCGGTCGAGGCGCTCCAGGTAATCGAGCAGGGCGATGGCATCTTCCAGGCCCGGCGTGTCGTACAGCTCCAGCAAGGCTTCACCGTCCACCGACAGGCGTGCGCCTTCGACATGCCGGGTAGTGCTGGGGCGGTGGGACACTTCGCCAAAGCCCACGTCCCGGGTCAGGGTGCGCAGCAGCGAGGTCTTGCCGACGTTGGTGTGGCCGACCACGGCCAGTTTCAGGGGTTTAGTCATGGCCCGTCTCCAGCCAGGTGAGCGGCGCGCAGTCGGCGAAGGGGAGGTCCAGTTGCTGCAAGGCCGTGTGCCAATCGCCGAGGCGCTCGGCATCCAGCGCCTGGCCCGGTGGCGCTTGCAACAGCCAGACCCGGGTGGCGCTGGCGCTGCGGGCCAGCTCGCCAATCAGCGCGAGGCTGCCGCGATCCGGCGAGCGGCGCGGGTCGCAGGCGATCACCAGGCGTGCGGGCGGGAAGCGGGTCAGTTGCTCCAGCAGTTTGTGGCGAGACTCACGGCTGTCGAGGATGCCGGCGTCCTTGACCATGGCCGGAAGTTTGGGCGGCCAGGGGTGCTGGTCGTCGAGTTCGATGGCCACCAGCAGGGCGCCATCGCTGTGCAGTTCGCTGGCACCGCCGCTGACGTGGTGCAACTGCTCAGGCGCGACATCGCTGACGCCAAGGCGTTCGCTGCTGGGCATCAAGGCATCGCGCAAGTGGCTGTAGCCGGGCAGGTTGAGGTCCAGGCCCAAGGCCGCGCGCCCGCGTCTCCAGCGCCATAGGCACAACAGGGCGAGAATCAACCGGGGCAGCAGGCCATAGACCAGCAACACCCCCACCAGCCACGCAGCCCAGGCCTGGCGGGCGCTTTCGATAGTCAGCGCCGAGTCGCCGCTGGTGCGGATCATCTCCACGCTGGGCACGCTGAAGCCGAGCAGTGCGGGCAGGCTGCCCAGGGCCTGGGTCACGCTGACAAAGGTATCGGCCCCAAGAATGGTGGTTTCCCAGACAAACCCGTAGCGCCGGGTGGCCATCAAGGTCAGCAGGATCACCAGCGCGCTGCACAGCGCCAGCAGCCACAGGCCATTGACCAGCACGCCGACCGCCCAGCGGTTGAGCTTCTGGCGTTGCAACAGTAACAACAGCGCCGGCGCCAGTTGTGCGGCCTTGGCATCGCGGGCAAGTTTTTCGCTGAGCCACAACCACAGGCGGCCCAAGCTGGCGCTGTGTTCGCCGGCAAACAACAGGCCCAGGGCCCAGCTCAGCAGCAGGATCAGGTTCAAGCCCAGCAGGCTGCCCAGGGCCCAGAACACATTGACCGGGGTCTGGCCGTTGCCCAGGGCGGCGAAGGCCAGGCCGGCGCCGCTGACGATGGCCAGCACCATCAGCACCATCAGCGCCAGGCGTGCGCCTTGCAGCCAGTGGAGCAGGGCGGCGCGCAGGCCGTCACGTTCGGCCAGCCACAGCGCGCGGTTTTGAATGCGCGTCGGCAGATCGCCGCCGTGGCTGCGGGCCAGGCGATTGGCTTCCTGGTCTTCCAGGGGGCCAGCGTGTTCTTCACGCAGGCGCACGGTTTCCGTCAGCCAGAGTGTGTGCAGAGGTGTAAGTGCAGTCACGCGCCATCCTGTTGTGTCAGTGAGCCTGGAGCATAACCGCTGGCCCGCGCCTCTGGTATTCTCGTCGCCATGAAAAAAACTCTCCCTTTAAGCCTGATCGCAGCCCTCGGTGAAAACCGCGTGATCGGCGTCGACAACAGCATGCCCTGGCATTTGCCGGGGGATTTCAAATATTTCAAGGCCACCACCCTGGGCAAGCCGATCATCATGGGGCGCAAGACCTGGGATTCCCTGGGTCGACCGTTGCCGGGTCGCTTGAACATTGTGGTCAGCCGTCAGACCGATTTGGTGCTCGAAGGTGCGGAAGTTTTTCCGTCCCTCGATGCAGCCGTGGCGCGGGCCGAGGCCTGGGCGTTGGAGCAGGGCGTGGATGAGCTGATGCTGATCGGCGGCGCGCAGCTGTATACGCAGGGGCTGGAGCAGGCGGATCGCCTGTATTTGACGCGGGTGGAGTTGAGCCCGCAAGGGGATGCGTGGTTTCCGCAGTTTGATACCCGCCAATGGAAGCTGGTGTCGAATGTGCAGAATCCGGCTGAAGGTGACAAGCCGGCCTATAACTTCGAAGTTTGGGAAAAAGCCTAAAAGCATCGCGGGCAAGCCCGCTCCCACAGTTGACCGATTTTTACTGAAGAAACCGGTTCAACTGTGGGAGCGGGCTTGCCCGCGATAGCGGTCTATCAGGCCTGCGCCAAATCAGCATGCTCATCGGCATTGAGCAGCTCTTTATCCGTCTGCTGCATGATCTGGCTGGTAATCGCCCCCGCCGTCATCGAACCATTCACGTTCAACGCCGTACGGCCCATGTCGATCAGCGGCTCCACGGAAATCAGCAGCGCCACCAACGCCACCGGCAAGCCCATGGCCGGCAGCACGATCAGCGCGGCAAACGTCGCACCGCCGCCCACGCCCGCTACACCGGCCGAGCTCAGGGTCACAATCGCCACCAGGGTGGCGATCCACAGCGGGTCCAGGGGGTTGATGCCCACGGTTGGCGCCACCATCACGGCCAGCATCGCCGGATACAGGCCGGCACAGCCGTTCTGGCCAATCGTCGCGCCAAACGAGGCGGCGAAACTGGCGATGGACTGCGGGATGCCCAGGCGGCGGGTCTGCGCTTCGATGCTCAGCGGGATGCTCGCCGCGCTGGAGCGGCTGGTGAAGGCAAAGGTCAGCACCGGCCATACCTTGCGGAAGAAGCGCAGCGGGTTGATCCCGGCCAGGGACAGCAGCAGGCCGTGGACCACGAACATCAGCCCCAGCGCCAGGTAGGACACCAGCACGAAGCTGCCGAGCTTGATGATGTCTTGCAGGTTGGAACTGGCGACCACTTTGGTCATCAGCGCCAGTACGCCGTAAGGGGTCAGCTTCATCACCAGGCGCACCAGACGCATCACCCAGGCTTGCAGGGTGTCGATGGCGTTGATCACTTTCTGACCTTTTTCCACGTCGTCCTTGAGCAGTTGCAGCGCGGCAACCCCCAGGAACGCGGCGAAGATCACCACACTGATAATCGACGTCGGCTTGGCCCGGGCCAGGTCGGCGAACGGGTTTTGCGGGATAAACGACAGCAGCAACTGCGGGATATTCAGGTCGGCGACCTTGCCTGCGTAGTCACTCTGGATCACCTGCAGGCGCGCCAGCTCCTGGGTGCCGGCCACCAGGCCTTCGGCGGTGAGGCCGAACAGGTTGGTCAGGCCGATACCGATCAGCGCCGCAATGGCGGTGGTGAACAGCAGCGTGCCAATGGTCAGGAAGCTGATCTTGCCCAGGGACGCGGCGTTATGCAGGCGGGCCACGGCGCTGAGGATCGAGGCGAACACCAGCGGGATCACGATCATCTGCAACAGTTGCACATAACCATTGCCCACCAGGTCGAACCAACTGATCGAGGCCTTGAGTGCCGGGTGACCAGCACCATAAATGGTGTGCAGGATCACACCAAAAACCACCCCGAGCACCAGTGCCAGCAGGACCTTCTTGGCCAGGCTCCAGTGGCTGTGACGGGTTTGGGCCAGGCCTAGCAGTAACGCCAGGAACACCAGCAAATTGAGAATCAGCGGCAGATTCATTGAAGCTCCAATTAAATGGCTGCCAGTCGCCTGAGCGTGCGACTGCGAACCGGAAAGCCTAACAGCTTGAAATATATTGATTTAATACCTTTATGGAATGACTACTGTCGTTTTTGGAATAAGGCTTTGGCGCCCAGACGTATGCCGGTGGCGGTATCAGGACGCAGACGGTCGTGCTGGTGCCGGGAACGGTCATAAGGATTTGTTAGCGTTTATGCCTTTCACTCAGGGAGAAAACGCACATGAAGCTCGCGCCGAGACTGTTTGCCGCCGCGCTATGCCTGGGGCTTGTCAGCCAGGTCATGGCCGCCACCGAGTTGAAACACTGGCCGGCACCCGCCGCCAAGCAACTCAACGAAATGATTGCCGCCAACGCCAACAAGGGCAATTACGCGGTGTTCGACATGGACAACACCAGCTACCGCTTCGACCTCGAAGAGTCACTGTTGCCGTACATGGAAAACAAGGGCCTGATCACCCGCGACAGTCTCGATCCGTCGCTCAAACTTATGCCGTTCAAAGACACCGCTGACCATAAGGAAAGTCTGTTCAGTTACTACTATCGCCTGTGCGAAGTGGACGACATGGTCTGCTACCCGTGGGTTGCCCAGGTGTTTTCAGGCTTTACCCTCAAGGAACTCAAGGGCTACGTCGATGAACTGATGGCCTCCGGCAAACCGGTGCCGGTCACCTACTTCGAAGGCGACGTGGTGAAGAACATGGAGGTGCAGCCGCCGAAAATCTTCACCGGCCAGACCGAGCTGTACAACAAGCTGATGGAAAACGGCATCGACGTGTACGTGATGACCGCCGCCTCTGAAGAGCTGGTGCGCATGGTCGCCTCGGATCCGAAGTACGGCTACAACGTCAAGCCGCAGAACGTCATTGGCGTCAGCCTGTTGCTCAAGGACCGCAAGACTGGCGAGCTGACCACCGCCCGCAAGCAGATCAGCGCCGGCAAATACGACGAAAAGGCCAACCTCGGCCTGGAACTGACCCCCTACCTGTGGACCCCGGCAACCTGGATGGCCGGCAAGCATGCGGCGATCCTCACCTACATCGACGAGTGGAAAAAACCGGTGCTGGTCGGCGGCGACACCCCCACCAGCGACGGCTACATGCTGTTTCACGATGTGGACGTGGCCAAGGGTGGCATCCACTTGTGGATCAACCGCAAGGACAAGTACATGACCCAGATTAACGGCATGATGGCCAAGCATGCGGCGGCCCAGGCCAAGGAAGGGTTGGCGGTGACGGCGGATAAAAACTGGGTGATCGTCAAGCCCGACGAAATCCAGTAACCCTGTGGGAGCTTGCCAGCTCCCACCGTTGATCTCCTGTGGTTTGGCGATTCAGGCAGGCAAAAAAATGCCCCGCACTTGGCGGGGCATTTTTATGGGTGGGGCTTACAGGCCGTCGAGCATGGCCTTGTTACGCACCGCACCCTTGTCGGCACTGGTGGCCAGCAGGGCGTAGGCCTTCAGGGCGGTGGTAACTTTGCGCGGACGCTTCTCCACCGGCTTCCAGCCTTTCTTGTCCTGCTCGACCCGGCGTGCCGCCAGTTCTTCATCGCTGATCAACAGGTTGATCGAGCGGTTCGGAATGTCGATCAGCACCTTGTCGCCATCCTGCACCAGGCCAATCGCGCCACCGGCAGCGGCTTCTGGCGAAGCGTGGCCGATGGACAGGCCCGAAGTACCGCCGGAGAAGCGCCCGTCGGTCAGCAGCGCGCAGGCTTTGCCCAGGCCCTTGGACTTCAGGTACGAGGTCGGGTAGAGCATTTCCTGCATACCCGGGCCCCCTTTCGGGCCTTCGTAGCGGATGATTACGATGTCGCCTTCTTTCACTTCGTCGGCGAGGATGCCGCGTACCGAGCTGTCCTGACTTTCGTAGATCTTGGCGCGACCTTCGAACACATGGATCGACTCATCCACGCCAGCGGTCTTCACCACGCAGCCGTCGAGGGCGATGTTGCCGTACAGCACAGCCAGGCCGCCTTCTTTGGAGTAGGCGTGTTCGACACTGCGGATGCAGCCGTTTTCACGGTCGTCGTCCAGGGTGTCCCAGCGGGTCGACTGGCTGAAGGCCGTCTGGGTCGGGATGCCAGCCGGGCCTGCCTTGAAGAAGGTGTGCACGGCTTCGTCGTCAGTCAGGGTGATGTCCCACTTGGCGATGCCCTCGGCCAGGGATTTGCTGTGCACGGTCGGCAGGTCGGTGTGCAACAGGCCGCCACGGGCCAGGGAGCCTAAGATCGAGAAGATCCCGCCGGCGCGGTGCACGTCTTCCATGTGGTACTTCTGGATGTTCGGCGCGACCTTGCACAACTGCGGCACGTGGCGGGACAGGCGGTCGATGTCGCGCAGGTCGAAGTCGATCTCGGCTTCTTGCGCTGCGGCCAGCAAGTGCAGGATGGTGTTGGTGGAACCGCCCATGGCGATATCCAGGGTCATGGCGTTTTCGAACGCCTTGAAGTTGGCGATATTGCGCGGCAACACCGACTCATCGTTCTCGGTGTAGTAACGCTTGCACAGCTCGACGATGGTACGGCCGGCCTGCAGGAACAACTGCTCGCGGTCGCTGTGGGTGGCCAGGGTCGAACCGTTGCCCGGCAAGGCCAGGCCGAGGGCTTCCACCAGGCAGTTCATCGAGTTGGCGGTGAACATGCCGGAGCACGAACCGCAGGTCGGGCAGGCGCTGCGCTCGTATTCCGCGACCTTCTCGTCAGAAGCGCTGGAATCGGCGGCGATGACCATGGCGTCAACCAGGTCCAGGCCGTGGGAGGCGAGCTTGGTCTTGCCGGCTTCCATCGGGCCGCCAGAGACGAAAATCACCGGGATGTTCAGGCGCAGGGCGGCCATCAGCATGCCAGGGGTGATCTTGTCGCAGTTGGAGATGCAGACGATGGCGTCGGCGCAGTGGGCGTTGACCATGTATTCCACGGAGTCGGCGATGATCTCGCGGCTCGGCAGGGAATACAGCATGCCGTCATGGCCCATGGCGATGCCGTCATCCACGGCGATGGTGTTGAATTCTTTTGCTACGCCGCCAGCACGTTCGATCTCGCGGGCGACCAGTTGGCCCAGGTCCTTGAGGTGGACGTGGCCCGGTACGAATTGGGTGAACGAGTTGGCAATCGCGATGATCGGCTTCTTGAAGTCGTCATCTTTCATCCCCGTGGCACGCCACAGTGCGCGGGCGCCGGCCATGTTGCGGCCATGGGTGGATGTTTTCGAGCGGTAATCTGGCATTGGAGCACTCCGGGCGGCTAATCAAGTACTAAAGGGGAGTGAGCTTCTAATTGACGACTGGAACACCCGAAAAATGGCCGTGTGTCCGGAAGTTGCCACTCGCGTCGCGGGATCGCCGCTTGCTTGGGCCTCGAGCTCATAAACCCGCCGGGGGATGACTGGCGATGAATAGGGTCGATTCTACACCGCTGGCGTCGGGAGGGAATGGCGAGAAGCATGTCCCGGGGCTTTATCGCCCGACCCTCGTATTTGTCAGCCAGCCCCAGAGGCTGAAGGCGATGAAGCTTGCGGCAATGGTCATCAGCAAATGCGTTCCGGTTTGCGCAAGGGCGGCACTGCTGATCGCGGCCGTCAGGAACATGATGCTGTTGCCCGCCGAGGCGGCCGTGCCCGCGCTGCTTGAGAACAACAGCATCGCCGCCGAAATCGCCGCCGGGCGCACCAGGGTCACGGCCAGGGCGCTGATCAGCATCGGGATCAGCAGGGTTATGGTGGTGATGGCGTCAAGGCTGACGATCAGCATCAGTAGCACACCGGCCACCAGCAGTAACCCCAGGCCGATATTGATTTGCCGGGACAGCGAGATGCGTTTTTGCAGAAACGAGGCCACCACGCCGCCCAGCAGATAGGCCACGCCGTAGACCATCAGCACCAGGGCGTACTGGTATTCGGAGAGTTTCAGCCCATCCATGAACATCAGGGGGGTGACACTGATCAAGGCGAAGTAGCAGGCGAACACCAGTGCGGCGATCCACCAGTAGCGCAGGAAGTCCCGGTTGCCGGCCACGGCTTTCAAGGTGGTGATGATCGACACCGGTGCGCGATGGGGGCTGGCGGACTTGGACGGCAGGATGCACAGCGCATGGATCAACATGGCCAATGCCATCACTGCGAACCCGTAGAAGCTGCCTTGCCAGTCAAAGGTGGTTTGCAGCCAGGAGCCGATCAGCGGCGAAAGGGCGACGAACGAGCCGCTCAGGGTCATGTAATACAGGCGCACGCGAGCCCGGTCCTGCTCCTCGAACAGGTCTTCCACCAGGGCGTGGCCCAGCACGAAGAAGCCACAGCCCATGGCCTGCACGCTGCGAAACAGCAGGAAGGTCAGGTAGTCCGATGCCAGCGTGCAGCCTATCGCCCCCAGGATCGACAGTGTGATGCAGCCAAGCAGGACTTCCTTGCGCCCCCATTTATCCGAGAGTGGGCCGGCGATCAGTTGGGAGACCGAAAAAACCAGGGTAAACAGGCTGATGGACAGCGCGACATTGGCGCTGGGCGTGTCGAACCTAGCGGCGAGGGCCGGAAATGAAGGCAGCAGGATATTGATCGGGAAGAAGCTGATCAGGGCAATGCAGGTGATGAGGATGAAGCGGGAAAGATACTGGCGTTTGGCTGGGCCATCGAGGACGGGCGAGCAGGTGGAATCAGACATTGTTTTTGTTTTCCGCAGTGAAGCCAGAAACCGATACTAGTCTGCAAAAAGTGGAATTCAATCAAAACCTTTGAAGGAAATTTCCTGGGGGGGCGCGTGGCTGGCGACGGTAGGAAAAATCTTTCTGACACTGCACAAAAAAAGGTGGGAGCTGGCAAGCCCACTCCCACCTTTGATCTGCATGTTACTTAGCTATTGGGCAACAACCGGCACGTAATGCTCTTGATATAGCGCGTCTCGGCAATCGCCGGGTGCACCGGGTGGTCCGGGCCCTGGCCACCACGCTCCAGCATCTGGATATTACGGTCCAGGTGGCGGGCGCTGGTCAGCAGGATGTTTTGCAGGTCGTCTTCCGGCAGGTGCATGGAGCACGAGGCGCTGACCAGGATGCCGTCCTTGCTGAGCAGGCGCATGGCTTGCTCATTGAGGCGGCGGTAAGCGCCTTCGCCGTTTTTCATGTCTTTTTTGCGTTTGATGAAGGCGGGTGGGTCGGCGACGATCACGTCGAAGCGCTCTTCGCTGGCTTTCAATTCTTTCAACGCTTCAAACACGTCGCCTTCGATGCAGGTCATCTTCTCGGCAACGCCGTTCAGCGCGGCGTTGCGCTCTACGCCATCCAGAGCAAAGGCCGAGGCATCGACGCAGAACACTTCACTGGCGCCAAACGCGGCAGCTTGCACGCCCCAGCCGCCGATGTAGCTGTACAGATCGAGAACGCGCTTGCCTTTGGCATACGGGGCCAGGCGTGCACGGTTCATGCGGTGGTCGTAGAACCAACCGGTCTTCTGGCCCTGGATCACCGGGGCTTCGAATTGCACGCCGTTTTCTTCCAGGGCAACCCATTCAGGGACCAGGCCGAACACGGTTTCGACGTAGCGGTTGAGGCCTTCGGCGTCGCGCGCGGCGGAATCGTTCTTGAACAGGATGCCGCTGGGCTTGAGCACTTGGGTCAGCGCGGCGATCACGTCTTCTTTATGGGCTTCCATGGTCGCCGAAGCGATCTGCACCACCAGGATATCGCCGAAACGGTCGACCACCAGGCCCGGCAGCAGGTCGGAGTCGCCGTAGACCAGGCGGTAGAACGGCTTGTCGAACAGGCGGTCGCGCAGGGACAGGGCGACGTTGATGCGGTGCACCAGCAGCGACTTGTCCAGCGGCAACTTGATGTCGCGCGACAGCAGGCGCGCGCAGATCAGGTTGTTCGGGCTCATGGCCACGATGCCCAGGGTCTTGCCGCCGGCCGCTTCGAGGATGGCCTGGTCGCCTGCCTGGAAGCCGTGGAGTGGGGTGGCGGCCACGTCGATTTCGTTGCTGTAGACCCACAGGTGGCCGTTGCGCAAACGACGATCGGCGTTGGCTTTGAGACGCAGGCTTGGCAGGGACATGACGTCGCTCCGGAAAAAAGAGCGGGAGTATACCCTTTGCGCGCCCGTTCATGTGGGAGCTGGCTTGCCTGCGATGCAGACGGCGCGGTGTATCTGACGTACGGCGGCGATGCAATCGCAGGCGAGCCAGCTCCCATATTGGATCGGGGTTCGGTTCGGGTTTTTGAGGTGTCGGTCAGCTTTGCTTAGAGGTTAGAATTCGCGCCTAGTCCAGAGTATGTACCTATGTCCCAAGAGCTTTCCGCCGAACAGATCCAACAGGCCCTGCAAGGCATCAGCGTGCCGCCCCAACCGCAAATCATGGTGGATTTGCAGATGGAGCAGTACATGCCCGATCCGGACCTGGAGGTGATTGCGCGGCTGATCTCCCAGGACCCGGGCCTCTCCGGCTCGTTGCTGAAAATCGTCAACTCGCCGTATTACGGCCTGAGCAACAAGATTGCCTCGATCCAGCGCGCGGTGAACCTGTTGGGCAGCCGCTCGATCGTCAACCTGATCAACGCCCAGTCGATCAAGGGCGAGATGAGCGATGACACCATCGTCACCCTCAACCGGTTCTGGGACACCGCCCAGGACGTGGCGATGACCTGCCTGACCCTGGCCAAGCGCACCGGCTCCCAGGCGGTGGACGAAGCCTATGCCCTGGGGCTGTTCCACGATTGTGGCGTGCCGCTGATGCTCAAGCGTTTCCCGGACTACATGAGCGTGCTGGAAGATTCCTACGCCAAGGCGGGGCCCGATTGTCGGGTGGTCGACACCGAGAACAGCGCGTTCCACACCAACCATGCGGTGGTGGGCTATTACACCGCCAAGTCCTGGCGCCTGCCGGAGCATGTGACCAACGCCATCGCCAACCACCACAATGCCCTGGCGATTTTCAGCGATGAGTCGGCGCGTAACAGCCCGCTGAAAAACCTGCTGGCGATCCTGAAGATGGCCGAGCATATCTGCGCGTCCTATCGGGTACTGGGCAACCAGACGGTGGACCATGAATGGGACAGCATCGGCCACCTGGTGCTGGATTACGTGGGCCTGTCGGACTACGACTTCGAGAACCTGAAGTTGTCGATCCGCGAGTTGGGCGCGCACTAACCTTTCTATCGCGAGACGAATATGCCTGAGCTGCCAGAAGTCGAAACCACCCGGCGCGGAATTGCGCCGCACCTGGAAGGCCAGCGGGTCAGCCGCGTGGTGGTGCGTGAACGGCGCCTGCGCTGGCCGATCCCCGAAGACCTGGATGTGCGCCTGTCCGGGCAGCGCATCGTGCTGGTGGAGCGGCGGGCCAAGTACCTGCTGATTAACGCCGAAGTCGGCACCTTGATCAGCCACTTGGGTATGTCGGGCAATTTGCGCCTGGTGGAAGTCGGTCTACCGGCAGCCAAGCATGAGCATGTGGACATCGAGCTGGAGTCGGGCCTGGCCCTGCGCTACACCGACCCCCGGCGCTTTGGCGCGATGCTCTGGAGCCAGGACCCGCACAACCACGAACTGCTGCTGCGCCTGGGGCCGGAGCCGTTGACCGACCTGTTTGATGGCGAGCGCCTGTTCCAGCTGTCCCGTGGGCGCTCGATGGCGGTCAAGCCGTTCATCATGGACAACGCGGTGGTGGTGGGGGTGGGCAATATCTACGCGACCGAGGCGCTGTTTGCCGCCGGGATCGACCCGCGCCGGGAGGCCAAGGGCATTTCCCGTGGGCGTTACCTGAAGCTGGCGATCGAGATCAAACGCATCCTCGCGGCCGCCATCGAGCGCGGCGGTACGACATTGCGCGACTTTATAGGTGGCGATGGGCAGCCGGGGTATTTCCAGCAGGAACTGTTCGTCTACGGCCGGGGTGGCGAGGCGTGCAAGGTCTGCGGGAGCGAATTGCGCAATGTGATGTTGGGGCAGCGGGCGAGTGTGTTTTGCCCCAAGTGCCAGAGCTGATTGTGTGTGACGGCGGCTGCCGTCATCGCGGGCAAGCCCGCTCCCACATTTTGCTTTGTGAATACCTCCAAGTGTGGGAGCTGGCTTGCCTGCGATGAGGCCCGCCCAGCCACCACAAGGTCTCAGGCCTTGCCGGTAATCAACCGGTACTTCTCCATCAACTGCTCTTCAGTCTCAGGGTGTGCCTCATCCAGCGGGATGCAATCGACCGGGCACACTTGCTGGCACTGGGGTTCGTCGTAGTGGCCGACACACTGGGTGCACAGGTTGGGGTCGATCACGTAGATCTCTTCACCCTGGGAAATGGCAGCGTTCGGGCACTCGGGTTCGCAGACGTCGCAGTTGATGCAATCGTCGGTGATGATCAGGGACATGGAAACTCCTGCCAGGGCGCTCTGCCAAGGCATCTGAAAAACTAATGCGCGCAATTGTGCCGCATTGGCGCCCGCAGTGCGAGCGGGCGCCGGTCGAGCGGTCTTACTTCTTGAAGCGCAGCGTCAGCGCATCGGCGACCGCAGGGTGCACAAACTTGGTGATATCCCCGCCCAATGCCGCGATTTCCCGGACCAGGGTCGAAGAAATGAACGAATAACGTTCCGACGGCGTAAGAAACAGGCTCTCAACGTCCGGCGCCAGTTGGCGGTTCATATTGGCCAGCTGGAATTCATACTCGAAGTCCGACACCGCCCGCAGCCCGCGCAGGAATACATTGGCGTTCTGCTCCTTGGCGAAGTGTGCCAGCAGCGTCGAAAAGCCCACCACTTCCACGTTAGGCAGGTGCTTGGTGACCTCACGGGCCAGCTCCACGCGCTGTTCCAGGGGAAACAGCGGGTTTTTCTTGGGGCTGGCCGCGACCGCGATGATCACATGGTCGAACAAGCGCGAGGCGCGTTCGACCAGATCGCCATGGCCTTTGGTAATCGGGTCGAAGGTACCTGGGTACAACACTCGGTTCATCGCGTCGTCCTGGCGGAGTCCGTTGGGGAACCGGATGGTATCGCAGCCATCCCGGTCGGCCAAGTCAACTTATTCAGAAGAAAGCACTATAGACACCGCGAATACCTGGTTTTTTCATGCTGTTTTCAGACGTTCGGCCAGCGCCGTCGCCAGTTGCGCGGTCAGGCCGTACACCGAAAGCTGGGGGTTGGCGCCGATACTGGTGGGGAACAGCGAGCCATCGTGGATCGACAGGTTGCGCAGTTGGTGATGCCGGCCAAGGCTGTCGGCCACCGCATTTTTCGGCTCTTCGCCCATGGCGCAACCGCCCATCACATGGGCGCTGCCCAGGCAGGTGCGATGCAGCTCCAGGTTCAGGCCGTCGATCAGGCTGCGGGCCTCGGCCAGTGTGCTGACGTAGCGCGCATCGTGGTGCAGTGGCTTGACCGACTTGGCGCCGGCGGCGAACTGGATCTCGGCCATGCTATGAAACGCCCGGCGCAGGCCGTCCCAGGCGTAGGGCGAGACCTCATAGTCGAGCACCGGCGTGCCATCGCCGCGCAGGCCGACGCTGCCGCCCTGGCTGTCGGGGTGGAAGCCGTCCCGCAGCAGCGCCAGCATCGCGTGGGTCTTGGGCAACTGGCTCATGTCCAGGGCGTTTTGCGTGCCATACCCCCCGAACAACGTGCTGGCCAGCGCCGGGTGCAAGGGTGGCGCTTCGAGCTTGTAGGACATTTTACCGGTGGTGCCGTCCTGCCATTGGAAGTGGTCGGAGTAGATCGACTGCGGCGCGCCGTAGAACGGGTTGATCACCTCATCGAACAGCCCCGCGGAAAAATTCACCAGATGCAGGAAGGTGCGCTTGCCCAGGCGCGAATGCGGGTCGGGTGCGTCCGAGCGCATCAACAGCGCCGGGCTGTTGATGCCGCCGCCGGCCAGCACGTAATGCTTGGCTTTGACCGTGATCTTGCGGCCGGTGGGCGCGACGCAACGGGAGTCCATGGCCACGCATTCGAGGCTGGAGATGGTATCGCCACTGAACTTCAAGCGCTCGGCGCGGGCCAGGTAGAGCAACTCGCCGCCTTGCTCCAGGGTCGAGGGAATGGTGGTCACCAGCATTGATTGCTTGGCGTTGACCGGGCAGCCCATGCCGCAATAGCCCAGGTTGAAGCAGCCGCGCACGTTGCGCGGGATCACATGCCAGCTGTAGCCGAGCTTTTCGCAGCCTTTGCGGATCACATCGTTGTTGGGGTTGGGCGGCAGGGCCCAAGGTGCGATGCCCAGGCGCTGCTCCATCTTTTCAAACCACGGCGCCATCTCGGCGCTGCTGTGGCCCTTGACCGCGTACTCGCTGGCCCAGTGAGCCAGGGTCGGGTCGGGCGTGCGAAAGCTCGAGGTCCAGTTGATCAGCGTGGTGCCGCCCACGGCGCGGCCCTGCAGGATGGTGATGGCGCCGTCCTTGCTCATGCGCCCGATGCCTTCCTGGTACAGGCTGGCGTAGGCCTCGTCTTCCAGCAGCTTGAAATCGCTGCTGGTCTTGAGCGGGCCTTCTTCGATCAACAGCACTTTGTAGCCAGCGGCGCTGAGGATTTCTGCGGTGGTGCCACCGCCTGCGCCGCTGCCGATGATCGCGACATCGGCCTCCAGCACCAGGTCCTGGTCGAGGGCGGCGCCGTTATGGGTCTTCCAGCCGCGGGCCATGCCATCGCGGAACACATCAGGTACGGGCATCAGCTTGTTCTCTTATTGTTTTGGCTACGGAGTGGCTATCAACGTGGGTTACCCAGGCTAGATCCTCGGTGGCCCGGGGTACCCGCAATGGGCCCAGGACTCGGGCCGGAAGTACCAGGCCATGATCACCAGCTTGAGCAGCGAGCCCTGGCCCATGCGCAGCAGGTTGAGGAAGCTGTTTTCCCAGCGATGCAGGAAGTTGCGGATCTGCTCGCTGCTGGCGTTTTCCCAACTGCCCCAGATGCCGGTCAGCGGGCCACGGGTGACGGCCATGCCCAGTACGTCGAACAACTGTTGGGTCAGCTTGAACATCTCCGGCGACAGGTGCTGCAGGCTGTAATCGAGTTTTTTCAGGGTGTCTTCAATGCCTGCCGCCACCACCTCGGCGCTGGCCGCGCCTTCGAGCAACACCGGGATCACTGCGCGCAAAAACGGCAGGTCGCTGTTGCGCAGCATGGCAAAGCCGCTGGCGGGGGTACTGCTGGAGCAGCCGCTGAGGCTGGCGCCAAGGCCGGCGGTGGCCAGGAAGGCGCTGGCGCACAGGCCGATTTTCAAGACGCCGCGCCGCGACAGCGTGGGTGATTCAGTCAGGCTAGGGTTCATTTTTATTGTTGTCCCGGTGGTAACGGTTTTAGCGCACGAACAGCTTCTGGATCAGTTTCTGGATGGCTTTGCCATATGGCGGGTAAATCAGCTTGGCCGCATTCAGGCGCTGTTTGATCAGCACCCCCTTGGCCTTGCTGAAGGTGAGAAAACCCTCATGCCCATGGTAGTGGCCCATACCCGACGGGCCGATGCCGCCAAACGGCATATCGTCCTGGGCCACATGCAGCAGGGTGTCGTTCAGGCACACGCCGCCGGAATGGGTTTCGTGGAGTACGCGATTCTGTTCGGCCTTGTTGTAGCCGAAGTAATACAACGCCAGCGGGCGGGGGCGCTGGTTGATGTAGGCAAAGGCCTGGTCGATGCCGCGATAGGGCACGATGGGCAGCACCGGGCCGAAAATCTCGTCCTGCATTACGGTCATCTCATCGCTGACATTCAGCAGCAGGCTATGGGCCATGCGCCGGGCCTGGCCCTGGTCGTAGAGCGGCAACAGGGTCGCACCCTTGTCGGTGGCGTCCTTGATGTAGGCATTGAGCCGGGCGAGTTGTCGCTCGTTGATGATTGCGGTGTAGTCCGGGTTGTCGGCCAGGGTCGGATAAAACCCGCGTACCGCCTGGGTGTAGGCCTCGACGAAACCGTCCACCCGCTCTTCGGGAACCAGCACGTAGTCTGGCGCCACACAGGTTTGCCCGGCATTCAGCGCCTTGCCGAATGCGATCCGTTCGGCGGCGTCCTTGAGTGGTACATCGGCTGAGACAATGGCTGGGGATTTGCCGCCCAGCTCCAGGGTGACTGGGGTCAGGTGCTCGGCGGCGGCGCGCATCACATGCTTGCCGATGCTGGTGGCCCCGGTGAACAGCAGGTGATCGAACGGCAGCTTGGAGAACGCCATGCCCACTTCGGCTTCGCCGAGCACCACGCACACCAGGTCTTCGGGGAAAATTTGCGCCAGCAGGGTCTTGAGCAGTTGGCCGGTGGCGGGGGTAGATTCGCTGAGCTTGAGCATCACCCGGTTACCCGCCGCCAGCGCGCCGACCAACGGCCCTATGGCCAGGTACAGCGGGTAGTTCCAGGGCACGATCACCCCGATAACGCCCAGGGGCTGATAGATCACTTTGGCAGATGCCGGCTGGAAGGCTATACCTACAGCGCGGCGCGATGGTTTCATCCAGCCTTTGAGGTGTTTGCTGGCGTAGTGAATGCCGTGCAGGCTGGGCATCAGTTCGGCGAATAGGGTTTCATCGGCGCTGCGATGGCTGAAATCGTTGCTGATGGCCTCGATCAGCGCCTGGCGCTCATCGCTGAGCAGGTCACGCAATGCCTTGAGCCACTGCTGGCGCTGCGCCGCTGGCGGCATCGGGTTGGCCGCGTAGGCGCGGCGCTGGGCAGCGAACAGGTCCTGGAGCTGGTCCAGCGCCTGGGAATCTTGCAGGTAGGCAACATTGGCAGACATGGCGCAGTTCCCGAATATTATTGGAGTACCTGGGTTTTTAGAGTCATTGCTCTAATTTGTCAAATGCCTTCGCAGTAACATGCAGTTTTATCCTGGTAAGGATAGACCGTAAGATGTTTGCATCAGGATTCAAGAAGCCGATACCCCATGGCACCACGAGTAAAGACCAGCGAACGCATCGTGCAAACCAGCCTGGAGTTGTTCAACCAGCAGGGCGAGCGCAGCATCAGCACCAACCATATTGCCGCCCATATGGAAATATCCCCGGGCAACCTGTACTACCACTTCCCGAACAAGCAGGCGATTATCGCGGTGCTGTTTCGCGAGTATGAAGCCCTGGTGGACAGCTTCCTGCGCCCGCCCCAGGGGCGCGCCATGGTGGTCGAAGACAAGCGTTTCTACCTGCAGGCGGTACTGGCCGGCATGTGGCGCTACCGTTTTTTGCACCGTGACCTTGAGCATCTGCTGGAGAGCGACCCGGAGCTGGCCACCGGCTACCGGCGTTTTTCCCAGCGCTGCCTGATTCAGGGCGGCGCGATTTACCGGGGGTTTGTCGAGGCCGGGATCCTGAACATGGACCCGGTGCAGACCGAAGCCCTGACCCTCAATGCCTGGATTATCCTCACCTCCTGGGTGCGCTTTTTGTGCACCACCAACGAGAACTCCGCACACCTGAGCGCCGAGGCGATCAAGCGCGGGGTGTACCAGGTGCTGGTGCTGGAGGCGGGGTTTATCACGCCACAGGCCAAAGAAGCCGTGGACGCGCTGTTCAAGGAATTTTACGTGCCGTTAAGTCAGGCACTGGAAGAAGTGAAGTAGGCCCTTTCCCGAACGTATTTCCAGGAGTCCGTTATGCCGCTTGCACAACTGATCAGCCCGCAACAACTGGCCGAGCGCCAGCAGCACGCAGGCTTAGTCATCCTCGATTGCCGGTTTGCCCTGGAAGACCCGGATTACGGGCGTTGCAGCTATGCCGAAGGGCATATCGAGGGGGCACAGTATGCCGATCTGGAACGCCACCTCAGCGGGCCGGTGACTAAAGGCGTGACTGGACGCCATCCGCTGCCGGCACCCGAGGCGCTGGTCCAGCAGTTGCGGGCCTGGGGCATCCATGCCGACAGCGAAATCGTGCTGTATGACGATGGTCCTGGCGCATATGCCGCCCGTGCCTGGTGGCTGCTGGCCTGGTTGGGCAAGCGCGACGGGGTGTCGATCCTCGATGGTGGCCTGAAGGCCTGGCACAGCGCCGGTTTCCCTTTGAGCCTGGATGCGCCGGGCACCGAGCCGGGGACCTTTGCTGGCACTGCGGACTACGACCTGCTACTGGACGCAGAGCACCTGCAAAAACGCCTGGGCCAGCCGGGCCTGACACTGATCGACGCCCGGGCCTTGCCGCGCTTTCGCGGTGAGGTGGAACCCATCGACCCGATTGCCGGGCATATTCCCGGCGCGCAATGTGCGGCGTTCAGCGAGAACCTGGGCAGTGACGGGCGCTTCTTGCCGGTGGCGCAGCTCAAGCAGCGGTTTGCCGACAAGCTGCAAGGTCGTTCGCCGAATGAGTTGGTGGCGTATTGCGGCTCGGGCGTGACGGCGTGTCACAACCTGTTTGCCCTGAGCCTGGCGGGGTATCCGTTGGGCAAGTTGTATGCGGGGTCGTGGAGTGAGTGGATCAATGATCCGCAGCGCGAAATTGCTACCGGCGACTGATTTCACCAGGCATGCAAACCCATTCCCATGTAGGCGCAGGCAAGCCAGCCACATTATTTATCGAGTTGAGACAGCAGCCATTGCGGGATCCGCCGCTCCAGGTAGTACCCGGGCTGTTTCAGCGAACCATCGACAAACCCCACGTGCCCGCCCTTGGCCTGCAATTCAAACTCGATGCAGTCCGACAGTTCACTGGCCTGGGGCAGGCTGTGGGCAAACACAAAAGGATCATCTGCCGCCTGGATGATCAGCGTCGGTGTGCGAATCGCCCCGAGGAAGTAACGGCTCGACGCCCGCCGGTAATAGTCCTCGGCACTCAGGTAGCCATGCAGTGGCGCAGTGACGCGCCCATCGAAATCCCAGAACGTGCGCATCTTTTCCAGGGAGCCCAGCTCGGCCAGGGTTTTCAGTGCTTCTTCGCGACCATCCTGTAGGAATTGGCGCTGCTTGACCCGGATATAGCCGAGCATCTCGCGCATGAAGTGCTTCTGATAGACCCGTGAAAAGCCCAGGCCGATACGGTCGGCGCACTGGTCCAGGCGAAACGGTACCGACACCGCGGCCGCGCCTTGCAGGCCGGAGTTGTCGCCGGTTTCGCCCAAGTGCTTGAGCAACACATTGCCGCCCAGGGAGTAACCCACGGCATACAGCGGCGCCAATGGGCGCTTGGCCCGCAGGTGCGCGATGGCGGCCGCCAGGTCTTCACTGGCACCGGAGTGATAACTGCGGGCCAGCAGGTTGGGTTCGCCGGAACAACCACGCCAATTCAACGCGACACTGGCCCAGCCCTGACTGGCCAGGGCTTTTTGCAGGCCGGCGACGTAGGGCGAATTGGACGAGCCGGTCAGCCCATGCAGCACCAGCACCAAGGGCGCATGCGGGTCGTGGGGGCCGTGCCAGTCAAGGTCGAGGAAGTCGCCATCCTCCAGCCATAGGCGCTCGCGTTGGCGTTCGAGGTGGGTGGTGGGGCGCCAGAGCGGGCCCCACAACGTTTGCAGGTGAGGGTTGCCGAGGCCGAAGGCGGGGGTGAAGCGGTGGGAGGGTTGCGGCACGATGGGTGGTCTCGACACTGCTTTAATGTTGGCTGCGTATTTTGTGGCTGTGGCTTGTGGCTATGGCTGTGGCTGTGGCGAGCGGGCTTGCCCGCGTTGGACTGCGCAGCAGTCCCATTTTCTAGGGTCGCTGCGCAACCCAACGCGGGCAAGCCCGCTCGCCACAGTAAAGCGGTTTGCCACGTTATTTAGTCAGCGGTCTGGACCGTACGTTGCCACAACGCGTAATACACCCGCCCGGATTTTTGTTCGCGGTGCAGGCGCCAGTTGCCCGGCAGGCCCAGGGTCGACGGCGCGGTTTCGCTTTCGGTGTAGACCCAGGCGTCATCGGCCAGCCACTGGCGCTCTTCCAGCAGCGCGCAGACGGTTGGCAACAGGTTCTGGTTGAACGGCGGGTCGAGGAACACCACGTCGAATGCACTGGCTGGCTGGGTTTCCAGGTAGCGCAGGGCATCGGCGGTTTGGACGTGACCGGTGGTGCAACGCAGGGTGCCCAGGTGTTCGCGCAGACTGGAAACCGCCACGTTGCTCGCGTCCAGCGCCTGGCCCAGGGCGGCGCCGCGGGACAGGGACTCGAGGAACAACGCGCCGCTGCCGGCGAACGGGTCAAGCACCTTGGCCCCTTCGATATACGGCGCGAGCCAGTTGAACAGGGTCTCGCGGACCCGGTCCGGGGTCGGGCGCAGGCCCACGACATCGGGGAAGCTCAGCTTGCGGCTGCGCCATTGGCCGCCAATGATGCGCAGCTGGCCCACACCGTTATGCACGTTATGGACAGGTTTTTTAGGGCGGGATGGACTAGCCATTAATGCTCCGGAACCCCGAGCGGCTGCTCGGCAGGTTTATCAGTGGGGGGCGGTAGTGGCTTTTGCGCGGTGGTGGGACCAGCGGTCACGATCACCATTTTATCGCTGCTCAAGTGCTTGTTCATTGCGGCCTTGACCTGTTCGGTAGTCAGGGCCTGGGATTGCTTCATGAAATCTTCCAGGTAGTTGAGCGGCAGGTTGTAGAAACCCATGGCGCCCAGTTGCCCGACGATATCGGCGTTGCTCGCAGTGGACAGCGGGAAGCTGCCGGCCAGTTCGCGCTTGGCGTCATCCAGTTCTTTTTGCGTCGGCCCGGTCTTGAGGTAGTCGGCCAGCACTTGCTCCACCAGGCGCAAGGTGCCGCCGCTCATCTCGGCGCGGGTCTGCAGGTTGATCATGAACGGACCACGCACCTGCATCGGCGAAAAGCCCGAGTACACGCCATAGGTCAGGCCGCGCTTCTCGCGCACTTCGCTCATCAAGCGAGTGCCAAAGCCACCGCCGCCAAGGATCTGGTTGCCCAGGGACAGGGCCGCGTAGTCCGGATCGGCGCGGTTGATGCCCAGTTGTGCGAACAACAGGTGCGTCTGCTTGGAGGGAAACTCGATATGCCCCAGGCCGGCCTTGGGCTCGGTCGGCTCGGCGATCTTCGCCAGTGCCGGGCCCTTGGGCAGGGATGCGGACACCTTGGCTGCCATGGCTTCGGCGTCGGCACGGGACAGGTCGCCGACCATCGCGATCACCGCGTTACCGGCGGCGTAGGCCTTGGCGTGGAATGCCTTCAGCTGTGCCTGGGTAATGGCCGGAACGCTCTCGGGCGTGCCTTCGCTCGGGTGCGCATAGGGATGATCGCCGTACAGGCGCTTGAACAGCTCGATACTCGCCAGCTTGCCCGGGTTCTGCTTCTGGTACTCGAAGCTGGCCAGCAACTGGTTCTTGATCCGCGCCAGGGAGTCGGCGGGGAAGGTCGGCTGGCCGATCACCTGGTCAAACAGCGTGAGGGCGGCCTCGCGCTTGTCGGCGGCACTGAGGCTGCGCAGCGACACCAGCGCCATATCGCGGTAGGCACCGTTGCTGAAATCCGCCCCCAGGCCTTCAAAACCGGCGGCAATCTGCCCCACATCCTTGCCCGGCACGCCTTCGTTGAGCATGGCGTTGGTCAGCAGGGCCAGGCCCGGCGTGTTGCCGTCCTGGCTGCTGCCGGCAGCGAACAGGATGCGCATGTCGAACATCGGCAGTTCGTGGGCTTCGACGAACAGCACTTTGGCGCCTTCGGCGGTGTTCCAGGTCTGCACGTTGAGCTGGCGGTTGGTCGGGTTCTTGCCGTCCAGTTCTGCCAGGGATTGCAGGGTCTTGCTGGACTTGGCCTGCTCCAGCGCCGGGCTGGCAACGGAGTCGTCCGGGCGACCGATATACACCGCGACCGCCGCCACCAGAGTCACGACGATCAGGCCAGGCAGCACCAGGCGGTTGTTTTTGCGATCACTCATGAGTGCTCTCCTGTGGCATGACATGGGCGACACTCAGGCGTTCGCGGGTGAAATACGTGCGCGCGGCCTTCTGGATGTCTTCGGGCGTCACGCTTTGCAGTTCGGCAAGCTCGGTGTCCATGAGTTTCCACGACAGGCCGACCGTTTCCAGGGAGCCAATGGCTGTGGCCTGGCTGGTGATGGAGTCACGCTCGTAGACCAACCCGGCAATGACCTGGGCGCGAATACGCTCCAGTTCCTCGGCGGTCGGTGGCTTGGCCTTGAGTTCATCCAGCAGGCGCCAGAGCCCGGCTTCGGCCTGGGCCACGGTTTTCTTCTTCTGCTGGTTGGGGGTGGCACTCAAGGTGAACAGGCTGTCGCCGCGGGTGTAGGCGTCGTAGCTGGTCGAGGCAGCCGACACCAATTCTTCACCGCGTTCCAGCTGGCTCGGGATGCGCGCGCTGTAGCCGCCATCGAGCAGTGCCGAGATCAGGCGCAGGGCGTTGACCGAGCGCTTGTCTTCGGCGGTGGCCAGGCCCGGTACGTTGAAGCCGAGGATGACGCTCGGTAGCTGCGTCTGCACATGCATGGTCAGCAGGCGTTCGCCTGGTTCGGCCAGCTCCAGGGGCTTTTTCGCCGGTGGCACGTCACGCTTGGGGATCGGGCCGAAGTAACGTTGGGCCAGGGTTTTCACCTCGTCCGGGGTCACGTCGCCGACCACCACCAGGGTGGCGTTGTTCGGCACATACCAGGATTGGTACCAGTGGCGCAGTTCCTCGACCTTCATGCGGTCCAGGTCGGCCATCCAGCCGATGGTCGGCGTGTGATAGCCGCTGGCCGGGTAGGCCATGGCCTTGAAGCGTTCGAAGGCCTTGGACATCGGGTTGTCATCGGTGCGCAGGCGGCGCTCCTCCTTGATGACTTCGATCTCGCGGCTGAATTCGTCGGCGGGCAGGCGCAGGGTGGCCATGCGGTCGGCTTCCAGCTCCAGGGCCACGCCCAGGCGGTCGCGGGCCAGCACTTGGTAGTAGGCGGTGTAGTCGTCGCTGGTGAAGGCGTTCTCTTCGGCGCCCAGGTCGCGCAGGATCAACGAGGCTTCGCCGGGGCCGGTCTTGGAGCTGCCCTTGAACATCATGTGTTCCAGGGCGTGGGACAAACCGGTCTGGCCAGGGGTTTCATAGCTGGAGCCGACCTTGTACCAGACCTGCGAGACCACCACCGGGGCGCGATGGTCTTCGCGCACGACGACCTTGAGGCCGTTGTCCAGGGTGAATTCATGGGTGGGTTGTGGGTCGGCAGCCAAGGCTGAAAGGGGCAGACAAACTGTGCTGAGCAGCAGGCCTGCGGCGCGGCGGGCTAGAGCATTCATTCGTTTTTAAACCTGTTGGGCTGCCCGCTTGGTCTTAGCGTCGGCGGGCGAGGAGGTGCTAGGATACTGATCCGTATTAGCGGCGGCCACTGCGGCTGTCATATCGTTTCGGATCCAGTCGTCGTAAAGATGGAGTTATCCGTGGGTTTCCCCGGTTTTAATTCGCTTTTCGCCGATTTTATCGCTTCAGTCCTATATTGAATCGATTTGTTGAGGCTGTATTCACGCCTCACAAAATGCTGCGCATGAACAAGCTGGCTAAAAAACAGTCTGTTGCGCATCGAATATTATTTACCGAGGCGCCTCCTTGGCGCGTCGCTACCGTGAGATAGCCGTCCTCCATGTTTGGTTCCAACGACGACAAGAAGAGCCCAGCTGCGGCTGGCGAGAAAAAAGGCCTGTTCGGATGGCTGCGCAAAAAGCCGCAGGAAACCGTCGTCGAACAGCCGCAAGTCCAACCTGAGCCGGTGCCTGAGCCTGTTCTGCAAGCGGAACCGGCGATTGAGCCCGTGGCCGAGCCTGTCGTCGAGACGCCAGCGCCGGTGGTGCTGCCTATCGCCGAGCCGGTCTTGCAGCCGGAGGTGGAGGCTGCGCCAGAGCCAGAGCCAGAGCCAGAGCCTAAGCCGTGGCCGCCATTGCCGGTGGCTGAAGAGCCTGTTGCGTTGGTCGAGGATGTGCAGGCCGAACATGTGACGCCGCCGATCCCTGTGGTGGTGGAGCCGGTCCAGGTCGCCGTCGAGCCCCAGCCCGTTGTCGTTGAGCCGGCGCCGTTGGTGGTCGAGCCAGTGGTTGCCGAGCCCGTTGCGGTGGTTGCCGAACCCGTCGCTGCACCTGCTGAAACCAGTAAGACCGGCTTCTTCGCCCGCCTCAAGCAAGGCCTGAGCAAGACCAGCGCGAGCATCGGCGAAGGCATGGCCAGCCTGTTCCTGGGCAAGAAGATCATTGATGACGAGTTGCTCGAAGATATCGAGACCCGCCTGCTGACCGCTGACGTGGGCGTCGAAGCCACTGCCGTGATCATCCAGAGCCTGACCCAGAAGGTGGCGCGCAAGCAGCTCACCGACGCCGACGCGCTTTACAAATCATTGCAAGCCGAACTGGCTGCCATGCTCAAGCCGGTGGAAGCGCCGCTGGTGATTACCGAGAAAAAACCCTTTGTGATCCTGGTGGTCGGCGTCAACGGCGCCGGCAAGACCACCACCATCGGCAAGCTGGCGAAGAAGCTGCAACTGGAAGGCAAGAAAGTCATGCTCGCCGCCGGTGACACCTTTCGCGCCGCCGCCGTAGAGCAATTGCAGGTGTGGGGCGAGCGCAACAAGATCCCGGTGATCGCCCAGCATACCGGCGCCGATTCTGCCTCGGTGATCTTCGACGCCGTGCAGGCCGCCAAGGCCCGCAACATCGACGTACTGATTGCCGATACCGCCGGTCGCCTGCATACCAAAGACAACTTGATGGAAGAGTTGAAGAAAGTCCGCCGGGTGATGGGCAAGCTCGACGCCGACGCGCCGCACGAGGTGCTGTTGGTGCTGGACGCCGGTACTGGGCAGAACGCCATCAGCCAGGCCAAGCAATTCAACCAGACAGTCCAACTGACTGGCCTGGCTTTGACTAAGCTCGATGGCACGGCCAAGGGTGGGGTGATTTTCGCCCTGGCTAAACAATTCGGGCTGCCGATTCGTTATATCGGTGTAGGCGAAGGTATTGATGACCTGCGCACGTTTGAGGCCGAACCCTTTGTCCAGGCACTGTTTGCCGAGCGGGAGCGTTCATGATTCGTTTTGAACAGGTGGGCAAGCGCTACGCCAACGGGCATGTCGGCTTGCATGAGCTGAGTTTCCGGGTGCGCCGTGGCGAGTTCTTGTTTGTCACCGGTCATTCCGGGGCCGGCAAAAGTACGTTGCTGCGCCTGCTGCTGGCCATGGAGCGCCCGACCACCGGCAAACTGCTGCTGGCAGGCCAGGACCTGGCCACCATCAGCAATGCGCAGATCCCGTTCCTGCGCCGGCAGATCGGCGTGGTGTTCCAGAACCACCAGTTGCTGTTCGATCGCACGGTGTTCAATAACATCGCCCTGCCATTGCAGATCCTCGGGCTGTCCAAGGCCGAGATCGTCAAGCGTGTGGATTCGGCCCTGGAGCGCGTGGCGCTGTCGGACAAGACCGACCTGTATCCCGGCGACCTGTCCACCGGCCAGCAACAGCGCGTCGGCATTGCCCGCGCCATCGTCCATCGCCCGGCCTTGCTGCTGGCGGACGAACCCACCGGTAACCTCGACCCGCGCCTGGCGGCGGAGATCATGGGGGTTTTTGAAGACATCAACCGCCTGGGCACCAGTGTGCTGATTGCCAGTCACGACCTGGCATTGATCGCGCGTATGCGCCATCGCATGTTGACCCTGCAGCGCGGGCGCCTGATCGGTGACGGGGAGGCTGGCGTATGAGTGCCACACGCAGCCCTAAAGTTTCCGAGCGCGTGGCGCCGAAAGCCGCCGACCCGCAACCGCAGAAAAAGAAACGCGACGATGATGACGGTCCTGACTTCAGCACCTTGCTGCACGCCTGGATCGAAAGCCATCGCGCCAGCCTGGTGGACAGCCTGCGCCGCCTGGGCAAGCAGCCGATTGGCAGCTTCTTCACCTGCCTGGTGATGGCCGTGGCGTTGAGCCTGCCGATGGGTTTGTCGTTGCTGCTGAATAATGTCGAGCGCCTGGGCGGTTCCTGGCAGCGCGCGGCGCAGATTTCCCTGTACCTGCAACTGGATGCCAGCGCCACTGAAGGCGAGGCCCTGCGCGAGCAGATCAAGAACCTGCCGGGTGTGGCGGATGCCGAGTACATCAGCCGCGACCAGGCGCTGGAAGAGTTCCAGCAACAGTCCGGCCTGGGTGAGGCGCTCAAGGAGCTGCCGCAGAACCCGCTGCCAGGGGTTGTGCTGGTCACGCCCAATGAAATCGACAAGACGGCCCTTGAAGCATTAAGACAAAAATTGGCTGAACTGCCCAAGGTGCAACAGGCGCAGCTTGATTTAGTGTGGGTCGAGCGTCTGGCGGCGATTCTCAAGCTGGGCGACCGGTTTGTCTTCGGCCTGACGGTGTTGCTGGTTTCTGCATTACTTTTGGTGATAGGCAATACCATTCGTCTTCATATTGAAAACCGCCGCACCGAGATAGAAGTGATTAAACTGGTCGGCGGCACAGACAGCTATGTGCGTCGTCCTTTTCTATATATGGGCGCGCTTTATGGCTTCGGTGCGGGGATTCTGTCCTGGGGCGTCCTGGCGTTTGGCCTGGATTGGCTGAACGACGCGGTAGTCGGCCTGGCCGGATTGTATGGCAGTGACTTTGCCCTGGCTGGCGTACCTGCGGCCGATGGTCTATCACTCTTGCTTGGCGCGGTGTTGTTGGGGTATATCGGTGCTTGGATTGCGGTCGCACGGCATCTGCGTGAGCTGGCGCCGAAGTAGTTAATGTCAGATTAATGTGGTTTCGTTTGTATTGACCGTATCAGTGGTTTAGGGAACTTGTCCTACGGTTCCCGGTCAATTTTCGCAGTGCTGAACTGCACGAGTTATGTGAGTCGGAGGTTTTTTCGTATGACCACTTCTTTGCAACCTGCTTATGCTCTGGTCCCGGGTGCGAACCTGGAGGCTTATGTGCACACGGTCAACAGCATTCCATTGCTGACGCCTGAGCAGGAGCGTGAACTGGCCGAGAGTCTCTACTATGAGCAGGATTTGGGGGCGGCTCGGCAGATGGTGCTCGCCCACCTGCGTTTTGTCGTACATATCGCCCGTAGCTATAGCGGCTACGGCCTGGCCCAGGCTGACCTGATCCAGGAAGGCAACGTCGGCCTGATGAAGGCTGTAAAACGCTTCAACCCGGAAATGGGTGTGCGCCTGGTGTCGTTCGCTGTGCACTGGATCAAGGCGGAAATCCACGAATTCATCCTGCGCAACTGGCGCATCGTGAAAGTGGCGACCACCAAGGCCCAGCGCAAGCTGTTCTTCAACCTGCGCAGCCAGAAGAAACGCCTGGCGTGGCTGAACAACGAGGAAGTCCACCGTGTGGCGGAAAGCCTCGGTGTGGAGCCTCGGGAAGTGCGCGAGATGGAAAGTCGCCTGACCGGCCATGACATGGCCTTCGACCCGGCCGCCGAAGCGGACGACGACAGCGCTTTCCAATCGCCGGCCAACTACCTGGAAGACCACCGGTACGACCCGGCGCGTCAACTGGAAGATGCCGATTGGAGCGACAACTCCAACCACAACCTGCACGAAGCGCTGGAAGTGCTGGACGACCGCAGCCGTGACATCCTCTACCAGCGCTGGCTGGCAGAAGAAAAAGCCACGCTGCACGACCTGGCGCAGAAGTACAACGTGTCGGCCGAGCGTATTCGTCAGCTTGAGAAGAGCGCGATGAATAAGCTGAAACTGTCGATCGCCGCCTAACACGCTGCGAACGACCAAAAAAATGCCCCGATCGAAAGATCGGGGCATTTTTGTTCGTGCCCGAAAAACCTCAAGCCTTACGCGGTCCAAGGTGTAGGCGCTGGCTGGCCTGCGATCGCGGTGGGTCAGCCAGCGCTATTGGGTGGTGTCAGTTGGCCCACGGCGCCTGCCGCGTACTGTTCAGCTCATTCAAATAGCCGGTACCACCCAACTGCCCCATCTGCTGACGAATCCAAGCCGCCCGCCGCGCCACATACGCCGTCGGATGGCTGGCACTCCACACCCGTGGATTAGGCAGTACAGCGGCCAGATAGCTGGCCTGCTGCCGCGAAAGTCCCTTGGCACCCACGCCAAAATGATGCCGCGCCGCCGCCTCTGCGCCAAACACCCCTTCATCCCACTCCACACTGTTGAGGTACACCTCAAGGATCCGCTGCTTGGGCCACAGGATCTCGATCAACCCGGTAAACCAGGCTTCCAGGCCCTTGCGCAAGTAACTGCGGCCGGCCCACAGGAACAGGTTCTTCGATACCTGCTGGCTCAGCGTACTGGCACCGCGAATCGAACCACCGCGCTCGTTATGCAGCAAAGCGGCCTGGATCGCACCAAAGTCAAAGCCCCAATGCTGCGGGAAGCGCTGGTCCTCGCCGGCCATCACCGCGACTTTCAGGTCATCGGAGATCTCATCCCACGGCACCCAGGTCCGTTGCAGGTCAATGGGCTCGCTGTCGATCCAGGATTCGATCTTGCGCTCGACCATCAGTGCGGTGAACGGCGGCGGGACGACACGAAACAGCAGCACCAGCAAAACACTGCCGATGACAAACCATTTCACGACTTTGAGAAAACGACTGAAGAGGACACGCAGCATAGAGATGGCTTGGCCGAACCCGTTGAGCGGGCCATTATACAGACCCTGCCCAATGAGTCTGACTGGAGTTCCTCATGTTGCGTGGCTTTCTGATGCTGGCTGCTTTTTTCGGTTTTACCGGTGTTGCCCTCGGCGCATTTGCC
This sequence comes from Pseudomonas sp. DD1, assembly GCF_044510355.1. Classification (NCBI taxonomy): domain Bacteria; kingdom Pseudomonadati; phylum Pseudomonadota; class Gammaproteobacteria; order Pseudomonadales; family Pseudomonadaceae; genus Pseudomonas; species Pseudomonas sp. DD1. Next base: position 114,325 of record NZ_MSAJ01000022.1, on the reverse strand, counting down.
GCCCATGGCCTGAAAAAGAGCCTGAGTGCTGAGTACCTGGCGATTTTCCACACCGGTGTGACCTACCAGTTGGTGCACGCCCTGGCGTTGTTTGGCGTGGCCTTGCTCGCCGCGCATATGCCTGGGCGGCTGGTGCTGTGGGCCGGAGTGTCGTTTAGCATCGGTATCCTGTTGTTCTCCGGCAGCCTGTACCTGTTGACCACCATCGGCATCGGCAAACTGGGGATCATCACGCCGTTTGGCGGCCTGGCGTTCCTGATTGGCTGGCTGTGCCTGGGGCTCGCCGCCTGGCGCCTGCAACTGACCGCCTGACGCTTGTAGCTGACCTTCAGGTCACGATCAGGCTAGAATGCTGGCCCCTAAAAACGATGGCGGCCCGTGGCATGCGCATTCAATTGAACGGCGAATCCTATGAACTGCCCGACGGTGAAACCGTCGCGGCCCTGCTGACCCGTCTGGAACTGACCGGACGTCGCGTCGCAGTGGAGCTCAACCAGGATATCGTCCCGCGTAGCCAGCACACCGAAACCGCCCTCACCGAAGGCGACCAGGTCGAAGTGGTCCACGCCATCGGCGGCGGCTAGGCCCGGGGCAACTACCCGAATTCTGCAGAACCTCACCCCAACTCGAGGATTTCCCATGAGCATCGTTCGTAGCGACAAGCCCTTCGTCCTGGCCGGTCGTACTTACCAGTCGCGTTTGCTGGTAGGCACCGGCAAGTACCGCGACATGGAAGAAACCCGCCTGGCTATCGAAGCCTCGGGCGCCGAAATCGTGACAGTGGCCGTGCGCCGCACCAATATCGGCCAGAACCCGGGCGAACCGAACCTGCTGGATATCCTGCCGCCGGATCGCTACACCATCCTGCCGAACACTGCCGGTTGCTACGACGCCATCGAAGCCGTGCGCACCTGCCGCCTGGCCCGTGAGCTGCTCGACGGCCACAACCTGGTGAAGCTGGAAGTGCTGGCGGACCAGAAAACCCTGTTCCCCAACGTGATCGAAACCCTCAAGGCCGCCGAAACCCTGGTCAAGGAAGGTTTCGACGTGATGGTCTACACCAGCGATGACCCGATCATCGCCCGCCAACTGGCCGAGATCGGCTGCATCGCGGTGATGCCACTGGCCGGCCTGATCGGCACTGGCCTGGGGATCTGCAACCCGTACAACCTGCAGATCATCCTCGAAGAAGCCAAGATCCCGGTGCTGGTGGATGCCGGCGTCGGTACCGCGTCCGATGCCACCATTGCCATGGAGCTGGGCTGCGAAGCGGTGCTGATGAACTCGGCCATCGCCAACGCACAACAGCCGATCATGATGGCCGAAGCCATGAAACACGCGATTGTCGCCGGCCGCCTGGCGTACCTCGCCGGACGTATGCCGAAAAAACTTTACGCCAGCGCCTCTTCGCCGCTGGATGGTCTGATCAAGTAAGAGCCATTGATGACTGAATCAAACGAAACGCCGAACCCCGTGGAAGAAGGCGACGAGTCCAAGCACCGCCGCATCAAGAGTTTTGTGATGCGTGCCGGGCGCATGACCGAAGGCCAGCAAAAGGGCCTCGACCAGGGCGCGCCGCTGTTCGTCCTGCCCCTGGCTGACGCGCCGGTGGACTTCGACCAGGTGTTTGGCCGTTCTGCCCCGCGCTCCCTGGAGATCGGCTTCGGCATGGGCCATTCCCTGCTGGAAATGGCTGCAGCGTCGCCCGAGCAAGACTTTATCGGTGTGGAAGTGCACCGTCCGGGCGTGGGCGCACTGCTCAACGGCGTGCTGACCCAGGGCCTGAAAAACCTGCGGGTCTATGACTGCGACGCGATCGAAGTGCTCAACCGCTGCATCGCCGATAACAGCCTCGACCGCCTGATGCTGTTTTTCCCGGATCCATGGCACAAGAGCCGTCACCACAAGCGCCGTATCGTCCAGGCGTCCTTCGCGGAGCTGGTGCGCAGCAAACTCAAGGTCGGCGGCATCCTGCACATGGCCACCGATTGGGAACCGTATGCGGAGTACATGCTGGAAGTGATGAACGTCGCCCCTGGCTACCGCAACCTGGCCGAAGATGGTCAGTGCGTACCACGCCCGGCCGAGCGTCCGATCACCAAGTTCGAACGCCGTGGCGAGCGATTGGGGCATGGGGTTTGGGATTTGAAGTTCGAAAAGCTGGCGTAATCAGCTAGCAAGCTGAAATGCGATTAACTGTGGGAGCTGGCTTGCCGGCGATAGCATCACTTCGGTGTCACTGATACACCGAGGTGCTTGCATCGCAGGCAAGCCAGCTCCCACAGTTGTTTTGTGGTGGGCTTTGAGTCAGCGGCGGTCGGCAACCACGCCAATCAACACCAGCACCACCAACAGCACCGGTGCCAGGCTGTAGTTATTGAACTGGCTCAACCCCCGCACAATCCAGGGTGTGGCGTAGATCAGCGCAGCACCGCTGCCGATCATGCACAGCAGGGCCATCAACGGTACGCGCAAGGCGCCGGCGATGTTGCCCAGGCGTGCTTCGACCCAACCCTTGATATCGGCGCCGAATAGCACCAACAGGCAGCCTACCAGCGCCAGGGAGATTTCCGACAGGTTGCTACGGCTCCAGCGGGATACGGTGGCGAGCAGGTCGAGTACCAGATCCATTCGATTTCCTTAGAGCGATCAGCTCAAAAACTTCTGCAGCAGGTCATTGAGAAAGAGTTGCCCACGGTCCGTGGCCGCCAGGCGTGACGGTTCGACCTGCAATAAGCCACTTTGTTCGGCATCCCTGCGGGCTTGTTCCAGGCTGGCCAAGTCCAGGCCGGTGCGCTCGGCATACAGCCTGGCTTCGACGCCCTCGGTCAGGCGCAGGGCGTTCATCAGGAACTCAAAGGGCAACTCTTCATTGCTCAGCTCTTTCGACCCGGCCTGGAAGGTTTTTGCCGGGTTGAGGTAGTCCTTCGGTGCGCGGGTCTTCCAGGTGCGCACGATGCGCCCGTCTGGATGGCTGAGCTTGCCGTGGGCGCCGGCGCCGATGCCGATAAAGTCGCCAAAACTCCAGTAATTGAGGTTATGCCGCGCGGGCCGGCCCGGCTGGGCGTAGGCCGAGACTTCATATTGCGCGTAGCCGTGTTCGGCGAGCAGGGCCTGGCCGGCTTCCTGGATATCCCACAGGGTGTCGTCTTCCGGCAGCGTCGGCGGCTGGTTCCAGAACACAGTGTTGGGTTCCAGGGTCAGTTGGTACCACGACAGATGGGTCGGCTTGAGCGCAATCGCCTGGCGCAGGTCGCCCAGGGCGTCGTCCAGGGATTGGTCGGGCAAACCGTGCATCAGGTCCAGGTTGAAGTTATCGAAGCCGGCCTGGCGTGCCATGCCGGCGGCGCGTACGGCTTCGTCGCCGTTGTGGATGCGGCCCAGGGCCTTGAGCTTGTCCTGCTGGAAGCTCTGGATGCCAATCGACAGGCGATTGATCCCCAGCTTGCGGTAGGCGACGAACTTCTCTTGCTCGAAGGTACCGGGGTTGGCTTCCAGAGTGATCTCGATGTCGCGGGCAAACGGGATACGTTGCTCCACGCCCTCCAGCAAACGGCCCAGCGCCGCAGCACTGAACAGGCTTGGCGTGCCTCCGCCAAAGAAGATCGAACTCAGCTCGCGGCCATACACCGCGTGCAGGTCCTGATCCAGGTCCGCCAGCAACGCGTCGACATACTCTTCTTCCGGCAGCACCTTGCTGGCGGTGTGGGAGTTGAAGTCGCAATAGGGGCATTTACGCACGCACCACGGGATGTGGATGTACAGCGCCAGGGGCGGCAGTACTGGCAGGGCCGCCCGAGGTGTTTGCGCGCCACCGAGGATCAGGGGCTGCGCGGAGGTGTTCTGGGTCATTTCAAGCCCAGACGCTGGCGCAGCAAATCCATTGCGCGGGCGCGGTGGCTGATCTGGTTCTTGTCGGCGGGGCTCAGTTCGGCGCTGGACACATTGCGCTCCGGCACCCAGAACAGCGGGTCATAGCCAAACCCGTGCTCGCCGCTGGCCGCGTGCAGGATGCGCCCGTGCCACAAGCCTTCGCAGAGAATCGGCAGCGGGTCGTCGGCATGTCGCACCAGGGCCAGCACACAGACAAACTGCGCGCCGCGCATCGCGTCCGGCACGTCCTTGAGGGCGTCCAGCAGCTTGGCGTTGTTCGCCGCGTCGCCTTTGCCGTCGGCATAGCGCGCCGAGTAGATGCCGGGGGCGCCGCCGAGGAAGTCCACGGCCAGGCCGGAGTCGTCGGCCAGTGCCGGCAGCCCGGAAATGCGCGCGGCATTGCGGGCCTTGAGGATGGCGTTCTCGACGAACGACAGGCCGGTTTCCTCCGGCTCCACCTGGCTGAACTCGCCAATCGAGCGCAATTGCACCGATTCGCCGAGCATGGCCTGGAGTTCCTTGAGTTTGCCGGCGTTATGGCTGGCCAGTACGAGTTGTGTCAGGTTCATTATTCGGCCGGGAACAGTTCTTGGGTGAAACTGAAGCCGTGGGCTTTGCCGCCGGTTTCAACATTGATGGTAAAGGTGCGGAATTCCTGCTGCGGCACCGAGTAGGGGGCGAGGTAGTAGATAGCGCCTTTTTCGGTGATTTGCTTGAAGGTCAGCATTTCACTCTTGCCGGTCAAGTCCTTGATCGTGCCGGTCACTTGGGCCGCCACGGGCTCCACGCCCTTGATCACCGAGACATTGATCATGCCCTTGTTCTTGCTGCGCACCACGCCCACGGCCTGGGCCGTCTCGGGTTGCAGGAAGCTGGAGGTGAAGGTGCTGTAGTGCACGGTGATATCACCAAACGCCTTCTGCCGATTGCTGTCGATAGGGCCGGCAGCCATGGCGCTGGCGCCCAGGCAGGCGGTGAGTAGAAAAATAGCCAGGCGACTCATGATCGTCCTCCTCGAAAATGGTTAGACGGCAATCTGATGATCGGTCAGGCCAGGACTGCTGACCCGATAAATCCCGATTTCACCTAAAAGATTAGGCCATAGCTTACTTGCCCAGCCGTGGCGATGCTGTTGATCGACGGCAAGGCGATTGATCACCTTGGCTTCGCGCCCGCTGCACAGCGCTTCGAAGTCCTCGAAGGTGCAGAAGTGAATATTGGGCGTGTTGTACCAGGTGTACGGCAGGAAGTCCGATACCGGCATCCGGCCCTTGGTGGCCAGGTACCAGCGGCAGCGCCAGTGGCCGAAGTTGGGGAAGGTGATGATGCACTGGCGGCCGACGCGCAGCATTTCGTCGAGGATCCGGTCCGGGTAATGCACAGCCTGCAGGGCCTGGGTCATCACCACGATATCGAAGCTGTTGCTGGCAAAGTTGCCCAGGCCCTTGTCCAGGTCCTGCTCGATTACGTTGATGCCCTTGGCCACGCACTGGGCGATGTTGTCCGGGTCGTTTTCCAGGCCATAGCCGGTGACTTGCTTGTTGTCGCGCAGCCAGCTCAGCAGTTCGCCATCGCCGCAACCCAGGTCGAGCACGCGGCTGCCGGCGGGGATCCAGTCTTGGATGATTTCCAGGTCCGCTCTCATGGCGTTCTCACAAAGTTATGCGGTTCATGTAATTGCTGAAGGCCTGCAGATAGCGCGGGATCGGGATCAGGAAGGCATCGTGGCCCTGCGGTGCGTCGATCTCCAGGTAGCAGACGTCTTTGCGCGCAGCCATCAGCGCATCCACCAGCTCCCGCGAACGGGCCGGCGAGAAGCGCCAGTCGGTGGTGAATGACATCACGCAGAACTTGGCCGTGGCGCCTTCGAAGGTCTTCGCCAGGTCGTCATCAAAGTTTGCCGCCGGGTCGAAGTAGTCCAGGGCCTTGGTCATCAGCAGGTAGGTATTGGCGTCGAAACGCCCGGAAAACTCCTCGCCCTGGTAACGCAGGTAGCTTTCGACCTGGAATTCGACGCTGTGGAAGTCGTAGTTGAGCTTCTCGCTCTTGAGCCCACGGCCGAATTTTTCGCCCATGGAGTCATCCGACAGGTAGGTGATATGTCCGACCATCCGCGCCAGCATCAAGCCGCGCTTGGGGATCACCCCGGCTTCCTGGAATGAACCGCCGTGGAACTCGGGGTCGGTGAGGATCGCCTGGCGCGCCACTTCGTTGAAGGCGATGTTCTGTGCCGACAACTTCGGGGCCGAGGCGATGGCCAGGCAATGGCGCACGCGGTCGGGGTAGGTAATGGTCCATTGCAGGGCCTGCATGCCGCCCAGGCTGCCGCCGATCACCGCTGCCCATTGCTGGATGCCCAGCCGGTCGGCCAGGCGTGCCTGGCTGTGCACCCAGTCTTCCACGGTCAGTACCGGGAAGTCGGCGCCAAACGGCTTGCCGGTTTCCGGGTTGAGGCTGCTGGGGCCGGTGGAGCCGTTGCAGCCGCCGAGGTTGTTCAGGCTGACCACAAAGAACTTGTTGGTGTCGATGGGTTTGCCAGGGCCGATGCAGCTGTCCCACCAGCCGGGCTTGCGCTCGTCGGCGCTGTGGTAGCCGGCGGCGTGATGATGGCCCGACAGGGCGTGACAGATCAGCACGGCGTTGCTGGCCGTGGCGTTCAACGCACCGTAGGTTTCATAGATCAGGTCATAGGCCGGCAGCGACCGCCCGCAGGCCAGGGCCAGGGGTTCGCTGAAGTGCGCCACTTGGGGCACGACCAGTCCAACAGAATCGGGGGGAAAGGCAGTTGGCATCGACCCTGCTCTCGTTTAAATGAGGCGTAAGTCTAAAGAGCGGGGGGCCTAGCGGCAAGCGAAGGCCTGCATGGATTCACTTCAAGACACAGTTACAAAAATGTGGGGGCTTGCCTGCCCCCACATGTTGTCCCGCGCAGCCCGCAAACGGTCGTCAGATCAGCAAGCGCAGGATGTCCGGCATCATGGTCATTGCCGCCAGGTTGTTGATCACCAGCATGTCCAGGAGCTTGAGCACCATGAACGCGAGGATCGGCGAGATATCCAGGCCGCCGAGGTTCGGCAGGATCTTGCGGAATGGCGCCAGGGCCGGTTCGCAGATTTGGTTGACCAGCTCGGCACCAGGGTTATGGCTGCCCGGTGCGACCCAGGACAGGATCACGCTGATGATCAGTGCAAAGAAGAAAATCTTCAGGAACAGCGCGGTCACGCCGATCAGGGCCCAGACCAGCAGTTGCAGGAAGTTGCCCATGGTGCCGTAGGTCAGCAGCAGCGTCAGGGCCATCAGCGCCAGTTGCACCAGGATCGCCAGTACCAGCGACGACATGTCCAGGCCGAACAGGCTCGGGATTACCCGACGCAGCGGCTTGAGCAGCGGCTGGGTGGCCTTCACGGCGAATTGGCAGAGCGGGTTGTAGAAGTTGGCGCGTACCAGTTGCAGGACAAAGCGCAACAGCACGATCAGCAGGTAAAGGCTGCCGAGGGTTTGCAGTACATAGACGGCAGCGGTGTTCAAACCAATCATATTGGCTCCTTATTGACCCAGTTGTTCGGCAAGTTCAGCCGAGCGGTGCGCGGCGGCACCCAGTGCTTTTTCGACCAGGGCTTCAAAGCCCCCGGCCTGGAACGATTCGATGGCCGCCTGTGTGGTGCCATTGGGCGAGGTCACGCGACGGCGCAATTCGGCCGCATCCACATCGCTGGAGACCACCATATGTGCGGCGCCGAGGGCGGTTTGCTGGGTCAGTTGCTCAGCGATTTCCCGTGGCAGGCCCAGCTTCACGCCGGCGGCGGTCATGGCTTCGACCAGCAGGAAGAAATACGCCGGGCCACTGCCGGACACGGCGGTGACGGCGTCCAGTTGCTGCTCTTCTTCCAGCCACAGGGCCACACCCACGGCCGACAACAGCTCCTGGGCCTGCTCACGCTGGGCGGCGCTCACTTGGGCGGTGGCGTACAGGCCGCTGACACCCTGGCGCAGCAGCGATGGGGTGTTGGGCATGCAACGCACGATGGGTTGGGCGCCGAGCCAGTTGTTCATGCTGGCGCAGTTGATACCGGCGGCAATCGACACCACCAGTTGCTGCGGCGCCAGGCTTGGGCGCAAGGCTTCGCACACGGCTTTCATGGCCTGTGGCTTGACCGCCAGTACGATCAAGTCGACGCCCTGGATGGCCTCGGCGTTGTCGGCGAAGGTTTCGATACCGTGTTCTGCGCTCACCCGGGCACGGGTCTCGGCGCCCGGATCGCTGGCGCGAATCTGCGAGGCTTGCAGGCCCTTGGCCCGCAGGCCACCGATCAGGCTGGCCGCCATGTTGCCGGCGCCGATAAAGGCTATACGCGTGTTGCTCATGACAGGTCCTTACTCAGATGGAAGTCAGCCATTTCATGGCTGGCCGTAGTCGCGGGCACCAAACAGCGCGGTACCGATCCGCACCCAGGTGGCCCCTTGGGCAATGGCCGACTCAAGGTCATGGCTCATGCCCATGGAAAGTGTGTCGAGCCCCAGGTCCAGGCTCGCTTGCAAGTCACGCACTGCGGCAAACGCCGCATCTTGCTGTGCCCGGTCGTCAGTGGGCTCGGGGATCGCCATCAGGCCGCGCAGCTTCAAGCGGGGCAGGGCCTGGATCGCCTCGGCCAGCGCTGGCAGGTCGGCGGGTGTACAGCCGGACTTGCTGGCTTCGCCACTGACATTGACCTGAATGCAGATATTGAGCGGCGGCAGGTCGGCCGGGCGTTGTTCGGACAGGCGTTGGGCAATTTTCAGGCGGTCCACGGAATGCACCCAAGCGAAGTTCTCGGCGATAGCGCGCGTCTTGTTCGATTGAATGGGGCCGATGAAGTGCCAACTCAAGGGCAGGTCGGTTAAATCGGCCTGTTTGCCCAGGGCTTCCTGCAAGTAGTTCTCGCCGAAGTCGCGCATCCCGGCGGCGTAGGCTTCGCGCACGGCTTGCGCGGGTTTGGTCTTGCTCACGGCCAGCAAGTGCACGCTGGTTTCATCGCGTTGCACGGCCTTGGCCGCGGCACGGATCCGCTCGGTAACCAGGCCGATATTGTCTGCTATGGTCGACATTAAAGTTGCGCCCGCGGATATGGAGTCCGCGGCATTCTACTGGAAATGGATAGCCCTATGGACATCACTGAACTGCTGGCCGCAAGCGTCAGCCAGGGCGCCTCCGACCTGCATCTGTCGGCAGGCTTGGCGCCGAGGATGCGCGTCGATGGCGAGGTACTGCCACTGGATTGGCCGGTGCTGAGTGCTACGCAAGTAGCGGACTTGCTCAGCCCGATCCTCCATAAACACCAGCAAAAGGATTTCGAAACATCTCTTGAAACGGATTTTTCCTTCGATTTGCCTGGCGTCGCGCGCTTTCGCGCCAACGTGTTCTGCCAGCACCGGGGGCTGGGGGCGGTGTTCCGTGCGATCCCCTCTCGGGTCCAGAGCCTGGAAGCCCTGGGGCTGGGGGACATATTCCGGCGCATCGCCGAATTGCCCAGAGGGCTGGTGCTGGTGACTGGTGCCACGGGCTCGGGCAAGTCCACCACCCTGGCGGCGATGGTCGATTACCTCAACAGCACCCGTCAGCAGCACATCCTGACCCTTGAAGACCCTATCGAGTTTGTCCACGAACCGCGTAAAGCGCTGATCAGCCAACGCCAGGTGCACCGCGACACCCACAGTTTCTCGACGGCCCTGCGTTCGGCGTTGCGCGAAGACCCGGATGTGATCCTGGTTGGCGAGTTGCGCGACCTGGAAACCATCCGCCTGGCCCTGACGGCGGCGGAAACCGGGCACTTGGTGTTTGGCACCCTGCACACCAATTCGGCGGCGAAAACCGTGGATCGGCTGGTGGATGTGTTTCCGGCGGGGGAAAAGGCCATGGTCCGCTCGATGCTCTCGGAATCGCTGCAGGCGGTGGTGTCCCAGGTGTTGCTGAAGAAAGTCGGCGGCGGGCGCGTGGCGGCCCATGAAATCATGCTCGGTACACCGGCGATCCGCAACCTGATCCGTGAGGACAAGGTGGCGCAGTTGTATTCGGCGATTCAGACGGGTGGGGCGCTGGGGATGAAGACGTTGGATATGAGCTTGAAGGGGTTGGTCAGTCAGGGACTGGTCAGGCTTGAAGAGGCCCGGGAGCAGGCGCGGGTGCCCGCAGATATATAGGATGTGGGAGCTGGCTTGCCTGCGATGCAGGCAACTCGGTGTGTCAGTCACACTGAGGTGATGCTATCGCAGGCAAGCCAGCTCCCACACAAGCCAGCATTCACATTTGCATTTACTGTCAGCGCTGCACAATCCGCAGGTTGTTCTGCTCTTTGGGCAGCACGCGCTTGGCAATCACGTAGTTCTTGTTCCAGAACGGCTTTTTCAGGGTGTCGATGCTGACCGACTTGCCACGGCGCGGTGCGTGGATAAAGCGGTCGTTGCCCAGGTAGATGGCAACATGGTTGACCTGGCGGCTCTTGAGCTTGAAGAACAACAGGTCGCCGGGCTTCAGATCCTTGCGATCGACCTTCTGCCCATGGCCGCTGGCCATGGCGTTGGAGGTGCGTGGCAAATCCACTGCAGCCACATCATTGAAGGCGTATTTCACCAGGCCGCTGCAATCAAAGCCTTTACTTGGGCTACTGCCGCCCCAACGATAAGGGGTACCGAGCACGTTGACGGCACGGCTCAAGACTTTGCTGCTTTGCTGGTTATTGCTCGCTACCAGGCCCGGAACTGCTTTAACGTTGGCCTTGCTCAGCTGAGTCGGGCGCTTGACGGTGAGCTTTGCCGATTTGGCGGAGGTGGTAGTGGCGTGAACTTTAGGGGTAAAACCATTAACGTTCGGAAGTCGTTGCTCACGATTGGTGGCGTGGGCGGCCAGTGGCATCAATAGGCAAATGGTTAGCCATGTCTTTAAAAATGGTCGCATAAGGCAGGCTCTTGTTGGTTTGCGCGCAACTTTATAACAGCTTTTAGTGTCTTTCTCAGGCCGTCTGTCGACTGAACCTTGACGTCAAAATCAGGAAAACCGCGACGAACTGTCGCAATTGTCCTACACAAGTCAGGCGGTATAAGGCTTTGAGGGAAGCGACGATAACATTTGCCGTACGTCGGGTGCCTGTAAAAAAGTCACAAAGAAACCAGAAATATTTATCTATCGAGGCTAAAGAGGTCATTCATGAACACCTATCGACAGGATGTTTCGCAACAGGACACCCATAGCAAGGTGATCGGTTACCTGCTCTGGATCTTCGGTTTTACCGGGGCACACCGCTTTTACTACGGCAAGCCGGTGACCGGGACGATCTGGTTCTTCACCTTTGGTTTGCTGGGTATTGGCTGGCTGATCGACCTGTTCCTGATCCCGGCGATGGACCGTGAAGCCGACCTGCGTTTTACCGCCGGGCCGATCGAGTACAACGTGGCCTGGATTCTTCTGACGTTTCTTGGGGTGTTTGGCTTGCACCGCATGTATCAGGGCAAATGGCTCACCGGCCTGTTGTATCTGGTAACGGGCGGCTTGTTCCTGGTCGGCGTGCTGTATGACTTCTGGACGCTGAATACGCAGGTTTCGATCCGCAATGCCGAGCGGCTGGGCGGGCGCTAAGCCTGGCTAGGCTCATGTGGGCACGGTCAAATGTGGGAGCTGGCTCCTACATTTTTGACCGTGCCCACTTTAGAGCGGATCAGGCCTGGTAGCTGATCCTTCCATCCACCAGGGTGTAGCGCACAGTCGCCGGCAAGCTATGGCCGATGAATGGGCAGTTTTCACCCCGAGACAGCCACTGCTCGCCAGCCACGGTGGAGCTGGCCGGATCAAACAGCACCAGGTCCGCCGCAGAACCCACCGCCAGCTTGCCCGCCGGCAGGCGCAGCGCTTGGGCCGGGCCTGAGCTCAGGCGTGCCAGCAGCGTTGGCAAGTCCAGCAACCCATCTTCCACCAGGGTCATCGCCAGCGGCAGCAGCAACTCGACGCTGCTGATCCCAGGCTCTGTCGCGCCAAATGGGGCCAGCTTGGCATCCCGTTCGTGGGGCTGGTGATGGCTGGAGATCGCCGAAACCACCCCGGACTTCACCGCTGCGCGCAAACCGTCGCGGTCGGCGCGGGTGCGCAGTGGCGGTTGCACGTGGTACAGGCTGGAGAAGTCGATCAACGCCTCATCGGTCAGAATCAACTGGTACAACGCCACATCGGCGGTCACCGGCAAGCCGCGGGCCTGGGCCTGGGCGATCAGGGCCACGCCGCGGGCGCTGGTCAGTTGGCTGAAGTGCGCACGCACCCCGCTTTGTTCCACCAGCAGCAGGTCACGGGCCAGGGCTACGGTTTCTGCGGTTTCCGGGATGCCTGCCAGGCCGAGGAAGCTGGCGGTAGGGCCTTCATGGGCCAGGCCGCCTTCAGCCAGGTCGTGGTCCTGGGAGTGGAAGATCACCGTCAGGTCGAAGGTGGCTGCGTATTCCAGGGCGCGGCACAGGGTGCGGGTGCTGCGGAAGCTTTCCAGGCCATTGCCGAAGGCCACGCAACCCGCGTCGCGCAGGGCAATCAGCTCCGCCAGTTGTTCGCCATCCAGGCCTTTGCTCAGGGCGCCGATGGGGAACACTTTGCAATTGCCGGCCTCGCGGGCACGGTCAAGGATCAGCTCGGCCACGGCCGAGGTGTCCAGCACCGGTTTGGTCTGCGGCGGGCAGCACAGGCTGGTGACACCGCCGGCAGCGGCGGCGCGGGTTTCGCTGGCGATGCTGCCTTTGCGGCTGTAGCCCGGCTCGCGCAGGGCGACGTTCAGGTCTACCAGGCCGGGAGCAGCCACCAGGCCTTTGGCGTCGATGCTCTGAACCGGGCTGAAACCGCTGGGGGCGGCGCCAATGGCAATGATCTTGCCGGCTTCCAGGTGCAGATCAGTGACTTGATCCAGGCCGCTGGCCGGATCGATGACTCGGGCGCCGAGAATGCTGAGCTTCACTGGGCGTTCTCCTGCTCGAATTGACGTTGGGCGGTTTGCCCGCTCATGGCCATGGACAGCACGGCCATGCGTACGGCGATGCCGTAGGTAACCTGGTTGAGAATCACCGAGTGCGGCCCGTCGGCCACCGCCGACTCAATCTCCACCCCGCGGTTGATCGGGCCGGGGTGCATGACAATGGCATCCGGCTTGGCACCGGCCAGGCGCGCGGTGGTCAGGCCGAACAGGCGGTAGAACTCGCCTTCGCTGGGCAGCAGGCCACCGGCCATGCGCTCGCGTTGCAGGCGCAGCATGATCACCACGTCCACATCCTTCAGGCCCGTGGCCATGTCGGTGTAGACCTTCACCCCGTATTGCTCGATGCCTACCGGCAGCAGGGTTTTCGGTGCAATCACGCGGATATCCGGGCAGCCCAGGGTTTTCAGGGCCAGCATGTTCGAGCGCGCTACCCGCGAATGCAGGATATCGCCGACGATGGCCACCGAGAGGTTTTCAAAGCCACCCTTGTGCCGACGGATGGTAAGCATGTCGAGCATGCCCTGGGTCGGGTGGGCGTGGCGGCCATCGCCGCCGTTGATGATCGCCACCTGCGGGCACACGTGCTCGGCGATAAAGTGCGCCGCGCCCGAGTCGCCATGACGCACCACGAACATGTCGGCCGCCATGGCCTCCAGGTTACGCAGGGTGTCGAGCAGGGTTTCGCCCTTGCTCGCCGACGAGGTGGAGACGTTCAGGGTGATCACGTCGGCTGACAGGCGCTGGGCCGCCAGTTCGAAGGTGGTGCGGGTGCGCGTCGAGTTCTCGAAGAACACGTTGCAAATGGTTTTGCCGCGCAGCAGCGGGACTTTCTTCACCGCTCGGCCGCCGACTTCAAGGAACGAGTCGGCAGTGTCGAGGATTTCGGTGAGCAATTCGCGGGGCAGGCCGTCGAGGGACAGGAAGTGTTGCAGCTGGCCCTGAGCGTTGAGCTGCAGCGGGCGCTTGGCATCTAGAGGCGTCATCGCGGGGACTCTTTACAAGGCGGTTTAAAGGGCGAGGTCTTGCAGTTCGAGTTCGAGCGGCGTGGGACCGGACAATTTTACCCGCTGCTGGGCTGAAAGCGACAGGGTCGCGCCCACCACATCCGGGCTGATCGGCAGTTCGCCAGCCTCGAGGTCGAGCAGGCAGACCAGGGTGATGCTGGCCGGGCGGCCGTAGTCGAACAGCTCGTTCATGGCGGCCCGGATGGTGCGGCCGCTCATCAGCACGTCATCAATCAGCACCAGGTGCTGGCCTTCGATCTCGAACGGCAGGGCTGACGGGCGCACTTGCGGGTGCAGGCCGTTCTGGCTGAAGTCATCGCGGTAGAAGGACACGTCCAGGGTGCCCAGGGGCGAGTCATTGCCCAGCTCTTGCAGCAACGCCTGGGCGACCCACACACCGCCGGTGCGGATGCCGATGAAGCGCGGCTCGCTGATGGCGCGGTGTTGCAGATGGGCCTTGAGGCGAATCGCCATCTGGCTGATCAGTTCGGCGGGATTGGGCAGGCTCATGGTGGCTCCTTCAAGGGCTCGGCCAGCGTGACGCTGACAAAGTCCGGGCTCAAACGTAAGAAGACGCGGCAAGCCGCGTCAGTCAGGATTCAAATAAAGCAGTGTTTTCATCCAGCCAGCCCTGCAACAGCAAGGCGGCGGCAATGGCGTCGACCGGGTTGTCGCGGTAGCTGCCTTTCTGCCCGCCACGGTCGCGGCGCTCACCCTTGGCCTCGAAGGTCGTCAGGCGCTCATCGTGGGTATAGAAGGGCAGGTTGTAGCGGCCATTGAGGCGACGAGCGAACTTCTCGGCGCGCAGGCACATGTCGCTGGGGGTGCCGTCCATGTTCAGCGGCAGGCCGACCACCACCGCGTCGGGCTTCCATTCCTTGATCAGGGCTTCGACCTGATTCCAGTCCGGAATGCCGTTTTGCGCCTTCAAGGTACACAGCTCGCGGGCCTGGCCGGTGATGACCTGGCCCACGGCCACGCCGATCTGCTTGGTGCCGTAGTCAAACCCGAGGATCAGTCGCAAGGCCATCAGGCGTGCCCCGCCTGGCTGGTCAGCAGGTTGAGGTTGACCCCCAACTGCTTGGCCGCGGCATTCAGGCGCAGTTCGCTGGCGGTATTGAACAGAATGTCGGCATCGAACGGGCAGGTCAGCCAGGCATTATTGGCCAGTTCTTCTTCCAGTTGCCCGGCTTCCCAACCCGCGTAGCCCAGGGTAATCAGGCTCTGCTGCGGGCCGACGCCATCGGCGATGGCAAACAGCACGTCCTGGGAGGTGGACAGCGACACGCCCTCCAGGTCGACAGTGGCCTGGAACGTCGGGCCGCTGGGATGCAGCACGAAACCCCGGTCCGTCTGCACCGGGCCGCCGAAATAGATCGGCACTGCCTGGCAACTGGCGGGCGGGTCGATCTCCGGGCGCAGTTGCTCAAGGATATCTGCCAGGTTCAGGCTTTGCGGGCGGTTGACCACCAGCCCCATGGCGCCATCGGCCGTGTGCTCGACGATATAGGTCAAGGTGTGCGCAAAGTTCGGGTCGGCCATATGGGGCATGGCGATCAGGAATTGGTGCTTGAGGTAAGTCGGGCTGACATTTTTCATGTCCGCTAGTGTGGCGTTGGAGGGGCGAACTGACAAGCTGGGGATGTGTAGGAATACGGTTAGCGGATTTGTTTCCCGTGTAGGCGCGAGCTTGCAGAGGTCAGTTGCTGGAAAGCCGGTCGCCTTTGGCAAAACGCCAGGTGCGGATGATTTCCAGGCGGTCGATATCGTTCAGGTCGCCGGTAAACGGGGCGAACGGTGCAGCCAGGCGCACGATGCGTTGCGCCGCCTGGTCCAGCAATGGCTGGCCGGAGGACTCCAGCACCAGCACTTCATAGAGGGAGCCGTCGCGGTTGATCGACACCAGCAGGCGCAAGTTGCCGTAGATCTGCTGGCGACGGGCCTCGTCCGGGTAGTTCAAGTTGCCGATGCGCTCGACCTTCTTGCGCCATTCGTCCTTATACCAGGCGCCTTTGTCGCGCATGGTGGAGGCGGCATTGAGCCGGTAGATGCGCGGGCGCTTGGCGTACAGCTGTTGTTCGTTGGCCAGTTCGGCTTCCAGGCTGGAGATTTCGCTGGAAAGCTGCGAGCTGTCAAATGTGGGGGCGGGTTTGCTTGGCGTAGGCTCGGTCTTCACGGCTTCGCGCTGGGTCACGGCCTTCTGGGGTTTTGGCGCAACGGTGGCGACGGCGGCCTTGGGCGCGGCCTGCTTGACCTCAGGCTTGGCCGCTGGAGGCGGGGTGACCTTATTGATCTTGTTGTCCTGGAAGGGCGCCACTTCGGTGGTCTTGGGCACTGCCTTTTTATCCAGGGTGCCGCTGCCCTGCTGATTGTCCTGGGCCAGGAAGTCAGCCTTTTCGGGCTTTTTTTCACTTTTGAAGGTGGCGAGGGTGATTTCCAGGGTTTTGCTGATCTGCTGGGGTTCGACGAAGGTGAAGCCCAGGCCAAGGATCAACGCCAAATGAATCAGCGCTGCCAGGAACAGGGTAAATCCGAGCCGATCAGCCGGGCGTACGCCGCTATGGGTGAATTGGGGGGGCAGGTCGGACGGAAGCGTCATAACAGGAAAACCAACATCGCGCGTCTCACGGGTGGCGCATGATAGCGCAATGTTGGTTTACATCTGGCTGTTCTATGTCACTTGGCTTGTAGCTTGTCGGCAATCGCTGCCATGAGCATTTCGCCGATATTGGTGCCGAACGCGTTGTCTATTTCGCGGATACAGGTGGGACTGGTCACGTTGATTTCGGTCAGGTGCTCGCCAATTACGTCAAGGCCTACAAACAGCAGGCCCTTTTCCCGCAGGGTCGGGCCAACCTGGGCGGCGATCCAGCGGTCCTTGTCGCTCAGCGGGCGGGCTTCGCCACGACCACCGGCCGCGAGGTTGCCACGGGTCTCGCCGGCCGCCGGGATGCGTGCCAGGCAGTAATCCACCGGCTCGCCGTCGATCATCAGGATGCGCTTGTCGCCGTCCTTGATCGCTGGCAGGTAGGCCTGGCCCATGATCTGCTGGGTGCCGAGGGCGGTCAGGGTCTCAAGGATCACCGACAGGTTCGGGTCGCCCGCGCGGTGACGGAAGATCGAGGTGCCGCCCATGCCGTCCAGCGGCTTGAGGATCACATCGCCATGCTTGGCGGCAAATTCACGCAATACATCGGCGCGGCGGCTGACCACGGTCGGTGGCGTGCACTGCGGGAACAGGGTGGCGAACAGCTTTTCGTTGCAGTCGCGCAGGCTCTGCGGCTTGTTGACGATCAGCACGCCGGCGCGCTCGGCCTGCTCCAGCAGGTAGGTGGAGTAGACGAACTCCATGTCGAACGGCGGATCCTTGCGCATCAGGATCACGTCCAGGTCGCTCAGGGGGCTGTCGATCTCGTCTTGCAGCTCAAACCACTTCTCTGGGTTGGCGAACACCTGCAAGGGGCGCATCCGCGCCCGCGCCTCGCCGTCGCCCTGGTAAAGGTCGCGCTGCTCCATATAGAACAGGGTCCAGCCGCGGGCCTGGGCGGCGAGCAGCATGGCCAGCGAGCTATCCTTTTTATAGGAGATGCTGGCGATAGGGTCCATGACAATGCCGACGCGAACGCTCATGGGGAATTCCTCTAACAAATAAGGGCGCATAAAAGTGGCGTCAGAGTGGCGCTGCGGCTGTTGTGGGTCAAGGAAAAACCACCTTGCCGGTCGGCCGATAGATTGCCTTCCCAGTCTGTGCTAAAAAGGCTGCCATGGCGTGTCGGCCCTTGCACGGCAAGGGTTTTGGCGCTGGTCCCAGGCCGCACCCGGCAGTACACACCGAAAACCGATTCGCTGTGGCGATGGTAGAGCAGATATGGAACAGCATTCCAACGCCTTGAAAGTGATGGTGATCGACGATTCGAAAACGATTCGCCGCACCGCTGAAACGCTGTTGAAGAACGTGGGGTGCGAAGTCATCACGGCCATCGACGGTTTTGATGCCCTGGCCAGGATCGTTGATCACCACCCGCACATTATCTTTGTCGACATCATGATGCCGCGCCTGGATGGTTATCAGACCTGCGCCCTGGTCAAGAACAACCCGGCGTTCAAGGCCATTCCGGTGATCATGCTCTCGTCCAGGGACGGCCTGTTCGACAAAGCCAAGGGGCGCATCGTCGGCGTCGATCAATTTTTGACCAAGCCTTTCAGCAAGGAAGAACTGCTGAGTGCGATCAAGGCCTATGTGCCGGGTTTCGCTGCAGTAGAACAAGCACATTGACCCAGCCCCCGGGGCTTGCGTCAACCAATGTAGTGGGGAAAACCATGGCACGCGTTCTGATCGTCGACGATTCGCCGACTGAAATGTACAAACTGACCGGCATGCTGGAAAAGCACGGTCACCAGGTCCTCAAGGCCGAAAACGGTGCCGATGGCGTTGCCCTGGCCCGCCAGGAGAAGCCCGACGCCGTCTTGATGGATATCGTCATGCCCGGCCTCAATGGCTTCCAGGCCACGCGCCAATTGTCCAAGGAACCGGAAACCAGCGGTATCCCGATCATCATCGTCACCACCAAGGACCAGGAAACCGACAAGATCTGGGGCGCGCGCCAAGGGGCCAAGGCATACCTGACCAAGCCGGTGGAAGAAGACAAGCTGATTGAAGTCCTGAACTCGGTGCTCAAACCCTGACGGCACGTTCCCATGACCGAGTCGCAAACCGCCTTTGAGCTGCTGCTGGACATCGACCGCCGCTGCCGCCTGCTGGCCGCTGATTTGCCGTCCCAGGAAACCCGGTCGCACAGCTGGAGCGGCATCGGCTTTCGCCTGGGCGGGCACTGGTATGTGGCGCCCATGGGCGAAGTCGCCGAGGTGCTGCATGAACCGCGCTGCACCTTGATGCCGGGGGTCAAGCCCTGGGTCAGGGGCGTGGCCAACCTGCGCGGGCGCTTGCTGCCGGTGATCAACCTGTGTGGGTTTTTCGGCTATGAGCTGTCGGCGGCGCGCAAGCAGCGCCGGGTGCTGGTGATCGAGCACGAAGACACCTTTGTCGGCCTGCTGGTGGATGAAGTGGTCGGCCTGCAACACTTTGCCCAGGACCTGCTGCTTCCGGCATCGGCCAGCGTGCCCGCCGCCAGCGCCGCGTTTATCCAAGGCCAGTTCAGCGGCGACCCGCTGTGGCAGGTCTTCAGCCCCTTCGCCCTGGCCCAGGCCCCGGGCTTTCTGGATGTTGCCGCATGAGCACCGCCACCCCCGTCAAACCGCAGGAAGCTTCCCGTAGCCGTTCGCAGATCATCGTGCTGTTTATCGCGCTGATCATCTTCATCATGCTGCTGTTCGCCAACTTCGCGTACCTCAACACCCAGTCCACCTATGACAAGCAGTACATCGGCCACGCCGGCGAGCTGCGGGTGCTGTCCCAGCGCATTGCCAAGAATGCTACGGAGGCTGCCGCCGGCAAGGCCGCCGCGTTCAAGCTGCTAAGTGAGGCGCGCAATGATTTTGCCCAGCGCTGGGGTTACCTGAAAAAAGGCGACCCGGCCACCGGCCTGCCCGCTGCACCCGCTGCCGTGCGCAGCGAAATGCGCGCCGTGCAGCATGACTGGGAAGCCTTGCTGAAGAACACCGACGTGATCCTGGCCAGCGAGCAGACGGTGCTGTCCTTGCATCAAGTGGCGGCGACCCTGGCCGAAACCGTGCCGCAATTACAGATCGAGTCGGAAAAGGTCGTCGAGATCCTGCTGCAGCGCGGCGCGCCCGCCAGTCAGGTGGCGGTGGCCCAGCGCCAGTCGCTATTGGCCGAGCGCATCCTGGGAGCGGTCAACACGGTGCTGGCGGGAGATGACACGGCGGTCAAGGCCGCCGACGCCTTTGGCCGCGACGCCAACCGTTTTGGCCAGGTCCTGGCCGGTATGCTCCAGGGCAGTGCCGGCCTGAAGATCAGTGAGGTGCAAGACTCGGACGCCCGGGCGCGCCTGGCGGAAATTGCCGAGCTGTTCGAGTTTGTCTCCGGCTCCGTGGATGAAATCCTCGAAACCTCGCCACAACTGTTCCAGGTGCGCGCCTCGGCGAGCAACATCTTCAGCCTCTCGCAGACCCTGCTCGATGAAGCCTCGCAACTGGCCACCGGCTTTGAAAACCTGGCCGGCGGGCGCACCCTCGACACCATCGGCGGCTATGCCCTGGGCTTGCTGGCGCTGGCCTCGATTATCCTGATCGGCCTGGTGATGGTGCGCGAGACCAATCGTCAGTTGCGCGAAACCGCCGAGAAAAACGAACGCAATCAGAACGCGATCATGCGCCTGCTGGACGAAATCGAAGACCTGGCCGACGGCGACCTCACCGTGACCGCCTCGGTGACCGAAGACTTCACCGGCACCATCGCCGATTCCATCAACTATTCGGTGGACCAGTTGCGTGACCTGGTGGCGACCATCAACCTCACTGCCGGTGAAGTGGCCGGTGCGGTGCAGGAAACCCAGGCCACCGCCATGCACCTGGCCCAGGCCTCGGAGCACCAGGCCCAGCAGATCGCCGAAGCCTCCACGGCGATCAACCAGATGGCCCAATCCATCGACCAGGTATCGGCCAACGCCGCCGAGTCCTCGGCCGTGGCCGAACGTTCGGTGGAGATCGCCAACAAGGGCAACGAGGTGGTGCACAACACCATCCACGGCATGGACAACATCCGTGAACAGATCCAGGACACCGCCAAACGCATCAAGCGCCTGGGGGAATCGTCTCAGGAAATTGGCGATATTGTCAGCCTGATCGACGATATCGCCGACCAGACCAACATCCTTGCCCTCAACGCCGCGATCCAGGCGAGCATGGCCGGTGACGCCGGGCGCGGCTTTGCAGTGGTGGCCGATGAGGTGCAGCGCCTGGCCGAGCGCTCGTCGGCCGCCACCCGGCAGATCGAGAACCTGGTGCGGGCGATCCAGACCGACACCAATGAAGCCGTGATTTCCATGGAGCAGACCACCACCGAAGTGGTGCGCGGCGCGCGGCTGGCCCAGGACGCCGGGGTGGCCCTGGAAGAAATCGAAGGGGTGTCCAAGACCCTGGCCGCGCTGATCCAGAGCATCTCCAACGCGGCGCAGCAGCAAACCTCGTCGGCCGGGCAGATCTCCCTGACCATGAACGTGATCCAGCAGATCACCAGCCAAACCTCATCGGGCTCCACGGCCACCGCCGAAAGCATTGGCAACCTGGCCAAAATGGCCAGCCAGTTGCGCCGCTCGGTGTCGGGCTTCACCTTGCCGCCCGTGCGCAAGACCGATGAATGACATGCCCTCTCAACACCTGCACAAAACCCCTGTGGGAGCTGGCTTGCCTGCGATAGCGGTGGGTCAGCTCCCCCATTTGTATTGTGGTGTTAACTCACTCCGGAGTCGTTATGGTTGACCGGCACGACTACGTCGCCCTCGAATGGGTCAAGGGCGAGATCGCCGACACCCTGAAGCAGGCCCGTGCGGCACTGGACGCCTTTGCCGACGACGCCAGCGAGCAAGCCCTCGCGCAGTGCCTGGAGGGCATTCATCAGGTCCACGGCGCCCTGCAGATGGTCGAGTTCTACGGCGCGGCACTGCTTGCCGAAGAAATGGAGCACCTGGCTCAGGCCCTGCAAGCCGGGCACGTCAGCCAGCGCGAAGAAGGCATCCGCCTGCTGCAACAGGCCCTCGGGCAACTGCCGTTGTACCTGGACCGTGTGCACAGCGCCCGGCGCGACCTGCCCCTGGTGGTGTTGCCGCTGCTCAACGACCTGCGCAGCGTGCACGGCAAAAGCCTGCTCTCGGAAACCAGCCTGTTCAGCCCGCAACTGCTGGTGATCGCCCCGCTGCCCGATGACGCCCTGGCCCAGCGGGCACCGGCGGACTTTGCCGAGCAACTGCAGCACTGGCGGCAAATGCTGCAACAGGGCCTGGCCGGGCTGCTGCGTGAAGATCACGGCCCGAGCAACCTGGAAGACATGGCACGGGTCTTCGCCCAACTGGAAGCACTGTGTCACGGCGCGCCATTGCTGCCGTTGTGGCAAGTCACCTCGGCGCTGGCCGAAGGCATGCTCACTGGGGTGATCGCCAATAGCCCGGCATTGCGCAGCCTGCTCAAGAGCTGCGACAAGGTGCTCAAGCGCCTGCAAACCCAGGGCATCGAAGGGATCAACAGCCCGGCGCCGGACCAGTTGCTCAAGAGCCTGCTGTTTTATATCGCCAAAGTCACCCGGCCGACGCCGCGCATGCAAAGCCTCAAGGAACGCTACGGCCTGGATGAAGCCTTGCCCGACAGCACCGTGGTTGATGCCGAGCGCGCGCGCCTGGCCGGGCCGGACCGCAATGCCATGGGCTCGGTGCTCGGCGCGTTGTGTGAGGAGTTGGTACGGGTCAAGGAACGCCTGGATCTGTTTGTGCGCAGCGACCGCCAGCACATCGCGGACCTCGACAGCCTGTTGGCGCCCTTGCGCCAGATCGCCGATACCCTGGCGGTGCTTGGCTTTGGCCAGCCGCGCAAAGTCATCATCGACCAGTTGGCGGTGGTCCAGGGCCTGGCCCAGGGGCAGCGCGAGCCCAACGACGCGGTGTTGATGGATGTCGCCGGGGCCCTGCTTTATGTCGAGGCGACCCTGGCCGGGATGGTCGGCACTGTCGAGCCGCAAAACCGTGAAGACAGCCGCCTGCCCACCACCGACCTGACCCAGATCCACCAGTTGGTGATCAAGGAGTCGTGCCAGTGCCTCAAGCAGGCGCGGGAGCTGATCATCGACTGCCTTGAGGCGCAATGGGATACACAGCGTCTGGAATCCCTGCCAGAGCTGCTGACCCAGGTGCGTGGCGCCCTGGCAATGATTCCGCTGCCCCGTGCGGCGAGCCTGATGCGTGGTTTTAATGACTACGTGGATGAGCAGTTGATGGCCCAGGACACTGCGCCCTCTGCGGCACAACTCGAGCATGTTGCCGACGTGCTCACCAGCCTGGAGCACTACCTCGAACGCATGCTCCAGGACCCGGACGCGCCCGGCGAACGCGTCTTGGACATCGCTTACGAAGGCCTCGCGGCGCTGGGTTACGCGCCGCTGCAGGCCCAGCAGACCTGGCGTCAGGAGCGCTCGGCGTTGAGCGATGAAACCACGGATAACACCCAGACGCTGGCACAGGCGCTCGCCAGCCCGACGCCGCGCCTCAACCCGCCGGCACTGCAACGTCCGGGCAGCCTGTTGCCGCCACCGGCCGACGAAGAGTCGGTGGATGATGAACTGCGCGAAGTGTTCCTGGAAGAAACCGCCGAAGTATTGGAAGTGCTGCAGCGCTTGATACCCCAAGGCGCTGCCAGCCTCGAAGACAAGACCGCCCTGAGCGATATGCGCCGTGCCTTCCATACCCTCAAGGGCAGTGGGCGCATGGTGCGAGCCCTGGTGCTGGCGGAGCTGGCGTGGGCCGTGGAAAACCTGCTGAACCGCGTGCTCGAGAGGGTGGTCGCGCCGGGTGCCGAGGTCCAGGCCGTACTGGATGATGTGCTGGTGCTCTTGCCGGCGCTGATCGCCGAATTCGCCGCCGACGCCCAGCGCCAGCGCGATGATGTCGACCTGCTTGCCGCGCGCGCCCATGCCCTGGCCAGTGGCGCGCCGTTACCCGAAGCCGTGGAGCCGGACGACAGCGCACTCGACCCGCTGCTGCTGGAAATTTTCCGCAACGAAGCGCAGAGCCACCTGGACAGCCTCAACCAGTTTTTGCACCAGGCCACCGAACAGATGCCGCTGCCCGTCAGCGATGAGTTGCAACGCGCCCTGCATACCCTCAAGGGCAGCGCCTACATGGCGGGGGTGCTGCCCATCGCCGAACTGGCGCGGCCGTTGGACCACCTGACCCGTGAATACAAGGCCCATCGCTTGCCGTTGGACCTGGATGAAATCGAACTGCTGCTGGAGGGCGAAGCCTTGTTCCAGCGCGGCCTGCGCCAGTTGGACAGCGATCCTCTGGTGCCCATCAACGGCGCGGCCGACTTGATCAAACGCACCCAGGCGCACCTCGACAGCCATCTCGAAGCGGTGCTCAATGCGCCGAGCGCCGGCCTGCGGGTCAAGCGCGACCCACACTTGATCAGTAACTTCCTGGCCCAGGGCATGGACATCCTGCTCGACGCCGAAAGCCTGCTGCGGCGCTGGCAGCAACACCCTGGCGAGCGCCAGGAACTCAGCGCATTGCTGGACGAGCTGACCACCCTGGGCGAGGGCGCGCACCTGGCCGACCTGCACCCGATGGATGAGCTGTGCGAAGCCTTGCTCGACCTCTATGGCGCAGTGGAAGAGAGCAGCCTGGCGGTCAGCGAGCGGTTTTTCCAGGAGGCCGAGCAGGCCCATGAAGCCCTGATCAACATGCTCGACCAACTGGCCGCCGGCCAGGAAGTCAGCCCGGCACCGGCGCGCATGAAAGCCTTGCGCGAGTTGCTCGATGAAGGGCTGGACCCCAGCGCCACAGGCCTGATCAAAACCGACGGCAGCCGCGCATTGAGCATTGCCGAACTGGGTGCGGCCACCACGCAGTTGCAACAGGACTGGGCGGTGGACGATGAAATCGTCGAGATTTTCCTTGAGGAAGCGGTGGATATCCTCGACAGCGCCGGGCAATCCCTCAAGCGCTGGTTGCTGGAGCCCGACGGCGTGGCGCCGCTGTCGTCCCTGCAACGGGACCTGCATACCCTGCGCGGCGGCGCGCGCATGGCCGAAATCGGCCCGGTGGGCGATCTGGCCCAGGAACTGGAAAGCCTTTACGAGGGCCTGGTGGACCGGCGCTACAGCTACTCCGGTGAAATAGCGCAAGTGTTGATGGACAGCCACGAACACCTGGCCTTGCAGTTGGAGCAGTTGCAAGAGCAGCAACCCCTGAGCGACTCCAACGCCCTGATCAGCCGCTTGCGCGAGGTGCGCCAGAACGCTGCGCCCGTCGCGGCGCCCACTGCACCCGAGGCGCAGGGGGCCGGCAGTGATCCCGAGCTGCTGGATATCTTTCTTGAAGAAGCGGCCGACATCCTCGACAGCTCCGGCGCCGCGCTGTTGCGCTGGCAGGCCGAGCCCCAGGGCCGTCAGGAAGTCGAGACCCTGCTGCGCGACCTGCACACCCTCAAGGGCGGCGCGCGCATGGTCGAAATCGGCCCGATCGGTGACCTGGCCCATGAGCTGGAGTTTCTCTACGAAGGCCTGTCGGCGGGCTTGCTGGCGCCCACCAGCGAGCTGTTCGCGCTGCTGCAAGGCTGCCATGACCGTCTGGCGCAGATGGTCGAGGCGGTGGCGGCGGGGTTGCCGGTCGGCTCGGTGGAACGCCTGATCGAACGCATCAAAAGTCTGGTCCAGCCCAGCGAGGACCAGGCGGTACCGGTCGCCATGGTCGCCAGCAAACCGGAAGCGCCGGCAGCCAGCGAGCCGGGCGCGGACATGGTGAAAATCTCTGCCGAGCTGCTGGATGACCTGGTCAACCTGGCCGGTGAAACCTCGATTTTCCGTGGGCGTATCGAGCAGCAGGTCAACGATGCCCGCGCCGCCCTCAGCGAGGTGGAAACCACCATCGAGCGTATGCGCGACCAACTGCGCCGCCTCGATACCGAGACCCAGGGCCGCATCCTCAGC
The DNA here is from genome assembly GCF_044510355.1 of Pseudomonas sp. DD1. Classification (NCBI taxonomy): domain Bacteria; kingdom Pseudomonadati; phylum Pseudomonadota; class Gammaproteobacteria; order Pseudomonadales; family Pseudomonadaceae; genus Pseudomonas; species Pseudomonas sp. DD1. Next base: position 88,856 of record NZ_MSAJ01000022.1, on the reverse strand, counting down.
CGTCAGCACGCCGAAACCGAGCGCCTGGGCTATGAAGAATTCGACCCGCTGGAAATGGATCGTCATTCCCAGTTGCAACAGTTGTCCCGTGCGTTGTCCGAGTCAGCCTCGGACCTGCTGGACCTCAAGGAGACCCTCGACCAGCGTAACCAGGACGCGCAAAACCTGTTGCAGCAACAGGCGCGGATCAACACCGAGTTGCAAGAGGGCCTGATGCGCACGCGCATGGTGCCGTTCGAGCGCATGCTGCCGCGCCTCAAGCGTATCGTGCGGCAAGTGGCCGGCGAGCTGGGCAAGGACGTGGAATTCGTGGTCGGCAATGCCGAGGGCGAGATGGACCGCAACGTGCTGGAACGCATGGCCGCGCCCCTGGAACATATGCTGCGCAACGCCGTCGACCATGGCCTGGAATCGCGGGATGCGCGGTTGTTGGCGGGCAAGCCGGAGAAGGGCCGGATCACCCTGGACCTGAGCCACGAAGGCGGTGACATCATCTTCGACATGCGCGACGACGGTGCGGGCGTGCCTCTGGATGCGGTGCGGCGCAAGGCGATCAAGCGCGGCCTGCTGGACCCGGAGATGGAGATCAGCGACCGCGACGTGTTGCAGTTCATCTTGCAGCCGGGCTTTTCCACCGCCGAAAAAATCACCCAGATTTCCGGGCGCGGCGTGGGCATGGACGTGGTGCATGAAGAAGTGCGCCAACTGGGCGGCAGCATGGTGATCGACTCCACGCCGGGGCAGGGCGTGCACTTTCGCATTCGCCTGCCGTTTACCGTGTCGGTCAACCGGGCATTGATGGTGCAGTGTTTTGAGGATCAGTACGCGATTCCGCTGAACACCATCCAGGGCCTGGTGCGCGTGCTGCCCAATGAGCTGGAAGGGCATTACCAACTGGACCCGCCGGTGTATGAATACGCCGGCCAGCACTACGAGTTGTATTACCTGGGCGAGTTGCTGCACACCGTGGCCCGGCCCAAGCTGTTGGGGCAAAGCCAGCCGCTGCCGGTGCTGCTGATGCAGTGCAACGAGCGGTACATTGCGGTGCAGGTGGACGACATGGCCGGCACCCGGGAAATCGTGGTCAAGGGCCTCGGCCCGCAGTTTGCGGCGGTGCAGGGGCTGTCGGGGGCGACCATCCTCGGCGATGGCCGGGTGGTGTTGATCATCGACCTGCTGGCGCATATCCGCGCCCTGGCCCCGGCCTTGCCGGCCCAGGCGGCGGACACCGCATTGGCGGTCAACGAGCCGCAGAAAAAACAGCGGTTGCTGGTGCTGGTGGTGGACGATTCGGTGACCGTACGCAAAGTCACCAGCCGCCTGCTGGAACGCAACGGCATGAACGTACTGACCGCCAAGGACGGCATCGACGCCATCGCCTTGCTTGAAGAACACACCCCCGACCTGATGTTGCTGGACATCGAAATGCCGCGCATGGATGGTTTTGAAGTGGCGATCCAGGTGCGCAACGACCCGCGGCTCGCGCGCCTGCCGATCATTATGATCACCTCGCGCACCGGCCAGAAACACCGCGACCGGGCCATGGCGATTGGCGTCAACGACTACCTTGGCAAGCCCTATCAAGAGTCGGTGTTGCTCGAAAGCATCGCCTACTGGAGCCCGAAACATGCTTGACCACCGCACCAGTCAACTCACCGGCTTGCTGCTGCCCCTGGCCGACCGCCACCTGTTGCTGCCCAACGTGGCGGTGGCCGAGTTGATCGACTTCCAGCGCGGCGAACCGGCCAGCGACGCCCCGCCGTGGTACCTGCGGCCAGTGACCTGGCGCGACCAGCAACTGCCCCTGATCAGCTTTGAAGCGGCCTGCGGTGGCACCAGCGTCGTCAGCGAACGCGCACGAATCGTCGTGCTCAACGCCCTGGGCGGGCGCCCGACATTGAAGTTTATTGCGCTGGTGATCCAGGGCATTCCCCGCTCGTACAAGCTCGACAGCCAGTTGAGCTATGTGGACGTCCCCCTGTCGCCGCTGGAACTGGCGGCGGTACAGGTCGGCGAGCATGTGGCGAAAGTGCCGGACCTGATGGGGCTGGAAGCGCTGCTGGTCGAAGCTGGCCTGGCCTGAACCCCCGTTCTCAGCACCTCTGAAGACCCAATGTGTGGAGACCTCCCACAGCTAGCTGCGCACGAAAGCTTGAAGCAGGCCGTAATCGTTCAGATCGGCTGCGCGCAGTGCCTGGATGTAGCGCATACGGACTTCATTGGCGGCGATCAGGTTAGCGCTTCCCCAGGAGAAAAGTGCGAGCCCTTGTTGTCTGAGCAGGCAGTCAGCCATCAAGCGCGCGTGGCGACCGTTGCCATTGGGGAATGGGTGCAGTGAAACCAGTTGGTGATGGAAGCGGACAGCAACCTCTTCGCACGGGAATACATCGTGTTCCAGCCAATACGTTGTGTTGTCTAGAAGGTGACGTAGCTTGACTGAAATCTTCGTCCAGTCGCAGCCGATATTTTTGTCGGAGTGCCTGAATGTCCCAGCCCATTTCCATGTATCACTGAACATTCTGACGTGGAGTTGACGGCAGAAATGTTCATTCAAGACATCAAGCTTGTTTTGTCGCCCCAGCCAACGCATTGCCTTGAGGATGTTTGCAGCTTCCCATTCATCCAGCTCGCCTTGGGTGGTGATGTGCCTAGGCTTGAGCCCTGCTACTTCGTCGGGATCCAGGGGTGTTTGGCCGGGTTTCAGCTCAAGTACTATCGCCACAATCGAGCCCATGAGCCGCGGAGCAATTCCATACGGCGAGCGGCCACCTGACGCTCGACGAACGTATCTGACGGGCGCTGGTTTTCGAGGCCCATCGTATGAGCGACACCCATCACTTCTTGCCTGGCCAGTACCTCGGCGCGCGCCTGCACCATCTCGCGCAGCGGTTTTCTTGGCACCAGAGCGTAAACAAGCTCACAGTCCAGACCTGCCGCCAACTTACGCAACTGGGCGAGTGTGATGCGATCATCGGCTTCGGCCTGCTCCGACTGCTGCAACGTCGCAAAGGCAACGCCAAGCAGGGCTGCCTGGGACCTCAGCGATCGGCCCAATGATTCTCTGATCGAGCGCAGCCATCCTCCAGGCGGGGTGGATTTACCGCTTAGTGTTTCAAACGGCTCCAGGGCCCTTTCTACTTGGGCAAGGCGCAGTTCGTTGAGTGAGGAGGAGGTCATGGGGGCACCCGTATTTGCCTATCAGATGTTCACACCGCGAAATTGCGGATGTGTTTGCATCGTTGATCTTAATTTATCGAATGCCTATAGGCATACATTTTCAGGCTATATGTATGTTTATAGGCAGTCAATATTGAATGTTTTGTATGTCTATAGGCATTCATTTTTAGTGTGGGCAAGAGGGTTCGGATACAAAAGGCTAGTGAGGCGATGTCCGAGCAACAACCCCCAAAACCTGTAGGAATGATCGTGCGGCATGATTCCTTCAGATTTTTCCCGCACGTTTTCGCGCCGCCCATGAACTTGTCGCTCGCCGCCTTCGCGCCTAGGCTTGGTCGGTCATCGCAAAAAACGGTGACACGGACGTGCAAGTCCGGTTACATATCGGCGCACCAACGCCCATAGCCATTCAACGGGCGTTTTTTATGCCTGCTGTGTTTGTTATGGCGGCTGTGCGTGGGAGACCTTCGGGTCTGCCGGGGTCCGATATGCCCGGTCTTGCACACCTGCGCACAGCTGCCACCCGATTTGCGTGCAAGCAAGTGGTGTCAGTCTCCTTCACATATCGGAGATGTTCACCATGATCAAACCCACCCCCAACCCACCTACCTCATCCAGTATCTTCACCGTCAACCCACACCAGAACATCGAAACCCTGCTGGTCAACGCCAGCGAAACCCTCGCCTCCCTCAACGCCCTGACCTGCGCCCTGGCCTTTGAGCTCAACGGCGCCCAGCGCGGCGTACTCCTGGCCATCCAACAAATGACCGAACTGGGCCAACTGCTGGTCGAGCGTGCGCTGGAGCAAATATCGCCTGCGGCCGCTGCGTAAAACTTGATCAGTCCCAGAAAGGGACCGTTCGTTCCCTTTTTGGGACTGATGCCTGCTCGGGTAAAGCCCCACGTAAACCCGCCGATAACCCGAGGAGTCTTTCGGTGGAAGCAACAACACAATGTGGCTATTTGACGTATTTGCCTGGCTGTACAACCTCACCCCGTTTACCGGTGCTTTGCTGTTGTGGTTCCTGGTGTTGGTGCTCACTGCCTGCGCGACGATGAAGTACCCGACACGGCGCGGCAAGCTCGTAGGCTTCGGGATTTCGGTGGTGGGCGCGGTGTTTATTCTGGGGTACCTGGAAACCCTCGTGCTCAACGCCACAGGCAAAGAAATCAAGGGTGTTGTGATCAACCTAGTGGTCATGAGCCTCGGCGGTTTGGGCTCGGGCCTGCTTGCGGTGGCCATTTCGAAAAGGCCAAGCAAGGCCGAAATTGAACAGACCCGCGCAAGCATCCGGAACTGGGGCCTGACGGTCTTTGAATACCTGTTCGTGTTTATCCTGGTGTGTTCACTGGTGTTGGCTGCTATCTGCCTGCTCTTGTGGCTCCTGGATTGGCCCGTGGTGTCGGGGCAGGAAGTCACTGGCCTGTTGCTGGCTTTCCTGGGCGCAGCGTCGGGCTGTGCGATCGTCTCCTATTTGCGTCGATTGATGAAGTGGGAACAGTTGGGCGTGGCCGTGTTGTTTGGGCTGTTGCTGTTTCTGCTGCCCGTGTACGTGCAGGCGATTTGGGGGCTGGTGAGCTGGAGCCTGGCGGCGGTGCTGGGGTTCCATGGCGTAGCGGGCATTGCGATGGGCTGGACCGTGTGGCGCCAGCGCAGGGAATGGCGGCGCTCCTGACCGTTACTCCAACCGTAACAGTCCACCACCGAGCTTGATTGATACCCCCCCGATTCACTCCTATGGTGAGCTCCACGACAGCGAACCCGTGGAGCGATCATGACAACAACAATAACCCCCGACTCGCGCTGGACGCGGCGCCGCGACGAGAAGCAGCGGCGGCTCGGGCTGGTGCAGGCGTTTGCCGACGGGGCCGTGCTGCCCAGCGACCGGATCGTCGAGGCCCTGCAAGCCCTGATCCTGCCCGGCGACCGGGTGGTGCTGGAAGGCAATAACCAGAAGCAGGCTGACTTTCTCTCGCGCTCCCTGGCCAAGGCTGACCCGGCCGTACTCCATGACTTGCACATGATCATGCCCAGCGTCGGGCGTTCCGAGCACCTGGACCTGTTTGAAAAGGGCATCGCACGCAAACTCGATTTCTCGTTTGCCGGCACCCAATCCCTGCGCATCAGCCAGCTCCTTGAAGACGGCCTGCTGGAAGTCGGCGCGATCCACACCTACATCGAACTCTATGCGCGACTGGTCGTAGACCTGATCCCCAACGTGGTGCTGTCCGCCGGCTTTATGGCCGACCGCGCCGGCAATATCTACACCGGCCCCAGTACCGAAGACACCCCGGCGCTGATCGAGCCGGCGGCCTTCAGCGATGGCATCGTCATCGTGCAGGTCAACCAATTGGTCGACGACGTCAGCGACTTGCCCCGTGTGGACATCCCGGCCAGTTGGGTGGATTTCGTGGTGGTGGCCGACAAACCCTTCTATATCGAACCGCTGTTCACCCGTGACCCCCGGCATATCAAGCCGGTGCATGTGTTGATGGCGATGATGGCGATCCGTGGCATCTACGAAAAACACAATGTGCAGTCGCTGAACCATGGCATTGGTTTCAACACTGCCGCGATTGAACTGATCCTGCCGACCTACGGCGAGTCCCTGGGCCTTAAAGGCAAGATCTGCCGCAACTGGACCCTCAACCCGCACCCGACGCTGATCCCCGCCATCGAAAGTGGCTGGGTCGAAAGCGTGCATTGCTTCGGCACCGAACTGGGCATGGAAAACTACATCGCCGCGCGCCCGGATGTGTTCTTCACCGGTCGCGACGGCTCGTTGCGCTCCAACCGGATGTTCTGCCAACTGGCGGGGCAATACGCGGTGGACCTGTTTATCGGCGCCACCTTGCAGGTGGATGGCGACGGTCATTCGTCCACGGTGACCCGTGGCCGGCTCGCCGGGTTTGGTGGCGCGCCGAATATGGGCCACGACCCGCGCGGGCGCCGCCACGGCACCCCGGCCTGGCTCGACATGCGCCACGACGATGCACCCGAAGCCTTGCTGGAACGCGGCAAAAAACTGGTGGTGCAAATGGTCGAGACCTTCCAGGAGGGCGGCAAACCGACCTTCGTCGACACCCTCGACGCGGTGGAAGTGGCGCGCAAAAGCGGCATGCCCCTGGCGCCGATCATGATTTACGGCGACGACGTGACCCACTTGCTCACCGAAGAAGGCATCGCCTACCTGTACAAGGCGCGCTCCCTGGAAGAGCGCCAGGCGATGATCGCGGCGGTCGCCGGGGTGACTGCCATCGGCTTGCGCCACAACCCCAAGGATACCGCGCGCATGCGCCGCGAAGGCCTGATCGCCTTGCCCGAAGACCTCGGCATCCGCCGTACCGACGCCACCCGCGAACTGCTGGCGGCCAAAAGCGTGGCCGACCTGGTGGACTGGTCCGGTGGCCTGTACAACCCGCCCGCCAAGTTCAGGAGCTGGTAAATGCACGCACTCAAACTGCACACACTGACCCTGGCCGAGCAACTGGCGGACCTGGCGGTCGAGGCGCTGATCGACGAAGCGGACCTGTCGCCCAAACCGGCGTTGGTGGATCGGCGCGGCAATGGCGCCCATCAGGATTTGCACCTGGGCTTGATGCACGCCTCGGCGCTGTCCCTGTGGCCGGCCTTCAAGGAAATGGCCGAAGCGGCGATTGCCCTGGGTGAAATTGGCCTGCCGCTGCGCGAAGCCCTCGGCCGTATCGGCCGCGAAGGCGAGCAGGCGATGCTCGCCACTACCCAGGGCGTGAACACTCACCGTGGCGCGATCTGGGCCCTCGGTCTGTTGGTGGCTGCTGCCGCGCTGGACCCCACCTCCCGTCACGCCAGTGCCCTGAGCCTGCGGGCTGCGCGCCTGGCCCTGCTCAATGACCGTTTTGCACCGCAACCGCTCAGCCACGGCGCGCAAGTCGCGCAACGCTATGGCGTGCGTGGCGCCCGCGAAGAAGCGCAACTGGGCTTCCCCGCCGTGCTGCAACGCGGCCTGCCGCAACTGCATGCAAGCCGCCTGCAACACCACGGCGAGCAGAACGCGCGCCTCGACGCACTGTTGGCGATCATGACCCAACTGGCCGACACCTGCGTGCTCTACCGCGCCGGCACCGACGGCCTGCAGGCCATGCAACTAGGCGCCCAGGCCGTGTTGGATGCGGGCGGCAGCGCGAGCCTGGCGGGGCGGCGTCGCCTCAATGAATTGGACCAGCAACTGCTGGCGCTGAATGCTTCCCCCGGTGGCGCCGCCGACCTGTTGGCCGCGTGCCTGTTTATCGACCGCATCGAGTCTTGCGACGGAGCGTTTTGATGGAAACCCTATCTTTTGAATTCCCCGCCGGGCAGCCGCCCAAAGGCCGCGCGCTGGTGGGTTGCGTCGGTTCCGGCGACCTTGAAGTGTTGCTGGAACCAGGTACGGCGGGCACCTTGAGCATCCAGGTGCAAACCTCGGTCAACGGCGCCGAGCAACGCTGGCAGCACCTGTTCCAGCGGATCTTCCAGGAACAGACCCCACCGGCCTTGAACATTCAGATCCACGATTTTGGCGCCACCCCCGGCGTGGTGCGTTTGCGCCTGGAGCAAGGTTTCGAGGAGCTGGGCCATGACTGATTTACTCAATAGGCACAGCTTCGTCGAACTCGGTGCCCGCCAGCGGGCCAAGGCCTTGCTGGATGCCGGCAGCTACCGCGAACTGATCGACCCGTTCCAGCGCGTGATGTCGCCGTGGTTGAGTCGCCAGGGCGTGGTACCGCAGGCCGACGATGGGGTGGTGATCGCCAAGGGCACGCTCGACGGCCTGCCGCTGGTGATTGCGGCCATCGAAGGCAACTTCCAGGGCGGCAGCCTGGGTGAAGTGGGCGGCGCGAAAATCGCCGGCGCCCTGGAACTGGCCGCCGAGGACAACCGCAACGGCATTCCCACGCGGGCTGTGTTGCTGCTGGAAACCGGCGGCGTGCGCTTGCAGGAAGCCAACCTCGGGCTGGCGGCGATTGCCGATATCCACGCCGCGATTGTCGACCTGCGCCAGTACCAGCCGGTGATCGGCGTGGTGGCCGGCAGCGTGGGCTGTTTTGGCGGCATGTCCATTGCCGCTGGCCTGTGCAGTTACTTGCTGGTGACCCGCGAAGCACGCCTGGGCTTGAACGGCCCACAAGTGATCGAACAGGAAGCCGGCCTTGAAGAATACGACTCCCGTGACCGGCCCTTTATCTGGAGCCTGACCGGCGGCGAGCAGCGCTTCAACAGCGGCTTGGCCGACCGTTATGTGGCGGACGATGTGGCGCAGATCCGCCAGCAGATCAGTGAACTGTTGCAGCAAGGTTTGCCGGCAGCGCCGCGCAGCCGCCAGGCCGACTATTACCTGGCGCGCCTGGCTGCACTGGATACCGAACCGCAGATCGAGCCGGCGACGGTTCGCGACCTGTATCAGGGAGAACGCCCATGAGAGGCTTGCAGTGGTTCAACGCATTGAGCGCCGGCGCAGCGCCAGTGGCGGGTTTGCCGGCGTCGTTGAAAGTCGCCGATGGCGTGCTCGGCGAGCAGGCCGTGCGTTTTATCGCGGTGGTGCCGGATGCTGCCAACCGCTTCCCCCGGGTGCGCCAGGGGGAAGTCGGTTTGCTGGAAGGCTGGGGCCTGGCCAAGGCGGTGGATGAAGCCGTCGCCAGCGGCGATCAACGCCCGATTGTTGCCATCGTCGACGTGCCCAGCCAGGCCTATGGCCGTCGCGAAGAAGCCCTGGGCATCCATCAAGCCCTGGCGGCGGCGGCAGACAGTTATGCCCGCGCGCGCCTGGCCGGGCACCCGGTGATCGGGTTGCTGGTGGGCAAGGCCATGTCCGGGGCGTTTCTCGCCCATGGCTACCAGGCCAATCGCCTGATCGCCCTGCGCGACCCTGGGGTGATGGTGCACGCCATGGGCAAAGCCTCGGCGGCGCGGGTGACCCTGCGCAGTGTCGAAGAACTGGAAGCCCTGGCCGCCAGCGTGCCGCCCATGGCCTATGACATCGACAGCTATGCCAGCCTCGGCTTGCTCTGGGAAACCCTGACGGTCAGCCAGATCGAACAGCCGACCGTCGACGACCTGGCGCGGGTCAGGGATTGCCTGGTGCAGGCGATCAAGGATGTGCAGAACAGCGGCGTGCGCGATTTGCGCGGGCGCCTGGGCGCCGCCAACCGTGCCGCGTCCAGCCATGTGCGCCAACTGCTGCGGGAACAATGGTGAACGCCCACGACTTGCTCTGGGGCATGACCCCAGCGCACCTGCCTGCTGACGCACCGGCCTGGGTACTGGCGGTGATCGGGGCGGGGCAGCCGGTGGTGGTACGCCGGGCGCTGGCCGAACCGGGCTATGTGGCGGTGGGTGTGCGTGGGCGTTTGCGCGAGCAGCGTTTTGCGGCCGTGATGCCCCTGGCGGCTGTGCAACGGCGAGTGACACCCGAGGCCCTGCGCGGGGTGATTTCGCCCCGGAATCTACCGGCGTTGCGCGCCCTCGATCAACTGCGGCCGGTGCTGGCGCAAGAGGCTTGGGGCGTGACCGGCAGCGCGGGGTTCGAGTTGGCCACGGGCATTGAAGCGCTGCATGCCCAGAGCGATCTGGACCTGCTGCTGCGCACTCCCGAGCGTCTTGATCGCGGCGATGCCGAGGGTCTGCTGGCGATTCTGGACACCGCGCCGTGTGCCGTGGACCTGCAATTGCAAACCCCATATGGCGCCGTCGCCTTGCGCGAATGGGCCGGCCCAGCGCGGCGTGTGCTGCTGAAAAACGCCAGCGGTGCGCACTTGGTCAGCGACCCTTGGCAGGCGGTGGCATGAGCAGCCTCCTGGTGTTTCCGGGGCAGGGCGCCCAGCGTCCGGGCATGCTCCAGCAACTGCCCGCCAGTGTCCTTGATGAGGCCAGTGATGCGTTGGTCGAAGATGTGCGCCAGCTCGATTCGGCGCACGCCCTGGCCAGCACCCGCGCTGTGCAACTGTGCCTGCTGATCGCCGGCGTGGCCCATGCCCGGCAATTGCAACGCATCCCGGATTACGTGGCGGGTCTGTCCATCGGAGCCTATCCGGCGGCGGTGATCGCGGGCGCCGTGGAGTTTGCCGATGCGCTACGGCTGGTCAGCCTGCGCGGTGAACTGATGCAGCACGCTTATCCACAGGGCTATGGCATGACCGCACTGATCGGCGTGGAGTTATCCACCGTCGAAAGCGTGCTCGCCGAGGTCCACAGCACGCAAACCCCGGTGTACCTGGCCAATATCAATGCCGACAACCAGTGCGTGATTGCCGGCAGCGATGCCGGCATGCAGCGTGTCGCGGATCGTGTCAAAGGCCAGGCCGTGGCCAAGCGCCTGGCCGTCAGCGTGCCGTCTCATTGCGCACTGCTGGAGCAGCCGGCCGAGGCCCTCGCCGAGGCATTCGCCAAGGTTGCGCTCCATGCGCCGGCCATCACTTACCTGAGCAGTACCCGGGCGCGGCCGATCCGTGATCCCGCGCAGTTGCGCGACGACCTGGCGTTCAACATGTGCCGCATCGTCGATTGGCGCGGCACCGTGCAAAGCGCCTATGAGCGTGGTGTACGCCTGCAGATCGAACTGCCACCGGGCGCAGTCCTCACTGGCCTGGCGCGGCGTGTGTTTGAGCAAGGCACCGTGATCGCCTTCGAAGGCGCGCGCCTGGACACCTTGCAGGCCCTGCTGGAACAGGAGGGCCGCCACCACCGATAAAGCGTGAGCTTGGCTTTCGAAGCACAAAAACAACAATTTCGATCAAGCATCAAGAGGACTACCAGCATGATTATTTACGGTGTGGCGTTTCTGGCCTTGTGTACCCTTGCAGGCTTGTTTGTCGGCGAGCTGTTGGGCCAATGGATGGGCATTCCGGCCAACGTCGGCGGGGTGGGAATCGCGATGTTGCTGCTGATCGGCCTGGGCAGTTACCTCGGCAAGCGTGGCCTGTTTACCGGCAAATCCGAGCAGGGCGTGAGCTTCTGGGCGGCGGTGTACATTCCCATTGTGGTAGCCATGGCGGCCCAGCAAAACGTGTATGGCGCGATCAGTGGCGGCCCCATGGCGATTCTCGCCGGTACGAGCGCGGTGGTGGTGGCATTTGCTCTGGTGCCGGTGCTGGTACGCCTCGGCAACCGTGAGCCGGATGCGGTCGTTCCCACCAAGTCGGCAGGGTGAGCGCCATGTACGAATCCTTGATGAAAGTCATCACCGGCTACGGCCTGATCAGTGGTTTTGCGGTGATCGGCCTGACCATGTGGGTGTCCTACTGGATCAGCGACAACTTCACCAAAGGCCGCCTGCATGGCTCGGCCATCGCGATTCTGCTGGGGCTGGTGTTGTCCTATGTGGGCGGTGCGTTTACCGGTGGGGCCAAGGGCGTGGTGGATATCCCGCTGCTGTCGGGCATCGGCTTGCTGGGCGGGGCGATGCTGCGGGACTTTGCCATCGTCGCCACCGCGTTTGGCGTGAGCGTCGATGAACTCAAACGCGCCGGGTATGTGGGGGTGCTGGCGTTGTTTGTCGGCGTCGGTTCGTCATTTATCGCCGGCGTCGGGGTGGCCATGGCGTTTGGTTATACCGATGCGGTTAGCCTGACCACCATCGGCGCGGGTGCTGTGACCTATATCGTCGGGCCGGTGACCGGGGCGGCGATTGGCGCCAGTTCCGAGGTGATGGCACTGTCGATTGCGGCGGGGTTGATCAAGGCCATTTTGGTGATGGTAATGACCCCGTTCGTCGCGCCGCTGATCGGCCTGAACAGCCCGCGCAGTGCGGTGATCTTTGGCGGGTTGATGGGCACCTCCAGCGGTGTGGCTGGCGGGTTGGCGGCGACTGATCCGAAGCTGGTGCCTTATGGCTGCCTGACGGCGGCGTTTTATACGGCGCTGGGGTGTTTGTTGGGGCCTTCGTTGTTGTTTTTGCTGATGCGGGGGTTGGTGGGGTAGGGCACAACATTTCGATTGAATGATCGGGCCTCATCGCGGGCAAGTCGCACAGCAGCTCCCACATTTTGATGTGTGAATACATTCAAATGTGGGAGCGGCGGTGCGACGATTCCACTTGCCTGCGATGGCGGTTTCAAATTTGCCGATTGGCATACATCCGACACTCCGCCAACAACGCCAGCAAGTTCGGATCACGCTCCTTGGCCTTCAAGAACACCACGCCAATGTGCTGCTGCAACCGGTAGCGTGGCTGCAACGGGATCAGCTTGACCCGGTTCTCATACACCGCCGCAATCCTCCCCGGCAGCAGCGCATAGCCAACGCCCGAGCTGACCATGCTCAGCAGGGTGAAGATGTCGTTGACCTGCATCGCCACCTTCGGCTCGAAGCCCGCCTGCTTGAACACCCGCGCACCGTCCTGGTGGGTGGCGAAGCCTTGGGTCAGGGTGATGAAGGTGGCGTCGCGCACCTGGGCCAGGTCGATTTCCTGTTCGCGGTCCAGGGGCGAGTCGGCGGGGGTGGCGAGGAAGATGTCGTCGGAAAACAGCTGGATCTGCGCGCAGTCCGGCTCGACGGCCTGGTCGTCGAGGGAGATCAGGATCGCATCCACTTCCATGTTCTTGAGCTTGTACATCAGGTCGACGTTGGAGCCCAGGATCAGGTCGATATTCAGCTCGCTGCGCCTGATTTTCAGGCCCATGATCAGTTGCGGCACGGTCTTGACCGTCAGTGAATACAAGGCGCCGAGCTTGAAACGTTCGGCAGAGAAACCGGCGGCTTCGCGGGTCAGGCGCACGCTGTCGACCACCTCTTGCACCAGCTTCTGTGCGCGTTCTTCGAGGACGTAGGCGCTTTCCAGCGGGGTGAGGTTACGCCCTTCGTGTTTGAACAGCGGGCAACGCAGGGCGTTTTCCAGGGAGTGGATGGCCCGGTGCACGCTGACATTGCTGGTCTGCAACTCGGCGGCGGCGCGGGCCAGGTTGCCGGTGCGCATGAAGGCCAGGAAGATTTCCAGTTTCTTGAGGGTGAATTCTTCGTCGATCAGCATGGCGATGACTCTTATTCGAATGCGTTCGATTGTGCCCGCAAAACCCCGCTGCTCCCAGCCATGTAGCGCCATCTGTACCGCAGTCGTCATAACGGTCTTGCACTCTCGTCTGGCAGGCCTGAGCCTTATGGGGTAGACGCAGCAGTTTTGGAGGTCGGCGACACATGTATCACGGAGAACGATTCAACGCCTGGAGCCATTTGCTCGGCGCCGTGGCAGCCTTTATCGGCGCGGTGTGGATGTTGGTGGTGGCGAGTATGGACGGCAGCCCGTGGAAGATCGTCAGCGTGGCGATCTACGGGTTTACGCTGCTGGTGCTGTACAGCGCCTCGACGGTGTATCACAGCGTGCGCGGGCGCAAGAAAGCGATCATGCAGAAGGTCGACCACTTTTCGATCTACCTGCTGATCGCCGGCAGCTACACGCCGTTTTGCCTAGTGACCCTGCACGGGCCGTGGGGCTGGACGCTGTTCGGGATTGTCTGGGGGCTGGCGGTGATCGGGATCCTGCAGGAGATCAAGCCGCGTTCCGAGGCGCGCATATTGTCGATTGTGATTTATGCGGTGATGGGCTGGATTGTGTTGGTGGCGGTCAAGCCGTTGATTGCCGCGCTGGGCATGGACGGGTTTATCTGGCTGGCGTCGGGTGGGGTGTTGTACACGGTGGGGATTATCTTTTTTGCCCTGGAACACCGGTTAAGGCATTCCCATGGGATCTGGCACTTGTTTGTGATTGGCGGCAGCCTGCTGCATTTTGTGGCGATCATGCGCTACGTGCTCTGAAACTGTAGCCGCTAGCTTGTGTGGGAGCTGGCTTGCCTGCGATAGCATCACTGCGGTTTAACTGATGAACCGAGGCGCCTGCATCGCAGGCAAGCCAGCTCCCACACAAGCCAGTCCCACATGGGTTTTGTGGTGTTTTAGAGACGGTCTAACTGCTCCTGGGCACGGCTGCCAAAGATCTCCAACAGGCTCGCCAACATATGCGGCGGCGGTTCGTCGGCGCGGGTCAGGGCATACAGGGTGATGGGCAGCGGCGGGGCCAGGGGGCGGATGCAGGTGCTGTCGGTGGATGCACCCAGCGCGGTGAAAGGGTCGATCACCGCCAGGCCGGCGCCGGATTCGACCATGGCGCGGGCCAGGGAATAGGTCTGCACCGAGATCCGCACGCGCGGCGGCGGCTCGACCGCTTCCAGGTAGCTGTCGAGCCGCGCCGACAGTGGGTCGGCACTCGACAGGCCAATCAACGGCGCGCCCGCCAGGGCCATCAAGGGCAAGGGCTTGCCCAGTTCCGACGCCGGCCAGAAGCCCCGTGGCGCCAGGGCCACCAACACGCCGTGGGCCAATGCCTGGGCCTTGAGCCCCGGATGGTCCGGGGACTTGAGGGTCAGCGCCACATCCATCTCGCGCATCAACAGGTTTTGCACCAGCTCACGGCTGTGGGCGCTGGACAGTTCGCAGGCGATGTCCGGGTAGCGCTGGGTCCATTCGCCAATCGCTGGCGGCAGCAGCGACAAGGCCAGGGCTGGCGTGGCGCCGATGCGCAGGCTTTGGCCGGGTGCGCGCCGCAGGTTCTGCGCCAGGCGCCGCACGCCTTGCAGGCTTTCGCTGACCTTATCGACTTCGCGCTCCAGGGCCAGGGCTTCCGGGGTGGGCTGCAGCTTGCCGCGGATGCGCAGGAACAGCGGGAAGCCCAGTTGCAGCTCGGCATGTTGCAGCACCTTGGTCACCGCCGGTTGCGAGACATGCAGCAACTGCGCGGCGGCGCTGACCGAGCCGGTCTGGCGGATGGCCTGGAAGATTTCGATATGACGCAAGCGCATGACGAGTCCATAACCTTTGTTTATAGGTGGCCCATCTTTATTCATTGTCCGGCGCCTGTCACCTGCCCCTACCCTTGGACGCTCATTACAACGCTTGGGAATCGACATGGCTCAGCAGGTTTGCATCATTGGCGGTGGGGTCATCGGTCTGGCGAGTGCCTATGCCCTGGTGCGCGCCGGCATGGACGTGACGGTGGTCGAGGCCCGCGACAGCCTGGGCAGCGAGACCAGCTTTGCCAATGGCGGCCAGTTGTCCTATCGCTACGTTGCGCCGCTGGCGGACAAAGGTGTGCCGCTGCAAGCCATTGGCTGGCTGCTGCGCGGTGATTCACCCTTGAAGCTGCGCCCGCGCCTGGACCCGGCGCAATGGCGTTGGATGGCCTCGTTCCTTGGCGCCTGCCGGGCTTCGGTAAACAAGCGCAATGCCGGCCACTTGTTGCGCCTGGCCAGCCTGAGCCAGGGCATCTTGCAGCAGTGGCGCGAAGAAGACGGGCTGGACGGTTTCGACTGGAAACGCAACGGCAAGCTGGTGACGTTTCGCAGCCACCACACGTTTGAACACGCTCGCAATAAGGTGCTCAATCGCCTGCAACAGCAAGTGCTGTCGGCGGCCGATTGCACGCGCCTGGAACCGACCCTGGGGGCCACGGATTTTGTCGGGGGCATCTACACACCCAATGAAGAAGTGGCGGATTGTCATGGCTTCTGCCAGCAATTAGCGGCACGCCTGGAAGCGTCGGGTCGTTGCCGGTTTGTGCTGGGGCGCAAAGTCACGGGCATCCGCCATGCCAACGGCACGGTGCAGGCGATTGAGTTGGGTGGCGAGGTGATGCCGGTGCAGCACCTGGTGCTGGCGGCGGGGGTGCGCAGCCCCGAGTTGGCCTTGCCGGGCATCGCGTTGCCGCTGTATCCGCTCAAGGGCTACAGCCTGAGCGTGCCGATTGGCGAGCAGCACGCCGCACCGAAAATCAGCATCACCGACTATGACCGCAAGATCGTCTACGCACGGATCGGTGAGCAACTGCGGGTGGCGGCGATGGTCGACATCGTCGGCTTTGATACGGGCCTTGAGCCCAAGCGCCTGGCCCTGATCAAGCGCCAGGCCAGTGAGACGTTCCCCTTGGCCGGCGATTACAGCCAGGCCATCGAATGGGCCGGCATGCGCCCGGCCACCCCCAGCGGCGTGCCGCTGATTGGCGCCAGTGTGTACCGCAACCTGTGGCTCAACCTTGGCCATGGCGCCCTGGGTTTCACCCTGGCCTGTGGCAGCGGCCAGCTGTTGGCCGAACTGATCGGCCGGCATACCCCTTCCATTGATATGCAGGGCCTCGCGCCCCGCGCCGCATAGGACACTGCAATGACCATCACCCGGATCAACAGCAACAGTCGCCTGTCGGGCGCCGTGACCTTCCAGGACCTGGTATTCCTCTCCGGCCAGGTGCCGGGCGAGGGCCAGGACGTCGCCACCCAGACCCAAGAGGTGCTGGCCAAAATTGATGCGCTGCTGGCCGAAGCCGGCAGCGACAAGGATCATCTGCTCAACGCGACGATCTACCTGAAAAACATTCAGGAGGGCTTTGCGCCGATGAATGATGCCTGGTCCGCCTGGCTCACGCCCGGCCAGGCACCGACCCGCACCACCCTGCAGGCGGAGCTGGCACGCCCGAGTGTGCTGGTGGAAATCAGCGTCATCGCTGTGCGCCGCCCATAACAAGAAAACCAACGGAGAATAACAATGCAAAAAATCACGTTGATCGGCACTGCGCTGGGGCTGTTGTTGACTGCCCAGGCCCAGGCCAATGAAGCGCCGCTGACGGGCACCCTGGCCAAGGTCGCGAACGCCAAGAGCATCACCCTGGGCTATCGCGATGCGTCGGTGCCGTTTTCCTATGTCGGCGACCATACCGGCAAGCCCATGGGCTATTCGGTGGACCTGGCGAGCAAGATTGTCGAGCGCATCCAACAGAAGACCGGCGTGCCCCAGCTCAACGTGAAGTACAACCTGGTCACCTCCCAGACCCGTATTCCGTTGGTGATCAACGGTACCGTTGACCTGGAGTGCGGCTCCACCGGGGTGACGGCCGAGCGGCAGAAGCAGGTGGCGTTTTCCTATGGCTTTATCTATGTGAAGGGCCAGTTGCTCACTGCCAAGGACAGCGGTATCCAGCGCTTCGCCGACCTGCGCGGCAAGAACGTGGTGACCACTGCAGGCACCACCAACGAGCGCTTCCTCAAGAGCTACAACCACGAGCACAAGCTGGATATGTCGGTGATCAGCGCCAAGGATCACGGCGAGGCGTTCCAGATGCTGCAATCGGGCCGGGCCGTGGCGTTTTATATGGACGATGCGTTGCTCTACGGCGAGCGCGCCAAGGCCAAGGACCCGCACAAGTGGGTGGTGGTGGGCGAGGAGCAATCGCGGGAAATCTACAGCTGCATGGTGCGCAAGGACGACCCGCAGTTTCTGGCGGTGGTCAACGAGACCCTGGGCGAGCTGTACAGCTCGGGGGAAATCAATGGGATCTACCAGCGCTGGTTTGAACAGCCGATCCCGCCGAAGGGCTTGAACCTGGAATTCCCCATGACTAGCGAGCTGAAGGCGATTATTGCCAAGCCGGTCAGCGATCCGGTGGAGTAACCCACCCATCCCGATGTGGGAGCTGGCAAGCCAGCTCCCACAGTTTTGATTGGGTTTGCACAGTGGGGCTAGAAGTCGCCCCACAGTTGTTGCGCGACGGATAGCGCAACTACGGGCGCGGTCTCGGTGCGCAATACTCGCGGGCCCAGGCGTGCGGCGTGGAAGCCAGCATTTTGCGCGCTCTGGACTTCGCCATCGGTCAAGCCTCCCTCCGGGCCGATCAAAAACGCCAGGCTCGACGGTTTGGCATGACTCACCAGTGGCTCGGCCACCGGGTGCAGCACCAACTTCAAATCCGCCTCGGCTTGTTTCAACCAATCGGCCAGCAACAACGGTGGGTGAATCACCGGCACCGTGGAGCGCCCGCATTGCTCACAGGCGCTGATTGCGACCTGGCGCCAGTGCAGCAGGCGCTTGTCGGCGCGTTCGTCCTTGAGGCGCACTTCGCAGCGCTCGCTGAAAATCGGTGTGATGGCGTTGACCCCAAGCTCGGTGGCTTTCTGGATGGCCCAGTCCATGCGCTCGCCACGGGACAAACCCTGGCCCAGATGAATGTGCAAAGGCGACTCCACCTGGCCGGCGAAGGCTTCGGTCAGTTGCACTGTCACGCGTTTTTTCCCGACTTCCAGCAGGCTGCCGCGAAATTCCTGGCCAGAACCGTCGAACAGTTGCACGGCATCGCCTTCGTTCATGCGCAGCACGCGGCTGATGTAGTGCGCCTGGGCTTCGGGCAACTCGTGGTCGCCAAGGCTCAACGGGGTATCGGTGAAAAAGCGGGACAGTCTCATTTCTGTTCTCGGGAAAATGCAAAACCTGTGGGAGCCGGACTTGCCCGCGATGCGGCAGGCCAGGCGCCAGATTAATGGGGTGGGTTCAATCAGCCGGGGTCGCGAAAGCCTGGGTGGAAGTCCTTGGGCACGGCCACGCTGACTGTGCTGTTGGTGGCGATATCAATGCCTTCAGTGGCCACTTCAGCGAGGAAGTCGATCTGCTCCGGGGTAATCACGTACGGCGGCAGGAAGTACACCACACTGCCCAGCGGGCGCAGCAATGCGCCGCGTTCCAGGGCGTGCTCGAACACCTTCAGGCCGCGCCGTTCCTGCCAGGGGTAGGCGGTCTTGGTGGCCTTGTCCTGGACCATCTCGATGGCCAGCACCATGCCGGTCTGGCGCACTTCCGACACATGGGGGTGGTCCACCAGGTGCGCGGTGGCCGTGGCCATGCGCTGGGCCAGGGCCTTGTTGTTCTCGATGACGTTGTCTTCTTCGAAGATATCCAGGGTCGCCAGGGCCGCCGCACACGCCAACGGGTTGCCGGTGTAGCTGTGGGAGTGCAGGAACGCGCGCAGGGTCGGGTAGTCGTCGTAGAAGGCGCTGTACACATCTTCGGTGGTGACCACGGCGGCCAGCGGCAGGTAGCCGCCGGTGAGGGCCTTGGACAGGCACAGGAAGTCGGGGCGGATGCCCGCCTGCTCACAGGCGAACATGCTGCCGGTGCGGCCGAAACCCACTGCGACTTCGTCGTGGATCAGGTGCACGCCATACCGGTCGCAGGCTTCGCGCAGCAGCTTGAGGTACACCGGGTGGTACATGCGCATGCCACCGGCGCCCTGGATCAGCGGCTCGACGATCACCGCGGCGACGCTGTCGTGGTGGTCCGCCAGGGTCTGTTCCATGGCCTGGAACATGTTGCGCGAGTGTTCTTCCCAGCTCATGCCGGCGGGGCGCTGGTAGCAGTCCGGGCTGGGCACCTTGATGGTGTCCAGCAGCAGGGCCTTGTAGGTCTCGGTGAACAGTGGCACATCGCCTACCGACATCGCGGCGATGGTTTCGCCGTGGTAGCTGTTGGTCAGGGTGACAAAGCGCTTTTTATTCGGCTGGCCGCGGTTGAGCCAATAGTGAAAGCTCATCTTCAACGCGACTTCGATGCACGACGAGCCATTGTCGGCATAGAAGCAGCGAGTCAGGCCTTCGGGGGTGAGCTTGACCAGACGCTCGGACAGCTCGATCACCGGCTGGTGGCTGAAGCCGGCGAGGATCACGTGCTCCAGTTGGTCCACTTGGTCCTTGATGCGCTGATTGATACGCGGGTTGGCGTGGCCGAACACATTGACCCACCACGAGCTGACCGCATCGAGATAGCGCTTGCCTTCGAAGTCTTCCAGCCATACGCCTTCACCGCGCTTGATCGGCACCAGCGGCAGTTGCTGGTGGTCTTTCATCTGGGTGCAGGGATGCCACAGCACGGCGAGGTCGCGTTGCATCCACTGGTTATTCAAGCCCATCTTTTAGTCTCCTCGAAGCGCTGCCACTGCCTGCGCAGGCAAAACAATCGCGCAAGCCTATGCAATGGTGGGCTGTGTCACAACCCATGGGCGGTGAATTGGCAGTAAATGTAGGACGGTCTGTCACGTTTGTGCTGAATAGTCCTTAATCCCTAGTTAATTTACTGTTCATAGGCTCAATATCGGATAAGTCGATCTTTTGAAGCGAAATTTTCCGCTTTATGTCGATAAGTAAAACGCTAGTCTTGGGCACGGCTCTTACGGGATTTGGGGAATGCAACTACGAAACACATCGACCCGCTACGGCTGGGTCAGCATCGTTATCCACTGGAGTGTGGCGCTGGTGGTGTTTGGTTTGTTCGCGCTGGGCCTGTGGATGGTCGGCCTCGACTACTACAGCCTGTGGCGCAAAGACGCCCCGGACTTGCACAAAAGCATCGGTATTACGCTATTCGCCGTGATGCTGGTGCGGATTGTCTGGCGCCTGCTCAGCCCGCCGCCGCCCGCACTGGCCAGCTATAGCCGCATGACACGTATAGGCGCGGCGTTTGGCCATGCGTTCCTGTACGTCGGCTTGTTTGCCGTGATGATTGCCGGTTACCTGATTTCCACCGCAGACGGTGTCGGGATCCCGGTGTTTGGCCTGTTTGAAATTCCTGCCGTGGTTTCCGGTCTACCGGACCAGGCAGACGTAGCCGGCCTGGTGCATTTTTACCTGGCCTGGGTGCTGGTGGTGTTTGCCGGCCTGCATGGCGTGGCCGCGTTGAAACACCACTTCATTGATCGTGACGCGACCCTGGTTCGTATGCTGGGTCGCAAAGCCTGATGTTCAACCTCGACTCACAAGGAATAGAAAGCATGTTGAAAAAGACTCTCGCCGCTCTGGCAATCGGTACTGCTCTGCTGTCTGCCGGTCAGGTGATGGCTGCTGATTACAAGATCGACAAGGAAGGCCAGCACGCCTTCATCGACTGGAAAATCAGCCACCTGGGCTACAGCTACATCCACGGTACCTTCAAGGACTGGGATGGTACGTTCAGCTGGGATGCCGCCAAGCCTGAAGCCAGCAAAATCGCCGTCGACGTGAAAACCGCCAGCCTGTGGTCCAACCACGCTGAACGTGACAAGCACATCGCCAGCAAGGACTTCCTGGACGTTGGCAAGTTCGCCGATGCCAAGTTCGTTTCGACCGCAGTTAAACCAACCGGCGAAAAAACGGCTGATGTGACTGGCGACCTGACCTTCCACGGTGTGACCAAGCCTGTGACCTTCAAGGCCACGTTCAACGGTGAAGGCAAGGATCCGTGGGGCGGCGAACGTGCTGGCTTCAACGCCAAGACTACGCTGAACCTGAATGACTTCGGCGTCAAAGGCCCTGGCCCGACTTCCCAGACTGTAGACCTGGACATCACGCTGGAAGGTGTCAAAACGAAGTAAATTCGCAGGCTGCATAAAAAACCGGATCGTGAGATCCGGTTTTTTTTAGCCTGGAATACGCTCAATGTAGGAGCTGGCTTGCCTGCGATAGCGGCAGGTCAGCCACCTGCGATGCAGGCTGAAGTACCGTCATCGCAGGCAAGCCAGCACCTACAGTTGATCGTTGTCGAGCCCATAAAAATGCCCCGGATCTTTCGATGCGGGGCATTTTTCATGGTGCTTTGAAAATCAGCGGTTGCGGGTCAGCAACGCTGGTTTTTCACCACGAGGGCGGCCTGGCAGTTGATCCAACTGCTCAGGTGTCGGGAAGCGATCGCTTTTCGACTCCTTGTGGATGATCTTCGGCGTCGTGCCGCTGCGCGGGTTCTGCACGGCAGGTTCCGAGGCGCGTGGCTGCTCATCACGTGCAGGGCGGCGGTTGCGCGACTCTTCGCGACGGGCCTGGCCATCACGCGGTGCGCCGTTACGCGGACCATTGCGCTTGGCCGGTGGGGTGCCGGTGGTAGCGCCGTTGCTGCTGCGCGGACCGTTCTGGCGACCCTGTGGCTGGCCGCCGGTGCGCGGAGCGCCTGCACCAGCGCCCGGTGCCGGGGCACCTGGGCGACGACCACGGCCCTGGGCCGGTTTGGCCTGTGGCACGTAGTCCACGCGGTTACCGAAGTTATCCACGTCATCGTCGAGGAACTCGTCCGGTGCGCGGTCGGCTGCGGCGCGTGGCGGCTGGCTCGGCTGGCGCTGTTCGCGGGCCGGGGTGCCTTCGCGGGGCTTTTGCTCGCGGGCTGGGCGTTCGCCACGGCCGTTGGTAGGTGCCTTGTCTTTGCCACCCTTGTCCTTGCCTTTGTCGCGACGACCACCGCCACCACCGCCGCCGTTCGGGCCATCACCCTTAGGACCACGTGGGTTGCGCGGGTTACGCACGTCCGGACGCTCGCGCACTTCCGGTTTTTCGGCTTCTACAGTACTGGCATCGAAGCCCATCAGGTCGCCGTCGGCGATTTTCTGCTTGGTCATGCGCTCGATGCTTTTCAGCAGTTTTTCTTCATCCGGGGCGACCAGGGAAATGGCCTCGCCCGAACGACCGGCACGGCCAGTACGGCCGATACGGTGCACATAGTCTTCATCGACGTTTGGCAGTTCGAAGTTGACCACATGCGGCAGTTGGTCGATATCCAGGCCGCGGGCGGCGATATCGGTGGCGACCAAGATCCGTACGGAGCCGGCCTTGAAGTCGGCCAGGGCCTTGGTCCGCGCGTTCTGGCTCTTGTTGCCGTGGATGGCGACGGCGGTCAGGCCGTGCTTGTCCAGGTACTCGGCCAGGCGGTTGGCGCCATGCTTGGTGCGGGTGAACACCAGCACTTGTTCCCAGGCACCGGCGGTAATCAGGTGGGCCAACAGCGAGCGCTTGTGGCTGGCTGGCAGGCGGAACACCCGCTGCTCGATACGCTCGACCGTGGTGTTGGGCGGCGTGACTTCGATGCGCTCGGGGTTGTGCAGCAGCTTGCCGGCCAGGGCGGTGATGTCGTTGGAGAACGTTGCCGAGAACAGCAGGTTCTGACGCTTGGCCGGCAGGCGCGCGAGGACTTTCTTCACGTCATGGACAAAGCCCATGTCGAGCATGCGGTCGGCTTCGTCCAGCACGAGGATTTCCACGTGGGACAGATCGACGCTGCCTTGGCCACACAGGTCGAGCAAACGACCAGGGCAGGCGACCAGCACGTCAACCCCACGGGACATGGCCTGAACCTGGGGGTTCATGCCGACGCCGCCGAAGATGCAGGCGCTGACGAACTTCAGGTCGCGGGCGTACAGCTTGAAGCTGTCATGCACTTGTGCGGCGAGTTCGCGGGTAGGGGTCAGGACCAGTACGCGGGGTTGGCGCGGGCCGTGACGCTGGGATTTGTCCGGGTGACCATTGGGGAACAACCGCTCCAGAATCGGGAGGGCGAAGCCGCCGGTTTTACCAGTACCTGTCTGAGCCGCGACCATCAGGTCGCGACCTTGCAACACGGCGGGAATAGCCCGCTGTTGCACCGGAGTAGGCTCGGTATAGCCCGCTGCCTCGATGGCGCGGACTAAAGCCTCGGAGAGACCGAGGGAAGCAAAGGACATGAGTAATCCTGTTTGTAGTTAGGGCTTGGCCCAAAGGGATAATCTTGCCGGGCGCGAATCGCGTTTAGAGGAACGCAACCCCGTCCGGTCCTGCTGGGGCTGGCAGGCACTCCAACGGCTCGCGCGGGCTGCAAAGCTGCGCAGTAGCGGGGTTGGATGCCTGTTATACGACCACAACGGCCGGGCGTAAGCCTGGCGGAAAGGCCGGAGTATAACAGAGCAATCACCGCGCGCCGCTTTCCTGCTGCTCAACGGTTTGCTCCAGCGGCGGCGAGGGGGCAGTTTTGGCACTGTTGCCGGCATATTTTGCACTCAGGGCGGCATAGGCGGGCTCTTGCTTGAAGCGCTTGAGCTCGGCACCAAAGCGCTGCACCAGCAAGTCCATGCCCGCGCCACGGCGTACGGCGAGGAATTGTTTCTGGCTGCTGATCACCGGCGACGCCTGGGTAACGTGGTGTTCCAGGCCCAACTCCTTGAGCACATGTTGGCCAACCCGGCGGTCGGTGATCACCAGATCAATCCGGCCACGGGCCAGTTTGCCGAAGTTGGCCTCATGGCTGGGGGCCGGCTCGCGGGTAAACAGGGTGGATTCGCTGAACGCGGCGCTATACAGGTAGCCGGGGGAGGTGCCGATGGTCAGCCCTTTGAGGTCATCCAGGGTCTGGAACGGATGTGGGCGCTCGTTGGCGTAGAACATCACAAACTCAACCTGGGACAGCGGCTCGCTGGGGTAAAGCAGCGCCGCGTCGCGTTCGTGGCTGTGGAAAATATCCAGCGCGCCATCGGCCAGGCCCTGGTCGAGCATGGCCAGGCAACGTTTCCAGGGCAGGAACTGCCATTGCACCTCGATCCCCAGACGCTCGAACACGATGACGGTGGCCTCGTAGTCGAGCCCGCGCATCTGGCCGTTTTCTTCGTAGACGTAAGGGGCCCAGGGTTCGGTGACAATGCGCAATTTCTCGCCGTGGGCGGTCAGGCTCAGGCAAGTGAAAAGGACAGCGGTCAACAGCTGGAAAATGACGGGCATACCCTGAGGTTACGACTGTCGCAGGTTAAAGAGAAGCTCTGGATCGGGGATCTTCAGGCCGCAAACCTGAACTTTTATTGTGCCGCCGGGCCGGGAAGGAATCCCGGCTGGCGGTACAAAGGGGCAGCCTCAGCGTGGCAGCTTGAGGTTGTTCCAGATTGCCAGGCTCGGGTCAGCTTGGTTCAGGGTGTAGAAGTGCAGGCCCGGCGCGCCACCTTGCAGCAAGGTTTCGCACATTTCACTGATGACCTGCTCGCCAAAGGCCTGGATGCTTTTGACGTCATCGCCATAGGCTTCCAGCTGCTTGCGTACCCAGCGTGGGATTTCTGCACCGCAGGCGTCAGAGAAGCGCGCCAGCTTGCTGTAGTTGGTGATCGGCATGATGCCCGGCACGATTGGGATATTCACACCCAGGGCCTGCACGCGCTCGACGAAGTAGAAGTAGCTGTCGGCGTTGAAGAAGTACTGGGTGATCGCACTGTTGGCGCCGGCTTCGGCCTTGCGTACGAAGTTGCGCAGATCGTCTTCGAAATTGCGCGCCTGAGGGTGCATTTCCGGGTAGGCGGCCACTTCGATATGGAAGTGGTCGCCAGTCTCTTCACGAATGAAGCTCACCAGGTCATTGGCGTAGCGCAACTCGCCGCTGGCCATGCCCATGCCGGATGGCAGGTCACCGCGCAGGGCGACGATACGTTTGATGCCGGCGGCCTTGTACTGGGTCAGCAGGCTGCGCAGGTCGGCCTTGCTGTCGCCTACGCACGACAGGTGCGGTGCGGCGGGCACTTTGGCTTCGCTTTCCAGTTGCAGCACGGTGTTGATCGTGCGATCACGGGTCGAGCCGCCTGCGCCGTAGGTGCAGGAGAAGAAGTCGGGGTTGTAGCTGGCCAACTGCTTGGCAGTCGCCATCAATTTTTCATGCCCAGCATCGGTCTTGGTCGGGAAGAACTCGAAGCTGTAGCGACGGTCTTGGGACATGGTCATACCCTTGGAAACTCAAAAAACCGGAAGACATACACCGTCAATGTGGGAGCGGGCTTGCTCGCGAAAGCGGAGTTTCAGTCAACATACCTGATACTGAAACATCGCTTTCGCGAGCAAGCCCGCTCCCACAGAAGCCTGCCCTCCACATGGAGAGCAGGCAACAGGCCGATCAGTAGCGGTAGGCGTGCGGCTTGAACGGACCTTCAACCGTCACGCCGATGTAGTCGGCCTGGGTCTTGGTCAGTTGCGTCACGACGCCGCCGAAGCCGCGGACCATTTCCAGGGCCACTTCTTCGTCGAGTTTCTTCGGCAGTACTTCCACGGTCAGGCGCTCGGCTTTCTGGGCGGGCGACAGGTCGGCGTATTTCTGGCCGAACAGGAAGATCTGCGCCAGTACCTGGTTGGCGAACGAGCCATCCATGATGCGGCTTGGGTGGCCAGTGGCGTTACCCAGGTTTACCAGGCGGCCTTCGGCCAGCAGGATCAGGTAGTCATCGTTCTGTGGGTCGAAATCGCCAGCGCCGGTACGGTGAACCTTGTGCACCTGAGGTTTGACTTCTTCCCATGCCCAGTTCTTGCGCATGAAAGCGGTGTCGATCTCGTTGTCGAAGTGCCCGATGTTGCACACCACGGCGCGCTTTTTCAGGGCCTTGAGCATGTTGGCATCGCACACATTGACGTTACCGGTGGTGGTCACGATCAGGTCGATCTTGCCCAGCATGGCTTTGTCGATGCTCGCTTCGGTGCCGTCGTTCTGGCCGTCGATGAACGGCGAGACCACTTCGAAACCGTCCATGCAGGCTTGCATGGCGCAGATCGGGTCAACTTCGGAGACCTTGACGATCATGCCTTCCTGACGCAGGGACTGGGACGAACCCTTGCCCACGTCGCCGTAGCCGATCACCAGGGCTTGCTTGCCCGACAGCAGGTGGTCGGTGCCGCGCTTGATCGCATCGTTGAGGCTGTGACGGCAGCCGTACTTGTTGTCGTTCTTGCTCTTGGTCACCGAGTCGTTGACGTTGATGGCCGGGATTTTCAGCTCGCCCTTGGCCAGCATGTCCAGCAGGCGGTGTACGCCGGTGGTGGTTTCTTCGGTCACGCCATGGACGCGGTCCAGGATGGCCGGGTACTTCTTGTGCAGCAGCTCGGTCAGGTCGCCGCCGTCGTCGAGGATCATGTTGGCATCCCAAGGCGCGCCATCTTTCAGGATGGTTTGCTCCAGGCACCACTCGTACTCTTCTTCGGTCTCGCCTTTCCAGGCGAAGACAGGGATGCCAGCGGCTGCGATGGCGGCAGCGGCCTGGTCCTGAGTCGAGAAGATGTTGCAGGACGACCAGCGCACTTCGGCACCCAGGGCAACCAGGGTTTCGATCAGCACGGCAGTCTGGATGGTCATGTGGATGCAGCCGAGAATCTTCGCGCCCTTGAGCGGCTGTTCAGCGGCGTACTTGCGGCGCAGACCCATCAGGGCTGGCATTTCGGATTCGGCGATAAAGGTTTCGCGACGGCCCCAGGCAGCGAGGGACATGTCGGCGACTTTGTAGTCGGTAAAACCTGCAGGCGTGATTACAGCGCTCATGAAGAGCCTCCATTCGTAGTGTGCGAATGGGCGCCGTTGTGCGTTTAGTATCCAGCCAGGACAACCCGGCCGGGCAACGCCCCATCCGAGCCTGACAGGCCAGGGCCTGCTGCAGCGCCCCTCGGACAGGTGGCGGGAGAACGGTATCAGTCACAGATGACCGTTTTGAAGCGGTGGCGATTATAGCTGCCTGCGCCTGACTTCCCAAGCCTTTCTGTCGGGGGCATGAAGATCGTTCATGGTGCTGATAGGCAATGGCTCATAGAGCTTGGGCCGGCGCTCTGCCATGATGTTGCCCATCATTCGGCAAGACGCTTTGGAGTGAACATGAACTTCCACACCCGCAAATGGGTAAAACCCGAAGACCTCAACCCCAACGGCACCCTGTTCGGTGGCAGCCTGTTGCGCTGGATCGACGAAGAAGCGGCGATCTACGCCATCGTTCAACTGGGCAACCAGCGTGTGGTGACCAAGTACATCTCCGAGATCAATTTTGTCAGCGCCTCGCGCCAGGGCGACATCATCGAGCTGGGCATCACCGCCACCGAGTTTGGCCGCACCTCCATCACCCTGACCTGTGAAGTGCGCAACAAGATCACGCGCAAAAGCATCCTCACCGTGGAAAAAATGGTCTTCGTCAACCTCGGCGAAGACGGTCTGCCGGCACCCCACGGGCGTACCGAGATCAAGTACGTGAAAGACCAGTTCCAGGATGACAACCTCACTGAGTAACCCCGGCCCGGCCTGATTTGATTTACCAAATCTGTCCGGGTGGATCGCTTCCAGGCTTTCTCTGCACTCAGGACCACATCCTGTAGAGAGAGCCCGCAATGAAAGTGACCGCCAACCCGGCTGCCAAGACTCAGCCGTCATCGCGGCAACCCCCGCCGCCCCCCGCCCAAGGCAACAAGACACCCTTGGTCGAGGGCGTCGGCCCGCGAAAGCTGAGCCTGTTTCGAGACAGCAAGGGGCAGGTGGAGGTGGTGCTGTCACCCCCTGCGGTCAGCCATCTGGTACTCAGCGGCGGTGGTGCCAAGGGCATCGCCTTCCCCGGGATGGTCCAGGCCCTTGAAGAAACCGGAACACTGCCAGGCATCTCTGCCATTTCTGGTTCATCTGCCGGTGCGATTTCTGCAGCGCTGCTGGCCAGTGGCATGGGAGCCAAGGCCTTCGGCACGCTCTCAAACAGCATTGATCTGCCCAGCCTGCTCAACAGCCCCAACCCTGTGACGGCCTGGCTGCAAAATGCCGGGGCGAGCCTCGGCAAACTTGCCGGGCGCCTGCCAGGCCCGGCGGGCAACATTTCCCAATTGCTGCTGACGATGATGCCGCGCCTGCAAACCCAGGCGCACTCGCTCGAAGACTTGATCCGTAACGAGTCACGCAAGTCGATCCTGGCCCATATTGCCGCCATGCCCAGGGCAGCCCGCCCCGACGAAGTGATGAAAATCGCCGACAGGCTGAGCGCCGGAGGGGCACCGACCTTTGCTGATCTTGACGTGCTGAGCAGGCATATCCCGGCGATCAAGCAACTGAACATCACGGGGACCGGCATGTTCGATGGTCGCCCGCAGTTGGTGGTGTTCAACGCCAGCCTGACCCCGGATATGGACATTGCCCGCGCCGCGCATATCTCGGGCTCCCTACCGGGACTGTTCAAAAGCCCTGCCGAGCAAGGCCATGGGTTTCAGGCGGTGGGTGAAACCACTTTTTTCCAGGACGGTGGCTTGGTGCTCAACACCCCGGCACCCGGGGTGATCGAGCGCTCGTTTCCCGAGAGCCCGCTGAGCCAGCCGGAGTCGTTGATCGTCAAATTCGAGTCCCAGGCTCCTGCATCGCAGAAAAAGAGCGGCAGCGTCATAAGCGCTGTTGCGGACAAACTGACAGGCACTGCCCATACGGCTGCAGGCGCCTATCAACAGCAACGCCTCAAGGAATTTAACGAGCAAACCGTGGTGCTGCCGCTCAAATCCGCCAAAGGTGACGTTAGTGGCCTGCTCAGTGGCACGGTCAATTTCACCATGACCGCCGAGCAGAAAAAGCATTTGCAGGCCCAGGCCCGGCAAGCGGTGACGCAGCACCAGGAGCAGCGCAGCAAGGTGCGTGAGCGGCACTTGTTCGAGTCATTGGACGACGCGGTGCTGGCGATGGACGATGCAATGCTTGCCAGCGTGCAAGTGGCACTCCAGAAGGATCCCGCCGCGGCGAATGTGCTGCGTTTTCGCAAGCAGGCACAGCAGGCATTGCAAGCTCTGGACGCAGCGATTACCGAGGCCAACAAGGCAGGCAATACTTTGGTCTTCACGCCTGGGTTGCTCTCTGCGCTGCGTAACCTGGATGCACTGGTTACCCGGCCCCAGCATATCGAGTGGTTGGGGCGGCGGCTTAACGCCCCTGGGCAGCATAACTTCCAGCAACTGTTGCAGGTGGTTGCCAAGCACAATCAGGGGGCTTCCACGCCAACCTCCAAGGTCATGACCAGTGCCGTGGCTCAAATGCAGCGACGGGATATTGCCGTAAAAGCCGACAACTTCACCCGCGAAGTCATCTACCCCTCCCTCTACCGTGCAGGCCAGACGGCCGCCAACGTCGAGCTTCTGCAGCGGGCCGCGCGCGACCTGGCCACGGCAACGACGCCGGCCGAGTTCAATCGGGTGCTCGACGACATCATTGAACACTATGGTGCGCGTAATAAACCCTGGTCCAAGCCACTGAGCTCGACCACCGTGGAAATGGCCAAGGCCTGGCGCATCCCGCTTTAGTTCTCCGGCCACTGAACAGCCACTGCGCCAGCGTGTCGTAGCTACAGGCACCCCTTGGACACTGGAACATCATGGCCACCCAAAAAGACGGCAAAACTCCCAACCTGTCGCAGGAAGAGCAGCAGGATGTGGACAAGAACCAACCGCCCAGGGCAGCGGTGCTGCATGAAATCATTCGCACCCAGGGCGACCAGGAACTGGAGCGCAGCGTCGCGGCGCTGTGGTGGTCGGCGCTGGCCGCCGGCCTGACCATGGGCTTGTCATTGATGGCCATGGGGCTGCTCAACTCCCGCCTGCCGGGCGGTGAAGGCTTCAAGGTGATTGCCAGCTTTGGCTACTGCGCAGGTTTTCTCGCGGTGATCCTTGCGCGCCAGCAACTGTTCACCGAAAACACCCTGACCGCCGTGCTCCCGGTGATGAGCAAGCCGACCCTGGGCAATGCCGGGCGCCTGCTGCGGTTGTGGACGGTGGTACTGGTGGGCAATCTTTGCGGCACCTTGCTGGTGGCCTACGTGATGCTGCACCTGCCTATTTTCGACACCAAGACCGACCTGGCCTTCCTCGACATCGGGCGCAAGGTCATGGAGAACGACACGGGCCAGATGTTTGCCAAAGGCATCGTCTCCGGCTGGATGATCGCCACCATGGTGTGGATGATCCCGTCCATGGAAAGCGCCAAGATGTGGATCATTATCCTGATCACCTACCTGATGGCCCTGGGTGATTTCACCCACATTGTCGTCGGTTCGGCGGAGGTGTCCTATCTGGTATTTGCCGGCGAGCTACCGTGGAAGGACTTCTGGCTGGTATTTGCCGGGCCGACCCTGGCGGGCAATATCATCGGCGGCAGTTTTATCTTCGCGCTGATCAGCCATGCGCAGATTCGCAGCGAAGGCAGCCTGCCGGGCAAGCAGGCTGCGGACCCGAGGCATCCGCAGTCGATCGACAAGGATCAGTGATGTTCAGACGTGGCCTGGGGTTCAGCCTGGGTCATTCGCTTTCACGTCTATCGCCTAATCAGGTCGTGCGTCGACGATCCAATAGAGAGAGCACGTACATACCGGCCAACATGGCCAATACGAATATGATGATTTGCCCATGCCCCGTAAGCAGAATAGCGACGGCTGGCCCAGGGCAGATCCCCGCAACTCCCCAACCTATACCGAACACCAGGCTGCCGCCAATCAAGCGGGTATCCAACTCTCGGCTAATCGGTAACTGCATGGGGGCACCTAGCAACGATCGCTTGTTCTTGCGCGCCCAACTCAGGGGAATAACCGCCACTGCGATAGCTCCTCCCATCACCAGTGCGAGTGACGGATCCCAGGCCCCGGCCACATCAAGAAAAGCCAATACCTTGGCGGGGTTCGCCATGCCTGCCAGGAGTAGACCCAGGCCGAAGATCAGCCCTGCAAAAAATGCGCTCGACTTGATCATCTTCATGCTCCCACCACATGACGAATGATGTACACCGTTGCAATGCCTGCGAACATAAAGCAGATCGTTGCTGCAATGGAGCGGGGAGACAATCGAGAGATCCCACAAACACCATGACCGCTTGTACAACCGGAGCCGTAGCGAGTTCCCACACCGACGAGCAGGCCTGCGATAATCAGGGCCGGCCACTCTGCCTTGATCTCGATTTCCGGCAATACGGTAAACGCCCCCCACAACAATGGCGCCATCACCAGGCCAAGAAGAAATAGCGCCTTTTCGCTCCAGCCTTCACTGCCAAAATGCATCACGCTTCCAATCAAGCCACTGATTCCTGCGATACGGCCATTTGCGAGAACAAACAAGCTAACCGCCAGCCCTATCAAGGCCCCTCCGCCTACGGAAGTCCAAGGCGTAAAGTTGATCCAATCAATGCTCATTTTGCATCTCCTGCACAGAAGTGCTGATAAAGGACATGGATCACCGCGAGCGCTACAGAGCTGCTGATTCGGTAATAGACTTGCTTTCCTGCCCGTCGCGTTTCCACCATCTCCTTGCGACGTAGCACCGCGAGTTGCTGAGACAACGTAGGTTGCTGAATGCCTGACAAGGCCTCTAAATCGGTAACATTTAGCTCGCCCTGCGACAACTGGCAGAGGAGGAGCAATCGTTCAGGGTTTGCCAGCGCTTTCAGTAGCTGGCCAGCGGCTTCAGCACTAGCTCGCAGTTGCTGGATATCAAGTTCATGTTCAAGAGGTGGCATGACTGCTGACTCATTTAGTGTTTATATAATATATATATTTACATAGTGAGCAGCTAAGGCTGTGGTGTCTAGACGGGTGTAGCCTGTATCCAGACCTGAAAAAGTCGACGCCAGTGAGACTAAACCTTATCCACCGATGGTGGGTGGCAGGCCGATAAAGCGGAAACCCACATAAGCGTGCAGGGTGCTGACACATGACGAATCAAATCTGGCCATTCTGACAAGGGGCTCCCTGTGGTTGCGACAGCCTTGGTGCTGGTAGCGGCGCTGTTGCATGCGACGTGGAACACCTTGATCAAGTTCAGCGGCGAGCGCCTGTTGGTGATCGCCTGCATGGACAGCGTGGCCCTGTTGTTTGTTCTGCTGGCAGTGGGATTTGTGTCGTTGCCGCCCCTGGAAATCTGGCCGTGGATCATCGCATCGGCCTTGTTCGAGTTGCTCTATCGCTACCTGCTGATCCAGGCCTACCGCGTTGGCGACCTGGGGCTGGTGTATCCGCTGATGCGCGGCTTATCACCGCTGGTGGTGCTGGCGTTGACCCTGGTGTTTGCCGGGGAAGTGCTCAGTACCCAGCAGATTGTCGGCATCCTGCTGATCCCGTTCGGCATGCTGTGCCTGCTTTGGCAGGGCGGTGGCGGGGAGCGGCTGCCCTGGTCGATGTTGCCGGTGGTGGCGCTGATCGGCCTGTGCATCGGCTGCTACACCTTCCTTGATGGCCAGGCGCTGCGGCGCTGGTCGCACCCGTTGGACTATCTGGTATGGCTGACCCTGCTCAGTGCCTGGCCCTTTCCCCTGCTGGCCATGGTGCGCAAGCGCGCGGCGTTCAGCCTGTTTTGGCGCACGCAATGGCGGTTGGGGCTGAGCGTGGGGTTGTGCGTGTTGTTGAGCTACGCTCTGGTGCTTTGGGCCATGCAGTTGGGCTCAATTGCCGAGGCCGCCGCGCTGCGAGAAGTCAGCGTGATCCTGGTGGTGTTGTTCGGTATGCGTTACCTGAAAGAACCTTTCGGCCGCTCCCGGCTCTTAGCCTGTGGGTTGGTACTGATCGGCATGCTCGTGATGAAACTCTAACCAGCGGATAAAACTAAAAAAGGAATGAGTGATGACTGTTGCTTTCTGGTGTGTGTTGATCGCAATTTTTCTGCCTTACCTGTGTACTGGCGTGGCCAAGTTCAGTGGTGGCAAATTCGGGCCCCGGCAGAACCACGACCCCCGGGCCTTCCTGGAAACCCTCGAAGGCTTTGCCAAACGCGCCCATAGCGCACAGCTCAACAGCTTTGAAGTGACCCCGGCGTTTGCCGCAGCGGTGATCATTGCCCACCTTGCGGGCAACGCGGAACTGGTGACCATCAACGTACTGGCGGTGCTGTTTATCACCAGCCGCCTGCTGTACATCATCTGCTACCTGGCGGACTGGGCGATCTTGCGTTCGCTGGTGTGGTTTGTGGGCATGGCGTTGATTGCGAGCTTCTTCTTCGCTTCGATCTAAGGCACGCAGCCAACCCTTGTGGGAGCTGGCATGCCAGCGATGGCGGATTTGAAACCGCCATCGCCGGTAAACCGGCTCCTACAAAGGCGCGTCCGGCACTTGAGGCAGCGCCGCACCCTTGGGCCACAGCATCCAGATCTGGCCTTGCTGCTTCATGTTCCCGGCCAGCTCGCCCGCTGCATCACCCGTGCCCCAGAACAGGTCTGCACGCACCTCACCGACAATCGCGCCCCCCGTATCCTGGGCCGCTACCGGCCGTACGATCGGTGCGCCATCGGGACGGGTGGTGGACAACCACAGCAGGCTGCCCAGTGGGATCACCTTGCGGTCTACGGCCACGCTGTAGCCTGCGGTCAGCGGTACGTTCAGCGAGCCGCGCGGGCCTTCATTGCTGTCGGGCCGGGTGCTGAAGAACACGTAGCTGGGGTTGCTCGCCAGTAACTCCGGGATCCGCTCGGGATGGGACTTGGCCCAGGCACTGATGGCGCCCATGCTCACTTCTTCTTTCTTCAACTCGCCTTGCTCCACCAGCCAGCGGCCGATAGGGCGGTAGGGGAAACCGTTCTGGTCGGCATAGCCCACGCGCAGTTGACGACCGTTCGCCAACTGGATACGGCCCGAACCCTGGATTTGCAGGAATTGCAGGTCCATCGGGTGGGTCAGCCAGGCGATGGGCTTGGCGCTGGAGCCTTGCTGGTTGAGGGTGCCGGCATCGTCATAGGGCTTGAGTACCCGCCCTTCCAGGCGCCCACGCAGGCGTTTGCCCTTGAGCTCCGGGTAGATGCTTTCCAGGTTGACGATGATCAGGTCGTCCGGCACCCCGTACACAGGAACATGGGCGGTCTTGGTTTCGGTAAGGCTGCCAGGGTAGACCGGTTCGTAGTAGCCGGTGATCAGGCCATTGGGCGTGTTGTCTGCCGAGCGCAAGCCATACACGTCCAGCTGTTGCTTGAGGAAACCCCGGATATCACCGGCATTGCCCGGCACATTGGCCGCGGCAGCGCAGGTGGTGCCCCACACCGGATCGTTCTTCAGGCGTTGGCAGGCACTGCGCCAGGATTCGAAGCCGGCTTGCAGGTCAGTGTCCGAAACTTCCGGCAGGGCTTCCCAGGTGGCGCTGACATAGGTCGCCACGGCGTGGGGTTTTTCCGGCTCGGGCTTGGGGGTCGGGGCGTTGCCACCGTCGCATCCGGCGAGCAGCGCGATCATCGGCAGAGCCCATGCCAGTCGGCGGCTCCAGGGGGTCAACAGGTTATTCATGCAAGTAATTCCCGAGGCGGTAGCCGGTACCGATTACGGCACAAGCGTCCATATTATTAATAGGGCTATTGGTCTTTCCGGGCGGGGCGGGGATACTGGCCGCCGTTTCCCGTGACCCTGAGCCACCATGACTTTTAAAAAACTGACTGTTGTATTGCTGGCCGCTTTGACGCTGACCGCCTGCGGCGGCGTGGATCCGAACTCGCCATTGGGCCAGCGCAAGGCCATCTTCAAGCAGATGCTCAAGACCGGCGAAGACCTGGGTGGCATGCTGCGCGGCCGTATTCCGTTCGACGGGGCGAAATTTGCCGAGGGTGCGGTCAAGCTCGACACCCTGTCCCATGAGCCGTGGAAGCACTTTCCAACGGTGCGCGAAGAAGATCACACCAGTGCCAAGGACGATGTATGGCAGAAACAGGCCCAGTTCCAGGAACTGGCGCGCAACCTTGAGGCGGCCACCGGTGAGTTGGTGATCGCCAGCCAGGTGCAGCCTTACAAAGCCAGTGACCTGAAGCCGGCCGTGCAGAAAGTCGAAGATGCGTGCAGCGCCTGTCATAAGCAGTTTCGCGACCATTGAGGCTCGGTCGGATGCGTCTTACTTGTCCAGGTCGTCGAGGGCTTGCTGAAGCTCTTTGCGCGACTCGGCGAGCTTGTCCTTACGCTTGTTGATCTTCTCGGAGTCGCCTTTTTTCATGGCCTTGTCGAGGTCAGCCTGACGACGGCTGACTTCGTGCTTGGCATCCAGCACCTTGTTCTCGCGTTCCTTTTTCAGGGAGGCGTCGGTGCAGTGGGCGGTGACTTCGCTCAAGGCTTTTTCCAGACCGGCTTGTTGCTCACTGTTGCCATGGGCCTTGGCTTGTTCGATCTGCAGGCTGATGGCCTGGCGCTTGGCAGCGCAACCGGTCAGTTGCGGGGCTGTCTCGGCAGCCAGCAAGGGAGTGGTCAGAAAACTGGTGACGGTCAACAGGGCAAGCGGTGCAAGAAACTTCATAAAAACTCCAAAATAAACAAGATCGTTGTCAGGTGGGCAGGATGATTTCTGCCGGTACCGATGAATGTAGCGGGCCGGGCCTAAAAACCGTCGATCCCGGCAGCCCGTAGTGTTTCGCTCATGGCCACCACCTGAGGGTCGCGAAAAAAGGCGCTCAACTGCGCCGCGCGTCCCGGGCCGATTCCTGCCTCGGCCTGCCAGGCTTGCGTGTCGCGGGCGGCCAGGGCATGCCAGCCACCCACCAGGTTATTGCGGGCGGTCGGTGGAACCCCCAGCGCCATCAGCCATTGAGCGAACGGTCGCTGACGTGCGGTCTGCAGGCTCGCAAGCAGGCGCGTCGTGCTGCGGTCGCCGAATCCGTCAATGGTAGCAAGCTCTGTCTCATCAAGGTTCAACCAATCCACCAAACCGCTGATTTGACCGGCCTGGATCAAGGAGTTCCAGGTCTCGCGGCCAATGTGTGGCAGATCCAGCCCCTGCTTGCCACTGAGCCAGGTCAGTCGGGCCAGCAGTTGCTCCTCGCAGGCCGGGGCCAGACGCAAGCAGCTCAGGTGATGGAAGTCGCCCGCCACCGGGGCTGCGACATCGACCCGTGGATAGCTGCGCAGGATGACCTGGTCGAGCCTGGGAATCACTTGGCCGGCAAGGCTGATGGACACTTGGTCGCCGGGCCGGATATCGAGTTGTTGCCAGCGTTTCAACGAGCCGATGCTGACGCGCTTGATCTGGCGATCGTCGAGCATTACCGGGTGCAGTTCCAGGATCGGGGTGATACGGCCGGTGCGGCCGATCTTGAACTGCACCTGGCGCACATGGGCCAGGGCTGTGATGACCGGGTATTTCCAGGCAACAGCCCAGTAAGGCGTACTGGCCTGCCAGCGTTCGGCCGGGGCGCGCTGGCTTTGATGCAGCACCACGCCATCAGTGGCGAAGGGCAACGGGTGCCCATGCCAGAACGCTCGCCAGTGACGGGCCTGCTCGAAGGTGTCGATGGGCTGGCTGTAGCGACGGCTGTCGGTAAAACCCCAGTGTGCAAGCGTGTCCAACTGCTGCTTGAGGTCCGCCGGCCCTTGCGGCCAGGCCCAGACAAACAGGCCGATGCCGGCGGCGTCGGCGTCATTGAGGTGTTGGCGGTTCATCAGCCCGGAGATTTTGCTGCGGGCATTCATGCCGCCCGTCTCCCCTTGTATATGGGCGTCCAGGCGCCAGTACAGCTCGCCCTGCAAGAGCAGGTCGATGGCCTCGGGCAGTTGTTGCACAAGGCCGGGGATCTTGCGGGCCGAGTCCGTCCAGTCATGGCCGAACAGGCCGTCGCCGCGGCTGATCACCTGGGCCAGGCGACCCCCACGATAGACCAGGCTCACGGCCACCCCATCGACCTTGGGTTGTATCCACAGGTCGCTGCGTGTGCCGATCCAGTCTGCCACGGCGCGGTCGTTGACCAACTTCTCAAGGCCCGTGTGCGGGACGGGATGGGCGACAGTGCCCCGCGAGCTGGCCAGGGGATTTTGCGCAGGTGACGGCGCCTGTGCAAAGCAAGCCCGCCATTGCTCCAGGCGCATGCGGGCCTGGTCATAGAGCTCGTCGCTGACCAGGGATTGGCCGAGTCGGTGGTAGCTGTCGTCCCACAGGTCGATCTGTCGTTGCAGGGCGGTGATTTCGTCCCGGGCCTTGTCGGCTTGCCAGTCCGGGCAGCCCTGCGCCCAAGCGACGATAGGGAAGAGCATCAACAGCAGGTAGGTCAGCAGGCGTGGTGTCATCATGAGCATCCTTGCTCTGAAGGGGCGCCCAGCCTAAAGCAAGCAAACGCCCATAAAAAAGCCCCGCAGGCGCGAGGCTTTTTACCGGGTGTTTCTGCTTACTTGAACAGACCGCCCAGGGCTTTCACGGTGTCGTTGCTGTCAGCCTTGGCCTGCTGCTTTTGCGCGGTTTCGTCGAGCTTGCCTTGGGACTCGCCGACTTTTTTGCAACCTTTGTTTACCTGGTCCAGTGCTGCCTGCATGGCCTTCACTTTCAGGTCTTCGCCATTGGCTTTGGCGGCGTCGACTTTGGCTTGCAGCTCCTGGCTCTGTTTTTCGCAGTTGCCGGTAGCGCCGCCCAGTTGGGAAGTCAGGGCGCCAGTCAGGCCGCTCAGGTCAGCGGCTTGCACTGGCAGGGCGAACAGGCTGAGCAGTACGGCAGCAGGAGCGAAGGTGGAAATACGCATGAAAAACCTCAATGTTCGATTGCCTGCGCACTTGGCTGTCCCGAGCAGGCGCAGTGCAGTATCCAATGTGGTTAAGGGCTCGGGAGGGCGCGAATTCTAGTGGGCCATCATTTAGCCTGCAAGGTTTGGATCCAATAAATGTGAACTATTTGCCAGGTTCGCCGTCGCGCTAACCCCCACCCGCAAAAAAGCGCAACAAAAAGCCCCACCGGGAAAACCGGCGGGGCTTTGGGTGCTACGTGCTGCGATTACAGGCCGGCAGCGGTGCGCAGGTCGTCGGCGCGGTCGGTTTTTTCCCAGGTGAACGTGGTGAAGGTGTCGTCGCCGACGGTCTTCTGTTCAGGGGTACGACCGAAGTGGCCGTAGGCCGCGGTTTCCTGATACATCGGGTGCAGCAGGTCGAGCATGGTGGTGATTGCGTACGGACGCAGGTCGAAGATCTCACGCACCAGCTTGACGATCTTGTCATCGCTGATCTTGCCGGTGCCGAAGGTGTTCAGCGAGATCGACGTAGGCTGGGCCACACCAATAGCGTAGGACACCTGAATCTCACAACGCTCGGCCAGGCCAGCGGCGACGATGTTCTTGGCCACGTAACGACCGGCATAGGCTGCCGAGCGGTCAACCTTGGAGGGATCCTTGCCAGAGAACGCGCCACCGCCGTGACGGGCCATGCCGCCGTAGCTGTCGACGATGATCTTGCGCCCGGTCAGGCCGCAGTCGCCCACCGGGCCGCCGATGATGAACTGGCCGGTCGGGTTGATGTGGAACTGGGTGTCCTTGCTCAGCAGTTCGGCAGGCAGCACGTGCTTGACGATCAGCTCCATCACACCTTCGCGCAGGTCTTTGTAGGAGACTTCCGGATTGTGCTGGGTCGACAACACCACCGCGTCGATGCCCACCACTTTGCCGCCTTCGTAACGGCAGGTCACCTGGGACTTGGCGTCCGGGCGCAACCAAGGCAGCAGCCCGGATTTACGGGCCTCGGCCTGGCGCTTGACCAACTGGTGCGAGAAGGTGATCGGTGCAGGCATCAGCACGTCGGTTTCGTTGCTGGCGTAGCCGAACATCAGGCCCTGGTCGCCGGCGCCCTGGTCTTCTGGCTTGGCGCGGTCGACACCCTGGTTGATGTCGGGCGACTGCTTGCCGATGATGTTCATCACGCCGCAGGTCGCGCCGTCGAAGCCGACGTCAGAGCTGGTGTAGCCGATGTCGGTGATCACGTCACGGACGATCTGCTCCAGGTCGACCCAGGCCGACGTGGTGACTTCACCGGCGATGATCGCCACGCCCGTTTTCACCAGCGTCTCGCACGCCACGCGGGCGAACTTGTCTTCAGCAATGATGGCGTCCAGCACCGCATCAGAAATCTGGTCGGCGATTTTGTCCGGATGCCCTTCAGACACGGACTCGGAGGTGAAAAGGGAATATTCGCTCATCTCGATGTTTTCCTGATATTTACCGATGGTGAGTGTCGCCAGTTGGCCGCTGAAAGTGGCGGACCTGAATCTGGAAACCATTACGTAAGCCTACATACAGGCTTTCCCCGGGAACGAGTCCCGCAGCGGTGGCCCAACGGGCCAGATCGTCCTGTTCAAACCCCAACCATAGATCACCGCAGGCCTCCCTGGCCCAACTCTGGTTGTGGCTGCATAAATCAGTTACTAGCAGGCTGCCACCCGGCTGCAGCAAACCGGCCATCTGCCTGAGAGCATCGGCCGGCGCGGCAAAATGGTGAAGAACCATGTTCAACACCACGCAATCGGCTTGCAGCCCGACCTCATTCAAGGCATCGGCCAGTTGCAGGCGGACGTTGCCCAATTGCTCGCGCTCGCACAGCTGGCGCGCCAGTTCCAGCATGGCCGGGCTGTTGTCCAGCGCCGTCACCTGGTGGAAGCGTCGTGCCAGGTCCGGCAGGAACCCGCCGTCGCCCGGGCCGACTTCCAGCGCCGTGGCACCTGGGTTGAAGCCCAGCTTGTCGAGCAGCGCCAATACGCTTTCGCGGTATTGAGGCAGCCCGGCAATCAGGTCCTGCTGGGCGCGGAACTTGTCCGCCACCCGGGAGAAAAAGTCCTGGCTGGCCGCAGCGCGTTGCCCGTGGACCTGGGCGATTCGCGACTGCACGTCAGCCGGCAGGGCCAGGTTGTCCACTTCTTCGAGCAATGCAGCGTGCAGCTTGCCACCCAGCAAATCGGTGTGGGGCAGGGCGCGACGGTAAAAAATCGCATTGCCTTCACGGCGGGTGGCCACCAGGTGGGCCTGGGCCAGCACTTTCAAGTGGTGGCTCATACCGGACTGGCCAATGGCAAAGATCCGCGCCAGTTCCAGCACACCAAACGAGTCGTTGGCCAGGGCGCGCAGTACATTCAGGCGCAGCGGATCACCGCCGGCCTTGCACAGGGCCGCCAGCTCATCGCAATCGTCGGGGCGAATGGAAGGCGCAGGTAAGTTCATAAGGCCAGCAGTCTAGTGATGAGGTCAAATCCTCGCAAGGCCAATATCAAAAAGTTTTGATATTGGTCGATAATCGGTGGTTATAAGCAGGCGCTATAACCTTTAGACGAACGGCGGGAAGTGTTCTTGCCGCCAATGCAGTCCAAACCACAGGAAAAACCTACATAAGTCGGTATCTGTCATTGCCCCTGAGGCC
This sequence comes from Pseudomonas sp. DD1, assembly GCF_044510355.1. NCBI lineage: Bacteria > Pseudomonadati > Pseudomonadota > Gammaproteobacteria > Pseudomonadales > Pseudomonadaceae > Pseudomonas > Pseudomonas sp. DD1. The sequence goes on along the minus strand of NZ_MSAJ01000022.1, from coordinate 48,267 downwards.
TTGGCTGAGGGAAAATGCCGGTCCTTTTTTCCGTTTCTTTTATTCAACCTCCAGGAGATCAGCGATGCCCAGCCGTCGTGAGCGTGCCAACGCCATTCGTGCCCTCAGCATGGATGCCGTGCAAAAAGCCAACAGCGGCCATCCCGGTGCCCCAATGGGCATGGCGGATATCGCCGAGGTACTTTGGCGTGACTACCTGAAACACAACCCGAGCAACCCGTCGTTCGCCGATCGCGACCGCTTCGTGCTGTCCAACGGCCATGGCTCGATGTTGATCTATTCGTTGCTGCACCTGACCGGCTATGACCTGTCCATCGACGACCTCAAGCAGTTCCGCCAACTGCACAGCCGCACCCCGGGCCACCCGGAATTCGGCTACACCCCAGGCGTCGAGACCACCACCGGTCCCCTGGGCCAAGGCCTGGCCAATGCTGTGGGCTTCGCCCTGGCAGAAAAAGTCCTGGCGGCGCAGTTCAACCGTCCTGGCCACAATGTTGTCGACCACCACACCTACGTGTTCCTGGGTGATGGCTGCATGATGGAAGGCATTTCCCATGAAGTCAGCTCCCTGGCCGGCACCCTGGGCCTGGGTAAGCTGATTGCTTTCTACGATGACAACGGCATCTCCATCGACGGCGAAGTCGAAGGCTGGTTCACCGACGACACGCCAAAGCGTTTCGAAGCCTACAACTGGCAGGTGATCCGCAATGTTGACGGCCATGATCCGGAAGAGATCAAGACCGCCATCGAAACCGCGCGCAAAAGCGAGCAGCCGACCCTGATCTGCTGCAAGACCACCATCGGCTTCGGTTCGCCGAACAAGCAAGGCAAGGAAGACTGCCACGGCGCCCCATTGGGTGACGCGGAAATCGCCCTGACCCGCGAAGCGCTGAAGTGGAACCATGGCCCGTTCGAAATCCCGGCTGATATCTACGCCGAGTGGGACGCCAAGGAAGCCGGTCGCGCCGCAGAAGCCGAGTGGGACCAGCGTTTTGCGGCCTACTCCGCAGAGTTCCCTGAGCTGGCCAACGAACTGGTACGCCGCCTGGCCGGTGACCTGCCTGCTGATTTCTCGGAAAAAGCCTCGGCCTACATCGCCGAAGTCGCGGCCAAGGGCGAGACCATCGCCAGCCGTAAAGCCAGCCAGAACACCCTGAACGCCTTTGGCCCGTTGCTGCCTGAGTTCCTCGGCGGTTCGGCTGACCTGGCCGGTTCCAACCTGACCCTGTGGAAAGGCTGCAAAGGTGTCTCGGCTGAAGACGCCAGCGGCAACTACATGTACTACGGCGTGCGCGAGTTCGGCATGAGCGCCATCATGAACGGCGTTGCCCTGCACGGCGGCCTGGTGCCTTACGGCGCGACCTTCCTGATGTTCATGGAATACGCGCGCAATGCCGTACGCATGGCCGCGCTGATGAAGAAGCGTGTGATCCATGTGTACACCCACGACTCCATCGGCCTCGGCGAAGACGGCCCGACGCACCAGCCGGTCGAGCAACTGACCAGCCTGCGCACCACGCCGAACCTGGATTGCTGGCGCCCAGCCGACGCGGTGGAATCCGCGGTGGCCTGGAAGCACGCGATCGAGCGCAAGGATGGCCCTTCGGCGCTGATCTTCTCCCGTCAGAACCTGCAACACCAAGTGCGTACTGACGCGCAGATCGCCGACATCAGCCGTGGTGGCTACGTGCTCAAGGACTGCATTGGCGAGCCGGAGCTGATCCTGATCTCCACCGGTTCCGAAGTGGGCCTGACCGTTCAGGCCTACGACAAGCTGACCGCCCAAGGCCGCAACGTGCGCGTTGTGTCCATGCCGTGCACCAGCGTGTTCGAAGCCCAGGACGCCGACTACAAGCAATCGGTCCTGCCGTTGCAGGTCAGCGCGCGTATTGCCATCGAAGCGGCGCATGCCGACTACTGGTACAAGTACGTGGGCCTGGAAGGTCGCGTGATCGGCATGACCACCTACGGTGAGTCGGCGCCGGCGCCAGCGTTGTTCGAAGAGTTCGGTTTCACCCTGGAAAACATCCTGGGTCAGGCTGAAGAGCTGCTGGAAGACTAAGTCAGTCTGCGTTGTCTGTACTGGCGCCATCGCGGGCAAGCCCGCTCCCACATTTGGATCTCGGTCTAATGTGGGAGCGGGCTTGCCCGCGATAGCGATGGAACATTCAACACTGAACGAACATTGATCGAGAACCCCATGCCTCAACCCCGTCCCTACAAAGTTGCACTCAACGGCTACGGCCGGATTGGTCGTTGCGTCTTGCGTGCGCTGTTCGAGCGAGGGGCGGCGGCCGGGTTTGAAATTGTCGCCATCAACGATCTGGCCGACATGGCCAGCATCGAATACCTGACGCGCTTCGACTCCACCCACGGCCGGTTCCCCGGCGAAGTGCGGATCGACGGCGATTGTCTGCATATCAATGGCAACTGCGTGAAGGTTTTGCGCAGTGCCACGCCCGAGGGCATCGACTGGGCGGCGCTGGGCGTCGACCTGGTGCTGGAATGCTCCGGGGCCTACCACACCCGGGCCGATGGCCAGCGGTTCCTCGACGCCGGCGCGCCGCGCGTGTTGTTTTCCCAGCCGATGGCCAGCGAGGCGGATGTCGACGCCACTATCGTCTATGGGGTCAACCAGGACTGCCTGACCGGTGACGAGTTGCTGGTGTCCAACGCCTCCTGCACCACCAACTGCGGTGTGCCGTTGTTGCGCCTGCTGGACCAGGCGATTGGCCTGGAATATGTGTCGATTACCACTATTCACTCGGCGATGAACGACCAGCCGGTGATTGACGCCTATCACCATGAAGACTTGCGCCGTACCCGTTCGGCGTTCCAGTCGGTGATTCCGGTGTCCACCGGCCTGGCTCGTGGTATTGAACGCCTGCTGCCGGAACTTGCCGGGCGAATCCAGGCCAAAGCAGTGCGCGTGCCGACGGTGAACGTGTCGTGCCTGGATATCACCATGCAGACTGTCAGCGACACCGACGCCAGCGAGGTCAACCGGATCCTGCGCGAGGCTGCCACCAGCGGCCCGCTCAAAGGCCTGCTGGCGTACACCGAGTTGCCGCACGCCAGTTGTGATTTCAACCACGACCCGCATTCGGCCATCGTCGATGCCAGCCAGACCCGCGTTTCCGGCCCCAGGCTGGTGAATATCCTGGCCTGGTTCGATAACGAATGGGGCTTTGCCAACCGCATGCTGGATGTTGCGGAACATTATCTGCACATCGCTTCTTCAAAATTAGCCCTTCAAAATCAAGTAATTCAGGAACTGCGACCATGACCGTGTTGAAGATGACCGACCTCGATCTGCAAGGTAAGCGCGTACTGATTCGCGAAGACCTCAACGTCCCAGTCAAGGACGGTGTAGTCACCAGCGATGCGCGAATCCTGGCTTCGCTGCCGACCATCAAGCTGGCCCTGGAAAAAGGCGCGGCCGTGATGGTCTGCTCCCACCTGGGTCGTCCGACCGAAGGTGAGTTCTCCGCCGAAAACAGCCTCAAGCCTGTAGCCGATTACCTGAGCAAGGCCCTGGGCCGCGAAGTGCCGCTGGTGGCTGACTACCTGGGCGGCGTTGACGTCAAGGCCGGCGACATCGTGCTGTTCGAAAACGTGCGCTTCAACAAAGGCGAGAAGAAGAACAGCGACGAACTGGCCCAGCAATATGCTGCGCTGTGCGACGTGTTTGTGATGGACGCCTTCGGCACCGCGCACCGCGCCGAGGGTTCGACCCATGGCGTGGCCAAGTTCGCCAAGGTGGCCGCTGCTGGCCCGTTGCTGGCTGCCGAGCTGGATGCACTGGGCAAGGCCCTGGGCGCACCAGCCCAGCCAATGGCTGCCATCGTGGCCGGTTCCAAGGTGTCGACCAAGCTGGACGTGCTCAACAGCCTGAGCCAGATCTGCAACCAACTGATCGTGGGCGGCGGCATTGCCAATACCTTCCTGGCCGCTGCTGGCCATCCGGTAGGCAAGTCGCTGTACGAGCCGGACCTGTTGGACACCGCCCGTGCCATCGCGGCCAAGGTCAGCGTACCGCTGCCGGTGGACGTGGTGGTTGCCAAGGAATTTGCCGAAAGCGCCGAAGCGACCGTCAAGCTGATCGCAGATGTGGCGGCTGACGACATGATCCTGGATATCGGCCCGCAAACGGCGGCCAACTTCGCCGAGCTGCTGAAAGCCTCCCGGACTATCCTGTGGAACGGCCCGGTCGGTGTGTTCGAGTTCGACCAGTTCGGCAACGGCACCAAAGTGCTGGCCAAGGCGATTGCTGAAAGCTCGGCATTCTCCATTGCCGGCGGTGGCGACACCCTGGCGGCCATCGACAAGTATGGCGTTGCTGAGCAGATCTCCTACATTTCTACCGGTGGTGGCGCGTTCCTTGAGTTTGTCGAAGGCAAGGTCCTGCCAGCCGTTGAAGTGCTGGAAAGTCGAGCCAAGGGCTGAGACCCGCAGCCTGGAAAAGGAGCATTCCCATGATCAAGCCATTCGCGCTGGTGATTGCAGCAGGCCTGTTGGCTGGCTGCGGCAGCGCGCCCAAGGCGCCGGCAGACGACGCCCCAGGGGCTGCACCGCACAAGGGCTGCTACCAGGCCGACTGGCAGGCTGAAACCATGCCGGTGATCAGCAAGCGCATAGGGCCCGACGGGCTGGAGAAATACGATTCCCCGCCCAAAGGTAAGGAACAGGGTTGCCCTTGATGGGTCTGATTCACTAACCGACAGCAGTGGCGGCCTCGGGCCGCCGTTCGAGGATTGGCAATGAAAGGCGTTATCGCCCTGGCAGCACTGGCTCTATTGGCCGGTTGTGCCAACCTGAACATGTTCAACAAGGCACCAGCGCATCAAGAACCATGGACCACCTGGGTATGCGACAGCCAGGCCGAGGTGAACTGGCGGTTTGTTGATACCGACCACAAGCAGGTGGATGTGCGCCTCGGCGGCTCCGACCTGGTGTATCGCCTCAAGGAAGATGTGGCCGCTTCCGGCGCGCTGTACAGCAATGAGCAACTGGCGTTTCACACAAAAGGTGAGGAAGGCCTGGTTTACTGGGTTGCCACCGATGATTTGATCGGCCGGGGCTGCAAGGCCCAGTAATACAGAGCACATGGGATCCGGTTCCAATTCGATAAAGATTGCGAACCGCACCCTGCAATAACGATTCAGCAGGCCAAGGCTCAACCCCTTGATCTGCAATAACTTGAATAGCAGCCGCCGCTACGGCAGGCTTGCACGATTAACGACCCTCGACCGGGAGAGAGACACAATGGCACTTATCAGCATGCGTCAAATGCTGGACCACGCAGCCGAGTTCGGCTACGGCGTCCCAGCCTTTAACGTCAACAACCTTGAGCAGATGCGCGCCATCATGGAAGCCGCTGACAAGACCGACTCCCCAGTGATCGTCCAGGCTTCGGCCGGTGCCCGCAAATACGCCGGCGCACCGTTCCTGCGTCACCTGATCCTCGCGGCAATCGAAGAATTTCCACACATCCCGGTGTGCATGCACCAGGACCACGGCACCAGCCCTGACGTATGCCAGCGCTCCATCCAACTGGGCTTCAGCTCGGTGATGATGGACGGCTCCCTCGGCGAAGACGGCAAGACTCCGACCGACTACGACTACAACGTGCGCGTGACCCAACAAACCGTGGCCCTGGCTCACGCCTGCGGCGTTTCGGTAGAAGGCGAGCTGGGCTGCCTGGGCTCCCTGGAAACCGGCATGGCCGGCGAAGAAGACGGGATCGGCGCCGAAGGCGTGCTGGATCACAGCCAGATGCTGACCGACCCGGAAGAGGCCGCTGACTTCGTCAAGCGCACCCAGGTCGACGCCCTGGCCATCGCCATCGGCACCAGCCACGGCGCGTACAAGTTCACCAAGCCGCCTACCGGCGACGTGCTGGCCATCGACCGCATCAAGGAAATCCACAAGCGCATCCCCAACACCCACCTGGTGATGCACGGTTCTTCCTCGGTACCGCAAGAATGGCTGGCGATCATCAACCAGTACGGCGGCGACATCAAAGAAACCTACGGAGTACCGGTTGAAGAAATCGTCGAAGGCATCAAGCACGGCGTGCGCAAGGTCAACATCGACACCGACCTGCGCCTGGCTTCCACCGGTGCGATGCGTCGCCTGATGGCCACCAACCCGAGCGAGTTTGACCCGCGTAAGTTCTTCGGCGCCACTGTGACTGCGATGCGTGATGTATGTATTGCGCGTTACGAAGCGTTCGGCACGGCCGGTAATGCTTCGAAGATCAAGCCGGTGTCGTTGGAAGCGATGTATCAGCGGTATTTGAAAGGTGAGTTGAACGCTAAGGTCAACTAAGCCTCAGGTGTTAATAAAAAGCCCGCAGAGATGCGGGTTTTTTGTGCTCGCTATTTGAGGCCGCCTACAAACCAGTGTGGGAGCGGGCTTGCCCGCGATAGCGGTGTATCAGTCGATAAATGGATGACTGATACGCCCTCATCGCGGGCAAGCCCGCTCCCACATTTGGATGGTGTTCGGCTTATTTATCGACCAGTATTTTGGGGTTTGAATTCCCCCACACCGTATAAAGGTCAGCCAACAACGCCCCATTGATATCCTCTACCTCCGCCTGGGTGGTCTGGACATTCCCCTGCTTGCCAAACAGCACCACCTCATCCCCGCTCTTCACGGTTGGCACATCCGTCACATCCACCATCAGCGTGTTCATCGACACCTTGCCCACCACCGGCACCCGATGCCCGTTGATCAGCACGATGCCTTTATTGGTGAACGCCCGGCGATAGCCGTCGGAATAGCCCACGGTGATGTTGGCCAGTTTTGAATCGCGCTTCAGGGTGTAGGTGCGGTCGTAGCCGACGGTGTTGCCTTTCGGGTAGCTGTTGACCGAGGCTACGTGGGATTTGAACTGCATCACCCGCTTGTATTCGGTAAACGACGGCACGGTGTCGCCAAACAGCAGGCCGCCGGGGCGTACCATGTCCAGGCGGGACTCGGGCACTTCCAGGGTGGCGAAGGAGTTGGCCGCGTGCAGGGTGATTTTACTGCGGTCCAGTTGGGCGACGTTGATCAGCCAATTGGCCTGCTCGTTGAAGGCCTTGAGACCGGTGCGTACGTCGGCGGCGTCTTCGACGGCGAAGTGGGTCATGATCGCCTTCACTTCCAGGTTCGGCACCTTGGTGATGGCTACGGCGTCGCGGCGGCCCTGGGCAGTGGTCATTTCTACGCCATTGCGGCTCATGCCACTGGAGTTCAGGCCCAGGTGTACCACCAGCGGGCGGCCATGATGTTCGGCGATCAGGCTGGCGCGCACGGCGAAGTCGAGGTTGCCCACCAGTTCTTCGACGTTGTACGGCAGCGCCGCTTCCAGTTCGCTCAGGGCGGCTGTACGCACGCGGATCAGTTGACCCTTGAAGCCGCTTTCGCGCACGACGCGGGCTTCTTCATTGCTGGCCACGCCCACGCAAGGCACGCCGAGCTTGATCACCGATGGCATCAGCAGGCCAATGCCGTGACCGTAGGCGTCGGCCTTGAGCACGGCGCAGATTTTCGACTTGTCGGCGAGGCTGGCTTGCAGGGTACGGATGTTGTGTTCAAACGCGGCTTTGCTGATCTCAACCCAGGCGTTGCTGTCCTGGATACTGACCTGGGCCACCCCGTCGGTCATCGACAAGGGCGGGGCAGCGAAGGCCGGGTTTTGCAGCAGAACCATGCCCATGGACAGGGCGAGTAGGGTGCGAGTGAAGGGCATTGATGAGTCTCCATGACTTTCTTATAGGTAAGCATTGCGCATGCGCGGCGCCATACTCGAATTGTCCTACAAGAAAGTCGAGACCCAGGGTCGCGGTTCTGTCCTAAAGCGTCGTGAGAATGATCAGACTGTCAGTTGTGATCAATATCCAGCTTGGCAAATGTCACCTTGCCGCCTTCCTTGCTGTCGCCACTGTTGTCTTGCACATATACGCCGGCCTTGAAGTACAACGGCTTCTTGCCCCAGGCGGCACCGAGGCGTTCGTTCCATTGGCCGTTGGCGGCCTCGATGCTCAGCAGGCCGGCTTTGTTCAGGTGGATGACGTAGGTGAAGTTGCGCTGCAGGGGCACATTCTCGGCCACGATAATCACCCGGCCTTTGCTGTCATCGGGGCGCATGCGCACCTTGGCGACGATGTTGCCGGTCTGGGTTTTTTCCTTGTATTGGTATTCGACTTTGACCAGCGGTTTCTGGCTGTCATAGGCGTGAATCTGACCGATCACGATCTTGCCCGAGGAGGGCACCTGGTTGATGGCCAGGGTGGCGCGCAGGTAGTTGTCGGCCTCTGGGTAGGTCCAGTTGCGCAGCCGGCCGTCGGCATAGGTTTCCCGCAGTTCGCTGCGCGGGTAGATGGCGTTTTCGGTACGGGTACCGGTGACGGGGGACCAGAATTGCACGCTGCTGCCTTCGGCCTGGAAGTATTTGCCATTGAAACCACTGAGCAGTTTGGGGGTGTCGATGGTGGCTGGCGGGGTGCCAACAGGGATGCTCAGGTTCCAGGTGGACAGATCAATCATTGAGTGCGCCTTTGCTGTACGAAAGAAGGGTCAAAAGGCTTTGGCCCAAGGGCTGGCGCGTTCTTTATAAGCGGCTGGTAACGGTTTGTTAATGATTTTATGGCGGTTTATTGGCGCCAGTGGTCTGTCAAAAAGCCATCCTTCCCGTAATCCGTGGGCTGTAGGCGCTGACCGTTAGTCGGTTGTGTGGCCTTTGGCGCAATGATGGCATCGGCGCACCTTCTGCTTTATGGGATCCAAGGCTAGAGTGACTCCACATTGAATGTCCGGTTTTGTCGCAAAAATGACCGGAATGAACCCTCAAGGAAGAGATGCAGCATGGAATGCGCTCCAACCCCGGCCGAAGGCTGCTCAGTGCTCCTGGTGGTCGATGACTACCCGGAAAACCTGATCAGCATGCGCGCGCTCCTGCAGCGCGACGACTGGCAGGTGGTGACGGCAGCCTCCGGCGAGGAGGCCCTGGGGCTTTTGCTCGAAACTGACGTGGACCTGGTGCTGCTGGATGTGCGGATGCCGGGTATGGACGGCTTCGAAGTGGCGCGCTTGATGCGCGGCAGCCAGCGCACCCGCATGACCCCGATCATCTTCCTGAGTGCCACTGAGCAATCGCCCGCCGCAGTGCTGGAGGGCTATGCCAGCGGCGCTATCGACTACCTGTTCAAGCCCTTCGACCCGCTGATCCTCAAGCCCAAGGTCCAGGCCTTGCTGGAGCATCAGCGCAACCGGCGGGCCTTGCAGCGCTTGAGTCATGACCTGGAGCTGGCCCGGGCCTTCAATGCCTCGGTGCTCGACAACGCCGCCGAGGGCATCCTGGTGGTGGGCGAAGACGGGGTGATCAGCTACGCCAACCCGGCTATTTCGCGACTGCTCAACGCCACGGTGGGCGAGTTGCAAGGCCAGGCGTTCCTGGGCTTCCTGCAAAAACCCCATATGCCCGACTGGTTTGCCTGCGAGTTGTACACCGGCTACCTGCGCGGTGAAACCTGGCGCCTGCACGACGCGATCCTGCGCACGGCGCCCGGCCAGCAACTGCCGGTGGCCATGTCCTGTGCGCCCTTGCCCCGCGAACAGAAGGCCATGGTGGTGACCGTGCAGGACATGTCGCAAGTGCGCCATCTGCATCAGCAACTGGAGTCCCAGGCCGTCACTGACCCCCTCACCGGTTTGCTCAATCGGCGTGGTTTCTATCAGACCGTGGAGACGATCCTGTTGCGCAACGAGCGCAGCGAGCATTCCACGGTGCTGCTGTATATGGACCTGGATGGCTTCAAGCGGGTCAATGATTCCGTAGGGCACGATGCCGGCGACCGGGTACTGCGTTGGGTCTCGGAGCAATTGGCGCTGTGCCTGCGCAGTTGCGACATTCTTGGCCGCCTTGGTGGGGATGAGTTCGTCGCGTTGCTGGAACTGGAATACCCGGAGCAGGCTGCCAAGCTTGCCGAACAGTTGATCGAGCGGGTGTCGATCTGCCAGCAAGTGGACGGCCTGGAGGTGATGCTGGGGGTCAGTATCGGCATTGCCATCTTCCCCGATTGCGGCCGTGACCTGAGCGGCCTGCTGCGCGCCGCCGATATCGCCATGTACGAAGCCAAGCGCGCCGGGCGTCAGCAATATCGCTATTACGATCAGGAAATGAACGGCCGGGCCCGCTCGCGCCTGATGCTTGAAAGCAGTGTGCGCGAGGCCATCGACCATAAGCAGGTGACCTTGGTGTACCAACCCCAGGTGTCCCTGGTGGACGGGCACTTGCGCGGGGTCGAAGCCTTGTTGCGCTGGCAGCACCCGAGTGTCGGCGATGTGCCGCCCGGGTTGTTCCTGCCCTTGCTGGAGGAGGCGCGTCTGATCAGTCAGCTCAGCAGTTGGATTTTCCACCAGGTGGCACTGGCGCGACAGGCCTGGGCCCCGGTCATGAGTGACGACTGGGTGCTAAGCGTGAGCCTGAGTAGCAGCCAGTTCAATATGCCCAACCTGGCGACCCAGCTGCAGCAGGCACTGGAGCGACATGGGTTGCAGGGGCGGCAACTGGAAGTGGAAATAGCTGAAGAAAGCCTGATGCACAATATCGAAGAGTCCACCAAGCAGCTCAAGCAACTCCGGCGCCTGGGGGTGCGAATAGCCCTCGATGACTTTGGCTCGGGCAACTGCTCCCTGGCGCATCTGCGTGACCTGGAGTTCGACACGCTCAAGCTCGACCCCGGCCTGGTTGCCCGCGTACTCAACTCGCCACGGGAGGCCGCGCTGGCTCGCAGTATTATCGAGCTGTGTGGGCACTTCGGCTTGCTGGTGATTGCCGAGGGCGTGGAAACCCTTGAGCAATGCCACTGGCTGCAGGCCAATGGCTGCCAATTCATCCAGGGCCCGCTGGTGGCCCCGTCGCTGATGGCCGACGATATTTCCCAGTGGCCGCAGCCTTTCGCGCTGCGCGCAGGCCCCTGCTGAATTCGCTACACTGGCGGTCTCACGCCCCTGCCGTTCGAACCCATGACTGCGCTGAAATACCTCCAGGCCTATCCCGCCGCCCTGCAAGAGCAAGTGCGCCAATTGATCGCCAAGGATCAATTGGGCGACTACCTGCACCAGCGTTACCCCGAGCGCCATGCGGTGCAGAGTGACAAGGCGCTGTACAGCTACGCCCTGGCCCTGAAGCAGGAGCACCTGCGCAATGCACCGGCCATCGACAAAGTGCTGTTCGACAACCGCCTGGACCTGACCCATCGCGCCCTGGGCCTGCACACCACGATTTCGCGGGTGCAGGGCGGCAATCTCAAATCCAAGAAAGAGATCCGCATCGCCGCGTTGTTCAAGGACGCGGCGCCGGAGTTCCTGAAGATGATCGTTGTCCACGAGCTGGCGCACTTCAAGGAATCGGACCACAACAAGGCGTTCTACAAACTCTGCGAATATATGTTGCCCGGCTACCATCAGGTGGAATTCGACCTGCGGGTGTACCTGACCTATCGCGACTTGCAGGGCGCAGCGCGGGATTGAACCAAGAGGAAGCGAGCATGGATGTGAGCAAGACCAAGAGCAGTTTCTACCGCCGCCTGTATGTGGCGTATCTGATCGACAGCCAATTGGCCAGCAGCGTCCCGGCGTTGACCGAAGTGACCGGCATGCCCCGGCGCACGGCCCAGGACACCATCGCCGCATTGGCGGACCTGGATATCGTCTGCGAGTTCGAGCAGGAAGACGGCGCCCGCAATCATGCCGGGCGCTATCGGATTCGCGATTGGGGGGCGATTGACCGTGGCTGGATCGAGCGCAACCTGGTGCAGGTCAAGCAGGTGTTGGGTTATCCCTGAAACTGGGTTGGCAGGCCTGACGCTATCGCGGGCAAGCCCACTCCCACATTTGACCGCAATCAACCTGTGGGAGCGGGCTTGCCCGCGATAGCATCCTCAAGCGCGCCGCATCCCAATATGCGGAATATCATCCTCCAGGTATTCCTCACCCTCGACCTTGAACCCGTATCTGCCGTAGTACCCCTGCAAATGCGCCTGGGCTGAAAGAAAAATCGGTGTCTGCGGCCAGGTATCGTCGATCTGCTTGAGGGTTTCCTCCAGCATCTGGTGGCCCAGGCCAGTGCCCCGGGCTGCCTCGGCCACCAGCACGCGGCCGATTACCACGTCACCGCCATGCAGCTCCGGGTCCAGCAGGCGCAGGTAAGCCACCAATTGGTTGTCCTTCCAGGCCATCAGGTGGTGGGTGTCGCCCTCCAGATCCTGATCGTCGATGTCCTGGTAGATGCATTTCTGCTCGACGACAAATACCTCTGCCCGCAGACGCAAAATGGCGTAGAGCTGTTCCTTGCCCAGATCATTGTGGTGCTTGCAAACCCAATCGACAGTCATCGTTCCATCTCGCATAAAGACCTAGCCTGGATAGTAATGCCCTGGCCGGCAACTGTCTTGGGGGGTGGCATAAACACCTGTGAAACCTTATTTTTTGTGAATGGCGTCAATTTGCCATCATTGAGTGCTTTCGCGGTTCAGTTCTTTGTGTAATCTGCTGTACACCGCGAGCGATAAGCTACAGTCAGGTGCCTGGGCATTGTTCTTCCAGACGCCATTGCCCGCAAGGAACTGCCCGCTGTGCAAGGACATTAAGCATGCTGCGACTGTCTCGTGCCGTTGCTTTGCTGGTATTGCTGTTGCTGGTCCCGACGGTGGCCGCAGAACGTTTGCGCCTGGTGGCAGATGCATGGCCGCCGTTTACCGATGCAACCCTGCTCAATGGCGGGCTGGCCACCGATATCGTCAGCACCGCCCTGGCGCGTGCCGGCTTTGCCAGCGATTTCGAGCAAGTGCCGTGGGCGCGGGCGTTGATGGGGGTGGGCGACGGGCGTTATGACGTGTTGATCAATGCCTGGTACGACGAGGCGCGTACACAGTTGGGGCAGTTTTCCGACGAGTACCTGCTCAACCGCGTGCGTTTTATCAAGCGCCGTGATGATCCCATCGAGTTCCAGAACCTGCAGCAACTGCATGACTATCCCGTCGCCGTGGTACGCGGCTACGCCTATTCGGCCGAGTTCGATGCCGATCCCCAACTGCAAAAAGTCCCGGTGCATAACTTCGCCATGGCCGTGCGCATGCTCGCGGCCCGGCGCGTGCGGCTGACGGTCGAGGATGAGTATGTCGCGCGTTTTCACCTGGCGCGGGAATCACCCAGGGTGCGCAACGCGGTGGAATTCCTGCCCAAGACCTTGAGTGAGAACAGCCTGCATATTCTGGTCAGCCTGAAAAACCCCAGGCATGAGCAGATTGTTGCGGGGTTTGATCGGGAGATTGCCCGGATGAAGGCAGATGGCAGTTATGCGCGTCTTCTCAAGCAACACGGGATGTAGTGTTCTTGAGGTCGCCATCGCGAGCATGCCCGTATTCGCAGATCAAAATGTGGGAGCGGGCTTGCTCGCGATAGGGCTCTAAGCCGCACTGGTTTCCTTGATCAAATGCGCCGCCAGCGTGCGCAACGGCCCCAGTTGCCGACAGATCAATGCCAACTGCGTCTGCACCAGGCGCTGTGCTTCGTCGATCTCATCCGGCATCTGCTCCAGCTCCACTGCCAGCGCTTCCTCGGCATCGCTCTGCACCGCAATCGGCTGTTTGTTCGCCAACCCACTGGCGATTTCGTCGATGCTCGTGGCGAGGGTCTTGCCCGCGCCTTCGATCAGGTGCTCACGCACATCGGCCGGCAGTTGGGTGTCGCGGTGGGCACCCAGCCCCGACAGGTAACTGAGCAAGGTGTGGGACAGCACCAGGAAGCGGAAGCCAACGTCGGCTTCCTTACGGAAGTGCCCCGGCTCCATCAGCATATTGGCCAGGGTGGTGGACAGCGCGGCGTCGGCATTGTGCGCATTGCGCCGGGCCAGGCGGTAGGCCAGGTCGTCGCTCTTGCCGGCGGCATATTGCTGCATGATCTGGCGCAAGTAGATGCTGTTGCAGGTCAGGGTGTTGGCCAGCACTTTGTTCAGGCGTCGGCCTTGCCAGTCCGGCAGGAACAGGAACACCGCCAGCCCGGCGATCAGGCTGCCGAGCAAGGTATCGAACAGGCGCGGCAGGAACAGCCCATACCCATCGCCCACCTGGTTGAAGCAGAACAGCACCATCAGGGTAATGGCGGCGGTGGCCAGGGTGTAGCGGGTGGTGCGGTTGATAAAGAACACCAGCCCGGCGGCGATGGCGAACATCGACTGCACCAAGGGGTTAGGGAACAGATCGAACAGGGCCCAGGCCACCGTCAGGCCGATGGCCGTGCCGACGATCCGCTGGCCAAGCTTGCGCCGCGTGGCGCCGTAGTTGGGCTGGCAGACGAACAGGGTGGTGAGGATGATCCAGTAGCCCTGGGACGGGTGGATCAAATGCACCATGCCGTAGCCGACACTCAGCGCCAGGGGCAGGCGCAGGGCGTGACGGAACAGCAGCGAAGTCGGGGTCAGTTGGGTACGCAGGCGCGTCCACATTTCCTTGAGGTTGCGCGGCGAGCGGTCCAGCAGGCTGCTGTCGCTGGCATCTGCCAGGCTGTCGGGGTTGCTGGCGTCGCTGAGCAGGCGGTCGAGGGTCGACAGGTTGGCCGCCAGCGCGCGCAACGAACGCAGCAGGCCACGCCAGGCCGGGTTGCTCTGGATGCGCAGGTGTTCGAGGGAGGCATTCAGGTCGCCCAGGGCCTCGGCGAAGCTGGCGTCATAGACAAACGGCTGGCGCAGCTGGATCGACTCGGCGAGGGCCTGGCAGGCCTTGCCTTGCTGGCGCAGCAGGCGCTGGCAACGGAACAGCACATCGCTGTGGAAGAAGGCTTCGGCCAGGGCGTTGTAGGGGTAGTGGGAGGAACTGGCGCGCTCGTGGATGTCCTGGGCCAGGAAGTACAGCTTGAGGTAGCGACTGACCTTGGAACCAGGCCGGCCATTGCCGACACGGTGCAGGATGATTTCCTTGGCCGCATTGAGCGCCGCCACCACCCGGCCATTTTGTTGCGCCAGCTCCAGGCGCCGCGCTTCGACGTCCAGTTGGCGAATGGGCTCGAACAGCGATGACTTGAGCTTGAGGTAACGCCCCAGCTCGCGAAACAGCCGGGCCAGGCTCTGTTGCACCGGCTGGTTGGAAAACATTGCCTGCCACAGCACCGACAGCGCGCCGTACCAGGCGGCACCGGCTACCAGCAGCAAGGGTTCGTGCCAGAAGTCGGTGACGGCGCCGCCGCGCTGGTCCACGCCGATCATGGTGTAGACCGACAGAATCAAAGTGGCCGAGGCAATGGCGCCATAACGCTCGCCCAGGGCGCCGAGCATGGTCAGGCAGAAACTCGCCAGGGCGATGGCGATGGCAAAAATCCACGGGTAGGGAAACAGCAACTCCACCGACAGCGCCGCCACGCTGAAACACACCAGCGTCACCGCCAGCGCATTGAGGCGGCCCTGCCAGCTGTCATCGGTTTCGGCCAGGGCGCTGGCGATAATCCCCAGGAACAGCGGGATCAGCAGCGACATTTCATCCTGATACCAGCACAGCGCCATGCTGCCGGTGAGGGCGATAAACACCCGTACGCTGTAACTGAACTTATCCAGTGCCCAAAGGCGCCGCATGGACTGCTTGAACGAGGTCGAGGACATGAAGTCTGGGGTCTTCCGGGACGATGCCGCTAAATTGAGCCAGTAATGACGTCACGGCAAGCGTGGCGATCACATTCATAAGCAAAAATTGTTTTGGCACACCCCATCAAAATGTGGGAGCGGGCTTGCTCGCGAATGCGGAGTGTCAGTCGCTGAATGAGCTGACTGACCCACCGTATTCGCGAGCAAGCCCGCTCCCACAGTTGATCACATTACCGTTCAGGCGTACTGCGCCGCCGCATACCCCGAAGCCCAGGCCCACTGGAAGTTGAACCCGCCCAGGTGCCCGGTCACATCCAGCACTTCGCCGATAAAGTACAGGCCGGGGCTTTTCAGCGACTCCATGGTCTTGGACGACACTTCCCGCGTATCCACCCCGCCCAGGGTGACTTCGGCGGTGCGGTAGCCCTCGGTGCCGGCCGGGACCAATTGCCAACTGCCCAGCTTGGTAGCGATATCTGCCAGTTCGGCGTGGGTGTACTGCTTCATCGGCTTGGACACAAACCACGTCTCGGCCAGCAGGTTGGCCATCTTCTTGGTGAAGATCTCGCCCAGCAGGGTCTTGAGCTCGCTGTTGGGGCGCTCGGCCTGTTGCTGTTGCAGCCAGGCGTGGGTGTCGTGGTCGGGCAGTAGGTTGATTTCTACCGTGTCGCCGGGCTCCCAGTACGAGGAGATCTGCAAAATCGCCGGCCCGCTCAGGCCGCGATGGGTGAACAAAATGTTCTCGCGAAAGCTCTGGTCGTTGCAGCTGACCAGGCAATCGACCGAGGTGCCGGACAGCTCGCCACACAGTTCCTTGAGCTGATCGGTGATGGTAAACGGCACCAGACCTGCGCGGGTTGGCAGCAGCTCATGACCGAACTGCTTGGCCACCTGATAACCAAAGCCGGTGGCGCCCAGGGTCGGAATCGACAGGCCGCCGGTGGCAATCACCAGGGACTCGCAGCGCAACTCGCCGAGGGTGGTCTGCAGTTGGTAGCCGCTGTCGAGCCTGGCGATCTCCTGGATCGAGGTGTCCAGGTGCAGGCTCACGCCGGTCTGGATGCATTCGTCGAGCAGCATGCCGAGGATGTCGCTGGATTTGTTATCGCAGAACAGCTGGCCGAGCTTCTTCTCGTGGTACGGCACGCCATGCTTGGCCACCAGCCCGATGAAATCCCACTGGGTGTAGCGGGCCAGGGCGGATTTGCAGAAGTGCGCATTGTGCGAGAGGAAGTTGGCAGGCTCGGTGTACATATTGGTGAAGTTACAGCGGCCACCGCCGGACATCAGGATCTTCTTGCCGGCCTTGTTCGCATGGTCGATCAACATCACCTTGCGCCCACGCCCGGCGGCGGTCAGCGCGCACATCAAGCCTGCGGCGCCAGCGCCAATGATCACAACTTCGGTCGAGCGCAAAACGGTGTCCTCACAAAATATTGATCTCAAATGCAATCAGAAATGTGGGAGCGGGCTTGCTCGCGAATACGGACTGTCAGCCAACCCATCTGGCGACTGGTACACCGCATTCGCGAGCAAGCCCGCTCCCACATTGGATCTCCATTGAATCGAAGAGCTTTACAGGATCCGCACGCGCAACGAGCGGCCCTTGATCTTGCCGTCATTCAAACGCTGCAACGCCTGCTTGGCGACGCTGCGTTCCACTGCCACATAGGCCTGGAAGTCAAAGATCGCGATCTTGCCCACCTGGGCGCCCGGGATCCCGGCTTCACCGGTCAGCGCGCCGAGGATGTCGCCTGGGCGGACCTTGTCTTTACGACCGGCAGCAATGCACAAGGTGCTCATCACCGGCAGCAGTGGCGCGCCGCCCTGGGATTTGAGGTTGCTCAGTTGATCCCAGTTCAGCGGGGCCTTTTGCAGCAGTTCGATGGCCTGGGCACGGTGTGCCTCGGACGGCGCCACCAGGCTGATGGCGATCCCGGTCTCACCGGCACGCCCGGTACGGCCGACGCGGTGAATGTGGATTTCCGAATCGCGGGCCAGTTCGACGTTGATCACCATGTCCAGCGAGTCAATGTCCAGGCCTCGGGCCGCCACGTCGGTGGCCACCAGTACCGAAGTACTGCGGTTGGCGAACATTGCCAGCACCTGGTCACGGTCGCGCTGTTCCAGGTCGCCATGCAGGCCGACTGCAGAAATGCCCTTGGCGGTCAGGTGATCCACGGTTTCCTGCACTTGCTGCTTGGTAAAGCAGAAGGCCACGCAAGAGGCCGGACGGAAGTGCGACAGCACCTTGGTCACCGCGTCCATGCGTTCTTCCGGGGAAATTTCGTAGAAACGCTGCTCGATCTGCTCATCGGAGTGGAACGCTTCGGCCTTGACCTGCTGCGGCGCGCGCATGAATTTGGAGGCCAGTTGCTTGATGCTCACCGGGTAGGTGGCCGAGAACAACAGGGTCTGGCGACGGGCCGGGGTCTTGCTGATGATGTCTTCGATGGCGTCGTAGAAACCCATGTCGAGCATGCGGTCGGCTTCATCGAGGATCAGCGTGTTCAAACCGTCCAGCACCAGCGAACCCTTGCGCAGGTGTTGCTGGATGCGGCCCGGGGTGCCGACGATGACGTGGGCGCCATGCTCCAGGGAAGCAATCTGCGGGCCGAGGGACACGCCGCCGCACAGGGTCAGCACCTTGATGTTGTCTTCGGCGCGGGCCAGGCGGCGGATTTCCTTGGCCACCTGGTCAGCCAGCTCGCGGGTCGGGCACATCACCAGGGCCTGGCAACCGAAGTAGCGCGGGTTGATCGGGTTCAACAGGCCGATGCCGAAGGCGGCGGTCTTGCCGCTGCCGGTCTTGGCCTGGGCGATCAGGTCCAGCCCCTTGAGGATCACCGGCAAGCTTTGCGCCTGGATCTGCGTCATCTCGGCATAACCCAGCGAGTCAAGGTTAGCCAGCATGGCGGCGGAGAGCGGCAAAGTATTAAAAGCGGTGGCGATGGTGGTCACGGGACAGGCTCTGCAAAAACAAAATGTCGCGCAGTGTACCAGCCCCGTGGGAATTTCCCTGCAAGTTCTAGACGAGACGCCGCCTAATGCTCAATGTCGTGCTCGCGGCTGACCACTCGTTTGCCGTCTTTTGGCGACAATTGCAAGAAGATCGCCGCCGCCAGCATCGCCATGATGCCCACGGTGAGAAACGTCAACTGGAACGCCTCAAGCACGGTGTTGACCCCATCGTTACCGGCTTGGGCAGTAAACCCGCCAAGCAGGGCACCGGCGCAGGCCACCCCCAGGCTCAGGGCCAGTTGCGCCACCACCGACAGCAGACTGTTGCCGCTGCTGGCCTGGGCATCGTCGAGGTCGATCAGGGTCACGGTGTTCATCGCGGTAAATTGCAGGGAGTTGATCGCCCCCAGTACCGCGAGCATCGCCAGCAACAGCGGGTAGGGCGTCTGTTCGCTGACCAGGCCCATGCTCGCCAGCATCATGCCCAGCAGCAGGGTGTTGCCGGTGAGCACGACGCGATAGCCCAGGCGTTCGATCAACGGCCGGGCGACCGACTTGGCGACCATCGCCGCTGCCGCCAGGGGCAGCATGCTCATCCCGGCCTGGGACGGCGAGTAACCCAGGGCGATCTGCAGCAGCAACGGCACGAGGAACGGCAGGGCGCCGCTGCCCAGGCGCGCGAACAGGTTGCCGAGAATGCCCACGGCAAAGGTCCGGGTCTTGAACAGCACCGGCGAGAACAGTGGGTTTTCGATATGCCCGGCGCGCAGCCAGTAGGCCGCCAGGCACGCCATGCCGCCGAACAGCAGCAACATCACGCGCAAGTGCGGCAGGTGCAGCTCGCCCAGGCCTTCCATGGCAATGGTGATCAGCACCATTGCCGCGCCAAACAGCAAAAAGCCCAGGCTGTCGAAGCGAGTACGCTCGCTGCCGCGCAGGTCGGGGATGAATTTCCACACGGCGTAGCAGCCGATCATGCCCACCGGCAGGTTGATCAGGAAAATCCAGTGCCAGGTCAGGTACTGCACCATCCAGCCGCCCATGGTCGGGCCGAGCAGGGGGCCGAGCAGGCCGGGAATGGTGATAAAACCCATGATCCGCACCAGCTCCGAGCGCGGGTAGGCGCGCAGCACCACCAGCCGGCCCACCGGCAGCATCAGCGCGCCGCCCAGACCCTGGATCACCCGTGCGCCCACCAGCATGCTCAGGCTGCTGGACAGGGCGCACAGCAGCGAGCCGATGCTGAACAGCATGATCGCGCCGAAGAAAATCTTCTTGGTGCCGAAACGGTCGGCGATCCAGCCCGAGGCCGGGATCAGCAAGGCCACGGTGAGCATGTAGGCGATGATCACGCCCTGCATGCGCAGCGGGTTTTCCGCCAGGTCCTCGGCCATGGCGGGCAGTGCCGTGTTGAGAATCGTGCCGTCGAGCGACTGCATGAAGAAGGCAATCGCTACCACCCAGGGTAACCAGCGGGCGGTCTTGGCATCGAGCACGACACGATTCGGCATGAGATCCCTTTTTGTTAGCAGGCTATGGGTTGCCGATTATGCGCCAACCTCTGCCGATTTTCCCACTGGCGGTTCGTCTATATCAGCGATGGCCACGTCCTTGCCCACCAGGAAGTCGATCAGCGCGCGATGCACCGCCAGCGCCGCCTCCCGCGACTCCAGGTCGAGCAAATGGCCGGTGTGCTCGGCGCTGGCAAAGCTGCTGCGGCCCACGTATTGCTTGAACAGTTGGGCTTCATTGGCCGGGGTGTATTCGTCCAGGGTGCCGTTGAGAAAATGCACCGGGGTTTCGATCTGGCGCAATTGCGGCAGGTAGTTGCCATCGCCCAGGGCAAGCACCTGATGAATATGAAAGCGCGCCTGGCGGTACTCGGTGGTGGCCATGGTCGACAGGTGCCGATGGTTATTGCGCTTGAGCCGGCTGGAGAGGAATTTGCCGACGGTCTCATTGAGCAAGTGGCCGACGGCAGACTTGTCATCGGCCTCGATCAGCACCCGCACCCGCTCCACATATTCGAGCATTGCCGGGTTGAGATTGGGTGCCAGGGCCATCACCACCGAGCTTTCGATGGAAGGCGGGTTGTGCGCCAGGGTCAGCAGGGTCGAGATGCCACCCCAGGAGGCCGACACCAGGTGGTTGACCTGGAAACGCTCCACCAGCGCCCGCAGGATCTCGACTTCGTCGTCCTTGGTCACCAGGTCCAGATCAGTGTTGTGGGGGCGCGAATAGCCGGAAAACGGCAAGTCGAACATCAACACATTGAAATGCTCGGCCAGGCACTTGCTAGTGCGGGCGAATGAGCGGGTGGTGGACAGCGCGCCGTTGACCAACAGCACGGTCTTGCGTTGCGGATCGTTACCCAATTGCTCTACGTGAACGTTGTAGTGCTTGAACAACTTATCAATGACAAAACTTCCTTGGTACATGTCAACGCTCCGGCTCGCCCAGTCCCGGGCGAGGTCATGCATCATTTGCGAACAAATGGGTTGAGAGTGGCGGGATGCCACTAACCGTTATAACGAGGTTTTCGAGCGTCGACAACAGTCCGCCAACCAACGGGATGCTGCCAGGGAAGGTTCATCAGAACCCAGGGTATTCCCCTGTAGGAGCCAGCTTAAATTGTGGCAAGGCGCGCGCTTGTTGTGGCGAGAAGCCCCCTCGCCACAGCACAAGCCGGGCGTTTACAAGGTCAGGGTCAGGCGTTTTACCAACGCGCCCGGCAGCAGGTTGGACGAGGTGTTGCGTTCGCCATAGGTGCTGGCCGACAGCAGTAACTCGCGCTCGGCGGTCAGCGCTTCCAACTGCGACCCCAGCAGGTGGTAGACGCTATCGTCAAAGCGCATGGTGCTGACCGGTGCCTTGATCTCGCCGTCTTCGACCCAAAACGTGGCGAAGCGGGTCATGCCCGTCAGGCGCGCCGCCGGCTGGTCGGAGTAGTTCAGGTACCACAGGTTGCTGATGTACAGGCCGGTGCCCAGTTGCTTGAGGATATCGGCCTGGGCCAGGCTGCCGGCGGCCATCTGCAAGGCGCTGGGGGACTCATCGCCGCTGGCGCCGTTGGTGCTCAAGCCGTATTCGGCGGCGCTGCGCGAGTTGACCAGTTGCCCTTGCGCCTGGCCATTGGCGATCAAGGTCACGTCGTTGCGCGGGTAACCGTCCCGGGAAAACGCCGGGCTCAGGGAACCGGTGATCTGTTCGCCCATGCCCACCAGCGGGCTCAGGGCCTGGTCGCCGGCATACAGGCGCTGCAACGGGCTGCCCTTGCTGGCGATGGCCTGCGCAGAAAAACCACCCCAGGCGAGCATGCCGATGATTTCCTCCATGGCCGCCGGTGCCAGGTAGGCGCGGTATTGGCCGGGCGCCAGGGTGTGCAAGGGCCGGCCAAGAAACTCCAGTTGTTCGCGGGCTTGCTGCAAGCGCTGGGCAAATGCCGCGCTGTCCCAGGCATCGCCGGCGTAGCTGGCCTTGACCGCTTCGCCATTGGCATGGAACAGGCTGAAATCAAAGTTGAAGCTATTGGCCTGGTGCCAGCCAAAAGCCCCCGACGAGCTGGCGAACCCGCGACTGATCGGCCCGGCGGCATAGATGCCGACCAGGTCGAAACCTTGGGCGCCCTGGCTGATTTCGCCCAGGACTTGATCGAGGTCCGGCAGCGCCTGGGCCTGCTCGCTGCTGTTTTGCCAGGCCGTGTGATTGAGCAGCAGGTAAGGATCTTTGGGCAGCAAGGGCAAGGTGTCGCGCAATTGCTGCAGGCCCTCGGCCAGGCGCTGGCGGTCCACCTCGGGGGTGCCGGCCAGGGTGATGGCCAGGTCGGCGTGCCGGCCATCGTTGATCAGCTTGAGGTTGACGCTGGCCTGCTGTACCTGGCCGGCCTGGCGCACCTTGGCGTGGTTGAAACGCACGAATTCGGACGACTCCGCCGCGTAGCCCAGATGAAACTGTTCCCCATCGGCGATGGCTTGCTTGAGCCATTCCACCAGGTCCTTGAAAGCCTTCATCAGGCGTCTCCCCCAAACACATCCACATCGCTGAAGACACACGCCGGCGATGCATGGCCGACGCG
The DNA here is from genome assembly GCF_044510355.1 of Pseudomonas sp. DD1. Classification (NCBI taxonomy): domain Bacteria; kingdom Pseudomonadati; phylum Pseudomonadota; class Gammaproteobacteria; order Pseudomonadales; family Pseudomonadaceae; genus Pseudomonas; species Pseudomonas sp. DD1. The sequence goes on along the minus strand of NZ_MSAJ01000022.1, from coordinate 25,603 downwards.
GATCACTTGGTTCGGCTCGCCCTTGCCGCAGTTGGGCGTGCCCAGCACCTTGAAGGTGCTGGCATCGCCCACGGCACTGAGCTTGCGCCAGAACTGCGCGGAAATCGCCCGGTAGTTGGGGTTCTTCACCACGCCCTTGAGTTCGCCGTTCTCGATCAACTGGCCCCACTCGCAGCCGAACTGGAACTTGTTGCGCGCATCGTCGATCGACCAGGAACGGTTGGTCGACATCAGGATGCCGTGCTCGATGCCGCCGATCAGTTGCGCCAGGCTCTGGTCGCCAGCCTCGATATTGAGGTTGGCCATGCGGTCGATGGGCGCGCGGTTCCAACTGCTGGCGCGGCTGTTGGCTACGCCGCCCATGCCCGAGCGGTACTGCGACAGCGCCCCGCCCAGGGGCTTGAGCAGCAGGCCGTTACGGATCAGGAACTGCTTGTTGGCGGGCGTGCCGTCGTCGTCATGGGCGTAGCTGGCCAGTTGCTCGGGAATGTCCGGGTCAAAGGTCACGTTGAGCAGGTTGGAGCCGTATTGCAGGTGCCCGAAGTCGCTGGCCTTGACGAAGCTGGTGCCGGCGTAATTGCGCTCGTCACCGAGAATGCGGTCCAGCTCCAGCGGGTGGCCGATGGATTCGTGGATCTGCAGGATCATCTGGTCGGGCATCAACAGCAGGTTCCGCGGGCCCTGGGGCGTGTTGGGGGCCAGCAGCAGTTGCAGGGCCTCGTCGGCCACCCGTGGCGCGGCGCCTACCAGGCCGAAGCGGCTGATCACATCAAAGCCGCCCTGCTGGCCAAAGTTGCTGCCGCCCAGGGTGCGGGTCTGGCTGTCGTTGCCGTGGTAGGCGGTCACATTGACGCCGGGGAACACAAAACGCTGGGCCTGTCGCAGTTGCGCGCCGGCGCTGTTGAGGTAGATCTGTTCAACGTGGGTGGTGCCCAGGCTGACTTCCCAGTTTACCAGGCGCTCGTCCCTGGGCACGGCCGCTGACTCTGCGCCGAGCAGTTGGTAGCAGTCGCTCAGGGACGGGAAGGCTTGGTCGAGCTCTGGCGACAGGTAGTCGGCGATGTCGCTGGACACCGGCTGGTCGCGCAGGTCGAGCAGGGCGTGGGGCTTGATACGCCGGGCCTGTTGTTCGGCACGCTCGAGGGCCGCTTGCAGGCCGGCCAGGGAAATATCGTGGGTGGCCGCGTAGGCTTCGACACCGTTGAGGCGCACGGTGAGCATGGCGCCTTCGTCGCGGCCCAGGTGCGGCGGTTCGGCGACATTCTTGCGCACCGACAGGTACTGGCCGGACTCGCGCACGTAGCGCAGGGAGAAGAATTCGGCGCGGGTGCGCAGGGCGGCGAAATGTTGTTTGAGTTGCGGGTGTTTGTCGAACATGGGGCCTTCCTTGTGGGCGGTGATGGCTTTGAGGGCCCCATCGCAGGCAAGCCAGCTCCCACCTTTTGAATGTGCTCACAAATCAAAATGTGTGAGCTGGCTTGCCTGCGATGCTTTTGCCTTGGCTTTAGACCGGGCAACCCTTGGCGCGCAGGATGGCGTCAAAGCGGTCAGGGTCCAGGGTGCCGGCTTCGATGGCAGCCAGTGTGGCTTTCTCGCGGGCCAGCAGGTCATGGCAGCGCACCAGCAATTCCGGCAGTTCGCTGCGCGAGGCGGCGACCACGCCGTCGCCATCGCCGATCATCAGGTCGCCAGGGGCTACCAGCATGCCAGCGCAGGAGATCGGCACGTTGATCTCGCCGCCGCCGTCAGTGCTCGGGCCACGGTGTACGCCGCCGATGGCGTAGGCCGGCAGTTCGCCGGTCTGCCATTCGTCGAGGTCGCGCAGGGCGCCGTTGATCACCACACCGACAATGCCAGCCTTCAGGGCCATGGCGCGCATGATGCCGCCGAACACCGCGCGGGTCAGGTCGGCGCTGCCGTCGATCACCAGCACATCGCCCGGGCGGGCCATCTGCATGGCTTTGAGAATCATCAGGTTGTCACCGGGGCGCACCCGCACAGTGAGGGCGCTGCCGAGCATTGGTGCATTGCCGTGGAAGGCTTTCAGGCCCAGGCCACCGACGTTACGGCCCAGGCAGTCGCTGACGGCCGCCGCCGGGATCTTGCTGAATTCCTTCAGCCATTTCGGGTCCAGCGGTTCAACGTTTGGATTGATCAGGAAGCCGGTAGGCCATTTGCTCGAAGAAACGACATCAAACATGAGAAAGCCTCGTGGCCAGGCAGAAGCCGGCGTGTCGGTAGGAAGGTGAAACGTTTGCGCGAGGGACTAGATTAGGCCGGCGCGGGGGGTGGGATCAAGGGCGGGGCAGTGTAGGAAGAGTCTGGGAAGATGGGTGTTGGCTGGTCGGGTCTCATCGGGAGCAAGCCCCCTCCCACATTTTGATGTGTGAATACGTTCAAATGTGGGAGCGGGCTTGCCTGCGATAAGAGCGCCGCGGTGTAGCGGTTACTGCGCGGTCGGACCCACTTCACGCAACGGCTTGCCACGCACCGGCGCATCGCCGGCCACGTAGTAGTCCGCGGTGCTGCGCGGCAACTGGCGGCCACGCATCTTGTCGGCGATTTTTTCGGCGATCATGATGGTTGGCGCGTTCAGGTTGCCGGTGGTGATGATCGGCATGATCGAAGCATCGACCACCCGCAGGCCCTGCATGCCATGCACGCGGCCTTCGCCATCGACCACAGCCATTTCGTCGGTGCCCATCTTGCACGAGCAGGACGGGTGGAACGCGGTTTCGGCGTGCTCGCGGATGAACTTGTCCAGTTGCTCGTCGGTTTGCACGTCGATGCCCGGGCTGATTTCACGGCCACGGAACGCGTCCAGTGCCGGCTGCTGCATGATTTCACGGGTCAGGCGGATGCCATCGCGGAACTCCTGCCAGTCCTGCTCGGTGGCCATGTAGTTGAAGAGGATGCTCGGGTAGTCCCGTGGGTTCTTCGACTTCACTTGCACACGGCCACGGCTCGGCGAACGCATGGAGCCCATGTGCGCCTGGAAACCGTGCTCTTTCACACCGTTGCTGCCGTTGTAGTTAATCGCGACCGGCAGGAAGTGGTACTGGATGTTCGGCCACTCGAATTCTTCACGGGTGCGGATAAAACCGCCCGCTTCGAACTGGTTGCTGGCGCCGATGCCGGTGCCGTTGAACAGCCATTCGGCACCAATGGCTGGCTGGTTGTACCAGAGCAGCGACGGGTACAGCGAGACCGGCTGGGTGCAGGCGTATTGCAGGTAAAGCTCCAGGTGATCCTGCAGGTTTTCACCGACGCCTGGCAGGTCGTGGACCACCGGGATGTCGAGGCTTTCCAGGAGTTTGGCCGGGCCTACACCGGAACGTTGCAGCAATTGCGGCGAGGCGATGGCGCCGCTGCACACCAGCACTTCCTTGCGCGCGCGGGCTTCAACACGCTCTTCGGCGGCACCGATCAGGTAACGCACGCCGACCGCACGCTTGCCTTCGAACAACACTTTGTCGGCCAGGGCATGGGTGACGATGGTCAGGGTCGAGCGCTTCTTGGCGGTGTCCAGGTAGCCACGGGCGGTACTGGCGCGACGGCCGTTCGGCGTCACGGTACGGTCCATCGGGCCGAAACCTTCCTGTTGGTAGCCGTTCAAGTCTTCGGTACGCGGGTAACCGGCCTGCACGCCAGCTTCAACCATGGCGTGGAACAGCGGGTTGTTACCGGCTTTAGGCGTGGTCACGCTGACCGGACCTTCGCCACCGTGGTAGTCGTTCGGGCCGATGTCGCGGGTTTCGGCCTTGCGGAAATACGGCAGGCAGTCGAGGTAGCTCCAGTCTTCCAGGCCTGGCAGTTTTGCCCAGTTGTCGTAGTCCATGGCGTTGCCACGGATGTAGCACATGCCGTTGATCAGCGACGAGCCACCCAGGCCCTTGCCGCGACCACATTCCATACGACGGCCGTCCATATGTGGCTCTGGATCGGTTTCGTAGGCCCAGTTGTAGCGGCGGCCTTGCAGCGGGAATGCCAGGGCGGCGGGCATCTGGGTGCGGAAGTCCAGGCGGTAGTCGGGGCCACCGGCTTCCAGCAGCAAAACGGTGACGCCTTCGTCTTCGGTCAGACGGGTCGCCAGGGTGTTACCGGCGGAGCCGGCACCCACAATGATGTAGTCGTATTCTTGGGACATAAATGCACCCTCTTTGGAGTTGGTCAGGTCGGGCCCCATCGCAGGCAAGCCAGCTCCCACAATCAAAATGTGGGAGCCGGGCTCGCCCTCGATAGCGGCCCCGCAGGCAATACAGAACTCGGGTTTAGAACACCGAGGCGTAGTCGCCCAGCTCAACCTGTACCGATTTGATGCGGGTGAAGTTGTTCAGCGAGCTGATGCCGTTCTCACGGCCAACACCCGACTGCTTGTAGCCGCCAACCGGCATCTTCGCGTCGGACTCGCCCCAGGCGTTGATCCAGCAGATACCCGCCTCCAACTGATGAATCACGCGGTGGGCGCGGTTCAGGTCCTTGGTCACCAGACCAGCGGCCAAGCCGAAGTCGGTGTCGTTGGCACGACGGATCACTTCTTCTTCGGTCTCGTAGGTGAGGATGCTCATCACTGGGCCAAAGATTTCTTCACGCACGATGGTCATGTCGTCGGTGCAGTCAGTGAACACGGTCGGTGCCACGAATGCGCCCTTGGCGAAGTCGCCGTCGGTCAGGCGGTCGCCGCCGCACAGCAGGCGTGCGCCTTCTTCCTTGCCCTTGGCGATATAGCCCAGCACGCTTTCCATGTGGGCGAAGCTGACCAGTGGGCCGAAGTTGGTGTTTTCGTCTTCTGGGTTGCCAACGCGGATGCGCGCAACACGCTCAACGATCTTGGCTTCAAAGGCGGCTTGCAGGTGCTTTGGAATGAACACACGGGTACCGTTGGTGCAGACCTGGCCGGAGCTGTAGAAGTTGGCCATCATCGCGGTGTCGGCGGCGCGATCCAGGTCGGCGTCGTCGAAAATGATCAGCGGGGATTTGCCGCCCAGTTCCATGGTGACGTCTTTGAGCGAGGAGCTCGAAGCGCTGGCCATGACCTTCTTGCCGGTGTCGGTACCGCCGGTGAAGGAGATTTTCTCGATGCGTGGGTGCTCGGTCAGCCAGGTGCCGACTTCACGGCCGCTACCGGTCAGAACGTTGAACACGCCATCCGGCACGCCAGCTTCGGTGTAGATTTCGGCCAGCTTCAGGGTGGTCAGCGAGGTGACTTCGCTTGGCTTGAAGATCATCGCGTTGCCGGCAGCCAGGGCTGGGGCGGACTTCCACAGGGCAATCTGGATCGGGTAGTTCCACGCGCCGATACCGGCGACCACGCCCAGCGGCTCGCGGCGGGTGTAGACGAACGAGGTGGTACGCAGCGGGATCTGCTCGCCTTCGATGGCGGGCACCAGGCCTGCGTAGTATTCCAGCACATCGGCGCCGGTGACGATGTCGACGTACTTGGTTTCAGAGAAGGATTTACCGGTGTCCAGGGTTTCCAGGGCCGCCAGTTCATCATTGCGCTCGCGCAGGATTTCCACGGCGCGACGCAGGATGCGCGAACGCTCCATGGCGGTCATGGCGGCCCAGATTTTCTGGCCCTTTTCGGCGCTGACCACCGCACGCTCAACGTCTTCGAATGTGGCGCGTTGCACGTTGGCGAGAACTTCACCGTTAGCCGGGTTGATGGCTTCGAAGGTGGCATCGCTGCCAGCGCCGCTGTAGCCGCCGTCAATGTAGAGTTTTTGCAGTTCGAAACGGGCCATAAAGTCCTCGCAAGTGCATAAGTGGTTGGCGTTAACCACCAAAAGGTGCAGCCATAAGGTTCTGGCAACACCGTTCAGTAGCCGTTCAGGGGTTGAGCGTTTATGTGTGCTCTAACTCACCTGCTTGGCCAATTGGAAATCCATGTATTCGTAAGCGATCCGTTGCGCCTGCTCCGTGTCGAAAGCGTCTCCCGACAGGGCGCCGCGCAACCACAAACCGTCGATCAAGGCCGCCAGGCCTCGGGCTGCGCTGCGTGCATCTTCCAGCGGCAGCACACGGCGGAACTGGCAGCACAGGTTGGAATACAGGCGGTGATCGTTGATCCGCTGCAACCTGTGCAAAGACGGGTGGTGCATGCTGGTGGCCCAGAAGGCCAGCCAGGTTTTCATTGCCGGGCCGTTGACCTGGCTGGCGTCGAAGTTGCCGCCGATAATCACTTGAAGGTGCGCCCGCGGGGTGTCTTCCTTCAATGCCTGCCGGCGTTCGTGGACATTCTCGATCAGCACATTCATCAGGTACCGCATCGTTGCGGCGATCAGGCCGTTCTTGTCCTGAAAGTAGTGACTGATGATGCCGTTCGAGACGCCGGCCAAACGGGCGATCAGCGCAATGCTGGCATCCCCCATCCCGACCTGATCTATGGCCGTCAATGTGGCTTCGATCAACTGCTGGCGGCGTATGGGTTGCATACCGACCTTGGGCATGTAGCACCTCTCCTTAGGCCTGCCAACGGGCGTAAACGTTCGTCGGCGTGAAGGCCAGTCTATTTTGTTTTGATTGAACGTTCAATCAACAAAGAATAAGATCTGCGACAAATGGTCGCTGCCTACAGGTATTTCCTACGTGTCGGCAGACGCATCTGACATCCGTAAAAACCCTTGAAACAGCCCATGACAGCGCGTTGCTGGGGTCTGGGGTTTTTCGGGATGTCTTTATAACACCCGTCCGTCGACTGCCGAAAAATCGATGGCGTGGGTCAAGCGCTGCCTTGTGTCCTCTCTCGCACTGCCCGGAGCCTCTGTGCCATGAGTTCTGCCTCTCTAATAAAGACCCCACCGGAAAAAGTGCGGGTCAACGGTTGGGTGTTCTACACCTCTACCGCGTTGATCCTGTTGTTGACCGCCGTTCTGATCATCGCCCCGCAAGAGGCCGGCAGAATGCTGGGAGTCGCCCAGACCTGGCTCTCGAAAAGCTTTGGCTGGTATTACATGGTGGTCATCGCCGCCTACCTGGTATTTGTGGTGGGTCTGGCGTTTTCGTCCTACGGCAAACTGAAGCTGGGCAGCAAGGCTGATACCCCGGACTTCAGTTACGGCGCCTGGGCCGGCATGTTGTTCTCCTCGGGCATCGGCATTTCGTTGCTGTACTTCGGCGCGTCCGAGCCGTTGGACCATTACTTCAACCCGCCCGAAGGCGCCGCCGCCACCCATATGGCTGCGCGCCAGGCGTTGCAGCTGACCTTCCTGCACTGGGGCCTGCATGGCTGGGCGATCTACGCGCTGGTCGGCCTGGCCGTGGCGTACTTCGCCTACCGCCATAACCAGCCGCTGGCCCTGCGTTCGGCGCTGTACCCATTGATGGGCGAGCGTTGGGTCAAAGGCGCGGCGGGTCACGCGGTGGACGGCTTCGGCATGTTCGTGACCCTGCTGGGTCTGGTGACAAACCTGGGGATTGGTTCGATGCAAGTGTCGTCCGGGTTGGAAAACCTGTTCGGCATGGAGCACAGCAACACCAACCTGCTGATCGTGATCATCGTGATGAGCACCGTGGCGACCATCGCCGCCGTGTCGGGCGTGGAGAACGGCATTCGTCGCTTGTCCAACCTGAACATCGTGCTGTTCAGCGGCCTGCTGATTTTTGTGCTGCTGTTTGGCCCGACCCTGCACCTGCTCAACGGCTTTGTGCAGAACATCGGCGACTACATGAACGGTCTGGTGCTGAAAACCTTCGACCTCTACGTGTACGAAGGCGATGGTGAGAAGTCCGAGCGCTGGATGGGCCTGTGGACCCTGTTCTACTGGGCCTGGTGGATTTCCTGGGCACCGTTCGTGGGCATGTTCATCGCGCGTATTTCCCGTGGCCGTACGGTGCGCGAACTGGTGGCGGGCGTGCTGCTGATCCCGCTGGGCTTTACCCTGGCGTGGCTGTCGATCTTCGGCAACTCGGCCCTGGACCTGGTGCTCAACCATGGCGCCGTGGAGCTGGGCAAGACCGCGTTGGAGCAACCCTCCATGGCGATCTACCAGTTGCTGGAGTACTACCCGGCGTCGAAAGTGGTGATCGGCGTGTCGATCTTTGTGGGTTTTGTGCTGTTCCTGACGCCGGCGGATTCCGGCGCGGTGATGATGGCCAACCTGTCGTGCAAAGGTGGCAACGTGGATGAGGATGCGCCGCACTGGCTGCGGATCTTCTGGTCGGCGGTGATCACCCTGGTGACCATCGGCTTGCTGTTTGCTGGCAACTTTGAAGCCATGCAGACCATGGTGGTGCTGGCGGGCTTGCCGTTCTCGGTGGTGCTGATCTTCTTTATGTTCGGTTTGCACAAAGCCATGCGCCAGGACGTGGCCATCGAACAGGAGCAGGCGCAATTGGCCGAACGCGGCCGTCGTGGTTTCAGCGAGCGCCTGACTGCCCAGGACCTGCAGCCGAGCCAGGCCGTGGTGCAGCGCTTTATGGACAAGAAGGTCACCCCGGCGCTGGAAGAAGCCGCTGTGGCCCTGCGCGCCCAAGGGCTGGATGTGCAGACGCTGCTGGGTAAATCCAAGCGCTGCATTGGCGTGCGGATCGAGATGGAAGGCAACCCGTTTGTCTACGAGGTGAGCCTGGACGGCTACCTGGCGGCGCCGAGTGAGTCGATCGAGGCCGACGAGGAGCGTGCGCGCTACTACCGCGCCGAGGTTTACCTGCACAACGGCGGCCAGGAGTACGACCTGATGGGCTTCACCCAGGAGCAGATCACCCGGGATGTGCTCGATCAGTTTGAAAGCCATCGGCAGCTCCTTGGCCGTGTCTATAGCTGATGGTTGAAGGCGGGTGGTGTCGTCACTGACACCATCTGGTCAAAATGTGGGAGCGGGCTTGCTCGCGATTGCGGTGTATCAGTACCAGATTCATTGACTGATACATTGCAATTGCGAGCAAGCCCGCTCCCACATTTGTTTTGTGTTGCCTTTTAGCCCAGGTTCTTGCCCAGCAGGGCGTGGTACAGCTCGCTGTCCCCCAGAATCCCCACCACTTTGTTGTTGTCGTGCAGCACCAGCTTGTTGCCGGTCTGGTAGCGAATCTGCAAGGCATCGCGCATGCCGATATTCGAATCCACCAAGGTCGGTAGCCGCCCCAGGCCTTCCACGGCTTGCCCCGGCGCCCAGTTCTGCAGGTTCATTGCCACGCCATTTTGCCGTGCGCCCTGGATGGTGTTGCCTTCGGCCAGGTCCAGCCACGAATCGCCGCCCGGATCCAGGCATACCGAGCCGTTGACCCGCTTGCAGTTGTCCAGGGTGCGCATCAGGCTGCGGCCGCACAACACGTTCAGCGGGTTGGTATGGGCGACGAAGGTGCGCACATAGTCGTCCGCCGGGTTCAGCACAATTTCTTCCGGCACGCTGTACTGGATGATCTTGCCGTCTTTCATGATCGCGATCCGGCTACCCAGTTTCAGCGCCTCATCCAGGTCGTGGCTGACGAACACGATGGTCTTGCTCAGTTTGCGTTGCAGCTCCAGCAACTCATCCTGCAGGCCTTGGCGGATCAGCGGGTCGAGGGCCGAGAAGGGTTCGTCCATCAGCAGGATATCGGCGTCCATCGCCAGGGCGCGGGCCAGGCCGACGCGCTGTTGCATGCCGCCCGAGAGTTCGTCGGGCTTCTTGTTGCGCCATTGGGTCAGGCCCACCAGCTCAAGCTTCTCGTCCACCAGCTTGCGCCGTTCCTTTTCGGGGCGGCCCTGCATTTCCAGGCCAAAGCTGATGTTTTCACGCACCGTCAGCCAGGGCATCAGGGCGAACTTCTGGAACACCATGGCAATGCGCTTGGTGCGCATCATTTTCAGCTCTGCCGGGGTGCATGAGGCGATGTCGATCTGGCGTCCTTCATGCTCGACAAACAACTGGCCACGGCTCACGGTGTTAAGGCCGTTGATACAGCGCAACAGGCTGGATTTGCCGGAGCCGGAGAGGCCCATCAGCACGCAGATCTCGCCTTTCTCGATATCCAGGCTGGCCTTTTCCACGCCGACGATCTGCCCGGTCTTCTTCAGGATTTCATTGCGGTGCATTCCCTCGTCCAGCAGCTTGAGGGCTTCGCGTGGGTCTTTGGAAAAAATCACATCGACATTGTCGAATCGGATAATGCTCATGCATCACCCCCTACTTTGGCGTCGGGTTGTTTGCAGATGCGGTCGAGCATGATGGCCAGCAGCACAATCGCCAGGCCGGCTTCAAAGCCCAGGGCAATGTCGGCGGTGTTCAGCGCGTTGACCACGGGTTTGCCGAGGCCGTCGGCGCCCACCAGGGCCGCGATCACCACCATCGACAACGACAGCATGATGCATTGGGTAATACCGGCAGCGATGCTCGGCATGGCGTGGGGCAGTTCGATGCGCGAGAGCAACTGGCGGCGCGAGCAGCCAAAGGCCTTGCCGGCATCCATCAACTCTTGCGGTACATCGCGGATGCCCAGGTAGGTCAGGCGGATCGGCGCGGCAATCGCGAACACCACCGTGGAGATCAGGCCAGGCACCACACCCAGCCCGAAGAGGGTCAGGGTCGGGATAAGGTAAACAAAGGTCGGCACGGTCTGCATCAAGTCGAGCACCGGGCGCATCACGGTGTAGAACATCGGTTTGTGCGCGGCAACAATGCCCAGCGGCACACCGATGACCACGCAGACCAGGGTGGCGAACAGCACCTGGGCCAGGGTCTCCATGGTTTCCTGCCAGTACCCCAGGTTGAGGATCAGCAGGAAGGAGGCAATCACAAATACAGTCAGCCCCCACTTACGTTGAATGTAGTGAGCAAGCAGCGCAATCAGACCGATCAATGCCAGCGGATTGAACCAGGTCAGCGCAAACGTCACGCCGTGGATCATCGTTTCCAGTGTCGATGCGATCGCGTCGAAATAATCGGCGCCGTTCTGCGTCAACCATTCGACGAAGGCAGCGATGTACTGGCCTAGTGGGACTTTCTGTTCAGTCAGCATGGTAGTGAATGTCCACATGCGAAGAGGGAAACATCCTGGGCCGGCGCGCCGGCCCAGGGTCAGCGGTTACTTGTCGAGGTAGGCTTTTACGGCGGCAAGTCCTGGTTTGCCATCAAGGGTGGTGACCCCGGCGAGCCAGGTGTCGAGCACTTGCGGGTTCTTCTTCAGCCAGGCCTTGGCGGCGGCGTCGGGTTTCATTTTGTCGTCGAGGACGTTACCCATCAGGGTGCTTTCCATGTCGAGGGTGAACACCAGGTTTTTCAGGAGCTGGCCGACGTTGCTGCACTCCTGCACGTAGCCCTTGCGGGTGTTGGTGTAGATGGTGGCCTGGCCGTAGTTGGGGCCGAATGAATCGTCACCGCCAGTCAGGTACTTCATCTTGAACCGGGTGTTCATCGGGTGCGGTTCCCAGCCCAGGAATACAATGGCCTGCTCCCGTTTGGTGGCGCGCTCGACTTGCGAGAGCATCCCCGCCTCACTGGACTCGACCACCTTGAAACCTGCGTCTTTCAAGCCGAACTGATTTTTGTCGATCAGGCTCTGGATCGTGCGGTTGCCGTCGTTGCCCGGTTCAATGCCATAGATCTTGCCGCCCAGCTCCTTCTTGAACTTGGCGATATCGGCAAAGTCCTTCAGGCCCTTGTCGTACAGCGCTTGTGGCACTGCCAGGGTGTACTTGGCGTTTTCCAGGTTGGCGCGCACGGTTTCCACGGTGCCGGCATCACGGTACTGCTTGATGTCGTTTTCCATGGTCGGCATCCAGTTGCCGAGGAAGATATCCATGTTCTTGCCATCAGCCAGGGACTTGTAGGTCACGGGCACGGAAATCATCGTGGTCCGGGGCTTGTAGCCCAGGCCCTTGAGGATTTCGCTGGTGGTGGCGGTGGTGACGGTGATATCGGTCCAGCCGACATCGGAGAAGTTGACGGTGCTGCACTGCTCGGGATCAGCAGCATGGGCCGCAAAGGGAAGACTCAGCATGGCGGCCAACAACAACGGGGGGGAACCTTTCATGGGTTTGGACTCCTGGTGTTTTTCCGGCGGTGCGAGACCGCGCTTATAAGTGTTGCAGTTGGGGCGTGCGAGCAACGTGCAGCCTCGGTACCTTGCAAACGAGTCGAGACTGATCATGTACCAGTGAAAATCTGACGCCTACAGGGTGGGTCGCATCCAGTACAGGGATGGTCGTATCCAGTGTCGGTGACGTCGCATACAGGTTTTTCCACAGGCAAAACTGCACTTTTTCTCGATCTGCGCCGCAAAAAACGGCGATTACGCCCCATTGCGAGGGGACGACGCTGGTGAGCATGGGTATGTCGGTGTCAGACGCCGGACGGCGCAACGAAAGCTTGATGATGCCGCCATCTGGGCGACTTGAGCGTAGCAGCTCCGCCACCAGGCGTTACTGCGCCTGGCCTGTGCTATCGAGGAGTTTCGCGCAATGGCTATCAGCGTTTTCGACCTGTTCAAGATTGGCATCGGGCCGTCCAGTTCCCACACCGTCGGTCCCATGCGGGCCGCGGCGTTGTTCGTCCAGGACTTGCGTGAACGTGCTCTTTTGGAACAGGTGCAGCGCGTCGAAGTTCAGCTGTATGGCTCGTTGTCGGCCACCGGCATCGGGCATGGCAGCGACAATGCAGTGATCATGGGGCTGATGGGCGAGTGGCCGGATGCGATTGATCCGTCGCAGATCGGCCCGCGTATCGAGACCCTGCGTGAGACGCAGACGCTGCTGCTGGACAACCGTGTGCCGGTGCCCTTTGTGTGGTCGCGGGACATGCGCCTGATCGACGAAAACCTGCCGTTCCATCCCAATGCCATGACCCTGGTGGTCTACGGCGCCCAGACCGAGTTGCATCGCGATACCTACTATTCGGTGGGGGGCGGTTTTGTGGTGGATGAGGCCCAGGCGCGCAGCGGTGTGGCGGATATGGACCGCACCGAGCTGCCCTATGATTTTTCCAGTGCGGTGGAGTTGTTGCAGTTGTGCAACACCCACAACCTGCGGGTTGCCGACCTGATGCTGGCCAATGAAAAGGTCTGGCGCTCCGAGGAAGAAATCCGCAGCGGCCTGATGAAACTCTGGCGTGCCATGCAGGACTGTGTCGAGCAGGGCCTCAAGCATGAAGGCATCCTGCCCGGCGGCCTGAATGTGCGCCGCCGCGCCGCCAAGTTGCACCGCAGTTTGCAGGAGCTGGGCAAGCCGAATGTGATCGGCTCGACCTTGAGCGCCATGGAGTGGGTCAACCTGTTCGCCCTGGCCGTCAACGAAGAAAACGCCGCCGGTGGGCGCATGGTCACCGCACCCACCAATGGCGCGGCGGGGATCATCCCGGCGGTGCTGCACTACTTTATGAAGTTCAGCGAAGAAGTCACCGAGGCCAATGTGGTGGACTACTTCCTCGGTGCGGCGGCCATCGGCATCCTGTGCAAGAAGAATGCGTCGATCTCCGGCGCCGAAGTGGGTTGCCAGGGTGAAGTCGGTTCGGCCTGCGCCATGGCGGCGGCGGGGTTGGCAGAGATTCTTGGCGCCTCGCCGGAGCAGGTGTGCAACGCCGCCGAAATCGGCCTGGAACACAACCTGGGCCTGACCTGCGACCCGGTGGGCGGCCTGGTGCAAGTGCCGTGTATCGAGCGCAATGCGATTGCCGCGGTCAAGGCGATCAATGCCGCGCAGATGGCCCTGCGGGGCGACGGCCAGCACTTTATTTCCCTGGACCGGGTGATCCGCACCATGCGCGATACCGGCGCGGATATGCATGACAAGTACAAGGAGACCTCGCGGGGCGGGTTGGCGGTGAGTGCTGTCGAGTGTTAAGCGAACGCAATGCTCAAAGCAGTGAAGATCAAATGTGGGAGCGGGCTTGCTCGAAGACGTCGGCCCAGCAAACGTTGATGTTGACTGACCCACTGCTTTCGCGAGCAAGCCCGCTCCCACAGGGGATCTGCGTTTAACTGACTGGCATTGGGGCTTGCCCGCGATGGTGGTGTGTCAAACCCCACTGCTCATAAAGTGAACACTCAGCCCCCAACACGCCACCTTTTAGCGCGTCGCAAACAGATAAGTAGCCCCCAAACGATTTCCCTCCCGACCACCCGTCACCTGTGCGTGTGGTGACACACTTTTCCTATGCCCTGAAAGCGCCTTCCCACAAGTGCTACCGATCTGCTCACAGACCCTGAGCGTAGGCTTTTTCCGAGTCATATCCTCACGCCGCGCGCGGGCTTATATAGACACCTCAACAGGTCGTTTTCAGGAGTTATTGAATACCTATTCAACTTTAGGCATGGCATTTGCTCTATCAATTCAAAGCCTCTCTCCTGACGGATGACGAGCGCAATAACAAGAGCCTCGCCTGAGGCCATTACCTGCTTTGTGTGAGGAGATACCGCGATGACGTCGTTCAACTCCGGGGCCCAACCCCAGAACCGTGCGCCTCAATCCATCGGCTTTTTGCTGCTGGACAATTTCACGCTGATTTCCCTGGCGTCCGCAGTGGAACCACTGCGCATGGCCAACCAATTGTCCGGCCGCGAGCTGTATCGCTGGACTACCTTGAGCGTCGACGGCAACCAGGTATGGGCCAGCGATGGCCTGCAAATCACCCCCGATTGCTCCATGCACAAAGCCCCGGCCCTGGACACCGTGATTGTCTGCGGCGGCGTGGGTATCCAGCGCACCGTGACTCGCGAACACGTGTCGTGGCTGCAAAGCCAGGCGCGCCAGTCCCGCCGCCTCGGCGCGGTGTGCACCGGCAGTTGGGCCCTGGCCTGCGCCGGCTTGCTCGACGGGTTTGATTGCAGCGTGCACTGGGAATGCCTGGCGTCGATGCAGGAAGCCTTCCCACGGGTGTCGATGAGTACGCGCCTGTTCACCCTCGACCGCAATCGCTTCACCAGTTCCGGTGGTACCGCGCCGCTGGACATGATGTTGCACCTGATCAGCCGCGACCATGGCCGTGAACTGTCGGCGGCGATTTCCGAGATGTTCGTGTACGAACGTATCCGCAATGAGCAGGACCACCAGCGAGTGCCGCTCAAGCACATGCTCGGCACCAATCAGCCGAAGCTGCAGGAAATCGTCGCGCTGATGGAAGCCAACCTGGAAGAGCCGATCGACCTCGATGAATTGGCCGTCTATGTCGCCGTCTCGCGGCGTCAGCTGGAGCGGCTGTTCCAGAAATACCTGCACTGCTCGCCGTCGCGCTACTACCTCAAGCTGCGCCTGATCCGCGCCCGGCAGTTGCTCAAGCAAACGCCGATGTCGATCATCGAAGTGGCCTCGGTGTGCGGGTTTGTGTCCACGCCGCACTTCTCCAAGTGCTACCGCGAATACTTCGGCATTCCGCCACGGGATGAGCGCGTAGGTTCCAACACCACCCAGCAAGTGGCGATGATGCCGATTCCGCAGGCGCTGGTGTTGTCACCGCTGGCCGGGCCGATGTCGGCGTTGAGCCAGGCGCGCAATGAGTCGACGTTTGCCAGTGTAAGGCTGTAGGCCGAGGCGTCTGCATCGCCGGCAAGCCAGCGCCCACATTTTGATCTGTGAATACCTTCAAATGTGGGAGCTGGCTTGCCGGCGATAGCGGTGTATCAGGCCCCGGAATTCTGTTTGAACTGCATCAGGGCCGGCAACAACTGCTTATCAATCGCCTGGCGCACCGCCGGCAGAATCGTCGCGCTGCTGGTGTACATCTGCTCGACCATACCCTTGAGTGCCTTGGCCCGCGCCTCACTCAAACCGCGTACCGCGCATTCACAGGCCTGCTCGGCGGTG
Source organism: Pseudomonas sp. DD1 (assembly GCF_044510355.1). Taxonomy (NCBI): domain Bacteria; kingdom Pseudomonadati; phylum Pseudomonadota; class Gammaproteobacteria; order Pseudomonadales; family Pseudomonadaceae; genus Pseudomonas; species Pseudomonas sp. DD1. Next base: position 9,888 of record NZ_MSAJ01000022.1, on the reverse strand, counting down.
GCGCCGCTGGACACCTCGAAACCCAGGGAGCGCAGTTGGCTCAGCAGGTCATCCTGATCAATCAAATCCGCGTGCATCATGATGTTCATCCTGGTTAGGGGAGCCTTTGATTCTGGTGGGCCGCCAGCGGGTCGGCAAGGGCTGAATGACGCGATGGCTGGAACGACTATGAGCAGGTCGTTTTCGGGCCAGTTGCCGAGGGTGGTTGCGGGCACACTGGTTTTCAAGCAAGCAGAATGAAGGTTTGGTCACCCTCGGCCCGCACGCTCGCACAAAGCACTCTGCCCCGATCCTGTCACGGCTTGATCGGGGCTTTTTTTATTTGCCGGGCAGGCCGATGACGCGACCGAGCAGGGCCGGCCGGGGCAGGTCTGATTGCTCGGTGCTGATGGCCGTCAACCGCTGTGCAACCCCCTCACTGAAGGGGGCCGAGCGTGGCCCCGCCAGGTCGACATGCAACAGCATCTGCTCATTGCCCGCCAGCTCCCGCTCTTCGCCCACCAGGTGCAGGCTGTGATACAGATGCAGGCGCTTGTTGTCATGGGCGATCAACTGGGTATGCACCTCGACCTCGGCGCCGAGTTTCACTTCGTGCAGGTAATTGAGGTGCAGTTCCAGGGTGAACAGCGAGTGGCCGCTGGCTTCGCGGTGGTCGCTGTCCAGGCCCAGGGTGTCCATCAATGCATCGGTGGCGTAGCTGAAGATCAGCAGGTAAAACGCATCGCGCAGGTGGCCGTTGTAATCGACCCAGTCAGGGAGGATGTTGGTGGTGTAGGTCGTCAGTGCGGGCATGTCGTCAATTCCAGATCTGTACTCGGTCAACTGCAGGAACTGGCTTGCCTGCTCCCACAGATAGCAACCGCCGTTATTCGGCGAAGCTCATGCCGTGTTTTTGCTTGGTGGTCTTCACCGCCTCCAGCACCGCCAGCAGGCAATCATCACGATAGCGTTCCAGCGCCGAAATGCTATGGCTGCCCAACTGCTCACGGGTGCCATCAACCACATCATCAATCAGTTTGTCGGTCAGTTCCGGCGCCGGCAGGTACGTCCACGGCAACTGCAGCGCCGGCCCGAACTGCGCCATGAAATGCCGCATCCCGGCATCGCCGCCGGCCAGGGTGTAGGTCAGGAATGTGCCCATGAACGACCAGCGCAAGCCGGCGCCAAAGCGGATCGCATCGTCGATCTCGCCGGTGGTCGCCACCCCATCGTTGACCAGGTGCAACGCCTCACGCCATAGCGCTTCCAGCAAGCGGTCGGCGATAAACCCCGGGACTTCCTTGCGCACATGCAGCGGGCGCATACCGAGAGATTGGTAGACCTTGATCGCGGCCTGGATTGCTTCGGGCGCGGTGTGTTTGCCGCCGACCACTTCTACCAGCGGCAGCAGGTACACCGGGTTGAACGGGTGGCCGACCACGCAGCGTTCCGGGTGCGTGGCGCCTTCATAAAACTCACTGGGCAATAGCCCCGAAGTGCTGGAGCCGATCAAGGCATCGGGTTTGGCCGCCGCGCTGATTTTGCTGTGCAGTTCGAGTTTGAGTTCCAGGCGTTCGGGGGCGCTTTCCTGGATGAAATCGGCGTCTTGCACGCATTCTTCGATGGTCGCGACAAAACGCAGACGCTCCTGGGAGGCGCCCGGCGCCAGGCCCTGTTGTTCCAGGGCGCCCCAGGCATTGGCGACGCGCTTGCGCAGGGCGGCTTCGGCGCCGGGCGCCGGGTCCCAGGCCACCACATCCAGGCCGTGGGCGAGGGCGCGGGACACCCAGCCGCTGCCGATCACACCGCTGCCCAGGGCGGCGAAGGTTTTGATTTCGGTGATAAAGCTCATTTTGGTAATTTCCAGTGCTAAAGAGGTTCATTGTGGGAGCCGGTTGCGGCAGGGGGATTAGCTGCGTTTGGTCAGGCCCATCCTGGTTCGGCCTTCAGCCGGGGTCAGCACTCGCGCGCCCAGGCGGCTGAGGATCTCCCCGGCCCGCTCCACCAGTTGCCCATTGGTCGCCAGTACGCCCTTGTCCAGCCACAAATTGTCTTCCAGACCGACCCGCACATTGCCGCCCAGCAGCACCGCCTGCGCCGCCATCGGCATTTGCATGCGGCCGATGCCAAAGCCGGCCCACACCGCGTCGGCAGGCAGGTTGTCGACCATGGCTTTCATGGTGGTGGTGTCGGCCGGCGCGCCCCACGGGATGCCCAGGCACAGTTGGAACAGCGGGTCATCGAGCAAGCCTTCCTTGATCATCTGCTTGGCGAACCACAGGTGGCCGGTATCGAAAATCTCCAGTTCGGCCTTCACTCCCAGTTCCTGGATGCGCTTGGCACCCGCACGCAGCTGGGCCGGGGTGGACACATAAATGGTGTCGCCATCGCCGAAGTTCAGGGTGCCGCAGTCCAGGGTGCAGATTTCCGGCAGCAGCGCTTCGACGTGGGCCAGGCGGGTCAACGGGCCGACCAGGTCGGTGTTGGGGCCGAATTCCATGGGGTGCTCGCCGCCGCCGATTTCCAGGTCGCCGCCCATGCCGGCGGTGAGGTTGACGATGATGTCGATGTCCGCCTCGCGGATGCGCTCCATCAGTTCGCGGTACAGCGCTACGTCGCGGCTGAATTTGCCGGTGTGCGGGTCGCGCACATGGCAATGCACCACGGTGGCGCCGGCTTTGGCCGCTTCTACTGCTGCTGCAGCGATTTGCTTGGGGGTGACCGGCACGTGGGGGCTTCTGGCGGTCGTGTCGCCAGCACCGGTGAGTGCGCAGGTGATGATGACGTCGTGGTTCATGGGGCAGGTTCCTTACAGGCGGGCGTAGTGATGCCGTTCGCAGCCGGTATCAGCTGCGAAGCGGTGATTTGAAAGAGGTTATTTGCTGCTCAGTTGCAGGTTTTGCGCAGCCGGCTTGCCATCGAAGGTGGTCACACCTTCCAGCCAGCGCTGCTGGTCCTGGGGGTGGTCCTTGAGCCACTGCCTGGCGGACTCGAACGCATCCTTGTGCTCCAGCAGCGGCTGCATCATCCGGCTCTCGTCGGCGGCGGTGAAGGTCAGGTTGGTCAGCAGCTTGTGCACATTCGGGCATTGTTCGGCGTAGGTCGGGGTGGTGACGGTCCAGACCGTGGCCATACCTTCGTTGGGCCCCAAAGCGTCCTCGCTGCCGGACAGATAGGTCATCTGCACATTGACGTTCATCGGGTGCGGCGCCCAGCCGAAAAACACCACCGCTTCCTTGCGACGCACGGCGCGGTCCACGGCGGCGAGCATGCCGGCCTCGCTGGACTCCACCAGTTGGAATTTGCCCAGGCCGAACTGGTTCTTGGCGATCATCGCCTTGATCTGGGTATTGGCCCCCGAGCCGGGCTCGATGCCGTAGATCTTGCCGCCCAGCTCTTTCTGGAACTTGGCAATGTCGGCGAAGGTTTTCAGGCCCTTGTCTGCCAGATAGGTCGGCACCGCGAGAGTCGCGCGGGCGTCCTTGAGGCTGGGCGCGTCGAGGACTTTGACCTGCCCGGCGTCGACGAAAGGTGTGATGGTCTGGGTCATCAGCGGGTTCCAGTAACCGAGGAACAGGTCCAGGCGCTGGTCGCGAATGCCGGAGAAGATGATTTGCTGGGACGCGCTGGTTTGCTTGGTGCTGTAGCCGAGGCCGTCGAGCAGCACCTGGGTCATGGCGCTGGTGGCGATCACGTCGGTCCAGTTCACCACGCCCATGCGCACGTTTTTACAGGAGGCGGCATCGGCGGCCCACACGCTGGTGCTCAACACGGCGCCGAGTGCGAGCACGCAGCGGCTGATCAGTCGGTTCATGATGGATCCCTCGGCAGGTCGTTATTGTGGGTTCCGGCGTCTTTGTGCGCCGTGCAGCCAAGTTACCCAGCTTGCCGCCCGGTAAAACGCACGGCGGCGACCCACTTTTGCACTGCAGCGACCTTGTGCCCTTGAATGGGCGATGGAACTGGCGTATCACAGACCACGCTACCCGTCTCACGAGTGCGCACCATGTCCCAGGATTTCTACTTCCTGCTGATGCCGGGGTTCTCCGCCATCGGCTTTATTTCCGCCATCGAACCGCTGCGCGTGGCCAACCGCTTTCGCGGTGAACTGTATCGCTGGCACGTATTGAGCGCGGACGGCGGCGCGGTGTTGGCGAGCAATGGCATGTCGGTCAATGCCGACGCCGGGCTGGAGCCCCTGAAAAAAGGCGCGACCCTACTGGTGGTGGCCGGCTTCGAACCGCTGGAATTCGCCACTCCGGCCCTGGAGCACTGGCTGCGCCGTCTCGACCACGACGGCGTGACCCTGGGCGCCATCGACACCGGCAGCTTCGTCCTGGCCCAGGCCGGCCTGCTCGACGGCTACCGCCTGACCCTGCACTGGGAGGCCATCGACGCCTTCAAAGAGTCCTATCCGGCGCTGACGGTGACTCAGGAACTGTTCGAGATCGACCGCCGGCGTATCACCTGTGCCGGCGGCACCGCGTCCATCGACCTGATGCTCGACCTGATCAGCCAGGCCCACGGCCCGGAGCTGGCGATCCAGGTTTCCGAGCAATTCGTGCTGGGCCGCATCCGCCCGCGCAAAGACCACCAGCGCATGCAGATCGCCACGCGCTACGGCATCAACAACCAGAAGCTGGTGCAGGTGATTGGCGAGATGGAGCTACATACCGAGCCGCCCCTGAGCACCCTGATGCTGGCGCAGATGATCAAGGTTACGCGGCGACAGCTGGAGCGCCTGTTCCGCCTGCACCTGAACGACACCCCGAGCAACTTCTACCTTGGCCTGCGCCTGGAAAAAGCCCGGCAGTTATTGCGCCAGAGCGGCATGAGCGTGCTGGAAGTGAGCATTGCCTGCGGGTTTGAGTCGCCGTCGTATTTCACCCGCAGCTACCGGGCGCGGTTTGCCAAGTGCCCTCGGGAGGATCGGCGGCGGGAGGTGGTGTAAGTCTACTGGGCATATGCCGACCCCATGAGGGAGCAGGCAAGCCAGCTCCCTCATGGGATGTGTGGTGGGGCTTATTTTTTTACCAAGGCCGAGCACGCGGTTTTAAACGCCTCATGCTGATACTTGTTCAGCGTCGCCGGCAATGCAAAGTCATGCTTCTTGTTCTGCGCATTGATGGTCTGCGGCGACAGCAGCGTCACTTCAACGCCGTCCAGCAACTGCAATACCCCTTCAATCTTGAACGTGGTCGGGCCGCCGGCGAATTCGCCTTTCTTGCTGCGTTTCTTGATCGCGATACGGGTGATGCCGTTGTCGCGCACAAACGCGGCCACCTGGTGGGCAAAGGCTTTGACGTTGGCGGCCTCGTCATCGTCCTCGAGGGCGATTTTCTTGGTGGCCAGGGCGACGTGGGTCAGGTCCTGGGCGGCAACGGCGATAATGGCTTCGCTGCCTTTGATTTCGATGCCGCAGAGAGTCATGGATAGCCTTGTTTCAGAGAAAAGGATGGGCGCGATTGTCGCTTATTCCTGGGCAATCGACTCCAAAAACTCCGACCGCTCATCACTCATCCGCGCCAGGCAGTCATTCTGCGCAATGGCATAGGCCTGGGTGCCGGTCACCGCCGGGAAGGTATCCACCGCGCAATCAGCATCCCGTAACTTTTCCCACTTCTGCTGGGCATCCTTCAGACGAGCGGTGATGTCTGCCAACTGTGCCTTGTTGCTGGCGTAGGTAGTGCCCATGCGTTCCAGCAAGCTCTGGTAGTTATCCTTGAGCAGCTGTTCGGCGGTGGTTTTGTTGTAGGAGGCGCATTCCAGGGTCTGTTTGTCGTTTTCGATGCCATCACACGGCGTGCTGTCAGTGTCTTCAGCCGCGTGGACGCCGGTGGCGAGGAGTACCAAAGCCAGGAAAATCGGTTTCATTGCGCCTTCTCATGTCAGGGGATGGGTCGAATTCTGGCTCAAGCGTAGGCCAAAGAACAGATGCAGGACAGACACGTCCGTGCACCCTTTGTCGTGGATTGACGCTTTCGGCAATTCCCCTGTCGTTTTTGCACCCGGCTCCGTCAGCCCCTGGGCATATGCTGGCCCCAAAGCGCCGGCAGACGATTCGGCGCATGAATCGCCAATAAGGGGACGCCTGATGAGCCCAGCCGAACTGCACGCCGACAGCATCGTTATCGACGGGCTGATCATTGCCAAGTGGAACCGCGACCTGTTCGAGGACATGCGCAAGGGTGGCCTGACCGCCGCCAACTGCACGGTGTCGGTGTGGGAAGGCTTCCAGGCCACGATCAATAACATCGTGGCCAGCCAGACCCTGATCCGCGAGAACAGCGACCTGGTGATCCCGGTGAAGACCACCGCCGATATCCGCCGCGCCAAGGAGCAGGGCAAGACCGGCATCATCTTCGGCTTCCAGAATGCCCATGCTTTTGAAGACCAGCTCGGCTATGTCGAGATCTTCAAGCAGCTCGGCGTCGGCGTGGTGCAGATGTGCTACAACACCCAGAACCTGGTGGGTACCGGCTGCTACGAGCGCGACGGCGGCCTCTCGGGCTTCGGGCGTGAAATCGTCGGCGAGATGAACCGTGTCGGCATCATGTGCGACCTGTCCCACGTCGGCTCCAAGACATCCGAAGAGGTCATCCTCGAATCGAAAAAACCGGTGTGCTACTCCCACTGCCTGCCGTCCGGGCTCAAAGAGCACCCGCGCAACAAATCCGATGCAGAACTCAAATTCATTGCCGACCACGGTGGTTTTGTCGGCGTGACCATGTTTGCGCCGTTCCTGGCCAAGGGCATTGACTCGACCATCGACGACTACGCCGAAGCCATCGAGTACACCATGAATATCGTTGGCGAAGACGCCATCGGCATCGGTACCGACTTTACCCAGGGCCATGGCCAGGATTTCTTCGAAATGCTGACCCATGACAAGGGCTACGCCCGCCGCCTGACCAGCTTCGGCAAAATCATCAACCCGCTGGGCATTCGTACCGTGGGCGAGTTCCCCAACCTGACCGAGACCCTGCTCAAGCGCGGCCATAGCGAACGCGTGGTGCGCAAGATCATGGGTGAAAACTGGGTCAACGTGTTGAAAGACGTCTGGGGCGAATAAGCCATCGTTTTTTCTCCCCCGGCCATTCGCGCCGGGGCATTACCAAGAATTTTCTGGAGTTAAGTTTCCATGGCCAAGATCGCCCCGCAATTGCCTATCGAAGTCGACAGCGAAACCGGTGTCTGGACCTCCGACGCCCTGCCGATGCTGTACGTGCCGCGCCATTTCTTCGTCAACAACCATATGGGCATCGAGGAAGTGCTGGGCGCTGAAGCCTACGCCGAAATCCTTTACAAGGCCGGCTACAAATCGGCCTGGCACTGGTGTGAAAAAGAAGCCGAATGCCACGGCCTGGAAGGCGTCGCGGTGTTCGAACACTACATGAAGCGCCTGTCGCAGCGCGGCTGGGGCCTGTTCAAGATCCAGGACATCGACCTCGACAAAGGCACCGCCAGCGTCAAGCTCGAACACTCGGCCTTTGTGTATGTGTACGGCAAGGTCGGGCGCAAAGTGGACTACATGTTCACCGGCTGGTTTGCCGGCGCCATGGACCAGATTCTGCAAGCGCGCGGCAGCCAGATCCGCACTGTCGCCGAACAAGTCTACGGAGGCTCCGAAGAGGGCCACGATGACGGCTTGTTCACCGTCAAGCCGTTGTAAGCCGAGGACCGTGCCATGGCTTTCGAAGCAATGTTTGCGCCGATCCAGATCGGCAAACTGACCATCCGCAACCGCGTGCTCAGTACCGCCCACGCCGAGGTGTATGCCACCGACGGCGGGATGACCACCGAGCGTTATGTGAAGTATTACGAAGAGAAAGCCAAGGGCGGTATTGGCCTGGCGATCTGTGGCGGCTCCTCGGTGGTGGCGATCGACAGCCCGCAGGAGTGGTGGAGTTCGGTGAACCTGTCCACCGACCGCATCATCCCGCACTTCCAGAACCTGGCTGACGCGATGCACAAGCATGGCGCCAAGATCATGATCCAGATTACCCACATGGGCCGTCGCTCGCGTTGGGACGGCTTTAACTGGCCAACCCTGATGTCGCCCTCCGGTGTGCGTGAGCCGGTACACCGTGCCACCTGCAAGACCATCGAACCGGAAGAAATCTGGCGGGTGATCGGCAACTACGCCAGCGCCGCAGCTCGGGCCAAGGCCGGTGGCCTGGATGGCGTGGAACTGTCGGCGGTGCACCAGCACATGATCGACCAGTTCTGGAGCCCGCGAGTCAACAAGCGTACCGATGAATGGGGCGGCAGCTTCGAGGGGCGGATGAAATTCGGCCTGGAAGTGCTCAAGGCCGTGCGTGCAGAAGTCGGCCCGGATTTTTGCGTCGGCATCCGTCTGTGCGGTGACGAGTTCCACCCGGACGGCCTGTCCCACGAGGACATGAAGCAGATCGCCAAGTATTACGACGACACCGGCATGCTCGACTTTATCGGCGTGGTCGGCTCGGGGTGCGACACGCACAACACCCTGGCCAACGTGATCCCCAATATGAGTTTCCCACCGGAGCCGTTCCTGCACCTGGCCGCCGGGATCAAGGAAGTGGTCAAGGTCCCGGTGCTGCACGCGCAGAACATCAAGGACCCGAACCAGGCCACGCGCATCCTCGAAGGCGGCTATGTGGACATGGTCGGCATGACCCGTGCGCACATGGCCGACCCGCACCTGATCGCCAAGATCAAGATGGGCCAGATCGACCAGATCAAGCAGTGTGTCGGCGCCAACTATTGCATCGACCGCCAGTACCAGGGCCTGGACGTGCTGTGCATCCAGAATGCCGCGACCTCCCGTGAATACATGGGCGTGCCGCACATCATCGAGAAATCCACCGGGCCCAAGCGCAAAGTGGTGGTGGTCGGTGCCGGCCCGGCCGGGATGGAAGCGGCGCGGGTCGCTGCCGAGCGTGGCCACGACGTGACCCTGTTGGAGAAAAAAGACTTTATCGGCGGGCAGATCACCACGGCGTCCAAGGCGCCGCAGCGCGACCAGATCGCCGGTATCACCCGCTGGTTCCAGCTGGAACTGGCGCGGCTGAACGTCGACCTGCGCCTGGGCGTGGCTGCCGATGCCGCGACCATCCTCGACCTGCGTCCCGATGTGGTGGTGCTGGCCGTGGGCGGGCACCCGTTCCTCGAGCAGAACGAACACTGGGGCGCGGCAGAAGGCCTGGTGGTCAGCAGTTGGGACGTGCTCGACGGCAAGGTGGCGCCGGGCAAGAACGTGCTGGTGTACGACACCATCTGCGAATTCACCGGCATGTCGGTGGCGGACTTTTTGGCCGACAAGGGCTGCCAGGTCGAGATCGTCACTGACGATATCAAGCCTGGTGTGGCCATCGGCGGTACGTCATTCCCGACCTACTACCGCAGCATGTACCCCAAGGAAGTGATCATGACCGGCGACATGATGCTGGAGAAGGTCTACCGCGAGGGCGACAAACTCATCGCCGTGCTGGAGAACGAATACACCGGCGCCAAGGAAGAGCGGGTGGTGGACCAGGTGGTGGTGGAGAACGGCGTGCGTCCGGACGAAGAAATCTACTACGCCCTCAAGCAAGGGGCGCGCAACAAGGGGCAGATGGACGTTGAGGCGCTGTTCGCGATCAAGCCGCAACCGTGCCTGAGCGAGCCGGGGGAGGGCTACTTGCTGTTCCGCATCGGCGACTGTGTGGCCCAGCGCAATACCCACGCTGCGATCTACGACGCCCTGCGCCTGTGCAAGGATTTCTGACCCAACACCGAACCAATGTGGACTCGGTCAAAAATGTGGGAGCTTCACCATGTTGAACACCTTGCTTCCTGTTCTTTTGTTCGCAGCGATGGGCCTCGCCGTCCTCGGCGCCCTGCGCCGGGTGAATATGTGGCGCCGTGGCCGTGCCGCCAAGGTCGACT